>JBILUS010000013.1:0-75633 GCA_044370835.1 Cyanobium sp. | reverse complement strand
GGGTGGGGGGGCCGCCCCCCCCCCCACCCCCCGGGCCGCTGCCGGCCCAGGGCCTGCCCGGCTGAGGCGCCCGCTCGCACGGAGCGTCCCTGCCGCCTCAGCCATCCAGCCGCAGCCAGGTGGCGGCATCGCGGGCCGCCTTCTCCTGCCCCTGGCGGTGGCCCAGGGCGAAGCAGCCGGAGGCGGCCAGCACCAGGGCCAGGGGAACGGCCGCCGCGCCTCGGCTGCCGCGGGCTCCAGGGCCGTTCTGGCGCAGGGCTTCGGCCTGGGGCGCCCAGAGTGAACTGGCCACCGTGGCCAGCAGGAAGGCGCCGATCGCCTGGGTGGTGAGGCCGTAGAGGAAGGGAATCGCGCTGCGGCGCTGGCGGCCGTGCCACAGCAGCAGCGGCAGCCCCAGCACCGGCACGGCGCAGGCGGCGGCCCAGGCCCAGCGCTGGCCGGGCCGATCGCTGAGGCGCCGCTCCATCGCCCGGCGCGTCACGGCGGCGGGTGTCATGGGCGCCGGGGGGCGCCGCGGCGGGCCGCCAGCACCTCCAGCACCTGGCGCCAGCCCACGCCGTGGTGGGCCAGCGCCACCTGCAGGTGGAAGATCAGATCGGCCGCCTCGCCGGCGATCTCGCCGGGGTCGCCGTCCTTGCAGGCCATCACGAACTCGGCGCTCTCCTCGCCGATCTTCTTGAGGATGCGGTTGTCGCCGCCCTCCAGCAGCTTGTTGGTGTAGCTGCCCGGCTCGGGCCGCTCCCGCCGCGCCTCGATCACCCGCATCAGCTCGGTGCAGGCATCGGCGGGGGGCGGCTCGGCCGCCGGACCGCCGCCGCTGGGCGGGGGGGTCTGGTCGTAAAAGCAGCTGCGGGCGCCGGTGTGGCACGCCACCTCGCCCACCTGCTCCACGCTGAGCAGCAGCACGTCGGCGTCGCAGTCGTAGCGCAGGCCCCGCAGCTTCTGAAAATGGCCGCTGCTGGCGCCCTTGTGCCAGAGCTCCTGCCGCGAGCGGCTCCAGTAGTGCACCTCACCGCTGGCCAGGGAGCGCTCCAGGGCCTGACGGTTCATCCAGGCCACCATCAGCACCGCCCCATCCAGCCAGTCCTGGGCCACGGCCGGGATCAGGCCGGCCTCGTTGAAGCGCAGCACGGCGGCCAGGGCTTCGGCCTGCGGCAGCCCGGGCGGGCCGGCGGCGGCGGGCGCTGGGGGCGGGGCTGCAGGCGGCGGGGCCGGGGCGGCGGCGGCCGGATCGGGCCGGTTCGGCAGGGCCTCAGACGGCGGCAAGGGACGGGAAGCGGGCTGGGGGCAGTCTCGCCCAGCATCCCGCCGCCGAGGGGCGGGCCGGTTCCTCGGTACGGTTTGGGGCATGCGCGAGCCGGCTCCCTACACCTGCAGCAAGAGCTTCGGGGGTTACCCCTGCTGCCACCGCCAGTGGCGCCACGACGGCCATTGCCGCTTCGTGCACGGCTACAGCCGCAGCTTCAGCTTCTGGTTCACCGCCACCGGCCTCGATCCCCACGGCTTCGTGGTCGATTTCTCCAGCCTGCGGGAGCTGGAGCAGCAACTGGCCCGGCAGTTCGACCACACCTTTCTGGTCAATGCCGATGACCCCCTGCTGCCCCAGTGGCGCGACCTGCACGAGCAGGGCGCCCTGGACCTGCGGGTGATGGCCAACGTGGGGATGGAGGCCAGTGCGGAGTTGGTGTGGAGCTGGGCGAATGCGCTGCTCCACAGCCGCGACGGTGGCCGCAGCTGCTGCTGGCGGGCCGAGGCCCGTGAGAACGAGAAGAACGCCGCCTGCTACACCGCCCTGCCGACCTGGTTTGAGGTGGCCTGAGCCGCTGCGGCTCGTCCTCAGCGGCTGGAGGCCCTGAAGGCCTCGATCAGGCTGGCGGTATTGCGGCGCAGGGTGGTAGCCCAGGGTTCCTCCGGTGCCGGCCCCGGGGCCGGCACCAGGCCCGTTTCCATCGGGTCGAAGGGGGTGGGGCGCAGCCCCAGGTCCCGGGCCACCCCCGCCAGGGCGCCGCCCTCCTGGCCCGGTTCCACCAGCAGGGCCCGCGGGCCCGGGCCCCGCAGCCGGGCCATCACCCGGCGCAGGTCCTCCGGGGTGGGCCGTTCCTCGGGGCTGCGGACCGCCGACTCGGTGCTCAGGCCGTAGCGGTCGGCGAAGGTGGTGGCGAAGGCATGGGGCGTGCCGAGGATGGCGCCACGCCAGGGGGCGAGCTGGCCGGCCAGGTCGCGGTCGAGGGCCTCGAGGCGCCGCTCCAGGGCCCGGGCATTGCTGCGATAGCGGCCGCCGCAGTCCGGATCGGCGGCGACCAGCCCGGCGGCGATCGTGCGCGCCTGGTCGCGGGCCCGGCGGGGATCCAGCCAGATGTGGGGATCGGCCAGGCCGTTGTGGCGGGCCGGGATCACCCCATCGCTGCTGGTGATCACCCGCAGCGATGGGTTGGCGGCAGACCGCAGCATCGCATCCAGTTCATGCTCCAGACCGAGGCCGTTGACCACCAGCACCCGGGCCTGCCGCAGCCTGGCCAGGTCCGCCGGGGTGGCGTGCAGGTCGTGGCCATCTCCCGCCCCCGCCACCAGCGGCTCCACCCGGCCGCAGCCCGCCGCAATCGCCTGGCTGAACAGGGCCAGGGGCGGCACGCTGCTGAGCACCAGGATGCCCCCGTTGGGACGTGGCGCGGCCGGGCCGGGAGCCGCAGCCGGAGCGGTGTCGCGGCGGTTGGCGGGGGTGCAGGCGGCGAGCAGCAGCAGGGCCGCCACGACGGAAACGAGGCCCGCCCGCCGCGTTGAACGCCAACCGCCGGGGGGGGGGATCCGGGTCCGGGAAGCGGCAGGGGCGGGAACCATGGTGACCAATGTTTGCCGTTCCGGTGACACGGGCTCAGCGGCAAAGGGCCGGATGCTGCATTCTTGCCCGGTGTTGCTGCCCGCCAGGTGCCCCTCTCCCGCCTGCGCCGCGTCCTGGCCGTGGGACCGGCCTCGCTGCTGGCCCTGGCCCTGCTGCCGGCAGCCGTGCCGACCGGCGTGCGTGCGGCGGAGCTGGATCTGGCGGCGGTGCGTCGCTACAGCCTGCCTCTGCCCGGCCAGGAGAGGCTGGCCGCGGCGGCTTCCTTCAACGACCTGCGGCCCACCGACTGGGCCTGGCAGGCCCTGCGCAACCTGGCGGAGCGCTACGGCTGCGGCACGGGCAAGGGAGCGGGCCGCTTCGAAGGCGGCCAGTCCCTCACCCGCTTCGAGGGGGCCGCTCTGTTGCAGGAGTGCTTGCCTCGGATCGGCGCGCTCACCGATGAACTCCGGCGCTTGCTGGCCGGCTTCGACCCGGAGCTGGCCCTGCTGCGGGGGCGGGTGGAGGGGCTCGACGCCCGGGTGGGACGGTTGGCGGCGCTTCAGTTCTCCCCCACCACCAAGCTCTCGGGCCTGGCCACCGCCGTGGTGGGGGGCAATCGCTTCACCGGTGGCCGCGGCGGGGGCGCCCCCCAGGCCAATGCGGACGCCGGCGCCATCACCTACACCTACGACCTTCAGCTGGGGCTGAACACCAGCTTCAACGGCAAGGACCTGCTCTTCCTCAACCTCCGCGGCGGCAACTTCGCCGACACGCCCTTCGGCGGCTTCGGCGTGACCGGTTACCTCTCCACCCTCGAGGCCGCCTTCCAGCAGTTCTGCACCCCCAGCGACTGCGCCAACGTGCTGGCGGTCGACCGCCTCTACTACCGCTGGCCCCTCGGCGCTGGTTTCTCGGCGATGGTCGGTCCGATGGCGGGTCAGGAGGACTTTCTGCCGCTCTGGCCCTCGCTCTACCCGAGCAGCAGCGTGCTGAACGTGTTCACGGCCAACGGTGCCCCCGCCGCCTGGAACATGAGCCAGGGCGCTGGGGGCGGCCTCTGGTGGGAGGGGGGCGGCTTCAGTGTGGCGGCGGGCTACCTCGGCGCCCTGGGCGATGGCAGCGCGCCCGCCAGCGGCGGCCTCGGCACCACCGGCAGCGCGGCCAGCACCAGCGTTCAGATCGGCTACAGCAGCAAGAGTTTCAACCTGGCCGCCATCTGGTCTCGGCTGCAGGCCGGTGTTCAGTCGGCTGGCGGCACCGCCTTCATCCTGTCCCAGGAGGTGCTCAACAACGCCGATACCGATGCCTTCGGCCTGGCCGGCAGCTGGCAGCCGCTCCAGGCGGGCTGGCTGCCGTCGGTGAGTGCGGGCTGGGGCTACAACCGCACCCTCAACGAGCCGCCGGTGGCGGCCGGCCAGCTCACCGCCAGCCAGTCGTGGATGGTGGGCCTGCAGTGGGACAACGCCTTGCGCGAGGGCAATGCGCTCGGCATGGCGGTGGGTCAGCCGGTGTTTGCCACGGCCCTCAGCGGCGGCGAGGTGCCCGACGACGGCGGCGTGATCTTCGAGGCCTGGTACAAGGTGCAGCTCACCGATGCGATCAGCTTCGCCCCGGCGGTCTTCTGGCTGAGCCGGCCCCTTGGCATGGACACGCCGGCCGGGGGGAGCTTCGGCCAGTTCGGGGCCCTGGTGCGCACCGATGTGGCCTTCTGAGCGGTGCGGCCTGGTGCCGACTGCCGGCGCTGCCTAAGGTCGAGGACGGTCGGGCGGCCGATGGGCTGATCCCCGCGGCTGGCCGATCTCCGGCCGATCATGCCCCCCCTAGAGGGGTACCGATTCGCTCCTGAGCCGCCCCCCTGCGCCACCCACCCCAACGATGACCCGCACCCCTTCCGCCGCCGTGGTTTCCGCCGCACCCCAGGCCGGGGTGCCGATGGGTCCGGTGCCCACCAGCCTGCCGGTCACGATCCTCACGGGCTTCCTCGGGGCGGGCAAGACCACCCTGCTCAACCACATCCTCACCAACCAGCAGGGCCTGAAAACGGCGGTGCTGGTCAATGAGTTCGGCGAGATCGGCATCGACAACGACCTGGTCGTCGCCACCGGGGACGACATGGTGGAGCTCAGCAACGGCTGCATCTGCTGCACGATCAACGGCGAGCTGCTCGAGGCGGTGTACCGCATCCTGGAGCGGCCCGAGAAGGTGGATTACCTGGTGGTGGAAACCACCGGCCTGGCCGATCCGCTGCCGGTGGCGATGACCTTCCTGGGCAGCGACCTGCGGGACCTGACCCGCCTCGATTCGATCATCACCCTGGTGGATGCCGAGAACTTCGGCCCCGAGATCCTGGAGGGCGAGGTGGCGCGCTCCCAGGTCGTCTACGGCGACATGATTCTGCTCAACAAGTGCGATCTGGTCGACGAAGCACGGCTGGCGGCGGTGGAAGCGGAGCTGCTGGCGATCAAGCCCGAGGCCCGCATCCTGCGGTCGGTGAAGGGGGATGTGCCCCTGCCCCTGCTGCTCAGCGTGGGACTGTTCGAGAGCGACAAGGTGGTGGCCCAGCAGAACCATGAGGCCTGCGATCACGACCACGGCGTCTGCGTGCACGAGCACGGAACCGAGGACGACCATGCCCACAGCCACGATCATGGTCATGGCGATCAGGGTCACGAGGGCCATCACCACGGGCATGGTCATCAACACCACGCACACGAGCACGACCACGCTCACGATCACGGCGCCCATCCCGACCACCAGGCGATCGAGGGCTTCACCTCCCTCTCCTTCGCCAGCGAGGGCCCCTTCGCCCTGCGCAAGTTCCAGAACTTCCTCGACAACCAGATGCCTCAGGGCGTGTTCCGCGCCAAGGGGATCCTCTGGTTCAACGAGAGCGAGCGGCGCCACATCTTCCACCTGGCCGGCAAACGCTTCTCGATCGACGACACCGACTGGAACGGTCCCCGCAAGAACCAGCTGGTGCTGATCGGCAAGGGCCTCGACCACGCGGCCCTGCGCCGCCAGCTGCAGGCCTGCGTGGCCAAGGATGCGGGCAAGGGTTTCGGCTGAGCAGGCTCTCCGGGGGGTGTGCTGCGGCTGGGCAGGTTCCCGTTGGGCGCGGCCGAAGGGTTGTTGGGCCTTGGGGCACATCTGTGCAGGCTGTACAGAACAGCGTGTCCAGAAGCGATTTCGTTCTGAACGACGCAACACCCGGCCGGGGAAGCTTGTAGCCATCAAGGCCTGGCGCGGTGTTCCGTTCCGGTCTGCTGCGGCTCCGTCCCGCGTTGGCGCCCCTCGATCACAGCCATCAGCGATGTTCTCGGCCTCCGCGGCCGCTGCCTGCCCTGAGCGGGCCTCTCCCCAGGGCCGGTTGTCCCCCCTCTCCGGTTGAAGCAATTGCTACGCCAGCCCTGGTCAACGCCGCTAGGCTGCGGGTCACCGAAGGCCCGGCATGACCGAACTTCTCCTCACCGTTTTCACGCTCGGGTTGCTCGGCTACGTGGTGTGGCTCGCCTTCGGATCCGACGATGACAACGGCGGCGGCGGTCTGATGGCACCGGTGCTGGTCCCCGTGCGGGTGCGGAACCACCGCTGATCCCGCGATCAGCCACCAAGCCGCCGGCCCTGTCCAGAGCCGAAATCCGGAGTCGGGTTTCTGTCCGCCGTCCTCTGGGTGGAGCACCTGCTTGCTGAAGGCGCAACGGCTTTCCGGGCTCATCAACCTTCAGGGTCGCTTCCGCTTCGCTTCGCCCCTCGTATTCGATTGACACCGCTTCTCCGAGGCCCTGCACGTTTCCCTGCCCTAACCAAGCGTCTGTCCCTTGGCCGACGTCCCTGACAGTTCCCCCAGAGCGAAGCGGCTGCGCATGTGACCAATGGCACAGCGCCACGATTCATTCGTACGAAGCTCGCCCGCTGCTCTCCCTAGCTTCCAGGAACCACGCCGCTTCCGGTCCCGCGGATGCCTGCCCTGTCTCGCCGCCGACCTCCCGCTGATCCCGCTCCCGGGGCCCCGCGTCGCCCCGTCCCCCGCCGCCGCTGGGCCTTGGGGCTGGGCCTGATCGCCCTGCTTGGCGGCTGCCGCCAGGCGCCTGCCCCCTCCACCGGACCGGTCACCCTGGGGGTGTATTCCGGCCGGCACTACAACTCCGATCAGGCCCTCTACCGGCGCTTCACCGAGCAGACCGGCATCCAGGTGAAGCTGCTGGAGGGCAAGGATGACGCCCTGATCGAGCGGGTGCGCACCGAAGGGGCCCGAACGCCCGCCGACCTGCTGGTGCTGGTGGATGCGGCCCGGTTGGTGCGGGCCGCCGACCAGGGCCTGTTCCAGCCGGTGAACTCCGAGGCCATCCGCCGGGAGGTGCCCCCCGAACTGCGCGATTCGGCCGGCCGCTGGAGCGCCCTCACCCGGCGGGTGCGGGCGGTGGTGGTGAATCCGAAGCAGGTCGATCCCGCCCTGATCCGCACCTATGCCGACCTGGCCCGCCCCGAGCTGAAGGGCCGCCTCTGCCTGCGCAATGGCCGCAGTGTCTACAACCAGTCGCTGGTGGCCGACCAGCTGATCCTGCGGGGTGAGGCTGAAACCCGCCGCTGGCTGGGCGGCCTGATCGCCAACCTCAAGCCCCCCTTCTTCACATCCGACATCCCCCTGGCTCGGGCCGTGGCCCGCGGGGACTGCGGCGTGGGCGTGGTGAACAGCTACTACGTGGCCCGCCTGCTCTCCGGCGACGGCGGCGCTGAGGACAAGGCCCTGCTGCAGGGCGTGAAGGTGGTGGTGCCCGATCCGGCCCACATCAACGTGAGCGGGGCCGGTGTGACCCGCCATTCGCGCCATCCGCAGGCGGCGCGCCAGCTGCTGGAGTTCCTGGCCTCGCCGCAGGGCGGCGGGGTGGGTTACGCCCAGGCCAACCACGAATACCCCCTGGTGGGCAGCGGCACCGATCCGCTGCTGCAGGGCTTCGGGCCCGTGCGCGGCGATGGCGTGCCGATCGAGCAGCTCGGTGCTCGTAACGGCGAGGCCGTGCAGCTGATGCGGGCGGCCGGATGGCCGTGACCGCGTGGCCGGGGAGAGGCTCGGCCCTGGCCTCGGCCCGATGGCCCCTGCTGCTCCTGTTGCTGCTGGTGGCTGCCCTGGCCCTCCTGCCCATCCTGGGCTTGGCCCCCTATGCCCTGCTGGGTGGCCAAGCCGGCGCCGTCAGGGAATCGGGCGAAGCAGGCTCGTTGCTGGGCACGGAAGGCGCCGAAGCCCTGCTCCACACCCTGGGCCTGGTGCTGCTGGTGGGGCTGGGCGGCGCCGTGCTCGGCACCGCCACCGGCTGGCTCACGGCCGCCTGCAGCTTCCCGGGTCGCCGTCTGCTTCGCATCGCCCAGCTGCTGCCCCTGGCGGCCCCCCCGTATCTGCTGGCCGCCACCCTGATCG
Source organism: Cyanobium sp. (assembly GCA_044370835.1). Classification (GTDB taxonomy): domain Bacteria; phylum Cyanobacteriota; class Cyanobacteriia; order PCC-6307; family Cyanobiaceae; genus Cyanobium. Next base: position 67,399 of record JBILUS010000013.1, on the reverse strand, counting down.
ACAGCGGCAGCCGCCTCGGCCTGCGCCTGCACGGGGATCTCTGGGCTGCAGCGGTGCTGGTGCTGGGCACCTACAGCTACGTGTTTCTGCTGGCCACCGAGAGCTTCAGCGCCGGCGGCCAGCGCCAGCTGGAGGCCTGCCGCAGCCTCGGGGTGGGCCCCTGGGGCGGCTTCCGCCGCGTGGCCTTGCCGATGGCCGCCCCCGCCATCGGCGCCGGCGTGGCCCTGGCCGGCATGGAGGTGGTGAATGAACTGGGGGCGGTGGAGCTGCTGGGTGTTCCCACGCTCTCGGGCACGATCCTGCAGCGCTGGCAGAGCGAGGGTGATCCGCGCGGTGCCGTGGGCCTGGCCCTGATCAGCCTGGCCCTGGTGAGCCTGCTGGTGGCCTGCGAACGCCAGCTGCGCCGCCGCAGCCGCCGCTGGCTGGCCGGCGGTGATGCCGAAGCGGCCAGCCCCTGGCTCCTGGATGGTTGGCGCGCCCGCCTGGCCCAGCTGCTCACCCTGCTGCCGCCGCTGTTCAGCCTCGGGCTGCCCCTGCTCTGGATGGTTCAGAGCCGCGATCAGCTCCAGCTCAGCGAGGGCGCCGACCTGGCCGCCCTGGGGCTGCGCAGTTTCGGCCTGGCCCTGGCGGCCGTGGGACTCACCGCGGTGACGGCCCTGGTGCTGGCGCTCGGCCGCCGCTGGTTTGCAGGCCCCTGGCTCGGGCGGCTCGCCTTTCTGGCGGGCATGGGCTATGCGGTGCCCGGAGCGGTGCTGGCCCTGGCCCTGCTGCTGCTCGGTGCTCCTCTGGGGGTTGCGCCCCTGGCGCTGCTGCTGTGGGGCTACACCGATCGCTTCCTGGCTGTTTCCCGCCAGGGCTTGGATGCGGCCCTTGAACGGCTCCCCCCCAGCCTCGATGAGGCCGCCACCGCCCTGGGCTGCAGCTGGTGGGCCGTGCTGCGCCGCGTTCATCTGCCGCTGCTGCGGGGGCCGCTGGTGGTGGGGGCCCTGCTGGTGTTCGTGGATGTGGTGAAGGAACTGCCGCTCAGCTTCGCCCTGCGCCCCTTCGATTTCGACACCCTCTCGGTGCGGGTCTACCAGTACGCCAGCGATGAACGCCTCGGGGCGGCCCTGATTCCCGCCGCCTTGATCCTGGCTCTGGGGCTGGTCGCTTCCCTGGCCCTGGTGCCCCAGCTGGAGAGGCGCGGATCAGCCTCCCCGGGGCGTTGATCGGCCGAGGCTCAGGCCACCGCCAGGGGCGCCGATTCCACCAGGGCCGGGGCGAGCCGGAGGCCGCTCTCGCCGCTGGGCACCTGCAACAGTTCCTCGCGGCGGATGCGGGAGATCAGCCGGGTGGTGGTGACCCGCGTGGTGCCGATCAGCTCGGCGATCCGCTCGTGGGTGAGGCGGAAGGGCAGGTCACACCAGTCGCCGCAGCGGCGGCCCAGGCGCCGCACCAGCAGGCCCAGCAGGGCATGGAGGCGCTGTTCGGCGCTGCCGAGATGGCGGATGCGCAGCAGCTGCAGGGTCCACTCGTTCACCGGATCGAAGCCGTGACCCGCCACCGGCTCAGCGTCGCTGCGGAACACCAGCGGTGTGAGCGCCTCCACGCAGACGCCCTCGCTGCAGAGGCGGTCGGTGCGGAGCTGATCGCCCGGCTGCAGGAAGGCCAGGGTCATGCCTTCGGTCTCCTCGCAGGGGCAGTACACCCGAGCGATGCCTTCGAGCACCTCAAGGCAGCTGGCCCCCTCGGCCCGGGCGGCGGGGTCGAGCAGCACGGTCTGGCCGGCGGGCATGCGCAGGGCGGCCAGGGGCTTGTCGGGCAGGAAGCGGAACTGCATCAGATCGCCGCGACGGGGCGGTTATTGCGAATGACTCGCAATCTAAGCAGTGGCGCTGCCTTTTTGCAAGCGGTTCGCAACAAGCATCCGGTGGGCTGGCTCAGCGGCTTGGCAAGTCCTCCTCGGTGAGTTGGGAGATGAATTGCTTCGCAGCCTGACGGCTGCCGGGTTGTTGGGCCTTTCTGCCACCGGACTGCCGCCTCTCCCTGTTCAACTGCCAGATCAGCAGGGGGGAGAGGTCTTCGTGGCGCCTCCGGCTGCCGGCCAGGAACCCGATCGCCAGGGCGAGGCTGGTGAGCAGGGTGCGCAGCAGGGCGCTGACGGCGCTCAGCCGAGAGGTCTGCCCTGCCGTCGCTGGGGCCCCACCACGGAGCTGGGCGTCCTTGCGCTTCTCGATCTCATCCAGCTGCCCGGACAGGTTGCTGCGCAGGGCATCGCTCGGCCCGGCGAACAGGGTTTCGATTCCCTCGGCAGCGGGCAGGCCGACCGATTGGCGCAAGCCTGACACCCGCTCCAGAAGCTTCGTTCTGAGCTGCGGCGACGGAAGGTTCTGGGCCAGCAGGGTGCGGATCACAGCAACCTCTCGGCGGAACTGCTGGTCGGAGCTTGCCTGCTGGCTGGCAGGCCCCTGGATGGAAGGCCACAGCAGCACGGCCCGCAGGGGGATCAGCAGCAGGAATCCCAGGGCGGCAGGGAGGGCCAGTTGCGCGGCCAGCCGGTAGCGGCGCTCGACTGTCCGATCGGCTGGATTCAGGTAGGCGCTCAGGTGAATCAAGGCCAGGCCCAGCAGCGCCACCAGACCGTGATCCACCAGCCCCTGGCTGAGCCCCAGCATCCAGTCCGGGCTGAGCGGGGAAGCCCCCAGCAGGGCCGGCAGCAGGGACGCGACGAACACCCCGACCAGGCCCCAGCCCATCAGGGCCAGGGTGTGGCCGAGGGGAGGGTCCTGGTAGGAAGGCCTACGCGAAGAACGCATGGTGAGGGCTAGCTGGCGGTGGTGTCGGCTGATCCCGAGGGGGGTGGCATCACGCGAATGATCCAGGTCAAGTGGGCTGGCCAAGGGGGCAGCGGGCTGGGGCAAAGTCCGGTTCCGGTTGCAAGGATTGCCGCGGTGGCTGGCCTTGGCGGAACGGGAGCGGCGTGGGTCGCTGGCCTGGAGAGCAGGACACACCCATGGCTGATGCCAGGCGGAGGGCTGGCAGGCTGAAGACAGCCAAGTGCCGGAGGCTGAAGACAGCCAAGTGCCCAACATTCGCAAATGTTCTGCATCTTTTTGATGCAGATGTGCATCATCGGTTGCTGGGATTGTTCCAGCCCTGGTCCAGGTTCAGATGTCGTTCCGGCTACCCAAATGCCATCTCACCGCTGCGATGGCCCTCTGATTAAACGCTGTTAGCCCGTGCCCGCTCACTTGAGGATCACCACATCCACCCCCGGGCTGCGGCGCCGCACCAGGACCCCCACGTCGTGGTCGCTGCGGTGCAGTTGGAGGTCGATCTCCTCCTCCCCCAGCCGCAGTCCGTTGATCTCGAGCAGGTTGATCGGACGGGGCAGCACCGGTTTGTGGAAGCGCACCTGCACCCGGTTGGTGGCCGGGTCGGTGCCGATCGCCATGCCGGTCATCGCCTCCAGCAGACCAAACACACTGCCGCTGGCCCAGGCCTGGGGGCTGCAGGCCACCGGGTAGTGGGTGGGGCCCTCGTCGTCGCGGCGCTGGAATCCGCAGAACAGTTCCGGCAGCCGCACCATCGGCATGGCCCGGGCGGTATCGAACAGGCCCGTGAAGATCCGCATCGCCTCCGCCGTGAGGCCGTAGCGGGCCAGGCCCAGGCCGATCAGGGCGTTGTCATGGGGCCAGACCGAGCCGTTGTGGTAGCTCATCGGGTTGTAGCGCGTCTCCCGTTCATCGAGGGTGCGCACCCCCCAGCCGTTGAAGCTGCTGGGGGCCAGCAGCTGCCGCGCCACCGACGCCGCCGCGCCGGCCGGGGCGATGCCGGTGAGCAGGCAGTGGCCGGCGTTGGAGGTGCGCACCGCGCAGGCCCGCCCCTCGCCGTCGAGGGCGAGGGCATAGGTGCCGATCGCTTCGCACCAGAAGGCCTGGTGGAAGCGTTGGCGCAGCGCGTCCGCCTGCTCCAGCTGCTGGGCGGCCTCGCCGGACCGGCCCACCCGCTCCAGGATCGCGGCCATGGCTCGCCGCGCGCCGTACACGTAGGCCTGCACCTCGCACAGGGCGATCGACCCCTCCGCCAGGCGACCGTCGGCGTGGTGCACGGCGTCGTCGGAATCCTTCCAGCCCTGGTTGCGCAGGCCCCCCTGGGCGGCGCAGAGGTAGCGCAGAAAGCCATCGGCGCTGCGGGCTTCGGCCGCGCTGATCCAGGCCATCGCCGCCTCCAGGGCCGGCAGCAGCCCCACGATGAAGGGATGGTCGGCGCTGCGGCTGAGGTAATCCCCCGCCAGCATCACGAACAGGGGCGTGGCATCCACCGTGCCGTAGTACTGGCGGAAGGGCACCTCCCCCAGCGAGGCCATCTCCCCCAGCCGGGCCTCGTGCAGCACCTTGCCCGGTTCCGCATCACTGGCGGCATCGCTGTGGTGGGCCTGGTGCTCCGCCAGGAACCCCAGCACCCCCTTGGCCAGCCGGGGCTCCACCAGCAGCAGCTGGCGAGCGGTGATCAGCCCGTCCCGGCCGAAGGGACAGCTGAACCAGGGCACCCCGGCATAGGGATAGGGGCCGTGCTCCAGGCGGCTGGAGAGCAGGTGCACATCGGAGTAGGAGCGCCCCAGCCACTGGTTGAGGGCGGGGTTGTCGGTGGTCACCCCGGCCGCCAGCCGGCGGGCTTCCCGGAAGCGCTCGATCGTGAGGGCGAGGGCCGCATCGAAGCCGGCCTCCGGCGTCTGCCGTTCGATGGCCTCTCCGGGAGCGGCGCCGCCGAAGTCCATCGCCAGGCAGAGGCGCCGGGTCACCCGCGGTTCGAGATCGAGGCAGAGGCCCACGTGCCCCTCCCCCCGCTCGCTGAGGGGCAGGCCGAGCCGCAGTCCGGTACGGCGCCCCTCGCCATCGAGGCCCGTGTACTCCAGCACCAGCCCATCGGCCTGGCCGCGGCGGTGCCGTTCGCCCCGGGCCGGCCGCACCATGCCCCGCACCTCGAAGATGTCGCGGAAGTCGCCGTCGAAGCGGAGGCTGAGCGGCATCCGCAGCGGCAGGGGCTCGAAGCTGGTGAAGCTGAGCTGCTGCAGGCAGCTGGTGGCCGTCACCAGGGTGCTCCGCTCCAGGTGCACCGAGCCGCTGGAGGGGGCTGTGCCGCCGGCGTTCTCGTTGCTGAGGTGGCTCACATGCAGGCCGATCTCCCCCCGTTCGGTGGAGCTCAGCACCGTGGGCGGCCGGTCCCAGAGCAGCAGCTGCAGCCGGCTCACATGGCGGGTGCCGCGGTGGAAGACACCCGAATCGGGGTGGGTGCCGGGGTCGATTTCGCCGCGGCTGTCGAGCATCGCGAAGGTCTCTCCGTCCTTGAGCACGAACGGAGGCAGCTGGTCATGCCGCATGGAGCAGGGGCGCGACGGCCTGGGATTCGCCGTTGTCGGGGTCGCTGCCGCCCTCGCCGGCCGGGCGGCGCTCGATCAGCAGGCGGTAGAGCTGTTCGTAGTCCTCGGCCTGGCGCGCCGCGGTGAAGCGCACCTCGAAATGGGCCCGCACCCGGGCGCGGTCCAGGGCCTCGCAGGCCCCCACGGCCGCCACCGCCTCGGCGATCGAGCTGACCAGCCAGCCGTTGATGCCGTTCTGAATGATCTCGGGGGTGGAGCCCTGGCGCCAGGCGATCACGGGGGTGCCGCAGGCGTTGGCCTCGATCATCACCAGCCCGAAGGGTTCCGGCCAGTCGATCGGGAAGAGCAGGGCCAGGGCACCGCCCAGCAACGCCTGCTTGCCCGCATCATCCACCTCGCCGATGAAGGACACCAGCGGGTTGCCCCGCACCAGCGGTTCGATCACCCCCTCCCAGTAGGCCCGGTCGGCGCGGTCCACCTTGGCGGCCACCCGTAGCGGCAGGCCCACGGCCGAGGCGATCGCGATGGCCCGGTCGAGCCGCTTCTCCGGCGACACCCGCCCCACGAAGGCCAGGTAGGGCTCGGCCGTCTCCACGGGGCGGTAGAGGTCGGTGGGAAGGCCGTGGTAGACGGTGCCCAGCCAGGGGGCCGACGGCAGCGGCCGGCGCTGGGCTTCGGAGATCGACACCAGCGGCGCCCGGTGGAAGTGGCCGTAGAGGGCCGGCTGGTCGGCGCCGGTGAGGGGGCCGTGCAGGGTGGTGAGGGAGGGAACCGCCAGGCGCGCCGTGCAGGGCAGATGGAGGGGGCCGGTGTGGAAATGGAGGACGTCGAACTGATCCGCCTGGTCGATCACCTGGGCGAGCTGGATCAGGCTGGGGCTGAGGGGATCGCCGGGGTCGGCGGCCAGGCGCAGGGCCTGGGGGATGCAACTGCGCAATTCGGCGCTGCTCTGGGAATCGCCGCTGGCGAACAGCACCACCTCGTGGCCACGCTTGACCAGTTCTTCGGTGAGATAGTGGACAACCCTTTCTGTGCCTCCATAAAGGCGGGGTGGAACACTTTCCCAAAGTGGCGCAATCTGGGCTATTCGCATCGGATCTGCAGCAACAGAACAGCAAGAAGCGTGATGCTGTAGCGGTGCTACTTGGGGCTTCTTGGTTGTCAGTCTGTTCCGAATCTGGCCGCTCGTTGGTGCCGTGAATCCGGTCCCTGCCGGTGGGCTCAGTCCGCTTCGGCGGCAGCGCAGCCGGGGCACAGGGCCCGCACGTTGAGCACGCACTCCAGCAGGCGGAAGCCATGGGCACCGGCCGCCGCGGCGCCGGCCGTGAGCACGGCGGTGTCTTCGAATTCCTCGGTGCGGCCGCAGCGGACGCAGAGCAGGTGGTGGTGGTGGCGGTGCTGGGCGTCCCCGGCCAGCTCGAAGCGGCGACCCCCATCGGGGAGCTCCAGTTCTTGCAGCAGGTCCAGGGAGCTCAGCAGCCGCAGGCTGCGATACACCGTGGCCAGGGAGACCCGCCCATCGCCGCCGCACAGCCGTTGATGCACGTCCTCGGCGCTGAGGTGACGGCCGGCACCGATCTGCTTGAACAGGGCCAGCACCCGCTCCCGCTGGGGGGTGAGGCGCTGGCCCCGTTCATGCAGGCTGCTGCGCAGGCCCTCCAACCACCCTCATCACGGCTGTTCGCAAGAGTAGGCGCTATTGAGAAGCGGCGCCAGCGTCTCCCGGAGCGGGGCGGTTGTCGGTTGGTCGGGCGGGGCGGCTGTCGAGGTCGGCCAGCAGGGCACCCAGCACATCGGCCAGGGTGGCCACAAGGCGGTAGCTCAGGGCCACGGCCAGCAGGGGTGCCGCCCCCAGCAGGCCTCCGAGCCGCAGCAGCAGCACCGCCTCGAACACCCCCAGGCCGCCGGGGGCCCCGGGCACCACGAGTCCCACGGTCCAGGCGAGGCTGAAGCCCGCCAGCCAGGTGGGCCAGCCGAGCGAGAGCTGCAGGTCGAAGGCCCACACACAACAGGCGAAGCCGGCGAAGCGCAGCAGCACGAAGGCCCCCTCCGCCAGCAGCGGCAGCCAGGGGTAGCCGGGCAGCCGCGGCGGCGTGAGCGGGGGTGCTGGGGCAGCGGGGCTGGCCGCAGGCGGGCCATCGCCCCCGGCCGGGGCACTCTCAAGCTGCAGGTCGCGGGCCTTGCGCCGCTCCAGCCGCTGCAGCAGGGGCTCGAGCCAGCGGGGATTGAGCAGGCCCAGGGGCAGCAGGCAGAGCAACCCCAGCCCCCCCTGCCAGCCCCCCAGGCTCGCCAGGGCCAGGGCGGCGGTGGCGGCCAGCAGGGGATCGAGCAGCACGGCCACCAGGGCGGTGGAGGTGCCCAGCGGTGTCGCCAGGCCGGCGTTGCCCTGCCGCAGGGCCTGCACCCGCGCCGCCAGGTGCCAGATGCCGCCGGGCAGGAACTTGCGCAGGTTGGTCACCATGTAATGGGCCACCGGCGCTGCCCCCTCGGGCCGCTGGCCCAGCCAGCCCAGCAGCACCCGCCAGGCCAGGCCGTTGGCCACCACGCTGAGCAGACTCAGGCCCAGCCCCAGCAGCAACCACAGCCAGCCCTGGGGATCGAGGCCGAGCCGCAGCAGCTGGCGGCCATGGCTGAGCAGGGCGGCGAGCACGAAGCCCAGGCTGGCCAGGGTGATCCAGGGGCGCAGGCCGCCCGGCAGGGCCGGCCGCCAGGCCAGCGCCCGGGCCAGCGTGGTGCTCAGGGCGGCGCCCGGCCTGCTCCCCACGGCGACCGGGCGGCGCGGGCGCAGGGCCTGCAGGCGTTGCAGCAGGGGACGGATCCGCTCCTTCATGGCGCGATCATGGCTCCCCGTCGGCGTCTTCAGCCTGGCGGGCCAGGGCTTCGGCCACCACGGCCCGCACCTGGTCGAAGCCCAGGCCGTGGCGGCGGGCCAGGGCGGCCAGATCCTCGTATTCGGGCCGGCCGCGGCGCCGGCCTCCCGGCAGGTCCACCCACTTGATGGCCACCGGGCCGAGGGCCGTGGCCACGGTGTCCTCCCGGCGGGGCAGCAGCCAGCGCCGCTGCAGCGTTTCGCGCACCCCCAGGCTGCTGCCGTGGCGCCACCACACCTGGCGCAGGGCGGGGGCCAGGTGGGGGGGCATCAGGGCTGTGATCAGGGTGCCGATCCTGCCCTTCTTCATGGCCACTGGCTGGCTGAACACCTCCACCGCCCCTGCCTGGCGCAGGGCCTCGGCCAGGAAGGCCAGGTCCTCGGCGCTGGCATCGTCGATCTGGGCCTGCTGTTCCAGCAGCGGTTCGTGGGTCTCCCCTTCGCCCGCGGCCGGGATGGGTTCCTCGGCTGCCACGCCGGCCGGTTCGATCGCGCGGGCCAGGCAGAGGCGCACCAGGTTGGGACGGTCGAGGCTGCGGCTGCCCAGGCCCACCCCGAGGCGCAGGGGCACCGCCGCCGGCGCCGGGCCGAAGCGGTCGGCCCAGCAGGCCACCAGCGCCAGCCCCGTGGGGGTGGTGAGCTCCCCGGGCGGGAAGCCTTCGCTCGTGCCCAGGGGGATGGCGCGCCGTCGGGCGATCTCCAGCACCGCCGGCGCCGGCAGGGGCAGGGATCCATGGGCGGTGGTCACGCGGCCGTGGCCGGCGGGGGGAACGCCGCAGACCAGCTGGTCCACCTCCAGGTGCAGCAGCGCGGCGCAGACCCCCACCACATCCACCAGGGCATCGAGGGCCCCCACCTCATGGAAGTGCACCGCCTCCACCGGTTCGCCGTGCACCGCGGCCTCGGCCTCCGCCAGCAGGCTGAACACCGCGATCACCCGTCCCCGGAGCTCCGGCGCCAGGCCCGATTCGGCCAGCTGGCGCTGCAGGGAGGCCCAGGTGCGGTGGGGGGGATCGGCCTCCAGGCTTTCCACCGCCAGGTGGAGCCCCCGCAGCCCCGCGCTGCGGCGTTGGTCGAGCTGGAGGCGGTAGCGGCCCTCGAGTCCGAGGTCCGCCAGGGCCCGGTGCACCACCACCTCGGGAACGCCCAGATCGAGCAGGGCCGCCAGCAGCATGTTGCCGGCCACGCCGGTGGGGCAATCCAGCAGGAGCAGGCTCATGCCGCTGGCGTCGCTGTTGGCGCTGCCCCGGGTCGCCCGAGGCGGGGGGCGGCGCTGGCCAGCCGCTCGGCCTCCTGTTCCAGGGCGGGCCGCCGCTGGCGCAACCATTGCTCCACCTCCCGCCGGGCCCGGCGCTGTTCGCGCTGGGCGGTGTCCACGTCCTGGCCGGAGAGGCCCCACAACCGCCCCAGCAGGGAGCGGTCGTCGGCGCCACCTTCGCTGTCGCCGTAGATCAGGGTTTCGGCCGCCATGCCGGCCAGCAGCACCCGACTCCAGCGGCGCAGCTCCTCGAGGGGCAGCCGGGCGCTGGCGGGGGGCTCCAGCACCGTGGTGCCGCCCGCCGCCAGGCCGGCCCGCAGGCAGGCCAGGCTGCCCACGTGAACGGCGCCCACGGCCAGGCCTTCGTCGTCGGCCACCAGGGCATGGGCGGCCTCATGGAGGGCGATCCGCCGCAGCCGGCTCAGACCACCGGGCAGGGCTTCGGCCAGCAGGTGCCCGCCCCGGCCGTTGAAGCGGGCCGCATCCACGGTGAGGAAGCCGAGGCTCAGCAGCACCAGCACGCTCGTGATCCAGGGGGAGAGACCCAGCAGGGGACCCACCACTGCCATCAGGCTCACCACGAGCACCGCCACGCCGGCGGTGAAGGCTCCCCTCATCGCGCCAGCCTCCGGCTCACCGGGAGGGGCGGCTCACCGCCCTGCCGTGGTTGCGGGTGGGACCCCCACCCCCGGGCCGTTCCGGATTGCCCTCACCGGCGGGGCGCTCCTTGCCCCGCCGCTCGCTGCCACCGCCACCACCTCCGCCGCCAGGGCCGGGGCCGCGACGGCCCTTACCGCCCCGGGTGCCGCGCTGGGCCAGGGGGCCCATCACCTCAAAGCCCTCCAGGGCGAGGTGCTGGCCCTGGCGGCGCAGGTCGAGGGCCACGAAATGGCGCAGGTGCTCCAGAGGCACCTCCCCCCGCAGCTGCAGCTTGAAGGGGATCGGCCGGCTGCCGTCCGGGCGGGGCTGCTGGCGCACCTTCACCACCAGATCACCGGTTTCAGGGCGGGTGTAGATCAGCTCGCCGCGCACCGAGAAGTAGCCGTCACCCTCGACCAGATCGTCGGTGGGGGCGGCGTCGGCCTCCTCCTCGGCTGCGGCCGCCAGGGTGCTGGGTTCCCAGACCCCCACCATCTGGAGGTGGAGCTGGTTCTCGTCGCGGCTGCGGGGGTACACCACCCAGAGGTGAGGGATGGCCAAATCGAGGTGGCGGCGCATCAGGGTGAGCAGCCGGCCGAGGACCACGGCCTCAAGTTCGGTGCCGTCCTCGGTGCGGATCACGCCGCGGGTGGGCTGGTCCGGGTCGGTGGGTTCGTAGAGGCCGCGCACCACGCCGATGGCCCGGTACTGCATCGGTTCGGTGACCGGGGAGATGGGGTGCTGGCGCATGGTGAGGGAGCGGAACCCCGCAGGGGACGGGATTGGGCCCGGGCCAATGTAGCCAGTGCTGCAGGTAGCCTCCGCTCGGGGCTTGAACCCGCTCACCCCAGCCCGGATGTCCACCCCCAACCGCAGCAGCTCCGCCATTGGCTGGACCGTGGCCGGTGCCACCGCCCTCTGCGTCGTGGCGCTCGCCGCCGGCTGGTGGCTCGGCCGGATGCAGGTGGGCGGGGCTCCCGAGGATGCGAACCGTGCCTCGCTGCTGCAGGAGGCGGATCGGCTGCGGGGCAAGCTCGCCCGCGGCGAGGCCCAGGACAGCGAACGTCAGCGTTACTTGGAACTGCTGGTGGCTCTCAACCGCAAGGGAGAGGCGATCGGCGTGCTGGAACCCATGGCCGACCAGGCACCGGAGCGTTGGTCGCTGCGGTTGATGCTGGCCGAACTGCGCCGTGACCAGGGCGATCGGGCCGGCGCCGAGCGGGAGCTGCGCCAGATCCTTAGCCGCCGCAGCGACCAGGTGGAAGCCTTGCAGCTGCTCGCCCTGCTCAAGCTCGAACAGGGCGAGGGCAAGGCCGCCGAAGCCCAGGTAAAGGCGGTCTACGCCGGCCTGATCCGCCCCGAAGCGAAGCCCCAGGCCCTCGGGGTGGGGCTGCTGCTGGCCGAACTCCAGCAGAAGCGCGGCGAGGCGCCCGCCGCCGAGGTCACCTACCAGGAGCTGGCCGCCGCCTTCCCCACCGACCAGCGCCCCATGATCGGCCTGGCCCTGCTGCGCCACGGCCGCGGCAACGGGCCGGGGGCCATGGAGGCCTTGCAACAGGCCCGCCGCAGGAGCGCTGATCCGGAAAAGCCGGACCCCCGTCTCGATGCTCTGGCCGCCAGCTGGGGCCTGGAAAAACTCAGGGCCCCTTCAGCACCGGCCCCGGCTTCGCCGGCGCCGGCTGCGGCGCCTCCAGGGCCTTGAGGGCCTGATCCACCGCTTTGGACGGGGGGGTGGCGTCGTCGAGGGAGGTGCTGCGGCGCATCTGGTTGATCAGGTCGATCGGATTCTTGGCATCGAGCGGCGAACTGCTGCCGCTGCCGCTGCCGCCATAGATCTGGCGTTCCTGGGGCGAGATGCCGATCGTCTGGCCGTAGCCGGCCTGCTGGGCTCCGGCCGGGAGGGCTCCCAGGGCCAGGCCGCTCGCCAGGCCGATGGCCAGGGTGAAGGTCTGGCCCTGGCGGCGGATCACGGCAGGGCCCGTGGTCGACGGGCTGACGAAGGGAAGGGGGGTGTTGGCCATAACCTGCGGCCCGGGGCTCACGACGTGAGTCGACTTTACGAGTGTTTTGCCAACGCAGCCGACCATGCGGATCGCCACCTGGAACGTGAACTCGGTGCGCACGCGCCTCGACCAGGTGCGGGCCTGGCTCGAGGCCGAGGCACCCGAGGTGGTGTGCCTTCAGGAAACGAAGGTGGCCGATGAGCTCTTCCCCTTCGAGGCCTTCCAGGCCCTGGGCTACACGGCGGCGATCAGCGGCCAGAAGGCCTACAACGGCGTGGCGATTCTCAGCCGCCTGCCGCTCGAGGATGTCCAGGTGGGCTTCGCGCCGCTGCTGCCGCAGGATCCGCAGGCCCCGGGCCTAGGGGAGCAGAAGCGGGTGATCAGCGCCCGTGTCGAGGGCCTGCGCGTGCTCAACCTCTACGTGCCCAACGGCTCTTCGCTGAGCTCGGAGAAGTACGCCTACAAGCTCGAATGGCTGGCCTGCCTGAAGCGCTACCTGGAGGCCCAGGAGGCTTCAGGTGAGCCCCTGGTGATGGTGGGCGACTTCAACATCGCCCTGGAGGCCCGCGACATCCACGACCCGGCCCGCCTCACCGGCGGGATCATGGCCAGCGAACCGGAACGCGTGGCCCTGCTCGCCGCCCTGGGGGAGCGGCTGGAGGATGGCTTCCGGCTGTTTGAGCCCGGGGCCGGCCACTGGAGCTGGTGGGACTACCGCACCGCCGGCTGGGAGATGGGCCGCGGCTGGCGGATCGACCACGTCTATCTCGATGCCGAACTCCGCGACCACGCCCTGGGCTGCACGATTCATGCCGGGGTGCGCGGCAACCTGCAACCGAGCGACCACGCGCCGGTGACCATCAACCTGGCCTGGCCCCCGGAGGAGGAGGACAGCGAAGACGAGGAGTTCTGAGGAGAAGCGACCCCGAGCCGCGCCACCTCCTCTCAACCCAGCAACCGTTGCACACCCCCAGCGGTACTCCCATCCACCGCCGGGCCTTCGACAGGTTGTGGCAACGGGGTTGCCGCAGATCGTCGCCTCTGCAGCCCTCCCTCCAGCACCTTCGCCGCGGCCCTCTGACGAATCTCGATCACCTCGGCCAGATCGGAGGCCAGGCGGGGAGACTCCACCAACACCTCCTGCAGGCGCTCGGCAGGGATCACGAGCACCTCGAGGTCGTCGCAGGCGCGCACGGTGGTTTCGGCAATACGGCCATGCAGCAGTGAGCTCTTCTCACCGAAGCATTCCCCCTGCAACAGCACCCCCAGGCTGCAGGAGCGGCCGTTGACATCAGGCACCACCAACTCGGCCTCGCCACTCAGGATCAGGTAGAGGCCATCGAGAGGCATCAGGCGATGCACCACCACCTCATGGGTGGCATAGGAGAGAACCTGACAATCGGCCAGAAGCTGCTCCAGCCGTTCGCTGGAGAGGGAGGCGAAGCCGGGTGTGCTCTTCAGCAACTGCAGCGAGGCCACACCCTGCTGAACGGGCGTGGGGGCGGTGGACTCGTAGGGAACCTCCTGCTGCATCGGGTAGGGCATCGTGAGGCCATGCCGCTTGGCCAGATACCAAATGCGCCGGTTGATCTCATCCTGGATTCCGTCACCGGTGCGGTAATCGGGCGCAAAGACCTGAACCTTGTAGTTGATCGCGAAATCCCCATAACTCACCACCACCACATCCGGCGGCGGTGTATCCAGAACAGCGGGAATTTCCAGCGCCGCGCCAATCAGCAGCTGGCGCACCCGATTGGGGGGATCGTCGTAAGAAAAGGAGATCGGCACCTCGACGCGGTGCAGGGGTGTTGGACGGCTGAAGTTGATGAACTGGCCCTTGGCGAGTTCCGAGTTCGGGATCACCCTCAGATCGTCATTGAAGGTCTTGAGGTGCACCGAACGCCAGTTCACCTCCACCACCTCGCCGAGGCTGTCGCCGATCTGCACCCAGTCGCCCATGCCGATCGGCTGCTCGAACAGCAGGGCCACGCCGGAGAAGATGTTGCCGAGGCTGTCCTGCAGGGCTAGACCCAGCACCAGCGATCCCACCCCCAGGGCGGTGAGGAAGCCGCCCAGATCGGCCCCCCAGACGCTGGAGAGCACGATCGCCGAGCCGATCAGCACCAGCAGGAAGCGGCCCAGATCGCGGAACAGCTTGGGCACCTTGGCCTGCCAGCTGCCCTGCGGTGCCCCCTCAAACAGGATCACATTCAGCAGCGAGAGGGCCGCCAGAATCAGGGTGATCCACACCAGGGTCTCGCTGATCCGCACCCCCACCGCCGATCGGGGCCGCGCCAGCAGATCCACCAGCAGCAAATAGAGGGCCAGCGCCGGCAGGGTCCAGTTGCGCAGGATGGCCAGCGGCGCCACGAAGGCCGGTTGGTGGCGCTGCAGCCAACGGAGTCCCTCGCCGAGCAGGAGCATCAGCAGCGGGAAGCCCAGCACCAGCACGAAAACCCAGAACGGATTGAGGTGTCCGAGGGCTGCCGCAGCCGCGGCGCCCGGCGCGATCAGGGTTGTGCTGCCGCTGGGACTGGCGGCGCTGGCGGCAGCGAACAGGAGCGGATTGCTCATCCTGCGCCTCCCGCAGCAGCGGAAACCAGGGCGGCATCCAACCGGGTCAACTCCCAGATAGGAATCACCCCCTCGCCCTTCACCTCAACGGGCGTCAGGGGGTCGAAGCTGTAAAGCCCATCGAGGGCCCGCACCACCGGCTCGGTGACCTGGATCACGTTCTGCTTGGGGGAGGCGTGGATGGCCCGGGCGATGGTCATCGTCTCGCCCCAGACGTCGTAATAAAACTTGCCCCGGCCCACCACACCGGCGGCCAGGGCGCCCGTGTGGATGCCGATATCGAGGCTGAGGCGCACGCCATGCTTGGCGCTGAGCCGCTCCACCACCTGCAGCATGGCCAGGGCCAGCTCCACGGTGCGCTTCTCGTCGTCGATCCGCGGCACCGAAAGGCCGCAGACCGCCAGGTAGTTGGAGCCTGTGCTGCGCAGCTTCTCGACGCCGCACCGTTCAGCAGCATCATCGAAGGCGCCGATCAATTCATTGAGCACCACGATCGCCTGGTCGGGCGCCAGTTCGGCGGAAAGGTCCTGGAAGCCCTCGAGATCGGCATAGAGCACCGAAACGCTCGGATATTGCTCGGTGATCGACTGTTCCCCCTGCTTGAGCCGCTCGGCCGTGCGGGCCGGCAGGATATTGAGCAGCAGCCGGTCGTTCTCCTGCAGCTGGGAGCGGATCGACTCCTCCCGCTGCTGCAGGGTGGTGGCCATGCTGTTGAAGGAGCGGGAAAGCTCGCCGAATTCATCGGCAGAATCCACCTTCACCTGCACGGAGCTATCGCCGGCAATGATCTGCTTGGTGGCCCGCATCAAGCGCTGAATCGGCTGGATGAAACTGCGCGCCAATGCCAGGGACATCAGGGTGAGCAGGGGGATGAGGATGGCACCCAGCAGCAGCAGGGCATCGCGCAGGCGATACACCCCCTGCAGCGCTTCGGCCTTATCGATCTTGGTCACCAAGCCCCACTCAAAATTGCCAATCCGGATCGGCTGAAAGGACTTGAACACACGCTTGCCGCGGTAATCGACTTCCTCAGCCTCACCGGTCTGGCCGGCGAGAGCCCGTTTTGCCCCCTCGGTTCTCACCTCCTGGATCAGAACCGGACTATTGGCCCTCTTGATCCAATCAATCTTCTCTTTCGTAACGCCTTGAGCACGAAGGGTTTGGAAGTATTGATCTGGGTTTTCCAGAAACGCCCTTGGGGAGGAGCGGAGCTTGAAATCCTGGGCCACAAGGAATGACTCTCCTGTTTTACCAAGGCCCTGCTGCTCCCACTTCTTGTTATCGGTCATCACCCGGTCAATCGCCCCAGGATTCACCTGATAGATCAGGGCACCGATGAACTGATCGCCATCAAACACGGTGGTGCCGATAAAAAGGGCCGGCTCACCGAAACTGGCCTTGTAGTGTTCAATATCCGAGATATAAACAAAATTGGGATCACGCGATTTGCGGATCTCATCAAACGTCTTAGCAAGAGCCGTGTCCGCATAAACGCCTGTCCTGAGGTTGGAGCCCATATCCGCTTCTTTGGCCACGGAAAACAAAACGTCGGCGCTATCGACATCAACGAGAAAGATGTCGCGATAGCCAAAGACCTCGGCAAGACGGCGGAAGCGTTGACTGTATTTGCGATGGACAGCACTGTATTCACTGCCATCACCAGCATCCTGCAACTCATACAGATGCGGGGCGCGGGGATTGTTGGCCGTGTAGTGATAGGTGATGTAGCGATCGGCAGGAGTATTGGGCAGGTAGGTGGCCAGTGCAGGCTCGCCGTCGACATTCTTTTTGAGCCTGGGAATGAAGACATCGGTGTAATAGGCAACGAGTTTTTTCTGCTGCTCCGCGCTAAGGGTGGTGTTCTGAAGCTTGGGATAGGCGGCACGAAAATCCTTAAGGCCATCAATCACCAGAAAACCCTCGCCCATCGTGAGCACGTGGTTACTAAGGAAACCGAAGTAATCCCTAATCGCTTCCACGCGGCTGTTGCGCAGGGCAACCAATTGATTCGTGACCGCAGTGGTGAGCACATGGCTGCCGATGCTGTAGCTCACCAGGCCTGTGAGCAGCAGGCTCAGCAGACTGGCCAGCAGCACCATGGCCAGAACCTTGGATTGCACCCCGAGTTGTCGAAAAAGCTTCAGTACCATGGCTTTACAGAGATGAACGTGGAAGCAAACTCAATCAGGCTCACTCATGCTCAATTAGGCGTGGCGCCTCCCCGGCCCAGCAATCGCTGCCGGCAGGAATGCAAAACGGATAGGTCAACATCAACGCAGGAGCTGCCGTCGTACTGGAAGGGATTATCAAGATCACGAATCAGCAGCAACAAATAGGTGAAAGAGGTGAACAAAAAGCAGGAAACCACCATATTTTCACTGAATCGATCAGCCCCGATCAGCACAAGCGCCAAAACGGCGCCAACCAGAAAAATCTCGAGCATCGCATAGGCGGGTCCCAGAAACTCACTGTCTCGATTGCTGGCCATCCGGTTGACCAGGATCCGGAGCCTTGCGAGCTCAGGCAAACCTCGATCGACAACGGAGTCGCCACTGTTCTGGCGCAGGTCCGCCAGGATCTGGGTGAGCTCGGCAAGGCGGGCATCGATCACCTCAAACCCAACTTGATTGGCCAGCCATTGCGCCAGCTGCCTCAGCAGATCGGCCAGGCAGGTGGTGAGGTTGGCGGTTTCGAGCTGGGGCTGGAGGCGGGCGAGGTAGTGATTGATATCCTCAATCGATTCCACCGCGTTGATGAACTGCACCACCATGTCTTCGCTGGCGTTGTAGGCGGCCAGGGTGCCGCTCAACACGAACGCCAGCACGAAGGTGGAAGCACCAAACAGCGATCCCGTCAGGGAATCGAACTCCCAGGGTTCCAGCCCAAGCCGGTGCACGCCAAGCTTGGCAAGGGCAAACAGGGCGGTGAGGGGCAGCACCTTGAGAAACAGGGTCCACTTCGGTGCCGCTTGAGCGACGGTGGTGGCCGGGGCTGCGTCCAAGGAGCAAGACTGCCGATCGGGCCAACGCTAGGTCTGAACCCCAGGGCTGGCATGAGGAAAACCTTCGCATCCGCCGGCTGATGGTGGGCCGCCCACAGCCCCTGTTCACCCCGTACTCCCGGGCTGGTCGCCGAAGAAGTCCTCCAGCTGCAACTCCGGGCGGCGCACCAGGGCGAACAGGGTGCCGGCGTTACCGCGGCAGACCCGCAGGTCGTCATCCAGCACGGTGATGTCCAGCCAGGCCGGAAAGCTCTGGTTCACCTCGCGCAGCAGTTGGAGGCGCCGCTGGCCGATCCGGGGGCCAAGCCAGCCGCCCCGCACGAAGCGCACACCCACCCGCTGGGTGCCCTCCACCGTGATGCGGGCCTGCACCGCGATGCCGGCCAGGGGAGCGACCAGGCCGGCCAGGCGCAGCAGGTTCATGGCCCGGCCCCGCCGCGGATCGAGCAGCTGCAGATTTTCCAGCCAGGGCGCCACCGCCAGATAGGGCTGGCGGCTGCTGCTCCAGCGCAGTTCCCACACCCCCGTGAGCCGGTCGCTCTCGGCCGCGAGGTTGGCGGGCTGCAGATGCTCCAGCCGCTGCAGCAGCTCCCGCACCCGGGGCGCCTCGGCGGCCGAACTGGCGTGGCCCCGATCCCGTAGGAGGTGAAGCACTTCGGTGCGGCAATCGGCGGCCGATTCCGCCGGAACACCCGTGCTGGCGACGCCCGAGGCCATGGTGTCGAACCCCTTCCTGAGATCCGCATCATGGAGGACCGCGTTGGCTGATGGGGGGCAGCGGGCTGCTCCAGGCTGCTTCGTTGAGGCACCGCAGCCCATCGACAGCGGAATCGCATCGTGATCAGCCAGGAACCCCATCAGGGCGCCAAAACCCTGCCCAGCAGGCCCAGCTCCCGGCCCTGTTGCTGCATCAGGCCCCAGCGCACGCTCCAGGGGGCTGTGGCAAACAGCCGCACCATGGCCCCCACCAGTTCGGGCAGGGGCAGGGTGTTGGTGAGAAAGCCGCTCCATTCCTGGCGGGGCAGGGCGAAGAAGGTGATGAAAAACGTCCGCAGCTGTTCTTCGGGGTAGCGCATCAGCTTCTCGAGGCCGAAGCGGAACAGGGCGTGGCGGCGCCGCAGTTCCAGGGGCCAGAGGCCCTCCCAGGCCTGGCGGGCCACGGCGGCGCCATCGAGGGCGGGATCAGCCAGGGCTCCAGCGATGGCGTCCGCCAGATCCGGCGCCCGTCGCAGCAGGGAGCCCACCAGATAGCCGGAGGCGGGATGCACCATCGAGGCGGCGCCACCGAAGCCCACCACCCGCTGCTCGAGATCGGGCAGGGGCAGATTCATGGGGAAGAGGCAAAACTCCTGGTGCTCGATCGCCGCCACGGTGATGCCGGCGTGGGCCAAACGACGCTGCAGCCGCTCCTGCAACACCGGATAGGGCACGGGCGGGGCCAGGGCCAGGGAGGTCTCCTCCACGAAGAAACGGCCCTCGCCCAGATCCATGGCGTAGAGGAAGGTGGGGGATTCGTTGCGGCGCTCAACCTCGCTGAGGTGGTCGGCACGGAAATCCATCAGCACAAACTGATCGGGATCCACCGGTGGCCTTGAGAAGCGACCCACGATGCCGTAGGCGGCCTGCTCCGCGATCGGCTCCCCCGTGGGGCGTTGCACGAACACCGGCTCATGGCCGCTGGCATCCACCACCAGCCGGGCCTTCAGGCGATCGCCGCCGGCGGTGCAGACCTCCGAATCCGTCGCGGTGTGGCGGATGGCCTCGGCTCGGCCCCGGTGCCACACCACGCCGGCGGCCGCGAGCTGATCCAGCCAGTGCTGCTGCAGGCCGCGTTGGTTGAACAGGCCGTAGTCGATGCCGTGGCGGGTGGGCTCGGGCCCGAACCAGCTCACGGTGTTGCTCCAGCGGTGCTCCAGCAGGTGGCCCAGGCCGGCCCGATCCGCCTCCGGACCCCAGATGCCGTAGGTGTTGGGCCAGGGGGCCGCAGGATCCTCCAGGGCCAGGGCCTCCACCCGTAGCCCCCGCTCCACCAGGGCGGCGGCGATCGCCAGGGCGGCGGGCCCGGAGCCGATCACCAGCACCTCGGCGATCGGCCCGGCGCTCACCCCGTTCACAGCTGCACCTCGAGAACGGCGCGATTGTTGGCCTGCAGCTCGGCAGCCTCCAGAATCTGTTGCTCCGGATCGGCGATCACCTCCAGGCGGTGCGGCCCGGGGGAGAGATCGAGGCCAAGGCTGTAACGCTCCTCCTGCCCGGCCGCCAGCCAGGGCAGCCGCAGATAGCGGTGATCGGAATAGCGATCGTCGATCACGATGGCAACCCCCACATCGCTGATGTCCATCGCACCGCGATTGACAACGCTGAACTGGACTATCCCGGCTTCAAACAACGGCCGCTCCACCGCCAGATCGCTCGCCAGCTGGTGCAGGCGCTGCAGGGGGTAGATCGACAGCTGCTCGATCCCCCGCAGCCGGCTACCCGGGTGTTCATGACGGAGGTGCCCTCCGTGGAGCAGATCCGTGCTGCAGCCGTGCAGATGCAGGTGGTCGTCCGGCTGCGGGATCGTGACCCGACCGGCGCTGGGATCGGTGTCCCAGAAGCCGCAGCACTCCCAATCGAGCGAACGCCCGAGGAAACGGATCGGATCGCTGCGGTCTGCCGGATCGCTCTCGCTGAGACGGAAGTGCTGGAGTTGGTCATAGATGCTGCCCCCCGCCGGTTGTGCGGGCTCGCAGACGGCACGGAAGCGTTGGTTGCGGCGTTGCTGCGCCATGCACAGCTTCGAGGACACGGTGATCACCAGCGCGTGCCACCGGCAGCGGAGGCGAATCCCATAGATCGGGGCCTCCACCAGGCGCCCTTCACGGCGCAAGCGGGTGATCAACGGCCCTAGCAGCGTCTGCAGGGGTTGGCCCTCCACATCGCCGAGCTCGGCCGGATCCACCGGCAGCCGCACGCCCGTGGCATCGGCGCTGAAGCACACATAAGGGAAATGGGCGCTGCCATCCCCGCTTTGCAGGGCCCGGATGCCGCCCCGGGCCGCATCACACTTCCAGATGGTGGTGTTGCCGTCGCTGTTGGGAAGGAAGCTGAGCTCGCCGTTGTCGATGCTGGTGGTGGTGCCCAGGCCCAGCACGTCGCCTTTCAGGGGGATGGCTTCCAGGGGCAGATGTTCGTTGATGTCCCCCTGGATCAGATCGCTCACCGTGTTGGCGATCCAGAGATCGCCGTGGTGATCAGGCATCGGTGGCCGCGGCGTCCGCGCTGTCGCTGGGGGCATCGGTGGCCGCCGCGTTGGTGCTGCCCGGATCGTCGTCGACCTCGCTCTCCTCGCCCTCGGGCGCCGGCGGCACCAGCACCACCTCGGCCAGACGATCGCCGGCATCGATGCGCTGCAGGCGTACGCCGGTGGCCGCCCGCGACTGCTGGGGAATGGCATCGGCGGGCATCCGCACGATCACGCCCCGTTCGCTCACCAGCAGCAATTCCTCGCCAGCGCCGAGCACCTTGAGGCCCACCAGCACATCGCCGTCGCGGCGGAACTTCATGCAGCGCAAGCCCATGCCGGCCCGCTTCTGGAGCCGGAACTGATCCACCGGCACCCGCTTGCCCAGACCGCTGGCGCTGGCCACCAGCACCCAGGGGCCCTCGCTGGCCGCCACCTCCTCAGCCTCGTCGTCCTCACCGGCGGCCTCACTGCTGGCCACCCGGTCGGCGAGTTCGGCGGGCAGCACATCCATGCTCACCAGCCGGTCGCCCTCGCGCAGGTTCATGGCCCGCACCCCGCGCGCCGTGCGCCCCAGGGGCCGCAGCTCCTCATCGCTGAGCCGGAAGTGGATCGTCATGCCCTTGAGAGAGCCGATCAGCACGCTGTCGCCGGGGAGGGCAAGCCGCACCCAGCGCAGGTCGTCGCCCTCCTCAAGGGAGATGGCGATCAGGCCGTTGGAGCGGATGTTGCTGAAGGCCGAGAGACGGGTGCGCTTCACGTAGCCGCCGCTGGTCAGCATCACCAGCTGCACGTCGTCGTCGAAGGCACTCACCGACACCAGGGAAGTGATCGCCTCCTCGCGGGGGATCGGCAGCAGCTGCACGATCGGCGTGCCCTTGGCGGCGCGGCTGCAGATCGGCACCCGGTAGGCCGGCACCGAATACACCACGCCACGGTCGCTGAACAGCAGGAGCGAATCGTGGTCGTTGCAGCTGATGAACAGCTTCACCGCCTCCTCACCCTGGCTGCGGGTGCCGGCCTTGCCGCGGGTGCCGCGGCTGGTGGCCTCGAACTCGCTCACCGGCATCCGCTTGAGGTAGCCGTTCTCGGTGAGCAGCACCACCGAGCGCTCGTTGGCGATCAGATCGATGTCGTCGAGGCCGCCCTCGAGATCGAGAATCTCGGTGCGGCGGGGGGAGTCGTAGCGGCTGCGGATCGCCTGGAGCTCATCGTTGATCAGGCCGAACACCCGCTCCCGCCGCGCCAGGATGTCCTGGTAGTCAGTGATCTTGGCGAGCAGATCCTCGTGCTCCAGCCGGATCTTGTCCGCCTCGAGGGCGGTGAGGCGCCGCAGCTGCATCTGCAGGATCGCGTCAGCCTGGACCTCGCTGAGGCCGAACTGGTCCATCAGGCCCTGGCGGGCCGAGGCGGTGTCGGCGGCCGAGCGGATCAGGGCGATGATCGCGTCGAGGTTGTCGAGGGCGATCAGCAGGCCGAGCAGGATGTGGTCGCGCTCCTCGGCCTTGCGCAGCAGGTAGCGGGTGCGGCGCTCGATCGTCTCGACCCGGAAGTCGAGGAACACCTCGAGCATCTTGCGCAGGGTGAGCAGGATCGGCTCACCCTTCACCAGCGCCAGCAGGTAGGCGTTGAAGTTGCTCTGCAGCGGCGTCAGCTTGAACAGGTTGTTGAGCACCACCTGCGGATAGGCATCGCGCCGCAGCTCGATCACGATCCGCATGCCGTCGCGGTCGCTTTCGTCGCGGATGTCGGCGATGCCCTCGAGCTTCTTGTCGTTGACCAGCTCGGCGATCCGCTCGATCAGGGCCGCCTTGTTGGTCTGGTAAGGGAGCTCGGTGATGATCACCGCATCGCGATCGGGCCGGCCCTTGGCCTCGATCGTTTCGATGTTGGCCACGCCGCGCATCGTCACCGAGCCCCGGCCGGTGGTGTAGGTCTCGCGGATGCCGCGGCGGCCGAGAATCTGGCCGCCGGTGGGGAAGTCGGGCCCGGGGATGATCGCCATCAGGGCCCGGTCGTCGAGCTCGGGGTTGGCGATCAGGGCCAGCAGGCCGTCGATCAGTTCGGTGAGGTTGTGGGGGGGGATGTTGGTGGCCATCCCCACGGCGATGCCGGTGGAGCCGTTGAGCAGCAGCTGCGGAATCCGCGCCGGCATCACGGTGGGCTCCTGCTGGGAGCCATCGAAGTTGTCGACGAAGTCGACGGTCTCGCTCTCGATGTCCTCCAGCAGGGCATCGGTGGTGAGCGCCTGCAGCCGCGATTCGGTGTACCGCATCGCAGCCGGAGGGTCGTTGTCGACCGAGCCGAAGTTGCCGTGCCCATCAATCAGGGGCATGCGCATCGAGAAGTCCTGCGCCATGCGCACCAGGGCGTCGTACACCGCGGTGTCGCCATGGGGGTGGTATTTGCCCAGCACTTCGCCCACCACACGGGCGCATTTGCGGTAGGGGCGGTCGTTGGTGAGCCCCAGCTCGTACATCGCGTAGAGGATGCGCCGGTGCACGGGCTTGAGGCCGTCGCGGGCATCGGGCAGGGCCCGGCCCACGATCACGCTCATCGCGTACTCCAGATAGGAGCGCGACATCTCGTTGCGGAGATCGGTCTGGATGATCCGTCCGTCGGATTCGCCGGGACTGTTTTCGCCGGGTCCGGTGGGATCCGCCATGCACGACCGCCAGGGACTGGCTCCACTTTATCGAAGCCCCTCCCCTCTGGCCCGCCGCCGATGCCATCCGTAGGACTCCGCCTCCGGCCCAGGTCTGGCCAGGGGGTGCAGGGCCCGCCAGGCTGGGAGTCGATCCGCCCCAAGGCAGCCCCCGCGGCCATGGCCCCCCGCAGCACCACCGCCGATGGGGCGCCGCGGCGCGGCCTGCCCGACCTGCCCCCCCGCAGCGAGGAGGAGCTGCGCGACCGCCAGCGGCGGGGCCAGCTGCGGGTGCGGGTGGCGGCTGCGTTTCGGCGCCTGGTGGCCGAGGTGGGCCTGGCGGAGGCCTATGCCGCCACCGATGTGGTGGTGGCAGCCGATGCGGGCTTCACCGACCAGGCGAGCCTGCTGCTGCACCTGGGGCCCACCGATCCGCCGATCCGGCTGCGGGAGCCCCAGCTGGGCGGGGTGGAAGCCCTGGCCGGCGGTGCCGGCTCCGACCTGCTCCTGCCGATTGGGGGCGTCCCCGATGGGGGCCGCTCCGGAGGGGCCCAGGTGCTGGCGACTCTCCTGGCCGGCCGCAGCGTGGACCTCAGCGCCGCCGGTGAGGTCACGCCCCTGCAGCCCCGCCGGGAACTCCACACCCGCCTGGACCTGGACCGCATCGGCCATGGCCGCCTGCTGCTCCACCGGGGCATCGTGGAAAACGGGCTGGTGGCGGTGAGCAGCGCCGAGGGGGTGCTGCGCACCGCCTGGGGTCCCTTGCTGGGGCCCTTTGCCCATGCCCTCTACACCGCCGCCGGGGCCGACAGCATCGGCCTGGCCATGCCGGGCCTTGCGCTGCTGGGGCCCGGTTCCCCCGTGCTGGTGGGGGGCGCCATCGGCTGGGTGGTGGGCAGCGGCAGCGCCCACCAGCCGCGTCCGAAGCGGCTCCCCAGCGGCCATGCCCGCACCCCCGGCGCGGTGGCGGCCCTCAGCGTGGACCTGCACGACCTCGATCCCCGCTGGGTGCGGGCCTGCCATTTCGAGGGGCACGGCGCCGCCCTGCTGGTGGTGATCGCGGCGCCGATTCCCCTGCTCGATGGCGGCATCGCCGCCCAGGCCGCCTGCCCGGATGCGGAGCTGGAGGCGCCGGTGCTGGATGTTTCGATCCCGCGGCGGATCAAACCCAGCTTCGGCGGCGTGTCCTACGGGGCGCTCAAGGCCGGCGCGATCGTGGTGGCCGGCCGCAGCATCCCGGCCGCCCCGAGCCACAGTCCCCGCCTGGCCCAGGAGGGGGCCGCCGACCTGGCGGAGCGGCTGGTGGCCAACCGCTTCCCCCTGCGCCTTCCCCTGCTGCCCCTGGCCTCCCGGCCGGCCCTGGTGCCGCTGGAGGCCTAGGGCTGCCGAAGGGTGCTGCCGGGACGTGGCCGGCGGGAGGGCGAACCCGGCAAACGGCCGTAAGCTCCGCCCAGCCCGCCGTCGCTCCATGGCCGAGACTCCGCAGCCCCCCGAAACCGAGCTCACCGCTTCGCCGCAGGAGGCCCCCGAGGCTCTTGATCCCACGTCGGTCGAGCCCGCCGCTGTGGTCCCTGAGACTGCCGCGCCTGTGCTGCCTGCCGTCAAGAGCTACGCCGTCAAGAACGACGCCGTCAACGCGGCTGAAGAGGTCGACGTTCCACCGCTGGCGGCCCCGGTGGCGGCGGCTGAGCTTGTGCAGGCTGAGGTCGCGGCGGAGCTTGCCGCTGACGTGCCGCCACAGACGGCTCCGGAGACCGAACTCCCCGCTGGGGCCGCCGCCGCTGCCGAACCGGTCACGGCCCCAGCCGCGCCCCCCCCTGCTGTTGCCGCCCCGGCGCCCGCCCCCCCCCGCGACGGCATCGCCAGCACGGTGTCGGTGCCGCCCCTGGAACCCGGCGAGGCCGGTGAAGGGGGCGAGTGGGACCTGCTGGTGGGCAAGCTGCGCGCCTGGTTCGATGGCGCCGAACTCCAGGCCCGCTGGGAGGCCCTCGGCGGCCCGCTTCGGGCCGTGGGCCTGCTCCTCGCCGCGTTGGTGCTGCTGCGCCTGTACAGCGCCCTGCTCGGCACCCTCGGCGAACTGCCCCTGCTTCCCCGGCTGCTCCAGCTGGTGGGCCTGGTGGCGGTGCTGCGCTTCGCTCTGACCCGTCTGGTGCGCAGCCAGGAACGGGAGCGGATCCTGGGGGCCTGGCGCGAGCGCTGGGCCGACTTCCGCGGCCGCGACTGAGCGCCGGCGGTGGGGACACTCGGTGGGCCGGTTGATAGTTTGTGGCCACTGCGTCCCCCGCCACCGGTGAACATCCAGCTCGGCCGATCCCGAACCGTGCGCCGTGCTTACGGCATCGATGAGATCGCCCTGGTGCCGGGGGGCCGCACCGTGGATCCGGCCGTCACCGACAGCAGTTGGACCCTGGGGGGCATCCAGCGGGAGATCCCGATCATCGCCAGCGCCATGGATGGCGTGGTCGATGTGAGCATGTGCGTGGAGCTCACCCGCCAGGGCGCCCTGGGGGTGCTGAACCTGGAGGGCGTGCAGTGCCGCTACGACGACCCCAACCCCGTGCTGGACCGGATCGCCGCGGTGGGCAAGGAAGCGTTCGTGCCGCTGATGCAGGAGCTCTACAGCCAGCCGGTGCGCGAAGACCTGATCCGCCAGCGGATCGCCGAGATCAAGGCCGGCGGCGGCATCGCGGCGGTGAGTGCCACCCCCGTGGCGGCCCTCAAGTTCGGCAAGGCGATCGCCGAGGCCGGTGCCGACCTCTTCTTTGTCCAGGCCACGGTGGTGAGCACCGAGCACATCGGCCCCGAGGGCCAGGCGAGCCTCGATCTCGAGGCCCTCTGCCGCGATTTCGGTGTGCCGGTGATCATCGGCAACTGCGTCACCTATGAGGTGGCCCTCAAGCTGATGCGGGCCGGTGCCGCCGGCGTGATGGTGGGCATCGGTCCCGGAGCGGCCTGCACCAGCCGCGGCGTGCTGGGCATCGGCATCCCCCAGGCCACCTCGGTGGCCGATTGCGCCGCCGCCCGCGACGACTACTTCAACGAGAGTGGCCGCTACGTGCCGATCGTGGCCGATGGCGGCATCGTGACCGGCGGCGACATCTGCAAGTGTCTGGCCTGCGGTGCCGATGCCGTGATGATCGGATCCCCGATTGCCCGGGCCGTCGAAGCCCCGGGCCGCGGCTTCCACTGGGGCATGGCCACCCCCAGTCCCGTGCTGCCCCGCGGCACCCGCATCAAGGTCGGCACCACCGGCAGCCTCGAGCGCATCCTGCGCGGTCCGGCCGGCCTCGACGATGGCACCCAGAACCTGCTGGGCTGCATCCGCACCTCGATGGGCACCCTCGGGGCCCGCACCATCAAGGAGATGCAGCAGGTGGAAGTGGTGGTGGCTCCCTCCCTGCTCACCGAGGGCAAGGTGTACCAGAAGGCCCAGCAGCTCGGCATGGGCAAATAGGGAAGCCCGCCTCGCCCCCACCGCATTCCGCCGGGTGGTCCGGTTCTGTGGGTGGTCTGGATGGCGCTACCCTCAGGGTGTGGGGGCTACGGCTCGCACACTCCTCACACCCCCCGGCCCGGCGCGCCCGGGCTTTTTGTCTTCTGCCGTGGTGGCGCGACCCCCCCTCCCCATCCGGTTGCCTGCGTCCATCGGCCGCGCCCGGAGCCGATCGGACGCTGCGGAAGTTCCGCTGCGGCAAGCCCCAACCCCTTCCTGCAACGCTCGGTTTCGGCCGATGAAGCAATGGGTTGAAGGTTGCTAGATTCCGCCCAACCCGATCCAGTCCAGGAATGTCCAGCTCTGCCGCCGTCACCGATGCCTCCTTTGAGCAGGATGTGCTCAGGAGCGATGTACCCGTGCTGGTGGATTTCTGGGCTCCCTGGTGCGGCCCCTGCCGCATGGTGGCGCCGATCGTGGATGAAATCGCCAAGGAATTTGAGGGTCAGATCAAGGTGTTCAAGCTCAACACCGATGAGAACCCCAACGTGGCCAGCCAGTACGGCATCCGCAGCATTCCCACCCTGATGATCTTCAAGGGCGGCCAGAAGGTCGACACGGTGGTCGGCGCGGTGCCCAAGACCACCCTTTCCGGCACGATCACCAAGTACCTCTGAGTTCCCGCCCCTGGCCACCGCCTCCCCGTCCGGGCCTCCTTCCACCGTGCCCGAATCCACCCAGGGCCTCAGTCCGCTGGCCGTGCTCGAGGCGCAGATCCAGGGCCATCCGCAGCGGCGCCTGATCGAGAAGGCGGTGGTGGCGTTGTTGGAGGTCGCCCGCCAGGAACGTGAACTGCCGGAGTGGCACCTGATCAGCGGCTGCCTGGCCGACATCAGCGAGGCGCTGGAGGTGTTCCGGCCGCATCGGCGGGTCCGCAAGATCAGTGTGTTCGGCTCGGCCCGCATCCAGCGCGAGGACCCCTCCTACGGGTTGGCGGAGGAGGTGGCCAGGCTCGCTGTGGAGGGCGGTTTCGATGTGATGACCGGCGCCGGCGGTGGCGTGATGGAGGCGGCCAACAGCGGGGCCGGCTGCGACCACAGCATCGGCCTGAATGTGGATCTTCCCTATGAGCAGCACCCCAATCCCTATGTGAGCGGCTGTGGCGGCAGGCTGCTGTATTTCCGCTACTTCTTCACGCGCAAGCTCTTTTTTCTGCGCGAAAGTGATGCGTTGGTGGTGCTGCCCGGCGGTTTCGGCACCCTCGATGAGCTGTTCGAATCGCTCACCCTCATCCAGACCGGCCGCACCCCGCCGATTCCGCTGGTGCTGCTGGCCCCAGCCGGTGATGGCTTCTGGTCCGTGTGGCGCCGCCGCATCGAGCAGGCCCTGGCCAGCCGCGGGCTGATCTCGCCGGAGGATGGCTCGCTGGTGCAGGAGGCCTCCTGCGCCGCCGATGCGGTGGCCCTGATCAGCCGCTTCTACCGGGTGTTCCACAGCGCCCTGCTCGGGGAGGAGCGGATCGAGCTGCTGCTCAATGCCGCCATTCCCCGCGAGCTGCTGCCCGGCCTCAATGCACAGTTCGCCGACCTGCTGGACAACGGCGCCATTCAGGCCGGCGAGGGTTGCGACAGCAACGGCATCCTGCGGCCCTCCCTGCGCCTGCGCTTCGACAAGCGGAAGGTGGGCCGGCTTTATCAGCTGATCGCCCACCTCAACGGCCTCGATCTGCCCGGTGCCCCCGCCCTGGACCATCCGGGCCAGCGTTGCCTTGAGCCCTCCCCTTCCTGAGGTCCCCAGGGCCTGTTCGCCATGACCCGTCTCGGCCTGATCGACTACGGCATGGGCAACCTGCATTCGGTGCAGCGCGCCTTCGAGCGCCTCGGCGCCGACGTGGTGCCGGTGGCGGGGGGCGCCGCCATGGAGGGCTGCGATGCCCTGGTGCTGCCCGGGGTGGGGGCTTTCGATCCGGCCATG
The DNA here is from genome assembly GCA_044370835.1 of Cyanobium sp. GTDB lineage: Bacteria > Cyanobacteriota > Cyanobacteriia > PCC-6307 > Cyanobiaceae > Cyanobium. The sequence continues at coordinate 38,416 of JBILUS010000013.1, read as the reverse complement.
GAGCGGCTGCGGGCCGCCGGCCTGGATCAGGCGCTGCACCGTGCCACGGCCGCCGGGGTGCCGCTGCTGGGCATCTGTCTGGGGTTGCAGCTGCTGTTCGAGGTCAGCGATGAGGGCCAGGCCGCCGGGCTGGGGCTGCTGAAGGGGCGGGTGCGGGCCCTGCCGCGGGTGAGCGGCCATCCGATCCCCCACATGGGCTGGGCCCCCCTGCTGCCGGCCGAGCCCAGTCCGCTGCTGCCGGCGGGGCTGCCGCCGGTGTGGGTGTATTTCGTGCATTCCTATGCAGCCGATCCGCTGGATCCGCGCTGCACCACCGCCCGGGTCGACTGGGCCGGCACCCCGGTCACCGCGGCGCTGTGGCAGGGGGGCATCGCCGCCTGCCAGTTTCACCCGGAGAAATCGGGCCTGGCTGGCGAAGCGATGCTGCGGCGCTGGCTTGGCTGGGTGGCGGCGCCGTGACGCTGCGGATCAGCGGCGGCCGGCGGCTGCAGAGTCCACCGGGGATGGTGGCCCGGCCCACAGCGGCACGGGTGCGGCTGGCGGTGATGAACCTGTTGGCCGGGCGTCTGGCCGGCTGCCACTGGCTCGACCTCTGCAGCGGCAGCGGGGTGATGGCTTGCGAGGTTCTGCAGCGCGGTGCCGCTGTGGTGGTGGCGGTGGAGCGGGACCGGCGGGTGGCGGCCGTGGCGCGCGCCAACCTGGAGGCGGTGGCTCGGGGGCTCGCCCCGGCGGCCGGGGCGGGCGATCGGCACGGCATCGATGCGACCCCCCGCTGGGAGGTGCACGGGGCTGAGGCGCTGGCCTGGCTCGGCGGCGGTCCGGCGGCCCGCGGCCAAAGGCCGTTCGAGCTGATCTATCTGGATCCGCCCTGGGCGGCGGCACTCCACGGTCCGCTCAGCGAGGCGGTGGCGGCCGGCGGCTGGCTGGCGCCTGGAGGACTGCTGCTGTGGGAATGCCCCAGCGAGGCGGTTCCGGCGCTGCCGGAGGGCTGGACGGCACGGCCTCCCCGCCGCTACGGCGGCAGCACGCTGCTGCTTCTCGAGCCCGGCTGAGCGAATGGAATGCTGGGGGGCCTCAGCCGCCGAGGGCGCCGCCACGGCGATACTGGTTCCAGGCGGCGACGAACAGGCCCACCAGGGTCACGGGGATCAGACCCAGCACGATGCCGCACAGAAGAGGTTCGATCATGGCGCGCGCTCAAGGGTCCGGACGTTGCACAATCATTCCACGGCCAGGGTTGTCCTGGCGAGTCCTTGCCACGATCCGTGACCGGTTCCCCCCCCACCCTTCCCAGCGCTCCGGACCTGGCGGTTGAGGGCGCCCCGGGCCGCCGCGGCCTGGTGACGGCCCTGGTGCTGCTGGCAGCCCTGGCCTGCGCCGTGCTGGCGTTGGTGCTGCTCTCGGCGGCCCAGCGGGATCCCTACACCCAGGCCACCCTGGAGCTGGTGGGCTCCGTGGAGGATGGCGGCCGGCTGTTTCGGCTCAACTGCGCCGGCTGCCACGGCCTGGCCGCCCAGGGGCTGGTGGGCCCCAACCTGCACGGGGTGGACCGCCGCAAGAACGACCGCCAGCTGATCCAGCAGGTGGTGAGCGGCCGCACCCCGCCGATGCCCCGCTTCCAGCCCGATCCCCAGGCGATGGCCGATCTGCTGGCCTTCCTCCACAGCCTTCCCACCTGAGCCCCCCCCTTGGCCCAGGCCATCCCGATCAATCTGAAGGTGGTGCTGGTGGAACCGGCCGGCCCGTTGAATGTGGGCAGCGTGGCCCGGCTCTGCGCCAACTTCGGCTTCGCCGGCCTGCGGCTGGTGGCGCCGCGCTGCGACCCCCTCGATCCGGAGGCGCGCCGCATGGCGGTGCATGGGCTGGCGGTGCTGGAGGGCGCTGGCCGCTTCACCAGCCTGAAGGCCGCCCTGGCTGACTGCAGCCGCGTGGTGGCCTGCACGGGCCGGCTGGAGGGTCCGCCCCTGCCCCTGCTGCCCCCGGCCGAGGCCCTCACCTGGCTGCTGGAGGCCCCCGCCCCGGCGCCGCCATCCGGGCCGGAGAGCCCCGCACCGCCGGCTCCGGCCGCCGCCCTGGTGTTCGGCCGGGAGGACCGGGGCCTGGCCAACCACGAACTGCTGCAAGCTGGCCGGCTTCTCCATATCGGCACCGGCGAGGCTTACCCCTCCCTCAACCTCTCCCATGCCGTGGCGGTGGTGCTCCATGAGCTCCATGGCCTGTGCCATCCCGCCGCCGGGCCGCGGCCGGCCGCGGCGGCCGCCGATCCGAGCACCAGGGAGCCCTTGGAGGCGGCCCTGGCCGATGCCGAGGCCCTGCTGCTGGAGGTGGGGTTCCTGCTGCCCCACACCCGCCGGGCGCGGATGGCGAAGCTGCGGGCCCTGCTGCAGCGCGGCCAGGTCACGGCGGCGGAGGTGGCCCTGCTGCGGGGGATGGTGTGCCAGTTGCGCTGGGCGAGCCGACGGGGAGCCCCAACCCCGGAGGGCCTTTAGCGTCGGACATCCTTCGCAACCCGCGATCTCGTGAGTGCCGGCCGCCCCCCACGCCGTCCCTGGTTGCAGCCGTTGCTGCTGCTGTTGCGCCTGGGGGTGATGGGGGTGGGCCTGGGGGTGATCGTGGCCACCGCCCTCAAGACCCTCGCCCCCCGGCTGGCCCAGGGCAGCATCGGCAAACCCCAGTTCGATGCGGCGCCGCGGGTGGTGGGGGGCCGGGGACTGGCCCTCGGCCGCTTCGATCCCCGCCAGGAGATCGCCGGCCTGAGCACCGAATGGGCCCGCTTGGCGGCGGCTCAGAAGGGCCTGGAGGCCTCCGGTTTCCTGCTGGTGCTCGACGACGGCCGCTTCGCCCAGCTTCGGCCCGATATCCCGATGCCGGCGGCCAGTTCGATCAAGAGCCCGATCCTGCTGGTGGGTCTGGAGGACCTCGACAACGGCAAGGTGCGCTGGAACGAACCGCTGCCCCTCACCAAGGAGGTGATGGGCGAAGGGGCCGGCTGGATGGCCAACAAGCCCCTCGGCACCCGCTTCCCCTTCTTCGAGGCCGCCACCGAGATGATCCGGGTGAGCGACAACAGCGCCACCAACCTGCTGATCAAGCGCCTCGGCGGTAAGGCGGCGGTGAACAGCCGCTTCCAGGCCCTGGGCCTCAGCGCCACGGTGCTCAACAACTGGCTGCCCGACCTCAAGGGCACCAACACCACCAGTGCCCGCGACCTGGCCCGCACCATCGCCCTGGTGGACACCGGCGAGAAGCTCAGCCCCCGCGCTCGCGACCTCTACCGCGGGATCCTCGCCACCTCCAACACCAACACCCTGATCCCGGCGGGGCTGCTCAAGGGCCTGGGCAAGCCGGAGGCCGGCGCCGATCCCGATGATGAGCTCCTGGCCGACGGCATCACCGCGTACAACAAGACCGGCGACATCGGCATCGCCTATGCCGACGCGGCCCTGATCGAACTGCCCAGCGGCCAGCGGGCGGTGGCGGCCTTCCTGGTGAAGGGCCCCTTCAACGATCCCCGCTCGGCGGAGCTGATCCGCGCCATGGCCGCTACGGTGACGCGAACCCTGGTGGGCCGTCCGTGAGTCCCTCCTGTGCCGCCGTGCTCCGGTTCGCCCCCGGTCGTGGTCCGCTCCTTGCGTTGGCCCTGATCGCCCTGATGGCCCGGCCGGCGGCCGCCCAGGACGGTGAGGCGGCTCCCGCTCCTGCCCCTGCAGCTCCGCCCGCGCCGGCGGCCCCCGCCGTGCCCGCCAGGCCCCAGCCCGCCCCCACCGTGCTGCGCCGCCAGCGGGTGGAGCCCCTGCCGGGCGGCCTGGATGCGGTGCTGCTGGTCAACGACAACAACCCCGAGCTGATCCGCAGCGAGGGGATTCTTCTCTCCGGCTTCGATCCGGGCCGCGGCTGGGATGGCCGTCCCCTGGCGGTGAGCGGCGCCCACCTCAATGTGCCGCTGGTTGGCGGCTTCGACCTGTTCAGCCATCACGTGTTTGCCGGCAAACCCGAAAGGCTCGATTCCACCCTCTGGCTTGCGGTGGTGGGAGCGCCCCGCGGCCCGACGCCGGTGAAGCTGCGGCTGCGGAGCGGATCCACCGCCCTCTCCCAGGCCACCGCGGCGGGCCAGAGCGCCGCCCCATTCCTACCCCTGCCTCCCCTGATGCTCCAGGAGAGCACCCAGCCGGTTTGGTCCGGACCGGGCAGCCGGGTGGCCACCGAGCTCCTGCAACGCAGCCGCAGCCCGGAGCTTCCGAGCGAGTGGACCCTGCCGGCGGGGGTGCTCACCCCCCTGGTGGTGCTGCCCCTGCCGGTGCGGGGTCTCGATCCCCTGCTCAATGGCCGCAACCTGCAGCTGCGGCTGGCCAGCGAGGCCCCGGTGGACCTGGCTGTGCTGGCGGCCTTCGGGCCGAACGACCGGCCGCCGGATCCCACCGTGTGGACCCGCATCCTCCAGGGGCCCTTGAGCCCGAAGGAACACGAGCCCAGCCCCCGTGGCGCCAGCGGCCCGATGATCTACTCACGGGTGAGCGGTGTCCAGGTGGGCAGCACCTGGCGGGGCCGGATCACCGATCCCGGCAGTCCTGTGCTGGCGGCCAGCCGGGCGCCGATCTCCTGGCCGATCGCCTCGCTGGCGAAGGGGAGCCTGGGCACCGGCCAGGTGCAGACCGCCGAACTCAAGGCTTTTTATCCCGGCACCGCCTGGGCGGCCCACGGCAACTACGGCGTGACCTACGAGCTCAGCCTGCCGCTGCGCAACGACACCGCTGCCCCCATCAAGCTCCAGCTGGCGCTGGAATCGCCCCTCAAGCACGACCAGCCCCTGGGCGGCCTGCGCTTCCGGCTCACGCCGGCGTCGGCGGTGATGTTCCGGGGCACGGTGGAGGTGGCGGGGCTCGATGGCAGCGAGGGCCGGCCGGTGGGCCGCCAGGCCTTCCACCTGGTGCAGCGGGCCGGCCAGCAGGGTCCGGCCCTGGGCACGGTGAGCCTGGCCCCGGGCCAGGAGCGCACCCTGCAGGTGCGGCTGATCTATCCGGCCGATGCCACCGCGCCCCAGGTGCTCAGCTTGTTGCCAGCGGAGCCCGCGGCGGGGGCAGGGGCTTCCCCGGGAATGGGCGTGCCCAACGGTTCCCAGGGCCCCGGATTCGCGGCCCCGGCCCCCGGGGCGGCTGTGAAACAATCCCCATCACCGCCGTCAACTGCTCCGTGAGTCAGCCCAGGAAGCGCAGGGTCTTCCCCTTCACCGCCATCGTGGGCCAGGAGGAGATGAAGCTGGCCCTGCTGCTCAACGTGATCGACCCGCGCATCGGCGGCGTGATGATCATGGGCGACCGGGGCACGGGCAAGAGCACCACGATCCGCGCCCTGGCCGACCTGCTGCCCGAGATCGACGTGGTGGCGGGCGACCCCTACAACAGCTCGCCGGCCGATCCGGATCTGCAGAGCGCCGAGGTGCGCCAGCGGGCCGAGCAGGGCGAGGCCCTGGGCACCGAGAAGCGCCAGGTGCCGATGGTCGACCTTCCCCTGGGCGCCACCGAAGACCGCCTCTGCGGCACGATCGACATCGAGAAGGCGCTCAGCGAGGGGGTTCGGGCCTTTGAGCCGGGCCTGCTGGCCAAGGCCAACCGCGGCCTGCTCTACGTCGATGAGGTGAACCTGCTCGACGACCACCTGGTGGACGTGCTTCTCGATTCGGCCGCCTCGGGCTGGAACACGGTGGAGCGCGAAGGCGTCAGCGTGCGCCACCCGGCGCGGTTTGTGCTGATCGGCTCGGGCAACCCGGAGGAGGGCGAGCTGCGGCCCCAGCTGCTCGATCGCTTCGGCATGAGCGTGGAGGTGCGCACCGTGCGCGATCCGGAGCTGCGTGTGCAGGTGGTGGACCAGCGCACCAGCTTCGATGCCGACCCCGACAGCTTCAACGACGCCGTGCAGGCCGGCCAGGATGCGCTGCAGGCGCTGGTGGTGGAGGCCCAGCAGCGGCTGCCCCAGGTGGCGATCGACGACGACCTCCGCATTCGCATCTCAGCGGTGTGCGGCGAGCTCGATGTGGATGGCCTGCGCGGCGACATCGTGACCAACCGCGCCGCCCGCGCCCTGGCTGCCTTCGAGGGCCGCAGCGAGGTGAACGACAACGACGTGGCCCGGGTGGTGGCCTGCTGCCTGCGCCACCGCCTGCGCAAGGACCCTCTCGAGCAGATCGACAGTGGCGATCGGGTGGTGAAGATGTTCTGCAAGGTGTTCGAGCGGCCGCTGCCGGCCGAGGGCGACCGGCGGGCCTTCGAACTGGCGCTGGCCGGGTGAGGCGGGCGGCGCGATGCCGCCGGCGTGTCGCCGCGCACTCCCTCCAGGCTGCCCAGCGCACCTTGGCTGACCAGAGCGCCGATCAGCTTGAACCTCGGTCCGCCTCCGACCGATGCCAGCGTTCAGCGATGCTTCCAACCCCGTGGCCCGGCAGCAGCAGTCCCCGCCGGTGAGCCTGGGTCTCGAACGGCCAGCTGTTGCGGCCATGGAACAGCCCCTGCTTCCGCTCGCCTGCCCCCTCCTCCCTCGCGAGGCGAGCTCCCCCCTGTCCTGGCGCGAGCTGCTGGGCGAACGCTGAGGCGTTGCCGGCGCGCAACCTCTGCCATCATGCGCTCCAGCTGCGATGCAAGCCTTCGCGTCCACCACCACCCCCATCCCCACTCCCATCCCCACCCCCATCCCCTCTCGGGAACAACGGTGTCGAGGCCCCCGTATCGGCGGAGGGCTGGTCCTGGTCGCGTGGCTCGGCCTGTTGCTGCTCGCCCCGGCGGCCCGGGCCACGCCTGAGCTGGTTCTGATGATGCGCCATGGCCACAAGAGCGGCCAGGCGGGCGACTACAACCTCTCCCCCCAGGGCTTCGAGCGGGCCGTCTCCCTGGCCTCCCTGCTGCCCCGCTGCTTCGGCCGCCCGAGCCTGATCCGCACCTTCGATCTCGATCCGGAGTCGAACCAGAATGCCCGCAGCTACCAGACGGCCGTGCCCCTGGCGGTGGCCAAGGGCGTGAACATCAGCATCGACCTGGCCTCTCGGGAGGATTCCTTCCGCTCCGGCCGCCACATCCTCACCGACCCTGCCTTCGAGGGCCGCCGGGTGGTGCTGTTCTGGGAGCACCGCCGCCTGCCGCAGCTCGCCGCCGGTCTGGGCTGGCCGGAGATGGCGCCGATCGCCGACGACGACTTTGACCAACTGATCGTGCTCCGCTACCGGCCTCCCCTGCAGCGGCCGGAGGTGCGGATCTACAGCCAGTCCCAGCTGCTCGATGGCCGCCAGCACTGTGAACCGCTGCAGGAGCCGCGCCATCCGCAGAGCGGGGAACCCCTTCGGGACCACCGCCAGACAGCGCCCTGAGCAGCGACACGATGCCAGGCCCTCCCCAGCCGCGTCATCCTCTGCTGACCGCCTCCAGAACGAAGGCCGCATCCGCCCCTACCTCGCCCACCCCGATCTGCAGCCCTGCCTGCCGCCGGAGGACACCGGCTCCTTCCCCTCCGGCCACGCCGTCTGGTTCCGAACCAACGCGGAGCTGCTGGCCGATCTGCTGCCGGAACGCCGCGACCGGTTGCAGCAGGTGGGCCGTCAGGGCGGCGCCAACCGGGTGTTCTGCGGCGTGCATGACCCCTCCGATGTTGAGGCCGGCCAGCGCCTTGGGGCGGAGGCGGCGCGCCAGATCATCGCTTGTCCCCAGAGGCGGGCCTTCCGCAGCGACCCTCGCCTGCAGCAGGAGCTCGGTCGGCTCCGTAACGTTCCGCAGCGGATGTTGCCGATGCTGGTGCGATGAACGTTCCCCGGCCGTGATCATCCTCGGCATCGACCCCGGCCTGGCGCGGGTGGGCTACGGCGTGATTGAGGTGGAGGAGCGCCCACCCTGGCGGCCCGGCGAGCCCCTGGCGGCTCCGGGCCGCCAGCGCCTGCTCGATTGCGGCATGATCCGCACCGACCCCGGCCGCGGCGAAGGGGAGCGGATGGTGGAGATCGCCGCCGATCTGCGCCTGCTGATCCGCCGCTGGCGGCCCGATCTGGCCGCGGTGGAGAAGTTTTTCTTCTACCGCTCCAGCACCACGATCGCCGTGGTCCAGGCCCGTGGCGTGGTGATCATGACCCTGGCGCGCTTCGCCATCCCGGTGGTGGAGTTTCCGCCGATGCAGATCAAACTGGCCCTGGCCGGCCACGGCCACGCCGAGAAGGATGAGGTGCTGGCGGCGGTGATGCGGGAGCTGGATCTTGAGCAGCCCCCCCGCCCGGACGACGCCGCCGATGCCCTGGCGGTGGCCCTGACGGGCTGGTTCCAGCGATGAGCGACGCGGGCCCCAAGGCCGCCCTGCGCAACCGCTTCCGGGCCCGGCGTGCAGCGGCCCTGGCGGCGGCGGAGCCCCGGATCAGGGCGATGGCGCAGCTTGAGCTGTCAGCCCTGCTGGCTGCGGGGCAGCACCTGGGGCTCTACTGGCCCCTGGCGGGGGAGCCGGACCTACGCCCCCTGGCCGGGGAGCACCCCCTTGTGGCCCTGCCGGCGATCGGCGGCGATCCGGCCCGGCTGGTGTACCGCCCCTGGCGGCTTGGCGATCCACTCGCCCCGGACCAGTGCGGCATTTCCGCTCCCACCACTGCAGCGCTGGAGCCCGGCGCCCTGGGGCTGCTGCTGGTGCCGGCCCTCGCCTTTGATCCCGCCAGCGGCATCCGCCTGGGCTACGGCGGCGGCTGGTACGACCGCCTCCGCGCCGATCCGGCCTGGGCTGCGGTGCCGGCCCTGGTGGTGCTGCCCGCGGCCTGCCTCGCGGCCGCTCTGCCGCGGGACGGCTGGGATGTGCCCTTCAGCGGCTGGCTCGATGAGCACGGGCTGCACGGCCTGCAGGGGCCGCTCGCCGTGTAACGCATCGCAGCAGCGTCCTCACTTCGCCGGATGATTTGCCAGGATCAGGACATGCGATCGAAAGGCGCCTTGGATTCGTTTCAAACGGCCCCCTGGCAGGTGGCCCGTTCCCTGGCCGTCACCAGTTCCGAAGCTTCCTTGCCGCACGCCCCCACGGCCGCCGAGCGGGTGATCGCCGCCGAACACCAGGCCCGCGGCGAAGCCTGTGATGCCCTCTCGATGATGGTGAGTTCGGTGGCGAGAATGGTGCAGGCCGGCCGCAGCAGCGAGAATCGCTGGAAAGCCGGCTGAACCCGGATCCGCAACCCACCGCCATGCGCCGTTTCCCACTGCTGGTCCTGCTTGGAGCCGCCGGCCTGGCGCTCACCCCCCTGGCTGGCCGTGCCCACGGCATCGAGACCGAAGTGCACGTGCACGGCAGCGCTGGCACGGCCCAGCTTCAGGCCTCGCTCGCCGGCACGCTGGATCTCCAGAGCGTTTTCTCAAATGGCGAGCCGGCCCGCGATGCCGCCGTGCGGCTGATGCCGGCCGGTGGGGGCACCCCGATTGAGCTGGGCCGCACCGATGCCCAGGGTCGTCTGGCCTTCGCCCTGCCGGCCCGCACCGGCAAGGGTGCCGAGATCCAGGTGGATGCGGGCCCCGGCCACCGCGACTGGATCGAACTCTCTGAACTGACCGGCGGCCGCCTGCAGGCCACCGGCCAACCGCTGGCCTGGCGGACCGGCTTGCTGGCCCTGGCCCCGGTGGCCGCCCTCGGCCTGCTCGGCGGCCTGGCCCTCCTTTACCGCCCCCGCGGTTGAGCGAAGCCTCCGGCATGGCCAGCACCGGCAGTCCGGCCCTTGATCGGATCGTGGAGCGCCTCGGCAGCACCGCCGATCCGAAGCGCCGTTATGAATACGTGCTCTGGCTGGCCAAGCGGCTGCCCGCCCTCCCGGAGGAGCTGCGCAGCGAGGAGCGCAAGGTGCGCGGCTGCGTGTCCCAGGTGTATGTGGTGGGCGATCTGCAGGAGGGGCGCCTGCACTGGCAGGGGGATTCCGATGCCCAGATCACCAAGGGGCTGCTGGCCCTGCTGATCGAGGGGCTCGACGGCCTCACCCCGGCCGAAGTGGTGGCCCTCGATCCGGCCTTCATCGCCGCCACGGGCCTGCAGGCCAGCCTCACCCCCTCCCGCGCCAACGGTTTCCTCAACATCCTGCGCACCATGCAGGCCCAGGCGGCGGCCTTCGCGGCCTCCCCCGCCGCAGGCGCCACCTAGGGCCCGGCGCCGCCGCTGCCGGGGGAAAGGCCCCACCCGAGCTGCCGGCCGATTTCTAGGATCAGCGGTTTGCGGGATGGCGCCCCATGGCGATCGGTGTTGGCCTGCTCGGGCTGGGAACGGTGGGAGCGGGCGTGGCCGCGATCCTGATGGGGCCGGAGGGCCGCCACCCGCTGGTGGGCGAACTGGCGCTGCGGAAGGTGGCGGTGCGCGATCTCGCCCGCCCCAGGCCCCTGGCGCTCGATCCGGCGCTGCTCACCACAAGCCCTGAAGCGGTGATCGATGACCCCGCGGTGGAGATCGTGGTGGAGGTGATGGGCGGCCTGGAGCCGGCCCGCAGCCTGATCCTGCGCGCCATCGCCGCCGGCAAGCCGGTGGTGACCGCCAACAAGGCGGTGATCGCCCGCCACGGGGAGGAGATCGCCGCCGCCGCCGCCGAGCGGGGGGTCTATGTGCTGATCGAGGCGGCGGTGGGCGGGGGCATTCCGATCATCGAACCGCTGAAGCAGTCGCTCGGCGGCAACCGCATCCAGCGGGTGAGCGGCATCATCAACGGCACCACCAACTACATCCTCAGCCGCATGGCCGAGGAGGGCGCCGCCTATGGCGACGTGCTGGCCGATGCCCAGCGGCTGGGTTACGCCGAGGCCGATCCCGCCGCCGATGTGGAGGGCCACGACGCGGCCGACAAGATCGCGATCCTGGCAGGCCTGGCCTATGGCGGGCCGGTGCCCCGCGCCGCCATCCCCACGGAGGGCATCGACCGGCTGGAGGCCCGCGATGTGGCCTACGCGGCCCAGCTCGGCTTCGTGGTGAAGCTGCTGGCGGTGGCCCAGCGCATCGGCGATCCCGCTGCCGCCGGGGTGCAGTCGCTCGATGTGCGCGTGCATCCCACCCTGCTGCCGGTGGATCACCCGCTGGCCGGGGTGAGCGGGGTGAACAACGCGATCCTGGTGGAAGGCGATCCGGTGGGCCGGGTGATGTTCTACGGCCCGGGAGCCGGCGCGGGCCCGACGGCCTCAGCAGTGGTGGCCGACATCCTCAACATCGCCGGCATCCGCCAGGTGGGGGGCCCGCAGGCCGGGCTCGATCCCCTGCTGGCCGCCAGCAGCTGGCGGCGCTGCGCTTTGGTGGAAGGCACCCTCACCAGCCACCGCAACTATGTGCGTTTCCGCACGCATGACCAGCCCGGTGTGATCGGCCAGATCGGCACCGCCTTCGGCAACGCCGGCGTGTCGATCCAGTCGATCGTGCAGCTCGAGAGCGCCGGCGGCGCCGCCGAGATCGTGGTGATCACCCACGAGGTGCAGGAGGCCCGCTTCCGCGAGGCCCTGGCGGCGATCGAGGCCCATCCGGAGGTGCTCACGGTGGCGGCCTGCCTGCGCACGCTGTAGGGAAGGGCCCATGAAAAAGCCCTGCGCTGGGGCAGGGCTTGCTCATGACATCCCGAGGTGGGACCACCAGGGCCTTGATCAGGCGGAGCGGCGTGCCGAGCGGATGCGGCTGCGCAACCGCCGGCTGAAGGCGAAGCCCATGCCAGCGCCGAGCAGCGGCAGGGGGCCGGGAACGTCGATCGTTCGCTGGGTGTAGGTGTCCTTGAAGTTGTCCAGCACCGCACCCGCAGGCACGTTCCAGGTGTTTCGCACCGTCAGCACCGACCCGCTCACAGCCACACCCGGCTCATTCGAACCATCGGTGGAGATGATGTCGGCAAAGCCGAGGATCGACTTCGTGATCAAGGTACCGGTGGGAACCCCGGACACAACGCTGTCGAGCTCGGCGGTGTTGAACTGGAAGAGGGGATTGGTGGCAAAGATCTGGTAGTCAAATTCGCCAGTATATGGGCCGTTGCGGTCAGGATTGAAGTTGAGGATCAGACTGAACTGATCATCAGCAATGCCAGGGGGAGGATCAATCGCTGTGTATTGAAAACCGAGGCTGCCTGTCATCGGACCTCCTAAGGGGGCAGTACCGAAATCCAGGAACCCCAGATTCACCAGCTTGTCTACCTCAAAGAACTGGGTACCGAGGCCAGTTGATGGATCGTATGTAGCACACTCAGGGGTAACGGCCGGGTTAAGAACCCCGGGATCACCAAACCAGCAGAGATTGCCGGGCACGATGGTGGCCTGGGCGCCACCGGCGGAGAGAAGGGAAGCCGTAACGCCGGTGAGACTGAAGGCAACAGCAGCCCTCGACCACCCAGCCTTTTGCAGCACTGAATAGAACATGTCTCGAAAAGAATTGACCCCCATAGGCTAATCGCTCTAATCACAATCAGACCGATGCAATCACTCTCGCCTGCGCCTATTTTACGCCGCCGATCTGCCGCACAATGCTCAAACCCTCCGATCAACGACGCCCGTCTATCGCCACATCACCGAACCAAGGCGAGGCCCGACCCAGCCCCCCAGCCCCTTCCTGTTCGCCTGGCCGAGGCAAAGACCATCCCGGGCGTCCCAGATGGTCTTTCGGCGTCCCGAGTCCCTCAAATAGCGCTTCGGGCCCCCATGGGGCAGTAGAAATGCTTAAGAAATCTCCGTTGCCCGTCGTGGCAGCCCAGCCATGGACCTTCTCCAGGGCGACTGCATCCAGCTCCCGCCTGCTGCCATCGGGGTTCTCGAGCCCCTGGATCCGGCCGGCGCCGACGCCCAGCTCTTCCAGGTGATCAGCGTCGACCAGCACGGCAACCGCTGCTGGGTACGCCGCTGGCCCCTGGCCCGCCACGGCTCGCCGGTGTTTGAACTGCCCCTGGGCCAGGTGCAAGGGGCCCTTCCCCACAGGCCGTTGCCGGCGGGGCGGCACGAGGGCTGAGGGGCAGCGCTGCGGATTCGGCCCGCCGACCCCCTTGAATGGGGCCGACTCGAGCAACAGGGCTTGCCTCCCGCCACCGGCCAGATCGTGCCCGCAGCCCCGCCGCGGCCCCTGCCAGCGGCGGCGCTCCGCCAGCAGGCGCGCCTCCTGGCCGGCCTCCTGGCCCTCGCCTCCCTCACCACCGCCTGCGCCCCGCCCCATCCCGCCGGCACCTTGATCGTGGCCAGCAAGAGCCGGATCGATTCGCTCGATCCGGCCCAGGCCTCGCGCTCCGGCCAGATGCAGGTGCTCAGTGCCCTGGGCGATCCCCTGTATGCGATCACAGCCGCTGGCACGATCGAGCCCCGGCTGGCCAGCGGGCCGCCCGTGCTCAGCGCCGATGGGCTGCGGGCCCGCATCCCCCTTCGCCAGGGCGTGCGCTTCCACGACGGCACCCCGTTTGATGCGGCCGCGATGGTGTTCTCGCTGCAGCGCTTCATGGCGATCGGCACCCTCGGCTACCAGTTCAGCGACCGCGTGAAGGCCGTGCGCGCCACCGGCAGCCACGAGATTGAGCTGGAGCTCAAGGCCCCCTTCAGCCCCCTGCCCCGTCTGCTCTCGGCCATCTTCCTCACCCCCGTCTCCCCCACCGCCTACCGCCAGAACGCCGATAAGCCCCTCAACGACCGCTTCGTGGGCACCGGCCCCTACACCCTCAGCTTCTTCAACGCCCAGCAGCAGCGGCTCACCCCCTTCAAGGGCTACTGGGGAGCCCGCCCCGCCAACGGCGGCATCAACCTGGTGACCCTCAGCAACTCCACCGCCTTGCTGGGGGCCCTGCGCAGCGGTGAGGTGGACGTGCTGCTGGCCAGTGGCCTCGAGATCGACCACCAGCAGGCCCTGCACCGCGATGCCGATGCCGGCCGCCTGCGGGAAGGCAGCGGGCCGCCCCTTTCGATCGGCTTCTTCTCCCTGCTCACCGACCAGCCGCCGCTCAACAACGTTGCCCTGCGCCGGGCCCTGGCCCGCAGCCTCGATCGCGCCACCCTCACCGAGCGGGTGAGCCTGGGGATGCGGCCGCCCCTGCGCCAGCTGATCCCCCCCAGCCTGGCCGGCTCCGACCCCGAGGCCTGGCCCGCCTACGACCCCGCCGCCGCCCGCGCCCTCTACCGCCAGGCCGGCTACTGCAACGGCAAGGTGCTCAGCCTGCCGCTCACCTTCCGCTCCGACATCCCCTCGGATCGCCTCCTGGCCCTCACCTGGCAGGCCCAGGTGCGCCGCGATCTGGGCGATTGCCTCGATCTGCAGGTGAGCGGCATGGAGTCCACCACCGCCTACGACCAGCTCGGCAAGGGCGCCCTCACCCTCTTCTTCTACGACTGGATCGGCGACTACCCCGACCCCGAGAACTTCCTGGCCCCCTTGCTCAGCTGCGAGAAGGCCGAAGGGAACCGCTGCGCCAAGGGCAACAGCGCCCTGAGCGGCTCCTTCTGGAGCGCCCCCGGCCTCGATGCCGAGCTCTTGCGCAGCAGTCGCATCGACGGGCCCGAGCGGGCGCGGTTGTTGCGGGCCATCCAGCAGCGCACCGCCGGCGCGGTGCCCTACCTGCCGGTGTGGCTGATGGCCGAACAGGCCTGGAGCGGGCGGCGGATCACGGCGCCCCAGTTCGATGGCTCCGGCCGCCTGCGGCTCGATCAGCTGCGGCGGCTGCCGGGGGCTGCGCCGGCCGCCGCTGCGCTGTCTGCTCCGGGCAGGGCCCCTGCCACGCTGGCCGTGTCCCCCGGGAGCCCGGAGGCCCGCCGATGAGCCGCCGCTCCGACCTGCTCCGCTACCTCGGCGCCCGCCTGGCCCTGGCGCCCTTGATGCTCTGGCTGATCGCCAGCCTGGTGTTTCTGTTGCTGCGGGTGGCGCCGGGCGATCCGATCGATGCCCTGCTGGGTCCGAAGGCCCCTGCCGCCGCCCGCGCCGCCCTGCGCCACCAGCTCGGCCTCGATCAGCCCCTGCCGCTGCAGTACGGCCGCTTCCTGGGCGATCTGCTGCACGGCAACCTCGGGGTCTCCCAGAGCAGCCAGGAGCCGGTCACCACGATCATCCAGGGCAGCCTGCCGGCCAGCCTGGAGCTGGGATTGGTGGCCCTGCTGATCGCCGCGGTGCTCGGCCTGGCGGTGGGCTTCAGCGGCATCGCCCGGCCCGAGGGCAAGGTGGATCTGGCCGGCCGCCTGTTCGGCATCGGCACCTACGCCCTGCCCCCCTTCTGGGCGGCGATGGTGGTGCAGCTGGTGTTCGCCGTGTGGCTCGGCTGGCTGCCGGTGGGCGGCCGCCTGCCCGCCACCGTGCTGCCGCCGGAGGGCAGCGGCTTCTACCTGTTCGACAGCCTGCGGGCCGGCAACCTCCAGCAGCTGCAGGGGGCTCTGCGCCACCTGGTGCTGCCCGCCTCCACCCTGGGCCTGCTGCTGAGCGGCATCTTCACCAATGCCCTGCGCCTCAACCTGCGCCGCGCCCTCGGCTCCGACTACGTGGAGGCGGCCCGCAGCCGCGGCCTCAGCGAAACCCGGGTGGTGCTGCGCCACGCCCTGCCCAATGCCCTGCTGCCGGTGCTCACGATCACCGGCATCACCGTGGCCTCCCTGATCGGTGGCGCCCTGCTGATCGAGGTCACCTACTCTTGGCCGGGCATTGCCGCCCGGCTGCAGGAGGCGATCGCCCAGCGCGATTATCCCGTGGTGCAGGGGATCGTGGTGGTGGTGGCGGCCCTGGTGGTGATGGTCACCGTGGCGGTGGATCTGCTGGTGGCCCTGCTCGATCCGCGCGTGCGCTTCTGAACGGCGTTCAGAGCGCGGCGCGCCAGCGGCGGGCCATGGCTGGATCGAGCACGTAGGCGGTGATGCCGTCCTGCCGGCGCCGCTGGGGCCCCAGGGGCGGTGCGGAGCCCTCCGTCTCGAGCGAGGCCAGGAACTCCTCGCTCAGGCCCAGCAGCACCGCCTGCACCCGCAGCGGATCCACCCCCACCAGCTCGCGGCCCAGGCGCAGCAGCACGTCGTCGCGCTCCGTCATCCGCACCGGCGAGAAATGGCTGCCCCCATCCACCACCACCAGGCGGCTGCGGGGATCGCGGGCCGGCAGGAACAGGGCCAGCTGCTCATCGAGCGGGGGGGTGACCAGATCGAGGCTGCCTCCCACCAGCAGCAATGGCACCGGCAGCTCCGCCAGGCGCGGCTCCGGCCAGAGCAGGCTGCCGAAGCCGTTGAACACCATCACCCCCCGCAGGTCGCTGGGGCGGCGTGGCGTGCGGGGCAGCCCCCGCTCGGCCAGCTCGCACTGCAGCAGCCGCGAGGGGTTGCTGATCGGCAGCCGCTCCAGGGCACTGCGGCAGCGGGATTCCAGGCCCGGGGCCGGCGCCAGCCCCGCCGCCAGCAGGGCGGTGACGCCGCCGAGGGAATGGCCCGCCAGGATCAGCCCCCGCCCCCGCACCGGCAGGCGCCCCTCCCGCTGGGCGGCGATCACGGCCTCGGCATCGGCCAGCCGCCGGGCCAGGCTCTCCGCTCCGGGCGGCGGCCGCTGGCCCACCAGGGCGGCCCGCACCGCCTGGCTGTCGCTGCCGGGGTGCTGCACCACCACCACCGGCCAGCCCCGCTGAGCCAGGGCGCCGGCCAGCCAGCCCAGCTGGTGGGCATTGCCCCCCAGCCCAGGCATCATCAGCACCCAAGGGCGGGTCGGGGCCGCCGCCTCCTCGGCCGGCGGCAGCCAGATCCGCAGCGGCAGCCCCTCGGGCCGCCCCGCCACGGCCAGCTGCAGCGGCAGGGGGCGCAGCGGCGCGGTGGTCGGGGATTCGGGCCCTTGCTTCACGCTGATGGCGGGCAGTGGCAGCGTCTGCAGTGCCTTGAAGGCTCTCTGCTGGCGGCGCAGCTGGCCGCGCCAGCGCTCGGCCAGGCCGATCAGGCCGTCGAGCTGGAGGTTGAGCTGGGGAGTGGGAACCGCCTGGAGCACATCCAGCAGCGACACCTCCCGGCGCTGCTCCAGCAGCCGGCGCAGCGTGAGCTGGAGCAGGGGGGTGCTGCTGCGGCCCTCCGGCGTGGTGAGCAGGGTGCCCAGTTCCGCCATCAGCTGGCCGCCCGCCCAGGTGTCGAGCAGCTGGCGGCCGAAACTGCGGTCCCGCAGCAACGGGGCCCCCAGCATCCGGCGCAGGTCGGCCCGGCCGGCCGGGTCCAGCAGGCCCAGCCAGGGGGTGAGGTCATTGGCGCTGCCCGCCGGGATGCCCTGGTTCCTCCAGGCCTCCAGCTGGTCGAGGCGGATGGGGATTTCCAGACCATCCAGCCGCATCTTCAGCAGCTCCGCGGCGCCGGCCGGCCGCAGCGGTGCCGCCGGCGAAAGGGCGCCGCCGATCAGCAGACTGATGGCCAGGGCCCGGAGCTGTTGAACGCGTGTTGGAGCAGCCCCAGCGGCCATCCGGATCGGGATCCTGGTGGCTCCAGTTTCCCGCGCCATTGCGGGAACTGGCAGTTCTGCGCCTGATCGCCGCCCTCGGCTATGGCGGGGTGCTCTATCTCACGCCCCTGGTGTTCCACCAGGCGGCCTTCTCCCCCTCCCAGGTGACCGGCGGCATCGCCCTGGCGGCCCTGGCGGGCACGGGGGGGCGTCTGCTCGCCGGCGCCCTGCTCGATCGGGGCCTGCGCTGCTCCGGGCCGGTGTTGCTGGGCGCCCTCACCGCCATCGCCGGCGATGGGGTGCTGCTGCTGGCCCAGTCGTTTGCCGCCTTCGCGTTGGGGCAGGTGCTGCTCGGCATCGCCGCCGGCCTCTACTGGCCCGCCATCGAGCTGGCGGTGCCCCTCGCCTGCAGTCCGCTCCCCTCGGCCCGGGCCTTTGCCCTGGCACGCACCGCCGATGCGGCCGGCGTGGTGATCGGTGCCCTGATCGGTGCCGTGCTGGCGGCGGCGGGCCAGCTGCGGGGCATCTACCTTGTGGACATCGCCGGGCTGGTGCTGCTGGTGGTGGTGCTGCTGCTTCGCCCGCTGCCCGATCCCCGCCCGCGGGCCGATCCCCGCCCGCTGCCCGGCCCCAGCTCGGCCGAGGCTTCCGCTGCACCCTGGTTGCCCCGGCTGGCCCCGCTGCTGCTGGTGGCGCTCCTGGCCACCGCCATGCCCGCCCTGCTGCAGAGCGCCCTGCCCCTCGATCTGGTGCGGGGCGGCCTGCGCCGTCCCGCCCTGGCGGTGGCGCCCGGGGCCCTGCTGATCGGCCTGCAGCTCGGGCTGCTGCTGCTGCTGCAGTGGCCCGTGGGCCGCGCCCTGGCCCGGCGGCCGGTGAGCACCGGGCTGGCCCTGAGCCTGGTGTGCTTTGCCGCCGGCGCGGTGCTGCTGGCCCTCTCCGCCCTGCTGCCCTGGGGTCTGGCGCTGGTGCTGCTGGCCCAGCTGCCCCTCGCCCTGGGGGAGGCGGCCTTCCTGCCCACGGCCACCGAGGCGGTGGTGGAGCTCGCACCACCCGAACACCGGGGCATGGCCCTGGCCCTCTTCTCCCAGTGCTTCGCGGTGAGCGCCGTGCTGGCGCCCCTGTTGGCCGGGGCTCTGCTTGAAACCCAGCGCCACGGGGCCGGGCTCTGGCTGGTGATGGCCACGCTGCTGCTGGCGGGCCTCAATCCGGTGCGCCGGTTGCGGCTCGCCGAAACGATCGCGGTCCGGCCTCCCGCCGGCTCTGCCGCTGATCCTTCAGCCTCTTCGCGGTCTCAGTCGGTGGCCTGAGCCCGGGCACTCCAGGCTTCGCTGGGCAGCGGTTCGGTGCCGTACTCCCAGTCGTCGTAGTCGGGATCGTTGCGGATCTGGCGATGCACCTCCTTCTGCACGGCGAAGTTGTGGAGGTGTTCCTCCGCCGCCTTCTCTGCCTCTGCCGTTGTCGGCGCGGAATCCGCGCCCTGGGGCCCGCTGCGCCCGGGATCAGCCGGCTCTGGGGCCTGCCCGGCGGGGCCGGCCTGGGGGGAGGCGCCGGGGGACTGGCTCATGGAAGGCCGAATGCCGTGGGTTCAGCCCCCATCCTCGCCGATCACCGCGGCCCCGGCGGCCAGGGCACCGCCCCGCCACTGCTGCAGAAGCTGCTCGGGGGGCTGGGGCCTGGCGAAATGGAACCCCTGGAAATGGCTCACCCCCAGGGCGAGCAGGTGGTCCAGCACCTCCTGGTCCTCCACCCCCTCCGCCACCACCCGCAGGCCCATGCGCTGGGCCATGTCCGACACCAGGGTCACGATCTGGCGGGAATAGCAGTCGTGCTCCATCGCGAGCACGAAGCTGCGGTCGATCTTCACCTCATCGGGCTGGAGGGTGTTGAGCAGGCTGAGCGAGGAGTGGCCGGTGCCGAAGTCGTCGAGCGAAATCCGCACCCCCCGCTGCCGCAGGGCCGCCAGGTTGTCCGTCACCCGGGCATTGGTCTGCAGCACCGAGCGCTCGGTGACCTCGATCGTGATCCGTTCGGCCCGGAGGCCATGGGCGGCCAGATCCCGATCCAGCTGCTGCACCAGCTGGGGATCGGCCAGTTTCGAGGGGGGCAAGTTGAGGGAGAGGCGCAGTTCGGAGCAGCGTTCCGCCAGGGGCCGGAAGCGCTGCAGCGACAGCGTGATCAGCTGGTTGCTGAGGGGATCCATCTGGCGGTAGCGCTCCGCCAGATCCAGGAACACATCCGGTGGCACCGCTCCCCGTTCGGGATGGTGCCAGCGGGCGAGAGCCTCGACGGCCTCGATCTCTCCCGCACGGTTCACGATCGGCTGGAACACCACCGCGAAGGCCTGCTCCCGGATGGCCTGGCGCAGATCGCCGAACAGGCGGTAGCTGTCGAGGTGGCTGTCGTTGACGCCGCCCTCGAAGAAGGCGATCGGGCTGCTGTTGGTCTGCTTGGCGCGGTACATGGCGATGTCGGAGCGCCGCATCGCCGCCTGGCCATCCGCATCGGTGGGATCGATCACAGTGATTCCCACGCTGATGCTCAGCTCCACCGCCATGCCTTCGAGCTCCACCGCGGTGTTGAACGGTGCGGTGAGGCTGCGGGCAAAGGCCATCAGCTCGGCCTGGGGATCGCGCTCGCCGCGGCCGGCCAGCCGGTTGAGGTTGACCAGGATGGCGAATTCGTCGCCGCCGTAGCGGCCGAGGAAGTCGTGCTCGGGTGTCTGCCGGCGCAGGTGGTGGGCCACCAGCACCAGGGCCGCATCACCCACGGCATGGCCGTAGGAGTCGTTGATGTTCTTGAACTTGTCGACATCCACGAACAGGATCGCCAACCGCTCGTCGCCGCGCTGGCACTGCTCCAGCCGCCGCTGCATCTCCTCGATGAAGTAGCGCCGGTTCGGCAGCTGGGTGAGCGGATCGAGCAGGGCCAGGCTGCGGGCCCGCTCCAGGAAGTGCTGGAAGCGGGAGGCCAGCCGCTCCAGCTTCTGCTCCAGCGGAGCCGCCGCCAGCAGGGGTGGGGGCGCCGCCGCGGCGCCTGCGGCGATCAACCGCGCCATCACGCCTTCTTCGCCCTCCGGCGCCACGGAGGACTGGCCCATCCGTTCGAGCAGCTTGTCGAGATCGCGGCTGGCCTGACGGATGCGTCGCTCGCCGCCACGCTCGATCCGGCGCCGGATCAGCAGCTGGCGGCGCCGTTCCATCAGCATCAGCGCCCGCACCAGCAGCAGGGAGGCCAGGAAGGCGAGGGTGAGCAGAAGATCCCTCAGCAGACCGCGCGCCACCCTGGGCAGGTAGGGCTCCCGGGCCAGCGCCAGCACCGTGGCGTTCTCCCCGTGGATGGCTGGGCCCAGCAGGGGCACGGTGATGGGATGGTCAGACCTCCCCTGTTGCGTGGCATGGGAAGGCGGTACATCCCGCAGGCGGCCCATCAGCCAGCGCAGCGGGTCGTTGTAGGAGGCGCCGAAGACCGGCTTGATCAGCGGTTCCAACATCGCCAGGGCCCCGATCGGGGTGGCGGTCATGGCGCTGTTGCTGATGGCGGTGACCGTTCCCACATAGGGGGTGCCACGGCTGCCCTTGCACAACAGATGGAGCGCTCCCAAGCCGATGCGGTGCTGCTTCAGGTTGCTCTGCACACAGCCCATCAAGGCTCGGTCGTGGGGATGGTCATAGCCCCGGCGGCTGAAGCTCAGCCGGGGGCGGCCATCGGGCTCAAAGAACAGGAAGGTCCCGCCGCCATCGAACAGGGGGGTGGTTTCCAGATCCGTACGGCTGAAGCTGGGGTTCTGCCCCGCGAACCAGGTGTAGAGGTTGTCCCAGTGGGCCCAGTCCAGGGTGGTGCGTTCGATGCCGATCGAGGTGGCCCGCAGGATCGCCATCGATTCGCGCAGCCGCGCCGCATGCTCGGCCTGCAGGGCCCCCAGGCGGATCCAGCCATCGAGCGCCAGCAGGCCCGCCAGGGCCAGGCCGCCTGCCGCCACGGAAGCCCCGGGGAGCGGCCGACCCCGCCGCGAACGCCGCTCCTCCTTCCACCAGCCCCGCAGCCAGCCAGGAACCAGGCGTGTCACGCCCCGCCTGGCCCGCAAAGGTCCGCCCTGGGCGCGGGCTGATCGGAGGGTGGGCTTGTCCATCAAGGACCAGCCTGCTCGGGCTTCCGGCCTCGTGCCATCGACAGGGGGGCGATCGGGGGCTGAGCGGCGATGGCTGGGGCGTGGACAGCGTCAACCCAGGTTGGCGCATGCCGAGGTCGGCTTGCTCTCAAGGGCTCAGACGTTGAACAGAAACTCCATCACGTCTCCCTCGGCCACCACATATTCCTTGCCCTCACTGCGCAGCCAGCCGCGGTTGCGGGCCTCCGCCAGGGAGCCGGCCTCCAGCAGCTGCTGCCAGCCGATCGTCTGGGCGCGGATGAAGCCCCGCTCGAAATCGGTGTGGATCACCCCGGCGGCCTGGGGGGCGGTCATGCCGGCGCGGATCGTCCAGGCGCGGGTCTCCTTCTCACCGGTGGTGAAGTAGGTGCGCAGGCCCAGCAGCTGGTAGGTGGCGCGGATCAGGCTGCGCAGCCCCCCCTCGCTCACCCCCAGGCCCGCCAGGAATTCGGACCGTTCCTCCTGGGGCAGTTCGATCAGCTCCGCTTCCACCTGGGCCGAGATCTTCACGCAGAGGGCACCCTCCTGCTCCGCCAGAGCCTGCACCGTGTCCACGAAAGCATTGCCGCCGGCCAGGTCGTCCTCGCTCACGTTGGTGGCGTAGATGATCGGTTTGGCGGTGAGCAGGCCCAGGGGCCGGATCAGGACCTCCTCCTCCTCGGCCAGGCTCACCGAGCGGGCGGCGCCACCCTGCTCCAGCACCGCCTGGATCCGTTCCAGGGCTGTGTCCTCGAGCTGGGCCTCCTTGCTGGTGCGCAGCTGTTTCTTCAGCCGTTCGCGGCGCTTCTCCACCTGGGACAGGTCGGCCAGCCCCAGCTCCAGGTTGATCACCTCGGCATCGCGGCGCGGATCGACCGAGCCCGCCACGTGGATCACGTCGTCGTCCTCGAAGCAGCGCACCACGTGCACGATCGCGTCAACTTCACGGATGTTGGCCAGGAACTTGTTGCCCAGCCCCTCGCCCTGGCTGGCGCCCTTCACCAGGCCGGCGATGTCCACGAACTCGACCCGGGTGGGGATGATCTCCTTCGAGCTCGAAACAGCCGAAAGCTGCTGCAGGCGCTCGTCCGGCACGGCCACGACACCCGAGTTGGGCTCGATCGTGCAGAAGGGGAAATTGGCGGCGGTGGCCTGGGCGTTGGCCACCAGGGCATTGAAGAGGGTGGATTTGCCCACATTGGGCAGCCCCACGATTCCGGCTTTGAGCATGGCCGGAATCTAGGGGTCGCTGCTGCGACGTCACCCCCCAGGGGTGGCGCACCGTACCCACAACCCACCTCCTGACCGGCGAAACTGGATCCCATCTGGGACTCCTCCCATCGCCTCCCCGACCCCCCTCCGATCGGTGGACCCCGCCCCACCGTCCGCTCCCGCCCTGGTGGTTCCCCCTGCCCCCACCCCCCTGCCCCGGCGCCAGCCGCCCTGGAGCCGCCGCGGCGGCACCTGGCTGGCCCTGGCGGCGGCTGTGGCCCTGCTGGCCGGCCTGGGGCTGTGGCAGCGCCAGCGGCAGAGCGCCGCCCGCGATGTGACCCCTTACACCGTGCTGGCCCGCTCCGGCTCCCTGCCCGGGGTGGTGAACGCCACCGGTGAGCTCGATGCGGTGGAGCGGGTCAACGTGAGCCCCCGGCGCCAGGGGGTGATCGAGGAGCTGTTCGTCGATGAGGGGGATGCGGTGCAGGCCGGTCAGGTGCTGGCCCGCATGGACCCGGGCGACCTGGGCGACCGGGAGGAGGAAATCCAGGCCAACGTGCGCTCCGCCCAGGCGGAACTGCGCCGCAGTGCCAGCGAGCGCGCCCGCAACGAACCCCTGTACCGCCAGGGTGCGATCAGCCTCAACGACCTCAACCGCTTCCGCGCCGATGAGGAGGTGAAGCAGATGGCCCTGGCCGCCGCCCGCCAGCGGCTCGACCAGCGGCAGGTGGAGCAGGGCGAGCTGCTGGTGCGGGCGCCCTTCAGCGGGGTGATCAGCCAGCGCTACGCCGATCCCGGTGCCTTCGTGACCCCCACCACCACCGCCTCGGCCACCGCCGGCGCCACCAGCTCCTCGATCGTGGAGCTCTCCCAGGGCCTCGAGGTGCTGGCCAAAGTGCCCGAGAGCGACCTGGGCCGGCTGCGCCCCGGCATGGCCGCCACGGTGCGGGTGGATGCCTTCCCCGACCGCCGTTTCGCCGCCCGCATTCGTCAGATCGCCCCGCGGGCCGTCAAGACCAACAACGTCACCTCCTTCGAGGTGAAGCTCGCTCTGGTGGACCCGGCCCCGGAGCTGCGCATCGGCATGACCGCCGACATCGATTTCCAGACCGGCCGGCTGGAGGCCCGCACCCTCGTGCCCACCGTGGCGGTGGTGACCGAGGAGGGCCGCCCCGGCGTGCTGCTGGTGGGCAAGGATCGCCAGCCCCGTTTTCAACCGGTGGAGCTGGGGGTGAGCAGCGGCCGCGACAGTCAGGTGATCGCCGGGCTCCAGCCCGGCACCCGCGTGTTCATCGACCTGCCGCCCTGGGCCAAGAAGAAGCGCTCCTGAGGGCCGCCGCGGGCGGGCGTCCTCAGACCCCAGCTCTCAGGCGCCAGCCAGGGCCGGGTGCAGGAAGCGCCGGGCGGCCTCCACGATCCGCCCGCTGGAGAGGCCATCGCCGAAGGGGTTGTGGGCCCGGGCCATCGCCTCGTAGGCGGCGGGATCCTCCAGCAGCCGCGCCGTTTCACTGAGGATCGCGGCGCTGTCGGTGCCGATCAGGCGGGCGGTGCCGGCCTCGACCGCCTCGGGACGTTCGGTGGTCCGCCGCAGCACCAGCACCGGTTTGCCCAGGGCCGGGGCCTCTTCCTGCAGGCCGCCCGAATCGGAGAGCAGCAGGGTGCAGCCGCGCATCGCCGCCACCAGCCGGTCGTAGTCGAGCGGTTCGGTGAGGAAGGCGCGGGGATGGCCGCCCAGCAGGGCCTGCAGGGGCTCCCGCACGGTGGGATTGCGGTGCAGCGGCAGCAGCAGGGCGGTGTCGGGGAAGCGCTCGAGCACCGCCAGGAAGCCGCGGCCGATGTCTTCGAGCCGCTCGCCCCAGTTTTCGCGCCGGTGCACCGTGGCCAGCAGCACCCGTTGGCGGTCCCAGTCCAGACCCTCCAGCTGCAGATCCGGCGCCGTGCGGGCCGTTTGCAGCAGCGCATCGATCACCGTGTTGCCGGTGGTGAGGATCTCGCCGATCACCCCGGAGGCCCGCAGGTTGGCGGCGGACCGATCGGTGGGGGCGAAGTGGAGCTGGGCCACCTGGGAGATCAGGCGGCGGTTGGCCTCTTCCGGAAAGGGATCGAAGAGGTTGTCGGTGCGCAGCCCCGCCTCCACGTGCCCCACCGGGATCTGCTCGTAGAAGGCGGCCAGGGCGCTGGCGAAGGCGGTGGTGGTGTCGCCCTGGACCAGCACCAGGGCGGGCCGGTGTTCGAGGAACTCCTGCCGCAGCCCCTGCAGGGCCGCGCAGGTCACATGGGTGAGGGTCTGGTTGGGCGCCATCAGGGCCAGGTCGTGGTCGGCCTCCAGGCCGAACAACGCCATCACCTGCTCCACCATCTCCTTGTGCTGGCCGGTGAGCACCACCCGGGTGCGGAAATCGCCGCTGGCCAGGAAGGCCTGGATCACCGGCGCCAGCTTGATCGCCTCCGGCCGGGTGCCGAGCACGATCGTGACCAGGGGCACAGGGGTGGCGGACGCTGGGGGCGCCTGGGGCGCTGCGGCGGAGGGCGCTGCAGGGAAGGAGGCAGACAAGGCCGGGCCGCGGACCCCGTGATCCTAGGCACCACCTTCGGCCTGGCTGGCAGCCGCCGGGGATCGGTGCCAGCATGATTCGGCAGCGTCCCGCCGGAGTCCATGGCCGAACTGCCCTTTGCGTTCAGCCCCACCCCCGCCGCTCCGCTCCCGCCTCCGCCGCTGGGGATGCCTGCGGTGCCGCCGCCCGCGGCCTCACCGGCGGCTGGCGCCCCCGCCCCGCTCCCGTCGCCCCCCACGGCGGCCGCCGCAGCTCCGGTTCAGCCCGAGGGGGAGTGCCCCACCACGCTCGAGGGACTGGTCCGCTACGCCTTCGATCGCAACTACTCCGATGTGCACCTTGGGGTGGGCGAGGAACCCCGCTACCGCAACCGTGGCGACATCGTGCGCACCGGCTGGCCTGTCACCGATGCGCTGACCTTCCGCGACTGGCTGCGCGAAATCCTCGAACCCACCGGCTTCGACACCTTTGCGCACCACAAGGAATTCGACGGCGCCCATGCCTTCGATTTCGTGCGGGTGCGGATCAACCTGCTCCAGACCGTGCAGGGCCCCGCCATGGTGCTGCGCCTGATCCCCCAGCGGATCGCCACCATGGAGGAGCTGTCCCTGCCGCCGGTGCTCAAGGAGCTGTCGGAGCGGCCGAAGGGAATGATCCTGGTCACCGGCCCGACCGGTTCCGGCAAGAGCACCACGCTGGCGGCGATGATTGATTTCATCAATCGCACCATGAAGCGCCACGTGCTCACCATCGAAGATCCGGTGGAATTTGTGCATCAGAGCCGCGAATCCCTGGTGCGCCAGCGCGAGGTTGGTGCCCATACCCTGCTCTTCCAGAATGCCCTGCGGGCGGCCCTCAGGGAGGACCCCGATGTGATCCTGATCGGTGAGATCCGCGATCAGGAAACGCTCAGCACCGCGATCAAGGCCTCCCAGACCGGCCACCTGGTGTTCGGCACCCTTCACACCAATTCGGCCGTTCGCACCGTGGAACGGGTGCTGGGCATGTATCCGCCCCAGGAACAGGAGAGCGTGCGGCGGGCCGTTTCGGAAACGCTGCTGGGAGTGATCGCCCAGGGGCTGGTCAAGACCAGCGATGGCAAGCGGGCCGCCTTCCACGACATCTTCATCAACACCGATGCCTGCCGTGATTACATCCTCAAGGGCGATCTCGATCAGATCGAGGAGATCATGGCCCGCAGCGCCTTCGACGGCATGCAGACCGCCAACCAGGCCCTGGCCAAGCTTGTGGAGGAGGGCCGGGTGACCACCGAGGAGGCCATGCACCACAGCCAGCGGCCGGGCGAGCTGGCCCAGACCCTGCGCGGCCGCACCTGAAGCGCAGCCCAGGCCGCAGGGGCGGGATCAGCCGGCGTGGCCGGCCAGGCGGGCAAGCAGCAGCACCGCCAGTCCCATCGAGAGCCCCACCATCGCCAGCCGGCCGTTCCAGATCTCGGCCTGGGGGGTGAAGCCCCGCCGCCAGGCGTTGAGCTCCTCCTGGGAGACCGGTTCCGGCCCGCCGGCGCCCTCGAGCGCTGCGGCCGCCGGGGTGTTGGCAGAAGCCTCGGGCTCCCGCAGGGCCTGGGGTGCGGCCCCCAGGGGAGGGTCGGTGCTGGAGTCGAACGGCACGGGGTTCGCCGGGGCCATGGGCGCAGACGGCCGGGGGCCGTGCCTACGGGAATCAGACCACCCTAGGGCGATTAAAAGCAGGGCTGGGTTTCGTAAAGGCGGTCCGCCTCACTGAGCGGCAGGCGGGGGGCCACCCCCAGATCGATCGAACTGCGGCAGCCGCTGGCCAGGCGCTGGCAGGCCGCCACCCCCACCATGGCCGCGTTGTCGGTGCACCAGGCCAGGGGGGCCACCCGCCAGGCCAGCCCCGCCTCGGACGCCCGCACGGCCAGCAGGCCCCGCAGGCGGCGGTTCGCGGCCACCCCCCCCACCAGCACCAGGGTGCCGAGGCCCTCGTCGCGGGCGCAGCGGCAGCTCCGCTCCACCAGCACCTCGGCCACCACCTGCTCGAAGCTGGCCGCCAGGTCCGCCAGCGGCAGCGCCGCGCCGGCGGCGCGCAGGGCCTCCACCTGCCGCAGCACCGCCGTCTTGAGGCCGCTGAAGCTGAAGTCGTAGGGGTGGAAGCCCCCCTGGGGCAGCGACACGCGCCCCTTCGGCAGCCGGAATCGCCCCGCATCGCCCCCCACGGCGGCCGCCTCGATGGCGGGACCGCCCGGGTAGCCGAGCCCCAGCAGCCGAGCCACCTTGTCGAAGCATTCGCCGGCGGCATCGTCGTGGCTGCGACCCAGGCGCCGGTAGCGGCCCGGTGCGTCGACCCGCACCAGTTCGGTGTGGCCGCCGCTCACCAGCAGCACCAGGGCTTCCCCCTCCAGGGGCTCCTCCCCCAGCTGGGCCGAGGCCAGGTGGCCTTCCAGGTGGTGCACCCCCAGGAAGGGCTTGCCGTGCAGGCGGGCCAGGGTCCGACCGGTCACGGACCCCACCAGCAGGGCCCCCACCAGGCCGGGGGCCACGGTGGCGGCGATGGCGTCCACCTCCTGGAGGCTCACGCCGCTGCGGGCCACCACGTCGGCGATCAAGGGCGGCAGGGCCTCAAGGTGGCGGCGGGAGGCGATCTCCGGCACCACCCCGCCCCAGCGGGCGTGCTCCTCCACCTGGGAGGCCACGGCGCTCGCCAGCACCTCGCGGTCGCGCACGATCGCTGCCGCCGACTCGTCACAACTTGTTTCGAGCGCCAGAACGGTGGGCATCGGTCCCTGGCCTCTCCCCTACTGTCCGCTCGTGACATCCTGCCCTGCGGCAGCCCCTTCCCGGCTCCTCCCCATGCGCCGTCTTTTCGCCGTACTCCTCTCCGCCTTCCTGTTCCTCGGCTTCGCTCCGGCGGTCCGCGCCGACATCGGTGGCCTCACCCCCTGCGCCGAGAACGCCCGCTTCCAGCAGCGGGCCGGCACCGCCACCACGGCCCAGGCCAAGCACCGTTTCGAGATGTACAGCAAGGCCCTGTGCGGTGCGGACGGCCTGCCCCACCTCGTGGTCGATGGCCGTTGGAGCCACGCCGGTGACTTCATCATTCCCGGCATCGCCTTCCTCTACATCGCCGGTTGCATCGGCTGGGCCGGTCGCACCTATCTGCAGGCCGTGGCCACCCGCAAGGACGCCACCATGCACGAGATCCAGATCGATCTGCCCCTGGCCTTCAAGAGCACCCTGGCCGCCGCCAGCTGGCCGTTGGCCGCCTTTGGCGAGCTCACCAGCGGCAAGCTCACCCAGGTCGACAGCAAGATCACCGTGTCGCCCCGCTGAAGGCAGCCGGACCACGGCACTGCGCCGCTGGCCTGAAAGCTTTTCCGTCTCCTTCCCCCTGCAAGGGTCACCCCATTCCTGGCACCCCACCATGAAGAAGTTCCTCACCACCGCTCCCGTCTTCGCTGCGATCTGGTTCACGATCACGGCCGGGATCATGATCGAATTCAACCGCTTCTACCCCGACCTCCTCTTCCACCCCCTCTGAACCGGGCCGGTTCTGAACCAGCGTTCATCGCCGCCGACCTCCCTTGCTGGGGGGTCTTTTTTTTTGTGGCTGATGGCTTGTGACCAGTGGCCAGTCCCGGTGGCTGGTGGACCTCAGACGGCCGGCGCCAGGCCCATCAGCCGCTCCAGGTCCAGCAGTGCCGCCTCCAGGTCGGCGTTCACCAGCACCGCGTCGAATTCCGGCGCCGCCGCCAGCTCCACCCGTGCCCGTTCCAGCCGCCGCTGGATCGCCTCCTCGCTATCGGTGCCGCGGCCGCGGATGCGGCGCTCGAGTTCGCTGAAGGAGGGGGGGGCCACGAAGATCTGGAAGCCCTGCGGGAAGCTGCGGCGCACCTGGCGGGCGCCCTCCAGTTCGATCTCCAGCAGCACCGGCCGGCCCGCCGCCAGCTGCTCCTCCGCTGGCCGGCGGGGCGTGCCGTAGAGGTTGCCGGCGAATTCCGCCCACTCCAGCAGGCCCCCTGCGGCCACCTCCGCCTCGAAGCCGGCCCGG
This sequence comes from Cyanobium sp., assembly GCA_044370835.1. Classification (GTDB taxonomy): domain Bacteria; phylum Cyanobacteriota; class Cyanobacteriia; order PCC-6307; family Cyanobiaceae; genus Cyanobium. Next base: position 9,151 of record JBILUS010000013.1, on the reverse strand, counting down.
TCGTGGAAGAAGTACTGCACGCCCTCCAGCTCCCCGGCGCGGGGGGCGCGGGTGGTGGCCGAGATCGACAGCCAGATCTGCGGATGGCGCGCCAGCAGGCGGGCCACCAGGGTGCCTTTACCCACGCCGCTGGGGCCCGTGATCACGGTGAGGCGGCCCTGGTCGGTGGAGGGGGGCATGGAGCACCTGGCGCTGGCCGCAGAGTAGAAGCGGCTGGTGAAGGGAGTGGTATGGCGGCACTGCAGGCGATCGATGCCACCACCCTCCGGGCCCTGCTGGCGGAGTTGCGGCCCCTGTTGCTGCCCAGCCGCTTCGAGAAGGCCCAGCAGGCCGATCCCCACACCCTGCAGCTGGCCCTGCGCAGCCTCGCTGGCAGCCACTGGCTGGAGCTGGGCTGGCAGGCGGAGGCGCCCCGACTCCATGCCGTGCCCGCTCCCCCCCGCCAGGGGGAGGGCAGCACCCTGGCCCAGCAGCTGCAGCACAGCCTGCGGGGCCTGGCCCTGGTGGCCCTTGAGCAGCAGGGCTGGGAGCGGGTGGTGGAGCTGGTCTTCGCCCGCCGGCCCGGCGAGGAGCCCCAGCGTTCCCTGGTGCTCGAGCTGATGGGTCGCCACAGCAACCTCTTCCTGCTCGATGGCCAGCGGCGGGTGATCGCCGCCGGCCGCCAGGTGCGTCCGAGCCAGTCGCGCCGGCGGCCGATCGGCACCGGCGATCCCTACAGCGCCCCCCCCGCCCTGGCCGGGGAACCCCCGCGGCTGGCCGAATCCGAGCAGGACTGGTGCCGCCGCCTGCAGCTGCTGCCCCAGCCCCTGGAGCAGGCCCTGCGGCAGGCCTACCAGGGCATCAGTCCGGCCCTGGTGCGCCAGCTGCTGGATGGTTTGGACGATGGGCCCGCCCCCGATCAAGCGGTGGGGGCCGTGGAGCCCCAGCAGTGGCGAGTCCTCTATGGCCGCTGGCGGGCCTGGCTCACGGCGGTGGAGGAGGAGCGGTTCGGCTTTGTGGCCGGCCGCGGCGACACCTACCGCTGCTGGGGGCCACCGCCTCCCCAAGCGCACGGATCGGACCCCGCGCCGCCTCTGGAGGCGGACTCCCTTCCCTTGCCGATCAACGCCGCCCTGGCGGCCTATTACGGCACCCGCCTGGCCTCCCGGCGGTTGGAGCAACGCCGTGCTGCCCTGGGGCAGCGCCTGGAGGCGGCCCTGGCGCGGGAGGGCCGGGAAGCGGAGCGCCAGGAGGCGCTGCTGGCGGCGGTGCCCGGCGGCGAGGAGCTGCAGCGCCGGGCCGATGGTCTGCTCTGCCAGCCCGATCCCTCCCGCGCCGTGCTGGACGAGGCCCGCAAGCTCTACCACCAGGCCCGCCGCCTGCGGCGGTCGGTGGCGGCGATCACGCCCCGCCTGGAGCTTCACCGCGATCGCATCGCCTGGTTCGAGTCGAGCCTCCACTACCTCGAGCGCAGCGAAAGCCTCGAGGCCATCGAGGAGCTGGAGCAGGACCTCGAGGATCACAGCACCCCCCGTCAGGGGCAGCGGCAGCGCCGCCGCCAGCAGGAGCAGCCCCGGCCGCTGGAGCTCCGCACCGCCCGCGGGCTGCGGCTCCAGGTGGGGCGCAACCACCGCCAGAACGCCTGGATCAGCCTGCGCCAGGCCCGCCGCGGCGACCTCTGGTTCCATGCCCAGGAGTGTCCCGGCAGCCACGTGGTGCTGAAGGCCTCGGAGGCCGCGGCCGAGGCCGGCGATCTCGAGGCCGCGGCCGACCTCGCCGCCCACTTCAGCCGCGCCCGCGGCAATGGCCGGGTGCCCGTGGTGATGGTGGACGCCGACACCCTCCAGCGCATTCCCGGCGCGGCCCTGGGCACCGTGCGCCATGGGCCCGGCCAGGTGCTGTGGGGCGAACCGGCCCGGGCCCGGGCCCTGCTGGAGCCCCCGGATCCGGGCTTGCTGGCCTGATCAGGGACCGCCCGGCCGCACCAGGCACAGCCGCCGGGGTGGAGCGGCACAATTCATGGGGTCCTGCCTGAGGTCGCCCCGTGCCCGAGCCCGACCTCCTGCCGGAGGCCCCCAGCCCGGCTCTGCCCGCTGCGGCCACCGGCTCCCACCCGGACGACCAGTTCCCCGCTGAGGTGGAGATGAGCCTGGTCGAGCACCTCGAGGAGCTGCGCTGGCGCATCCTGCGCAGCCTGGCCGCGGTGGTGGTGGCTGCGGCCCTCTGTCTGGTGGTGGTGCGCCCCCTGGTGCGGCTGCTGGAGCAGCCCGCCGCCGGGATCCGCTTCCTGCAGCTGGCCCCCGGCGAGTTCTTGTTCGTTTCGCTCAAGGTGGCGGGCTACGCCGGTCTCACCCTGGCCCTGCCCTGGGTGCTGTTCGAAGCCCTGGCCTTCGTGCTGCCCGGCCTCACCCGGCGGGAACGCCGCCTGGTGGCGCCGGCGGTGGCCGGCTCCACCCTGCTGTTCCTGGCGGGTCTGGTGTTCGCCTGGTGGGCCCTGGTGCCCGCGGCCCTGCGCTTCCTGGTGAGCTACGGCGCCGATGTGGTGGAGCCGATCTGGTCGATCGAGCGCTATCTCGACTTCGTGCTGCTGCTGATGGTGGCCACGGCCCTGGCCTTTCAGCTGCCGGTGCTGCAGCTGCTGCTCGGAGCCCTTGGGCTGATCGATGCCCCCACCATGTTGGGGGCCTGGCGCTGGGTGGTGCTCGCCAGCGCCCTGGCCGGGGCGGTGCTCACCCCCTCCACTGATCCGGTCACGATGCTGCTGCTGGCCGGTGCCATCACGGCTCTCTACCTGGTGGGGGTGGGCCTGGTGGCGCTCACCGGCTCCCGCCGCCGCCCCGCCTGAAGCCGCCCTCGCTATCCGCGAAAGGCCCCTGCCGCCGCTTCGCCTCAGCTCCGGATCCGCACGGGGGCTGATCGCAGGCGGCCGCTGGGGCTGCTTGTTTCGGGGGCTTCAGAGCATGAATTCGCTGGCCCGGCCCTCGGGCAACTCCAGGGCCAGGGAGAGGGCCTTGCCGAGCCTCGGTTTGTCGCGGGTGGTGGCCAGCCAGCGGCGCACCTGGTCCGCCACCCCGAGGCCGTTGAGGGTGGCCACGAGCTCCTCCAGCCGGGCCCCATAGGCCTCGGCGCTGAGTGGAAACGACTGCTGCTCCAGGTACCCCCACATCACCTGCAGGTAGAGGCGGCCGTGGCGTCGGACCAGCTGCAGGTCGTAGGAGGCCTGCCAGCGCTGCCGCAGCAGGGCAAGCAGGTCCTCGGCGCTGAGGGGTTCCCCGGAATCGCGCATGGAGGAGCTGAAGGGTCCCCAACTCTGGCCTCCGGCCGGTCCTCGCCCTCGTGCGGCCGGCCCGGTTTCGTGAAGCCTTCCATCCACGGCCCCGGGACCGGCCCCGGGCGGGACCGCAGGCAGTTCATAATGACCAAGCGTTGCCCCGTTGTCTCCGGAACGGTTCGTATGACCCAGATCCCTGCGGCCTCCTCAAGCGGTGACGTCCCCGGCATGGGTCGCCGGCAGTTCATGAATCTGCTCACCTTCGGGTCGGTCACCGGCGTTGCCCTGGCTTCCCTCTACCCGGTGGTCAATTACTTCATCCCCCCCCGGCCCGCCGGCAGTGGCGGCGGCACTGCCGCCAAGGATGAGGCCGGCAACGCCGTCACCCTCTCCGGCTGGCTGGCCGGCCACAAGGAGGGTGACCGCTCCCTGGTGCAGGGTCTCAAGGGCGATCCCACCTACCTGGTGGTCGAGGGTCCCGAGGCCATCGGCAACTACGGCATCAACGCCATCTGCACCCACCTGGGCTGCGTGGTGCCCTGGAACAGCGGCGCCAACAAATTCATGTGCCCCTGCCACGGCAGCCAGTACGACGCCACCGGCAAGGTGGTGCGCGGTCCCGCTCCTCTCTCCCTGGCCCTGGCCCACGTCAGCGTTGAGAACGACAACGTGTTCCTCAGCCAGTGGACCGAGACCGATTTCCGCACCGGTGACAAGCCCTGGTGGGCCTGAGTCCCGCCGCTACCTCTCCCGCGCTCCACGACCTGCCGTCCGCGTCCGCCCGATCCACCGCCATGCGTCGTTCCTTCTCCTCCCTGCTCGGCTTCCTCCTCGCCCTCTCCCTGGGGACCGGGATCCTGCTAGCGGGCGCCAGCCCGAGCTGGGCGTACCCCTTCTGGGCGCAGCAGAACTACGCCAGCCCCCGCGAGGCCACCGGCAAGATCGTGTGCGCCAACTGCCACCTGGCCAAGAAGCTGACCCAGGTGGAGGTGCCCCAGGCTGTCTTCCCCGACACGGTGTTCAAGGCTGAGGTGAAGATCCCCTACGACGCCAATGTCCAGCAGGTGGCCGGCGACGGCAGCGCCACCGGGCTGAACGTGGGGGCGGTGGTGATGCTGCCCGAGGGCTTCCGCCTGGCCCCCCCTGAGCGCCTCAGCGAGGAACTCAAGGAGGAGACCGCCGGCATTTATTACACCCAGTACAGCGACACCCAGCCCAACATCCTGCTGGTGGGTCCCCTGCCCGGTGATCAACACCAGACCATCGTGTTCCCGGTGCTCTCGCCTGATCCGGCCACCGACAGCGCCATCCATTTCGGCAAGTATTCGATCCACGTGGGCGGCAACCGCGGCCGCGGTCAGGTGTATCCCACCGGTGAGAAGTCCAACAACAACCTCTTCACCGCCCCCGCCGCCGGCACGGTGAGCGCCATCACCGCCGGTGAGAACGGTGCCTCCCTGGTGGAGATCGCCACCCCCGATGGCAAGGTCACGGAAACCATCCCCGCCGGCCCCGCCCTGAAGGTGGCCGTGGGCGATGTGCTCACCGCTGGTGCCCCCCTCACCAACGACCCCAATGTGGGTGGCTTCGGTCAGGTGGACGCCGAGGTGGTGCTGCAGAACCCCGTTCGTATCTACGGCCTGCTCGCCCTGTTCGCGCTGGTGGCCCTCGCCCAGATTCTGCTGGTGCTGAAGAAGCGGCAGGTGGAGAAGGTGCAGGCCGCCGAGGGGATCCTCTGAGCTCACGCCGCTGCCGAGCCCTTTGTTGCCAGGCGCATCCGTGGCCTGCCTGATGCCGCTGGCCCTTCCCACCGCGGTGTTCACCTCCCCGGGCCCCCTGGTGTTCCAGCTGGGGCCCTTCTCCCTGCGGTGGTACGGCCTGCTGATCGCCAGTGCCGTGCTGGTGGGCCTGCTGCTGGCCACCCGCCTGGGCCGTCGCCGTGGCATCGATCCCACCGTGATCGCCGATCTTCTGCCGGTGCTGGTGATCGGGGCGGTGATTGGGGCCCGGCTGTACTACGTGGCCCTGGAGTGGCGCCAATACCAGGGGCACTGGATCGACGCCCTGGCGATCTGGCGCGGCGGCATCGCCATCCATGGCGCCCTGCTCGGCGGCACGCTCGCCACGATCCTGTATTGCCGCTGGTGGCGCCAGCCCTTCTGGGTTCTGCTCGATGTGCTGGTGCCAGCGGTGGCCCTGGGCCAGGCGATCGGCCGCTGGGGCAACTTCTTCAATTCCGAGGCCTTCGGCCTTCCCACCGATCTGCCCTGGCGGCTCACGATCCCGATCCAGAACCGCCCCCTCCAGTTCCTGGATGCCGAAACCTTCCATCCCACCTTCCTCTACGAGTCCCTCTGGAACTTCGGGGTGCTTGGCCTGCTGCTGGCCCTGTTCCGCGCCGCTTCGCGGGGCCGCATCCAGCTTCCCGCCGGCGCCCTCAGCTGCGTGTACCTGATGGCCTACAGCAGCGGCCGGCTCTGGATCGAGGGCCTGCGGCTCGATCCCCTCTGCCTGCTGTCCCAGCCTCCCTTCTGCGAGGGTGGCCTGCGCATGGCCCAGCTGGTGAGCCTGCTGCTGATCAGCGCCGGCTCCCTTGGTCTTTGGTGGCTCTACGGCCGTCGCCGCCCCCTTCCCGATCCCGCCGTTCCCAGCTCCCTTTCCACCCCATGAGCCCTGCCCTTGCCGTTCAGATCGTGGGGGCCGGCCCCGGCGCTCTCGATCTGCTCACCCTCCGGGCCGCCCGGGCCATCGAGGCCGCCGAGGTGCTGGTCTGGACCGATTCGCTGATCAACCCCCAGATCGCAGCCCTGGCCCCGGCCGGCTGCGAAACGATCCGCACCAGCACCCTCACCCTTGAGGAGGTGATGGCGGTGGTGGTCGACCGGGCCCGCGCCGGCCGCCGGGTGGTGCGCCTCCATGACGGCGATCCCTGCCTGTACGGGGCCCTGGCCGAGCAGATCTGCCGCCTCGCCGATGCAGCCATCGCGGTGGAGGTGGTGCCCGGCCTGAGCGCTTACCAGGCCACGGCGGCTGCCCTGGGCCAGGAGCTCACCATCCCCTCCCTCGTCCAGACGATCGTGCTCAGCCGCGCCGGTGGCCGCACCGGGGTGCCCGAGACCGAATCCCTGGCCCGCCTGGCGTCCCTGCGCGCCTCCCTCTGCCTCTACCTCAGCGCCCGTCACGTGGAGGAGGTGCAGGAGGAGTTGCTGCGCCATTACCCAGCGGACACCCCGGTGGCGATCGGCTACCGGGTGAGCTGGCCGGACCAGTGGCTCACGGTGGTGCCGCTCGAACGCATGGCCGCCACCAGCCGCGAGCGGGACCTGATCCGCACCACCCTCTACATCGTCAGTCCGGCCCTCGCGGCGATGGGTGAAACCCGCTCGCTGCTCTATTCCGCCAGCCACAACCACCTCTTCCGCGGCGGCGCCTAGTTCAGGATCTCCACGTCGATCACTTCGGTGTCACTGCTGGAGCGGGGCACGCGCCGGCCGAGCTCGGTGGCCGCCCACGCCCCCAGCTGGCGGGTCATCACGTAATCGATGCCGCCCCCCACCACGCCGCCCAGCACCGGAATGGCCTGGTGCAGGTTCAGCACGCCCTGGCCGCTGAAACGGCTGATCAGGCGGAAGCCCACGGCCCGGTTCACGAGCGCCAGGGCTTGGGGGGAGAGGCGATGAAGCTGGGCCTGGGCGAAGCGCTGGCTGGCCTTCACTCCCACCTGCTTGAGCACCTCGCGGGCCTCCTCGCCGATCAGGGTGAGCAGGATCTGGGTGCGCACCGCCTCGTGCTGCAGATCGAAGCCGTAGAGGTGGGCGATCGCCGCCACCAGCCGGGTCTGGATCACCCAGGTGGAGGCCACGCCGGCGGGCAGCTGCAGCGGCAGCAGGGCGAATCCCCCCAGGCCGGTGATGAAGCCCGTGCCGGCGTTCCAGCGGGCCTGGTCTTCGATCAGCTCCTCGATTGCCTGGGGCAGGCCCACGGCCCGGGCCCGGTCGCGGTAGTCCTCCGCCAGCTGCTCGGCGCTCTTCAGGCGCAGGGGGTCGGCTCCGGGGACCGGACTGGGGATCGGCGCCCCGTCCATGCCCCAGCGCACGATCGTCTCCACCAGCTCCTGGGGCCAGGCCGGGGAGGCTTGGGGCTGGGCCATGGGCTTGAGGCGGAGCGCCGGAGCATGCGCCGCCAAACTAGGCAGCAACAGGGTTCGTCTCGACCGTACCGGCGGGGTGCGGGTTGCCCACCAGCTCCCGCTCCAGGCGAGGGCGGTCCACCCAGCAGCCCAGTCGGGCCGCGATGGCGTCCAGGTCCCGCAGGGCGTTGCCCAGGCAGCAGGTGCCGCCGGGGGAGGGGGTCACATTGAAGCTCAGGCCCGCCATCGCCTCGATGCGGATCTCCCCCAGCAGCAGGCGGCGGCTGCGCCGGTCGATCAGCTGGGGCCGGATGCCGCCGTAGCCCCGGGCGAAGCGCAGATCCCCGAGCTCCAGCGAGGGCACGATCTTGCGGGCATCGGCCAGGAACAGTCGCCGGCCGATCCAGGGCAGCTCGAACAGCAGGTTGCGCAGGATGTAGTTGCGGATGTCGGCCACCCCGAACAGCTGCCAAAGCACCGCCAGCACGGCCCGATCCAGCCGCAGCACCCGCAGGAAGTCCCAGAAGGAGGCGATGCGGTACCGCTCCAGCAGCGGCAGCAGCAGGGCCGTGGGGCCGAAGCGGGTCTGGCCGGGGGCCCGCACATCCGGATCGCCATGGATGGCGGCGAAGGGCAGCTTGTCGTTCTGCACGGTGTAGACCTTGCCGTTGAGCAGGTCGGGGGTGAAGTAGAAGCTCCCCGCCACCGGCAGGCAGGAATACTCCAGGCCATAGCCCAGCCGCTGGGCCAGCAGAAGGCTGTGGGCGCCGGCGGCCACCACCACGTGGCGGGCCCGCAGCAGGGCCGGCTCCCCGTCCCCGTCGGGCCCGGCAGCCAGCTCCACAAGGAAGCCATCCCCCTCCGGCGCGATCCGTTCGACCGTGGTACCCAGCCGCAGATCCAGCTCCCGGCCGCTTCCGGCCAGGTCCCGCCGGGCCTGGGCCACGAAGGATTCGGCCAGAGCTTCGTAGTCCACCGCGGTAGGGGAGTTGCGGATGCCGATGGCCACGATCGGTTCTGGGCGCGGCTGCCCGTTGATCAGGGCCACCTGCGGCTCCCAGGCGGCGATCTGCTCGGCCTCCAGCAGCTCCATCGCCGGGAAGTGGGGTGCGAACTGGGCGAAGCGCTGCCGCAGCAGCTGCCCCTCGGCCTCGCCCACCGCCAGAACCAGCTTCGGGGTGCGGAACACGCAGCGGTCCCGTTCGGTCGGCTCGAGCAGGTCGCCGTAGCGGCCGATCATGGCGGCGGTGCGCTGCACGCTGAGGGCCTTCTCAAGCGTGTAGTTGGTCTCGATGTCGCCGCAGTGGATGGTCTGGCTGTTGCTGGTGGCCTTGGAGTTGACCTGGGCCAGCTGCCCATAGCGCTCCACCAGGGTGATGCGGCCCAGATCGGTGTAGCGCGCCAGCTCGAACAGCAGGGCCGTGCCGCACACTCCGCCCCCCACGATCAGCACATCCGTGGTGGGGGCGCCTGCGCTGGGATCCGCGGCATCCGCTGCGGCATCGGCCGATGGGGAGGAGGGCGGCCGGGCTGGGCCCTGGGCCTCGGGCTGGAGGGTGGGACGCAAAGGGAAGGCGCGGCGGACGCGGATGGGGCTCGGGCACCGGTGCGGGCAGCGCCGCCGGCAGCTCCATGCTCGCCGATCGGCGCACGGATTGGAGGGGCGCGAATCGTCGGGGAGGCCGTGATCTATGCTCCCGAAAGGCGGTCATGGAACCGCTGGCCTTGAGGTCTCCATGTCCGGTTTCAGTCCGGGTTGATCGTCAGATCAG
>JBILUS010000032.1:0-26108 GCA_044370835.1 Cyanobium sp. | reverse complement strand
CCGGGCGGGGATCGGTCCTTTGCTCGTGATGCCAACCGCCACTTCGCCCGCACTCGGCCTGCAGCGTTGGCAGGTCGGCGGCCAAGGCATCTTCAGCAAGCCCTACCCATCGGGGCTCCTGGCCGCGCTGGTTGGCTATCAACAAACACTCGACGGTGCAGCCAAGGAGCTGGTGGTGCAGCCCTTTCTCTTCAGGCAGATTGGGGATGGTTACTATCTGCGATCGACAGCGATTGCCTCCGTGAATTTCAGTGATCGCAGCGCCGTGCTGCCGATTGGCCTCGGTGTTGGCAGGGCGCGTCGTCTGGGAAACGGAAACATCCTCAATGTGTATGTGGAACCGCAGATTTCTGTGTTCACCCTTGGTGCACTACAGCCGGGCTTTCAGCTGTTTGCAGGCTTCAATCTTCAGTTCCCGCCGAGGCCTTGAGTTGATCGTTCAGGTCGTTTCGGCAGCCCTGGCGGCGCTTGGCCTGGCCTGATTCCTCCGTGCTGGGATCCCACCAGCCCCCATGCCCGTTCAGCCCAGCCAGTGAGCCAGGCCGGTGCGGGCGAAGGCGGTGGCCCCGAGGCCGATGAAGCGGTGGGCCCACCAGAAGACCGCCACGGCGATGGCGATGCCGAGCTGGGCCGGGCGCAGGAATTCACCGAGCACCAGCTGCTGACGGCCATCCAGCACCGCCTGGAAGGGCACCACCGAGGTGCTGGCCTTGAGCTCTTCGAAGGCCGCGCCGAAGCGGTTGGCCAGCCGCCGGTCACCATTCCAAACGGCGAACAGGTGGTGGGCGATCAGGCCGGCGCAGGCGCAGAGGGTGAAGCTGGAGCCGATCCAGAGCAGGTGGGTGGCGCACCAGATGATCTGCCCCACCGCCTGGGGATGGCGGCTCACCCGGATGATGCCGGTGGCGTAGAGCCGCACCTGGGGCTTCAGCACCGCCGGAATCTCCAGCAGGTTGTAGGTGGCCGGATAGAGGAACAGAAAGCTCACCGCCGTGCCGGCCCAGACCACGGGCACGATCCAGGGCTGGTCCTGCAGGTTCCAGAGGCGGATGCCGTCATAGCGGTGGGCCAGGAAGTAGCCGATCACCACCACCGCCGAGGGAATGCTCAGCGCAGCGAACAGCAGCCGCCAGGCCCGTTCGCCGATCCGCTCCACCCCCCACACCCGCAGCGAAGCCCCGCCGCTGTGGAGCAGCGCGAAGGCCAGCAGCAGGGCCAGCATCACCAGGCTGCTGTGGTGAAGGGTGCCGGGAGGGGGCAGGGACGGCATGGGCAGGCAGGGCCGAGCGGCGCGGAGGAGGGGGATGCGCCCGGATGTGAAGCACGATTCTGGCGATCGGTTCGGCCCCCCTAGATTTCCTGTCTGCTCCCCGGCGCCGGATCCCTGGCCCCCCCATGGCCGATCTGCCCTTCACCCTCGATCAGCTGCGCATCCTGCGGGCGATTGCCAGCGAGGGCAGCTTCAAGAAGGCGGCCGACAGCCTCTATGTGACCCAGCCGGCCGTGAGCCTGCAGATCCAGAACCTGGAGAAGCAGCTCGATGTGTCCCTGTTTGATCGGGGCGGTCGCAAGGCCCAGCTCACCGAGGCGGGCCACCTGCTGCTGAGCTACTGCGACCGCATCCTGAGCCAGTGTCAGGAGGCCTGCCGCGCCCTCGACGACCTCCACAACCTCCGCGGCGGTTCCCTGGTGGTGGGCGCCAGCCAGACCACCGGCACCTATCTGATGCCCCGCATGATCGGGCTGTTCCGCCAGAAGTATCCCGATGTGGCGGTGCAACTGCAGGTGCACAGCACCCGCCGCACCGGCTGGAGCGTGGCCAACGGCCAGATCGACCTGGCGATCATCGGCGGTGAACTGCCCGGCGAGCTCAACGATCTGCTCCAGGTGGTGCCCTACGCCAACGACGAACTCGCCCTGGTGCTGCCGCCCAAGCATCCCCTGGCCCGTCTGCCCGAGCTCACCAAGGACGACCTCTACCGCCTCAGCTTCGTGTGCCTTGATGCCCAGTCCACCACGCGCAAGATGGTGGACCAGCTGTTGCTGCGCTCCAAGCTCGATGTGCAGCGGATCAAGATCGAGATGGAGCTCAATTCCTTCGAGGCCATCAAGAACGCCGTGCAGGCCGGTCTTGGCGCGGCCTTCCTGCCGGTGGTGTCGATCGAGCGGGAACTGGCCGCCGGCACGCTCCACCGTCCCCAGGTGGTCGACCTGATGGTGCGGCGCCAGCTGAAGCTGATCAGCCATCCGGCCCGCTATTGCTCGCGGGCCTCGGAGGCCTTCCGCCGGGAGGTGCTGCCGGTGTTCGCCAGCCCTGATAGCCCCCTGCGCCAGGCCGGAGGCCGGGTCGAGGGGGCCGTTGCCCCCGCCGTGGCAACGGCCTGAGCTTCGGGGGGCCTGAGCGCCGGGCTCAGAACTGGTCGCCTTCCGGGGTCACGCCCACCGCATCATCGGCGGCGCCGGCCACGCCGGGGGTCTGGAACTTGTTGCCGCTGATGTCGGCCTGGTAGACGCAGCGCACCACGGGCTTGTCGCGGATCGAGCCGATGTAGGCGAAGGTGTTCATCCGCTGCTTGCACTCGCGCATCTGCTCGGCGGTCACAGCCCCCTGCTTCTGCAGCACCGCCCAGTTCTCCCGGCGGATCACGCAGCCGGGCTGGAGCGTGGGCTGGGTCACGAAGCTGCTGCTCGGGTTCATCGTGGTGTACAGCTCGATGTCCATCACGAAGGCGCTGGCTCCCCACTGCTTGCAGAACTCGGGGTCCGGCACCGCCATGTCGAGCTGCTGGCTGCTGGCGATGTTGCCTTGGTTGCCCTGGGTGGTGCTGGTCACGGCGCTGCCGATGCCGATGCCCACCACCAGAACGCCGGCCAGCACAGCTGCGTTGGCCATATTGAAGGGCAAGCCCCCCGGTCCCGGTCCGCCGCCGGGGCCGTTTCTGCCGCCGCCGCCGGGGCCGCCACCGGAGCCCCGCGGCGGCATGCGATCGGCCTCCCGGTAGGGGCGATCAAACCGTTCGGTCTCCCGGCCGTAGGGGTCGCCGCGCCTGGGGTCGTAGCCCACCTCGGCATAGCGGGAGGGGCCGCTGCGCCCGCCCCGGTCATCGCCGCGGGAGCGGGTCACAGGGTTTCGGGGCTGCGGGGCAGGCCCATCGAATAATTGAGAACCCGGCTGTCCGGGTTGTAGCGGATCCTGCCGGCCTGAAGCAGCGCGCGGATCTCGCCTTCGAGCTCCGAGCCGATCTGGCGCAGCAGGTAATCGTTGAGGTCGGCCCCGGCCCGGGCGGCAACCAGCTCGCGGAAGCGGCTGCGCACCGCCTCGAGCGCGGGGCCGTCCCAGAGAAATTCGTTGTCCGGATCGATGTCCAGCGTCAGCTGGCCGGGGTCGGCCACCAGGTCCCCGTTCTCGACCCGGGCGGTGAACAGCCGGATGTGGCGGGTGGTGGACTTCAGCAGGGTGTCGGCCATGGCTGGACGGCGGGCTCGGCAGCGGCTCCGACTCTAGGGATGGTTGACCGCGGCAGGGTCCGGCTCCTGGCGTCGGCGTTGCCCGCGGCCGGGCAGGGGGGACCGATAAGGTTGCAGCCTGTACTGGGTGCTGAGAGGGCATGCGCGTTGCCATTGCCGGAGCCGGACTGGCCGGTCTGTCCTGCGCCAAATACCTCAGCGATGCCGGCCACACGCCGATCGTGCTCGAGGCCCGCGATGTGCTCGGCGGCAAGGTGGCGGCCTGGCAGGACGCCGACGGTGACTGGTACGAGACCGGGCTGCACATCTTTTTTGGCGCCTACCGCAACATGCGGCGCCTGTTCGCCGAGCTGAACATCGAAGAGCGGCTCCAGTGGAAGAGCCATTCGATGATCTTCAACCAGAAGGACAACCCCGGCACCTACAGCCGCTTCGATTTCCCCGACATCCCCGCTCCCTTCAATGGCGTGGCGGCGATCCTGGGCAACAACGACATGCTCAGCTGGCCCGAGAAGATCTCCTTCGGGCTGGGGCTGGTGCCAGCGATGCTGCGGGGTCAGTCCTATGTGGAGGAGTGCGATCAATACTCCTGGACCGAGTGGCTGCGGCTGCACAACATTCCGGAGCGGGTCAACGATGAGGTGTTCATCGCCATGGCCAAGGCGCTGAACTTCATTGACCCCGATGAGATCTCCAGCACCGTGGTTCTCACCGCTCTGAACCGGTTCCTGCAGGAGAGCGATGGTTCGAAGATGGCCTTCCTCGACGGCAATCCTCCCCAGCGCCTCTGCCAGCCGATCGTGGACCACATCAGCGCCCGCGGCGGCATGGTGGAACTCGAGGCCCCCCTGCGCGCGATTGAACTGGCTGCCGATGGCACGGTGGCCGGCTTCCGGATCGGCGGCATCAAGGGCCAGCCGGGCCGGACCATCACCGCCGACGCCTATGTGAGCGCCCTGCCGGTGGATCCGCTCAAGCTGCTGCTGCCTGATGCCTGGCGCGAGCTGCCTTATTTCAGCAAGCTCGAGGGCCTCAACGGCGTGCCGGTGATCAACATCCACCTCTGGTTCGACCGCAAGCTCACCGCCATCGATCACCTGCTGTTCAGCCGCAGCCCCCTGCTCAGCGTCTACGCCGACATGAGCAACACCTGCCGTGAGTACGAGGATCCCGATCGCTCGATGCTCGAGCTCGTGTTCGCCCCCGCCAAGGACTGGATCGGCCGCAGCGATGACGACATCGTGGCCGCCACCCTGGAGGAGCTCAAGCGCCTCTTCCCCCAGCACTTCACCGGTGACAATCAGGCCACACTTCGCAAGGCGATCGTGGTAAAAACACCGCTTTCGGTCTACAAGACCGTGCCTGGCTGCCAGGCCCTGCGGCCGGACCAGACCAGCCCGATCGCCAACTTCTTCCTGGCCGGCGACTACACGATGCAGCGCTATCTCGCCTCGATGGAGGGGGCCGTGCTCAGCGGCCGGCTCTGCGCCGAGGCGATCGGTGCGGCCTTGGCTGCCGGGGTGATCGCCGCCTCGCCCGCCCCCGCTTCGGGTCTGGCTCCGGTCTGAGGGTGGCGCTCTCCACGCCACCGCTGGCTCCCGCCCTCGAGGAGGCCTACGAGGCCTGCCGCCGCGAAACCGCGGAATGGGCCAAAACCTTCTATCTGGGCACCCTGCTCCTGCCCCCGGTCAAGCGCCGGGCGATCTGGGCCATCTACGTGTGGTGCCGCCGCACCGATGAGCTGATGGATTCGCCCGCGGCCCAGGCCCTGCCGGCCGCCACCCTGCTGGAGCGGCTTGAGGCCTGGGAGCAGCGCACCCGCGGCCTGTTCGAGGGCCGGGCCGCCGATGGCTTCGAGCGGGTGATGGTGGACACCCTTGAGCGCTTCCCCCAGCCCCTGCAGGCCTACCTCGACATGATCGAGGGCCAGCGCATGGATGTGATCAAGCACCGCTATGCCGATTTCGCCGAGCTGGAGCTCTACTGCTATCGGGTTGCCGGCACCGTGGGGCTGATGACCCAGGCCGTGATGGGCCTGGATCCGGCCTACACCACCGCCCCCTGGAGCGAGCAGCCCGATCCCACCGAGGCTGCTGTGGCCCTCGGCATCGCCAACCAGCTCACCAACATCCTGCGGGATGTGGGTGAGGACCGCGGCCGCGGCCGCATCTACCTGCCCCAGGAGGACCTGGCCCGCTTCGGCTATAGCGAGGCCGAGCTGCTATCCGGCACCCTCAACGACAACTGGCGGGCCCTGATGGCCTTCCAGCTGGACCGGGCCCGCTCCTGGTTTGCCCGCTCCGAGGCGGGGGTGCGCTGGCTCTCGGCCGATGCCCGCTGGCCCGTCTGGACCTCGCTTCGCCTCTACCGCGGCATCCTCGATGCGATCGAGCGCCGCGATTGCGATGTGTTCAACCACCGCGCCTACGTGCCCACCGCCGGCAAGCTGCTGGATCTGCCCCTCTCCTTTGTGCTGGCCCAGGTGCACTAGGGCCGCGTTGCCGGCTTGAGCGCGATCCAGGCGATCAGCAACGGGTTGACCTGCTCAGGGCCCTCATCGTGGGGGCAATGCCCCAGGCCCTCCAGCACCACCAGCTCGCGGATGCAGGGGAAGGTGTCGGCCCAGCGGCGCGCCTCGGCCGGATCCTCCCAGGGATCGGCGCCCCCCCAGATCATCCGCACCGGCAGCGACAGCTGGGCCAGCAGGTCCGGGGCGAGGTGGTCGTCGAAGAGGTTCACGAAGCCGCGGAAGCTCTCCGGCGCGCCGGGATCGGTGGCGGGGCGGTACAGCAGTTCCACCAGCGCGTCATCGAGGTGGCCGCCGCTGGGGTAGGCCTGGGCCAGCACCCGTCGGATGAAGGCGGGCCGGGCGAGCACGGCGAACAGGGGCCGAATCAGCCAGCGCTGGCGCACCACCGGCGGCAGCAGGGGGCGGCTCCAGCGCTCCGGGCCACGCAGCGCGTCGATCCGCTTGCGGTCGAGGGTGCGCTGGGCGCAGTCGATCAGCACCACCTGGGCGGGGGGGTGGCCCCGTTCGCTGAGCAGGCGGGCGGCGTTCAGGGCCACCACCCCCCCGATCGAGTTGCCCACCAGGTGCAGGGGGCCGGGAGGCCCGCCGTCGGGTCCGGCCGCAGTGGCAGCCATCGGACCCTCCACGTAGTCGACCACCTGCTCGGCCCAGAGGTCGAAGCCGTAGCGCACCGATCCCGGCTGCTCGGGTTCATCGGCCAGGCGGGAACGGGGTTTGGCGCTGCCGCCGAAGCCGAGCAGATCGATCGCATGGACCGCTGCGTGGGGGGCCAGGGCCGGGATCGTGTGGCGCCAGTGGCCGATCGAAGCGCCGAAACCATGGATCAGGAGCACCCGGGGCACCGCCGCCGGTTCGCCATCAGGAGTGGAGGAGCCCGGTGCCGGACGCTCCAGCGGGCCGCGCTGCAGGGTGCGGATCGCCAGGCCCCACCAGATCCAGAGGGATCCGGGGGCCATCGCGTCCGTCTTCCCTGCTTCAGACACCGACGGTCTGGTTGGCCAGGAGGTTTTTGAGCTTGGAGAGCTCGCCGGCCCAGCGGGGATCGGGGGCTTCGCTGTCGACGCTGTCGGCATGGACGATCTTGTTCGCAGCCTTGCGGGCCGCGGCCGGAGCGGCGCTGGCGCTGGCGCTGCGGCGCTCGCCTGGGGTGGCCGGACGGCTGTCGCGGCGCTCGGAGATCTCGATGCGCAGGTTGTTGCCGCCGAAATCGCGGCCGTTCAGCTGCTCGATCACCGCGTCGGCCAGCTTGGCGTCATCCACGTTGGCGAAGCCGAAACCGCGGCAGGCGCCGGTGTCGCGGTCGTTCACGGCCTTGAAGCGCACCCCGGCCCCCACGCCTTCGAACAGAGCTTCAAGCTCCTTGGCATCAAAGGTCTGCGGCAGGTTGCCGACATAGAGGCGAATGCTCATGGCAGGGGAAAGAGAGAAAACAGGAAGACTTCGGCTCGCGAAGAGTCACGCCGATGCACCACGCAGTTAACCATGGCGACTCCCTTCTGATCTGGAGAGCCACAGCTTTGCCGCGGTCAGGATCTGCGGATCAGGGCCGCTGATCTGGCGCGGCAAACGGCCGAAGGCCCGCTCCTGGCTGAGGTGATCCAGCAGCCGACCCAGCTGCGGTCCTGGCGCCAGAGCGAGGCTCTCCTGAAGCGCGGCGCCATCGAGGGGGGGGCGGGGGTGGAACAGGGGGTCGCCGCTGTCCCGCCAGCGTTCCAGGGCCGCGGGCGCCCAACCGGTTGGGCCGAGCAGGGCCAGGGCCGGCAGGTCCCCCTCCAGCTCCCGCTGCAGCCGCAGCCGCTCCGCCTCAGGCAGGCTGTCTGGATCCGCGGCGCCGGCTTCCAGGTGCTGCCACCAGTGGCGCAGCCGGGCGCAGCGCTGCTGGAGCCGCCGGCTGGCCCGCAGCCGCTCCAGGGTGGCGCCCTCCAGCAGGACCGCCAGGCGGGCCAGAGGTAGGGCCGCGGCGGCCTCGGCGGCCGTGAGCGCGCGGACCTCGGCGGCGGGGGGTTCCAGCCCCTCCAGGGTGGCGGCCTGGACCGCCGGCCCGGCGGCAGCCGGCTGGCCCCAACCGGCCAGCAGATCCGCCTCGAGCACCCGCGCCAGGCCCCGGCCCCCCCCCGGCGCCACCGCCAGCCGCTCCAGTTCCGCCAGCACCCGCTCGCCGGCCACCGTTCCCAGGGTCCGGTGGTGGCTGCGGATCCAGGCCCAGCTCCGGGGTTCGATCCGGAAGCCGAGTTCGCAGGCCAGCCGCACCCCCCGCAGCAGCCGCAGGGGATCGGCCAGCAGGTTGGCTTCCCCCAAGGTCCGCAGTTCCCCCGCCGCCAGGTCGCCCAGGCCCCCGCCCGGGTCCTGCAGGGTGGCGGGGGCCTGGCCGCAGGGCAGCACCAGGGCGATGGCATTGGCGCCGTAGTCGCGCCGCAGCAGGTCCTCCTCCAGGCTGGCTCCCTGGCGGCGGGCCAGGTCGATGGTCCAGCCCTGCAGCACCAGCCGGGCGATCGACCGCTGCGGATCCAGCACCACCACGCTGCCGCCCCGGCCCCGGGCCAGGCTGTGGGCCAGGGCCACCGCGTCGGCCTCCACCACCAGGTCCAGATCGGGCCGCTCGGCCAGCCGGCCCAGCAGGGCATCCCGCACTGCGCCGCCCACCAGGGCCGTTCCCGCCGGCAGGGCCGCGAGGTCCAGGGGCCAGCACCCGGGCTCCAGGGCCTCCAGCAGGCGGCCCGGCAGCAGGCCGGGTTCGCAGGTCACAATGGGCGCCTGGCCTGGCCGGGGCGACGTCATGTGCATCTGCGTGGACTGCCGCTGGGTGGATCGTTGCCAGGCCTACCACGCGGTCGAGCGGCAGCACGGGGTGCCCCATCTCTGCGCCAGCCCCGATCTTCACCCTCGCCAGCCCCAGATCCATGTGCAGGTGAGGGATCTTCCCGGTGGTGCGGTGGGGGTGGAGTGGGATGTGCGCCACTGCTCCGATTTCCAGGCCGACCCCGGCCGCTGGGCCCGGCTTCGGCCTGGTGAGGCGGTGCCGGCATGAGCGCGGCGGCCAACGGCGGTGGACCCTGGCTTTTGGCGCTGCACAGCTCTGCGGCCTGCCTCGGGGTGGCGGTGCAGCGGCTGGGGGGGGAGGAGCCGCCGCGGCTTGCCGCCTTTCCCCTGGGCCGGGGACTCTCCAATGCCCTGCTCACCTGCGTCGAATCGGTGCTGCCGGCGGCGGAGTGGCCCCGGCTGGGCCGGTTGGCGGTGGCCACCGGTCCGGGCGGCTTCACCGGCACCCGCCTCACCGTGGCGCTGGCCCGCACCCTGGCCCAGCAGCTCGCTCTTCCCCTCGACGGGGTGGGCAGCTTTGCGCTGATCGCCCGGCGGCTGCGGCGGGAGGGGGCGGCCCCGGCCAGCAGCCCCTTCTGGGTGGTGCAGGAGCTGCCCCGGCGGGGGCTGGTGGCGGGCCTGTACGGCCCCGATCCGCAGCAGCCCGCCTCCCTGCTGGAACTTTTCGCTCCCCGCCTTTACCTTGAGCCCGCCGCCCTGGTGGAAGCCGAGGCGGCGCTGGCCCCCGCCAGCCCTGCGCCAGCGCCGCGATGCCCCGCCGACGTTCAACAGCCCCAGGACGTCGCCGAGTTGCTGTCCTGCAGCCAGGCGGCGGCGGCAGCCGGCCGGCCCGCCCCCTGGAGCATGGTGCTGCCCCTCTATCCCACCAGCCCGGTGGACGGGGCAGGGTGAGGGGCGGAAGGCGATCGCGGCGCCGCCGCGGGCCGGGCCGGTTGCTGCTGATCGCCCTGCTGGGGGGCACCCTGTTCTGGCTGTCGCGGGGGTGGTGGTGGCCCCGGCCGCCGGCTCCCCAGATGATCCTGGTGCTCGGCGGCGACAAGGACCGGGAGCTGGTGGCGGCCGATCTGGCCCGCCGGGATGGTCTGCCTGTGGTGGTGAGCGGCGGCACCAATCCGGAATACGCCCACTGGATCTTCGAGGAGCGGGAGGGCCTGCCCTCCCACCAGGTGCAGCTCGATTACCGCGCCAGCGACACCCTCTCCAACTTCACCTCCCTGGTGGATGACCTCCACAAGGCCCGCATCCGCCATGCCCTGCTGGTGACCAGCAGCGACCACATGGAGCGGGCCCTGCTGGTGGGCCGGATCGTGGCGGGAAGCCGCGGCATTCACCTCACGCCGGTGGCGGTGCCTTGCGGCCAGCTCTGCGTGCAGGAATCCCGCCGCAAGATCTGGGGCGATGGGCTGCGGGCCTCGCTGTGGGTGCTCAGCGGCCGGGATCTGAGGCCGTGGGCGGCAGAGCAGCTCGCTCCCTGGCTGCGGCGAGCCGGCCTCGGGATTCGATCAGTCCCTCCTCCAGCAGGCGGTTGATCGCCTCCTGGCAGGCCCGGGTGGTCACATCGAGGTCGGCGCGGCGGCGCGAGGCCGGCGGCGGGATCGGCTGGCCGATGCGGATGTGCACCGGCACCAGCCGCGGCTGCCCCTGGCCCGGGCCGAGGGCGCGGTGGCTGTTGATGATCGCCACCGGCAGCAGCGGCGCCCCAGCCCGGGCCGCCAGCAGGGCCGCCCCGGGCTGGGGGGCGTTGACGCGCCCATCGTCCTGGCGGGTGCCGTCGAGGAACACGCCGGTGGCCCAGCCCTCCTCGAGGCGGTCGGTGGCGATGCGGATCGCTTCCCGGTCGCTGGCGCCCCGCGCCACCGGGTAGGCCCCACAGGCGCGGATGATCGGCCCCAGCAGGGGCACACGGAACAGCTCGGCTTTCGCCATGAAGGCCACGGGCCGCCCCAGGGCATGGCCCAGCAGGGGAGGGTCGAGGTGGGAGCCGTGGTTGGCCACCACCACCAGGGCACCTTCTTGGGGCACGTTGGCGTTGCCGGCGGTGCGGCCGCGGAACAGGAGCCGGAACACCGGAAACACCAGCAGGTAGCTGATCGCCCGGTAGGTGAGGCTCGGCTTCGGGGTACGGATCAGGGCGGGGGGATCGGAGCGGCGGCGCCGCATCACCCGCTTCATCGCCCGGATCGAGCGGCTGCCGGTGCGGCTCATGGCGTTACCGGATTCGGGGGTTTTGCTCACAGGCCCAGGTCGGCGGCACTGCCCACCTGGGCGGTGCCGATCCCTTCACAGCTGCGCTTGATCAGCCCGCTGAGCACGTTGCCGGGGCCGATCTCCACGGCGGTGCCGATGCCATCGGCGCTGAAGCGTTCCATCGTTTCGCGCCAGCGCACGCCGGTGGTCATCTGGTGGCGCAGGCGGGCCTTGAGGGCCGCTCCGGCCGTTTCCGGGGTCGGATCGGTGTTGCTCAGCACCGGGATGGCGGCATCGGCGAAGGGCACCGCCTCCAGGGCGGTGCTGAAGGCCGCGGCGGCCTCGGCCATGAAGGGGGAGTGGAAGGCCCCGCTCACCGCCAGCGGGATGGCCCGCTTGCAGCGCAGCTGGCCGGCCACCGCCGCCACCGCCTCTGGGGTGCCGGAGAGCACCACCTGGGCGCTGCTGTTGTCATTGGCCACCACCACGCCCTCGGTGGCCGCCACCAGGTCGTCCAGTTCGGTCCGCTCAAAACCCATCACGGCCGTCATGGCGCCGCCGCCGGCTGCCGCCATCAGCTCGCTGCGGGTCTTCATCAGCCCCAGGCCCGTGGCGGCGTCGAACACTCCCGCCGCGTAGAGGGCCACCAGTTCGCCCAGGCTGTGGCCCGCCACCAGCGAAGCCGTGCGGCCCTGGGCCCGGAGCCCATCGACCAGCAGCGATTCGATCACGAACAGGGCCGGCTGGGTGTTGCGGGTGTCGTTGAGGTCGGTGGGCTGGGCGGCCGTGCCTTCGCCCGCCTCGCCGGCGCAGATGGCCAGCAGATCGCGGCCCAGCAGCGCCGAGGCCTGCGCGAACCGCTCCCGGGCCCCGGGCAGATCGAGCACCGCGGCGGCCATGCCGAGCTTCTGAGACCCCTGGCCGGGAAACACCCAGGCGATGCCCATGCCCTTTCCGAATGCACTCCGGCAGGAGACTACGAGTCGGCTGGCCCCTGCCAGCGCAGCAGGGCACCGCCCCAGCTGAGGCCGGCGCCGAAGCCGCTGCTGGCGATCAGATGGCCGGGCCGCACCCGCCCGTCCCGCACGGCCTCATCGAGCATCAGGGGGATGGTGGCGGCCGAGGTGTTGCCGTAGGAGGCCAGGTTGGTCAGCACCCGGTCGTGGGGAACGCTGAAGCGGTCGGCCACCGCATCGAGGATCCGCTGGTTGGCCTGGTGGAGCAGCAGCCAGTCGAGCTGGTCCGCACCCACGCCACTGGCCTTGAGCAGCTCCTCGAGCACCGCCGGCACCTCCCGCACGGCGAACTTGTAGACCTCCTGGCCGTTCATCTGGATCGTGTTGAAGCCCCCCACCTGAGCGGTGAGGGCGCCCAGCAGGGGCTGGTGCGTGTCCACCTGGGCCAGGGTGAGGCAGCCGTTGCGGCTGCCATCGGAGCGCATGCGGAAGGCCACCAGCCCGTCCTGAGTGGCATCACAGGCCTCGAGGGCCACCGCCCCGGCCCCATCGCCGAACAGCACGCAGGTGCGGCGGTCGTCCCAGTCGAGCCAACGGCTGAGCTGGTCGGCACCGATCACGAGCACCCGCCGCATCGCCCCGGTGCGCAGGTACTGGGAGGCGGTGATCAGGGCGAACAGAAAGCCGCTGCAGGCGGCGGTAAGGTCGAAGGCCACGGCGCGGCTGGCGCCCAGGGCCGCCTGCACCCGGGGGGCGGTGCCGAACAGGTCGTCGGGGCTGGAGGTGGCCAGCAGGATCAGGTCCAGCTCGCCGGCATCCCAGCCCGCATGCTCGAGGGCGGCCCGGCCGGCGGCCGTGGCCAGGCTGGTCACGGTTTCGCCGGGGCCCGCCACCCGCCGGGCCTCGATGCCGGTGCGGCTGCGGATCCAGCCGTCATCGGTCTCGACCCGCTGGCCCAGGTCGTCGTTGCTGATCCGGGCCTTCGGCAGGGCCCGGCCGCTGCCGACCAGGGCCATGCCCCGGAGGCCGGTGGCTGAAGGCGCGTCTGGACGCAACGACACGGATCCGTCCGCAGTGGGCTCAGTCAATCACAGGTGGTCGCTGCCGATGTGCTTCCGGGGCCCGGGCTGCCCTGCAGGGCGTGGAGGTCGTCCATCACCCCATGGCTGGCGGCGGAATGGGCCAGGCGCAGGGCGCTGACCACCGAGAGGGCTTTGCTGCTGCCGTGGCCGATCACGCAGATCCCGTCCACCCCCAGCAGCAGGGCACCGCCGTGCTCGGCGTGGTCGAGGCGCTTCTTGATGCGGATCAGGTTGCTGCGCAGGAAGGCCGAGCCAACCTTGCCGCGGCGACCGCGGGGCAGTTCGGCCCGCAGCACATCCAGCAGCACCCCCCCCACCGATTCCAGGAACTTCAGCAGCACGTTGCCGGTGAAGCCATCGCAGACCACCACATCGAAATCACCCGAGAGCACATCGCGGCCTTCGCAGTTGCCGGCGAACCGGAAGCGGGATTCGGCCGCCAGCAGGGGGTAGGTGCGCTGGGCCAGCTCGTTGCCCTTGCACTCCTCCTCGCCGATGTTGAGCAGGCCGATGCGGGGCCGTTTCACCTGCAGCACATCGCGGCTGTAGATGTTGCCGAGCAGGGCGAACTGGTGCAGCCAGGCCGGTTTGGCATCCATGTTGGCCCCCACATCCAGCACCAGCACCTGCTGGTCGGGGTCCTTGGTGGGGAAGAGGGCGCCGATGGCGGGGCGCTCGATCCCCGCCAGGCGGCCGAGCCGGAAGATCGCTGAAGCCATCACGGCGCCGGAATTGCCGGCGGAATAGACCGCCGTGGCCTCGCCCCGTTTGACCAGGTCCATGGCCATGTTGATGCTGGCGTCGCGCTTGCGGCGCACGGCGGTGGCCTCATCGTCCATGCCCACCGAGGGTCCGCTGGCCACCAGTTGGATCAGGTTGCGGGCGATCGCCCCATCCAGTTCCTCCTGGAGCCCCAGGGCGGTCACCGCCGCTTGCAGGGGTATGGCTTCGGCCACGAAACGCACCCGCAGGGGCAGGCGCTGCACGGCCCGCAGGCAGCCCTCCAGGATCGGGCCCGGGGCGTGGTCGCCGCCCATGCCATCGACCGCTACCCAGAGCCGCTGACGGTCGTCGATCGGGCCGCTATCCGCTTCGCCGGAATTGCCGCCGTCGCCCCCCTGCTGGAGGCGCCGCAGCGGATCGAACACCAGGGGCTGGAGCACCGAGCCCGCCACGGAGGTGGCGGCACCGGCCATGGTGCCGGCGGCGCCCGCCACGGAGCCGGCCACCGAGGCGGTGGCGCTGGCGGTGTCGACCAGGGCCGAGGCGGTGTCCACCAGGGTGGTGACCGCGGCGTTACGGCGATACCAGATCACCAAGCGGCGGATGGCACGGCTCTGCTTGCCGCGCCCACCCTTGCCCCGTTCAGGGACAACCAGGCCGGATTCAGGCTCCTTCGGTGGCAGGGGAGTCAACGATGCGCTGGAACAGGTAGCCGGTGCCCCGAGCCGTGAGGATCAGCTCGGGGTTGGCGGGATCATCTTCCAGTTTGGAACGCAACCGGGAGATGTGGACGTCCACCACCCGGGTGTCGACATGACGCTCCGGGGTGTAGCCCCACACATCCTTGAGGATCTCGCCGCGGCTGAAGGGTTCACCGGAGCGGCCCACCAGCAGTTCGAGCAGGCTGAACTCCATGCCGGTGAGGCGGATCCGCTCATCGCCGCGGTACACCTGGCGCTTGTTGGTGTCGATCCGCAGGTCGCCCACCTGGATCACGCCGGAGTTGGGGATGCCGGCCACCTGCTCCTTCTCCACCCGCCGCAGCACGCAGCGGATGCGGGCCTCAAGCTCCTTGGGGCTGAAGGGCTTGACCACGTAGTCGTCGGCGCCGAGCTCGAGGCCGGTGATGCGGTCGGCCACATCGCCCAGGGCGGTGAGCATCACGATCGGCACATCCGATTCCTTGCGCAGCTCCTGACAGACCCCGTAGCCATCGAGCTTGGGCATCATCACGTCGAGCACCACCAGGTCGGGCAGGGCCTTGCGGAAGGCCTCGAGCGCCTCTTCCCCGTCGGAGGCGGTGACCACCTGGTAACCGATCATCGACAGACGGGTTTCGAGGATCCGGCGGATGCTGGCCTCGTCATCCACGACGAGGATCGTTTCCTTGGCGGAGGTGGTGGCCGTCATCGGGGCTGCCCAGGGAGCGTCGTGCGGAACATCGGGGTGTGGGGCTTGGGGGTATGGGGGCTCGCGGGCGGTGTCGGGCGGCGGAACCGGACGGATGGGTCCGGGTCCGGAGGGTGGTCAGCGTACGAATGGGTGGCCGCCGGGACGTCGTGGAGACATGGAGTCACGGCACGGATTCGCCAGAGTACGGAGCGTCAGCAGGGAGGTTCTGCAGGGAGCGTCAGCGGAGGGTCTGCTGCTCGGCGTGTCCGGCCCTGGCCTCTGGGCCGGAGCTGTACATGCTCTGGTCCTACTGAAACGGCCGGAGGGCCTCAACGTTCACTGAACGCCACCTTTCTTCATACAGCCCCATCCTGGATTGGGCCCGGCTCGCCCCCATCACCCCCCATCACCCCCTGCCCCCTTGGCCCGTTCCGTCTCCACCTACGTCTGCCAGGCCTGCGGGGCCCGCACCCGCCAGTTCTTCGGCCGCTGCGCCTCCTGCGGCCAGTGGAACACCCTGGTGGAGCAGGCGGAGGCCCCCGCCGACAGCCGCCGCCGCCGCCCGGTAGCCGCAGCGGATCCTGGCTCCCCGCCGGGCCGCCCCCACCGCTCCGAACCGATCGCCGCGGTCGGGGACCGGCCCCTGCAGCGGCTGGCGAGCGGCTACGGCGAACTCGACCGGGTGCTTGGCGGCGGGCTGGTGCCGGGGTCCCTGGTGCTGCTCGGCGGTGATCCCGGCATCGGTAAGTCCACCCTCCTGCTCCAGTGCGCCCGCGCCATGGCCGGGGGCGGCAGCGTGCTCTATGTGAGCGCCGAGGAGTCGGCTCAGCAGGTGAAGCTGCGCTGGCGGCGGCTGGCGGAGGAGGGGGAGGATTCCCCTGCCGATCCGCAGCGGCTCCCCGGGGTCGGGGAGACGTCTTCCCCGCCTCCCGGGGGGGCCGGCTCGGCGCGTCGCACCCGTGGGGAGCACGGCGCGGCCGCTCCGGTGGATCCGGAGACCACCCCGGCGGCGGCCGGCCTGCAGCTGCTGGCCGAAACCGACCTGGAGCTGGTGCTGCAGGAGCTCGAGGCCCTGCGACCCGCCGTGGCGATCATCGACAGCATCCAGGCCCTGCACGACGCCGAGCTGGGCAGCGCGCCCGGTTCGGTGGCCCAGGTGCGGGAGTGCGCCGCCGCCCTGCAGCGCATCGCCAAGCGCCAGCACACCGCCCTGCTGCTGGTGGGCCATGTCACCAAGGAGGGGATGCTGGCCGGCCCCAAGGTGCTGGAGCACCTGGTGGATGCGGTGCTCACCTTCGAGGGCGACCGTTTCGCCAGCCACCGGCTGCTGCGGGCCGTGAAGAACCGCTTCGGCGCCACCCACGAGCTGGGGGTGTTCGAGATGCGGGGGAGCGGGCTGGTGGAGGTGACCAACCCCAGCGAACTCTTCCTGGGAGGAGAAGGTCCCGGCACCGGCACGATCGTGGCCTGCGAGGGCACCCGTCCCCTGGTGGTGGAGCTGCAGGCCCTGGTCAGCCCCACCAGTTACGCCAGCCCGCGCCGCAGTGCAACAGGCCTGGCGGCCAACCGGCTGCACCAGATCCTGGCGGTGCTCGAGAAGCACCTGGGTCTGCCGCTGTCGCGCTTCGATTGCTACCTGGCCGTGGCGGGCGGCCTGGAGGTGGAGGAGCCGGCGGCGGATCTCGGGGTGGCCGCGGCGGTGGTGGCCAGCTACCGCGATCTGGTGTTGCCGCCGGGCACGGTGCTGGTGGGCGAACTGGGGCTGGGGGGGCAACTGCGGCCGGTGGGGCAGCTGGAGCTGCGGCTGCAGGAGGCGGCCCGGCTGGGCTTCCGGCGGGCGGTGGTGCCCCGCGGCAGCCTGCCGGCCGGCCAGGCGGCGGCCCTGGATCTGCAGGTGCTTGAGGCCGGCTCGGTGGCCGAGGCCCTGGTGGCCGCCCTGGGGGTGGATCCGGCCGCCGATCCCTGAGGCTCGCCGCTGGGCCGAGGGCTGCCGGCCCGCAGCAGCGGCGGTACGGTCGGGCTGCATCGGGGCAGCACCATGGGCCTGCGGCCTGGCTCGATCCGCCGCGGTTCCCGGCGGCGCCAGGTGCTGGCCGCCACCCTCGGCAACGCCCTCGAGTGGTACGACTTCGCCGTCTACGGCGCTCTGGCCTCCACCCTGGGCCGGGTCTTCTTTCCGGCCAGTGATCCTGAAAAGGCTCTGCTGCAGAGCTTCACGGTCTTCGCTCTCGGCTATCTGATGCGGCCGGTGGGCAGCCTGGTTCTCGGCCCGATCGGGGATCGGATCGGCCGCCGCACCCTGCTGCTGGTGAGCATGGCGGTGATGGCCGCGGCCAGCACCCTGATCGGCTTGCTCCCGACCCAGCTGCCCTGGGGCCTCTCGGCGGGCTGGTTGCTGATCCTGCTGCGGATGCTGCAGGGCTTTTCCCTCGGCGGCGAATACACCGGATCGATCACCTACGTGGTGGAGGCGGCCCCGCCGCTGCGGCGGGGCCGGCAGGGCGCCCTGCCCGCGGCCGGCTCGCTGGTCGGGCTGGTGGGCGGCTCGCTCACGGCTGCCCTGGTGCAGGGCACCCTGGCGCCGGCGGCGCTTGAGGCCTGGGGCTGGCGCCTGCCATTCCTGCTGGCCGGCCTGCTCGCCCTGGTGGCCCTGGTGTTGCGGCGGGGGCTGCCGCAACTCCGGCCTGGCGCGGCCGCGGGCGGCTCCGCTGACCGCCTTGCCACGGGACCCACCACCGTTGCCGTGGATCCCGCCGCCCCTGGGGTTGCCGCCACACTCTTGGCCGAACAGGGCCGCGGCGATGGCCTGGCGGCCTTCAGCAGCAGCCTGCGGCGCGCCATGCCGCGCGTGGCGCAGGTGCTGGCGATCCTGGCCTTCGAGAAGGTGAGCTTCTACCTGGTGTTCGTGTTTTGGGTCCAGCAGGCTGCCAGCCTCGATCCCGCCGGGGCGGCCGCTTTCAATGGGATCTGCACCCTGGTGCAGGCCGCCGGCATCCCGTTGATCCTGCTGGCCGGCCGCTGGGCGGACCAGCGGGGTCCGGTGCGGATGATGCGGCGCTGGTGCCTGCTGCTGGCCCTGCTGATCGGTCCGGCCTCGCTGCTGCTGCAACGCGCCACCCTGCCGTCGCTGGCCCTGGGGCTGATGCTGGCGGGCCTGCCCTTGATGCTGATCTGCGGCACCTACCCGGCCCTGGTGCCCTTCCTGTTCGAGGCCCGCTCCCGCTGCACGGCCTTTTCGGTGAGCTACAGCCTCGGCGGGTCCGTGCTCGGCGGCACGGCGCCGGCCCTGGCTGCCTGGATGGTGGCCCAGCCGGGCTGGGGCGTTGGGCCATTGCTCTACCCCCTGGCCTGGGCGCTGCCGGCCCTGCTGGTGCTGGCCCGCCTCCCGGAGATCGCCACCGGTCTGGCCGGATCCGGGCCGGGGGACGCGGGCGGCTGAGGTGCGATCAGGAGGGCTCGATCAGAAGCACACGATCAGAAGTACACATCCACATTGCTGCGGCCCGACGACTTGAGCCAGTTCTCGATGTCGAGGTAGCCGCCGGGGTAGAGCTTCACCGCCTTGGTCCAGAACTCGGCCGCCTCATCGAACCAGCGGTCGGCGGTGTCCTGGTCGCCATTCTCAGCGGCGATGCGGCCCCACTTCTCGTAGATCAGCCCCATGTTCTTGAGGCAGGAGGGGGAGTTGGGGTTGGCATCGAGCGACTGGCGGTAGAAATCGAGGGCCTTTTCCTCCTCGCCGGTGCTCATGAAGATGATCGCCATGTTTTTGAAGATCTCGCCGCGGTCGATGCTGTTGTCCTCGAGTTTCAGCGCCTCCTCGTAGTTGTCGAGGGCCTCGGCGTAGTCGCCGTCGTTCTGGGCCGAGAGGCCGTCGCGGTAATACACATAGGCCTCCTTGGCCTTGGGATCGATCGGCAGCAGCTTCACGATCAAATCGGCCATCACCGTGAAGCTCTTGTCGATGAAGTTGTCGTTGCGCTGGGAGCGGGGCACGGCGGCAGGTCCGGTTCTGCGCACCATCCTGCCCGCTGCGGCCCCGCTGGCGGGCCGGCCAGTGCATTGTTCCTAACCTGGTTCCCTGCGCCTGCTGCCGGTGTCCTCGCCCCCCTCCGCCGCGGCGCCCCAGGCCCGACCCGCCGACCCCGTCGCCGTCCCGCCGCCGTCGCCGTCGCGGCTCTCGCCGGGAGAACCCCTGCTGCTGGAGGTGGAGGGAATGAAGTGCGCCGGCTGCGTGCGGGCGGTCGAGCAGCGCCTTGCCCAGCAGGACGGCGTGGGGCAGGTGAGCGTGAACCTGCTCAGCCGCACCGCCTGGCTGGAGGTGGACGACCCCGCGGCGCGCCTGCCGGCCCTGGTGCAGAGCCTGGCGGGCCTTGGCTTTCAGGCCCATTCGCGCGATGACAGCCTGCCCCACAGCCGGCGAGAAAGGCTGCAGGAGCGCCATTGGTGGCAGCGCTGGCGCCAGTTGCTGCTCGCCCTGGTGCTGGTGCTGGTGTCAGGCCTGGGCCACCTGGCCGATGCCGGCGCCTTCGGCCTGGCGGCCACCCCCCTGGCTCGGCCCTGGCTTCATGCTCTGGTGGCCACGGCCGCCCTGGCCGGACCCGGCCGCCCCATCCTGGTGGGGGGGCTGCGGGCTGCCCTGGCCGGCGCGCCGGGCATGGACACCCTGGTGGCCCTCGGGGTGGGCAGTTCCTACGGGGCCAGCCTGCTGGGTTGGCTCTGGCCCGAAGGCGGCTGGCCCTGCTTCTTCCATGAGGCGGTGATGCTGCTCGGCTTCGTGCTGGCGGGCCGCTTCCTGGAGGAACGGGCCCGTTTCCGCACCGGCCTGGCGATCGAAACCCTGGCAGGCCTGCAGCCCGACGAAGCCCTGTTGCTGGTCGATGGCGCCGTGGCGCGGCCGGTGCGGGTGGGGGGATTGCGGCCCGGCGACCGGATCCGGCTCCTGCCCGGCGATCGGGTGCCGGTGGATGGGGTGGTGCGCCTCGGCGCCTCCAGCCTCGATACCTCTTCCCTCACCGGCGAACCCTTGCCCCAGGTGGTGGCCCCCGGCGATGAACTGGCGGCCGGCTGCCTCAACCTTTCCGCCCCGCTGGAGCTGGAAGTGCTGCGCAGCGGCGGTGAGAGCGCCATCGCCCGCATCGTCCATCTCGTGGAGCAGGCCCAGCTGCGCAAGGCCCCGATCCAGGGCCTGGCCGACCGGGTGGCGGGCCGCTTCACCGTGGCGGTGCTGCTGCTGGCTCTGGCCACTTTTCTGTTCTGGTGGCGCTGGGGCGCCGATCTCTGGCCCTCGGTGCTCAGCGCCGGGGCGCCGCTGCACGGGGGCCACCCCCATGGCCATGGGGCTCCGGGGCCGGCCGGCACACCCCTGGCCCTGGCGCTCCAGCTGGCCATCGCGGTGCTGGTGGTCGCCTGTCCCTGCGCCCTCGGCCTGGCCACCCCTGCCGCCATCAGCGTGGGCTCGGGCACCGCGGCCCGCGCCGGCCTGCTGTTCCGCGGTGGCGATGCAATCGAGACCGCCGCCCGACTGCGCACGGTGCTTTTCGACAAAACCGGCACCCTCACCCGGGGCCGCCCCCTGGTGAGCGCCGTGGAACCGGCCCCCGCCGGCTCCGCCGACCGCCTGCTGCAGCTGGCCGCCAGCCTCGAGCGTGACAGCCGCCACCCCCTGGCCCATGCCCTGCTGCAGGAGGCCCAGAGCCGCGGCCTGGAGCTGCTGCCGGTGGTCGATGCCCTGCAGCTCCCCGGCGACGGACTGCAGGCCCGCCTGGCCTTGGCGGGGGAAGAGGGGGAGGCGTTGCTGCGGGTGGGGCGCCTCGCCTGGCTGGCGGCCGCGGGGGTGGCGGTGGATGCCGCCGTCCAGGCCCGTCATGACGCCCTGGCCCTGGCCGGCGCCTCGCTGCTGGCCGTGGCCCGGGGCGAAACCCTGCTGGGGCTGATCGCCGTGGAGGACAGCCCCAGGCCCGATGCGGCCGTCACCTTGGAGCGCCTGCGCGGCCGCGGCCTTGGCCTCGGGCTGCTGAGCGGTGATCGGGAGGGTCCGGTGCGCCTGCTCGGTGAGCGGGTCGGGTTGGAGCCCGGGGAGCTGGCCTGGGATCTGCGGCCCGAGCAGAAGCTGGCCCGGATCGTGGCGGAGCAGGCCCGGGGGCCGGTGGCGATGGTGGGCGATGGGATCAACGATGCCCCGGCCCTGGCGGCGGCCGACCTGGGTATCGCCGTGGGCACCGGCACCCAGATCGCCCAGGAGGCCGCCGATCTGGTGGTGATGGGCGATCGGCTCGATGGCCTCCCCCAGGCCCTGGAGCTGGCGCGCCGCACCATGGCCACCGTGCGCCAGAACCTGGCCTGGGCCTTCGGCTACAACCTGATCGTGCTGCCGATCGCCGCCGGCGCCCTGTTGCCGGGCTTCGGCATCCGCCTCTCACCCCCCCTGGCGGCCCTGCTGATGGCCCTCAGCTCGATCACGGTGCTGGCCAACGCCCTGCTGCTGCAGGATGGTTCGGCCGGCGGCTCGGAGCGACGGGGGTGATGGGCCAGGCCGCTGGCGGTGCCGCTGAGCAGGGGCAGGATCGCGGCCGTGGCCCGGGACGCTTCGTGGTGCTCGAGGGCATCGACGGCTGCGGCAAGACCACCCAGATCGAGGCCCTGCGGGCCTGGCTGCCGGCCAGCGGTCTGCTGCCCCCCGGGGCCCGGTTGATCACCACCCGCGAGCCCGGTGGCACCCCTCTGGGCCGGGCTCTGCGGGAGCTGTTGCTCCATCCCCCCGCCGAGGCGGCGCCGGAACCGGATGCGGAGCTGCTGCTCTATGCCGCCGACCGGGCCCAGCACGTGGCCAGCGTGATCCGGCCGGCCCTGCAGGCGGGCCACTGGGTGCTCAGCGACCGCTTCACCGGCTCCACCGCCGCCTACCAGGGCCATGGTCGGGGGTTGGACCTGGAGCGCATCGTCGCCCTGGAGCGGCTGGCTACCGGCGGCCTCGAGGCCGATCTCACCCTCTGGCTCGATCTGCCCCTGGAGGCCTCGCTGCAGCGTCGCGGCCACCGGCCCTCCGACCGGATCGAAGCGTCCGGCGGTGGCTTTCTGGAGCGGGTGGCGGTGGGCTTCGCCAGCCTCGCCGCCGAGCGGGGCTGGCAGCGGGTCGATGCCCGCCAGGAGGCCGCGGCGGTGGCCCAGCGGTGCCAGGCGCTGCTGCTGGAGCACTTCGGCCCGGCCATGGCCCCGCCGGGTGGGGCGGGCCATGGCTGAGCTCTTCGACGATCTGCTGGGCCAGCCCCTGGCGGTGCGGCTGCTGGAGGCGGCCCTCGAGCGGGGGCGGCTGGCCCCCGCCTACCTGTTCAGCGGCCCCGACGGCGTCGGCCGCCGCCTGGCGGCCCTGCGCTTCCTGGAGGGGGTGCTCGCGGGTGGCAGCGGCCTGGAGGGGGATCCAGCTGTTCGCCGCCGGCTCCTCCAGGGCAACCATCCCGATCTTCTCTGGGTTGAACCCACCTATTCCCACCAGGGCCAACTGGTGCCCGCCTCCCGGGCGGAGGCCGAGGGCCTGAGCCGCCGCACGGCCCCTCAGCTGCGGCTCGAGCAGGTGCGGGAGGTGTCGGCCTTCCTGGCCCGCCGCCCGGTGGAGGCCGGTCGCTGCCTGGTGGTGCTGGAGGCCGCCGAGGCGATGGCTGAGGCCGCCGCCAATGCTCTGCTCAAGACCCTCGAGGAGCCGGGCGATGGCCTGCTGGTGCTGATCACGGCCACCCCCGAGCAGCTGCTGACCACGATCCGCTCCCGCTGCCAGACCATTCCCTTCCGCCGCCTCTCCCCCGAGCTGGTGGCCCGGGTGTTGGACGCCCTGCCGCCGGAGCCGGCCCCCGCCGGGGCGGAGGGTGACGGCACCGAGGGCGAAGAGCCCGGGGCCGATCCACCGGCCGATCCTCCTGAGCTGGCGGAACTGGCGGCCGGTTCCCCCGGCGGTCTGCTTCACCACCGCCGCCAGTGGCGGGCCTTGCCCCAGGGGTTGGCCGGCCGCCTGCTGGCCCTGGGGGCCGATCCGATCGAGGCGCTCCACCTGGCCCGCGATCTCAGCGAAGCCCTCGATGGCGAACAGCAGCTCTGGCTCCTGGCCTGGTGGCAGCTGGCCCTGTGGCGCCGCGGCGGCGCTCCCGCCCAACTGCACCGCCTGGAGCGCCTGCGCAGCCATCTGCGCGGCTACGTGCAGCCGAGGCTGGCCTGGGAGGTGGCCCTGCTGGAGCTGGCTGGAGCGGGGGGCTAGGCCGCCTCGCTGCCGTCCCCTTCCGTGCCGATCGGGGTGGGGCCGGCGTTGCGGTCCCGCTCCCGCGCCTGGCGCGCTTCCTGCACCACCGACAGCAGGGAGGTGAGCTGGTCGCCGCTGGGAAGTTCCAGGCAGTAGCCGGCGCCGTAGACGGTCTTGATGAAGCGGGGTTTGCGGGGGTCCGGTTCGAGCTTGGTGCGCAGGTGGCGCACGTGCACCCGGATCGTCTCGATGTCGTCGTCGGGCTCATAGCCCCACACCTCCTTGAGGATCAGGGAGGGGGCCACGGTCTGGCCGTGGCGCTGCAGCAGGCAGTGGAGCAGCTCGAACTCCAGGTGGGTGAGGCGCACCGGCGCATCGAACCAGATCGCCTCGAACCGCTCCGGCACGAGGGTGAGACAGCCGTAGCTGAGGATCTCGTTGTGCTTGCTGGAGAGCGGAGCCCGTTCGCTGCGGCGCAGCAGGGCCTTGACCCGCACCATCAGCTCCTCGAGGTCGAAGGGTTTGGTGAGGTAGTCGTCGGCGCCGGAGTTGAAGCCGCTCACCTTGTCCTTGGTGCCCCCCAGGGCGGTGAGCATCAGGATCGGGATCTTGGCGGTGCGCTCGTCGCGGCGGAGGCGCTGGCAGAGGGTGAGGCCATCCACATTGGGCAGCATCAGATCCAGCAGGATCACGTCCGGGCCGTACTGGAGGGCGAGGGCCTGGCCCTTGATGCCGTCATCGGTGCGCTGCACGTCGAAGCCGCCATGCTCGAGGTGGCCAGCCACCAGTTCGCGCATGTCGCTGTCGTCCTCGATGAGCAGGATGCAGGGCTTCATGGCTGTCGGGATCGGGTACGGGACCGGGGCAACGGCAGCGAAGGGACTGCGAGGCACAGGATTGCAGGCATTTTCTCCTGCTTTGTCGGTTCCTGCAGGGTCCTGCGGCCGCTCTGCGGTATCCCAACGCACAGTTCGGGCGGCCGAACCGATCGAATCTGTGGCCCGTTTGCTGCCAAAAGCCAGGTGGCGCCGCGTTTCGGGCGGCACTGCAGGGTGACGCCGCTGCGTCGATCCGATCCGGATCTTCAGAAAGTCTTCCACTGCTTTGGGGTGCCAAAGGTGGCCGGCGACCTTCCGCTGCGGATCAGCTCAAGGCGCAACGCCCCTCAGGAGCAGAGCTCGCGAGGGGCGTTGTGGGTGTTGAAGAAACTCCCCGGGCGGGATTCGAACCTGCGACCAATCGGTTAACAGCCGACCGCTCTACCACTGAGCTACCGAGGAATGGACCCCCCGCATCGGCTCTGGAGTCCACAGGGACCTTCGAAGCCGGAGCAGGATCTTCGTCCGCTGTGACGGACGGGGAGAGCCTACCTTTCGGCCCGTCCGCCGGGCAAGGGGGGCAGGCTGGCCCGCAGTTCGGCGGCGCTCTGCCAGGCCCCCACCCGGCCCTCCTCCATGCGGGCCGCCCCGTCGCACTGGTCCAGTTCCTCGAGCCGGTGGGTGATCCACAGGGCGGTGAGGGGAGCGTCGCCCTGGCTGCAAAGACGCCGGATCAGGGCCAGCACCTCCCGCTGGCTGTCCGGGTCCAGCAGGGCCGTGGGCTCATCGAGAAGCAGCAGGGCGGCGTCGCTGGCCAGGGCGCCGGCGATCGCCAACCGCTGCTTCTGGCCGCCGCTGAGGGTATGGATCGGCCGCCGTTCCAGCCCCGCCAGTCCCACCTGGGCCAGGGCCCGGGCCATGCGGGCGTTGCGTTCGTCGCTGGCCAGGCCGGCCGGCAGGCCGAGCTGGAGGTCGCTGCCGCAGCTCGGCAACAGCAGCTGGTGATCCGGGTTCTGGAACACCAGGGCGCACTTGTGGGTGGTGCGGATCGTGCCCTCCTGGGGTTGCAGCAGGCCCGCGATGAGCCGCAGCAGCGTGCTCTTGCCGCTGCCGTTGCTGCCCACCAGCATCCACAGGCCGGAACTTGGGATCGTGAGGCTGCAGGCCGCCAGGGCCGTGCGGCCACCGTCCCAGCCGAAGCCCAGCCCTTCCACCACCAGGGGAGGGGAGGTGGGGTGGACCGCCGGCGAGGCCAGCGATCCGCCGTGGCCGCCTGTGGACTGCGCAGGCAAGGGGTGATCAGCCGTCAACGCTGAAGCCGGGCCGTTTGCCGCCGCTCGCCCCCGCCGACTTCTCGTAGGTCTGCACCGCCACGATCTCACTGCTCAGCAGGCTGATGTGCTTGTGCTCATCTTTTTCGCAGTGAAGCTCGAGCACCCGCGGGTGGCCGCTCTCAAGGGCCTGGCGCACCTCGCCGTAGAGCGCCATGGCGCTCTCCCGCTCCTTGCGCTGCACCGCAACGGGCATGGGGCTGAGCCGAAGGGAAAGCTCGACGACGAACATGGGTCTGAAGGCCTGGGGGGATGGCACCGCGCGCGAGGCGGTGACCGGGATGACCCCACTCTGGCGGAGCGGGGGCCGCAGCCGACCGGGACGGCGGACCGGGACACCCCGGTGGGTATTAGTGCTCAAACGGCCGGCTCCGGGCCGGGAATTCCGCGCGACGGACGCGGATCCCCGTACGATGCGACCTGTAAAGCTTCGTAAAGCTCCCTCATGACGATCGCTGCAGGGCGCTTGCCCCAGCGGGGATGGTTCGACGTCCTCGACGACTGGCTCAAGCGCGACCGCTTCGTTTTCGTTGGTTGGTCCGGGCTGCTGCTCTTCCCCACCGCCTATCTG
>JBILUS010000031.1:0-26553 GCA_044370835.1 Cyanobium sp. | reverse complement strand
GAGCGGGAGATCCCGGCGGCGTGGCTGCCGGTGATGGCGTTGGCGGTTTGAGGGGGGTTGTTCAGCATTCCTCGTAGGCCTCAAGAAATTCTTCCCTGCTGATTTCCGATTGTCTGAGAATCAACCTCAACGTTGACCCCTTGATCAGCCGATGGTTAGGCATGGTGAGGGGCGTACGCGTGCCGTCCTCATTCGTCCGCGCCAGGGCGATGTGATTTCCTTCACGGATCAGCTCAAATCCCAAGCTTTGCAAAGCCTTCAACACCCGATCCCGAGGCGCGTCGACTGGAAACTTGGCCATCAGCCGGCAAGTACCGTTTCCGCCAGAAAGACTTCCTGCACAGGATCATCTTGATCCAGTGAATCAGGGCCGAATACTTCGCGGTGGAAAGCGATCGCGGAGCGCACATCCTCCAGCGCCTCGTCGTAGGTCTCACCTTGGCCCACAACCACTCCATGGATGCCCAAGGGATAAGCCACATACCCATCGGCGTGGCGCTCCACAACAACCTTCAGCCGTTGGGATGTCATTGAGCCCTGCCCTGCCAAGCTGTCAAATCCTAGGCGTGGTGGGCCTCAGCTGTTCGTGCGCGAGCAACGCAAACAGGATGGCCGCCCCGGCCGAGGGCGCAGCCCGAGTCTGCCGGAGGCACTAGGCAGATCCCACTCATCCATCGGGGAGCTTGTGGGCATCACCAGGCCTCCAGGGTGAGTTCATCGACAAGGGCAAAAGCCTGATCGGCGGTGACCAGGACACAGCCTTCGCTGAGGGCATGGCTGGCGATCAGCAGGTCCAGCGCCGCCAGCGGCTTGCCATGGCGTTCAAGTTCAGCGCGCAGCCGGCCATAGATCCTGCTGCAGGCTTCGGTCCAGGGCAGGATCTCCAGGGTGTCGAGGGTGGACTCCGCCAGCGCCCGCAACCGCGTCGCCGTCGGCCGCTTCTCCAGGCCGTAGCGGATCTCGGCCACCACAATCGCCGACAGGCAACAACGTTGCTCACGCACCCAGCCATCCAGGCGTGGCGAGCGTCGTTGGAGAAAGGCACTCACGGCGTTGGTGTCCAGCATCAACCTCCTCTTCGCTGCAGCCATCAGGGAAAGTCCACCGGTTCGGGAGGACTTGTGTCGTGCAACCCCTCGAAAAAGGCGTCCAGCTCCTCCCGGAAGCCAGGCTCCTGCAGCAGCGCATCCCTGAGCTCGAGCAACTCCTTGGCCGAGGGCCGCACCGGTGTGAGCACCACCGCACCGCTTTCGAGGTCCCGATGCACCTCCACCTCCGTTCCCTCAAAGCGGAATTCGGCCGGCAGGCGTACCGCCTGGCTGCGGCCGTTGCGGAACAACTTGGCGCGCATGGCTCCCTTCCGGCGGCGGTAGATACTGAGTCTAGACCAAACCCGCCAGCTCACGCCGCCCGCACCTCCCGCTGGAACTGCTGCAGTACCCCATCCAACTCGCCGCCAAACATCTGGTTCAGCCGCGGCCAGCCACCACCTACCCGCTTGAAGAACAGCAGGTCGTCGTCCGGACGCTTCGCATCGCCCAGCCCCTCGATCCGCCCCAGCCAGCCCCCTGGCCTCCTGCTCCGGCAGCAGGGAGCGGCCGATGGCGATTCGCTGGCGGCTGGAGAAGCCCATCCCGGCGGGGTGGATGCAGGGGATGGGGTTGGCGGTTTAGCGTTGAGCCATGGATCTCCACGAGCGGATCACCACCAATCCGGCTGTGCGTTTCGGCAAGCCCTGCGTTCGCGGCACCAGGCTCAGCGTGGGGGATGTTCTTGGCTGCCTGGCCAGTGGCATGAGTGAAACGGAACTTCTTGAGGATTTCCCGCAGATCACCCATGACGACGTTCTGGCCTGCCTGGCCTATGCGGCCGATCGTGAACGCCTGCTGATCAGCCTGAAAACGACAGCGTGAGCGTCCGACTGCTGCTGGATGAGAACCTTTCAGAGAAGTTGCTCCCTCTGCTCTTCGATCGTTTCCCTGATTCAAGACATGTACGCCTGATCGGGCTCGGTGGTGCGGATGATCTTGCGATCTGGAATCGGGCCCGACTGGATGGCGATCTTCTGGTCACGAAGGATGATGATTTTCTCAGACTCAGCATGAGCCGGGGCTTCCCGCCCAAGGTGATCTGCCTGGTTATTGGCAACGCCAGCAACCCTGCAACGGCCTTCCTGCTGTTGAACCATGCTGCTGATATTGAGGCGTTTTCAAGCCATCCGGAGGCCGGCTTCCTGCTGCTCAATCCTGGAGCGAAGCCCTGAACTTTCGGAGCGTGCCCTTCCGCTGGCACGGTTCTCTTCTCCCCCTCCACCCGCTACTGCGACCTGGCCCTCGGCCCCTTGCTGTTCCACATGGTCAAGCGCCTCGCGCACGAGCCGATCACCCCATGGTGCTGCCACGCTCCGCCATGGCCCATAGCCTTGGCGAAGCTGTGCTTTTTCCCCCCAGCCATGACCCCAGCTGAAGCCTTCGCGGTGATCCCCCTGGCGGCGGTCTGCGCCGACCACAAGCTTCAGCCCGAGGAGGCGGAGCTCCTGAAAAGCCAGCTGCGCGCCCGTGAGCCCTACAGCGCCATGGACCCGGCCGCCTTCGTTGGCATGGTGTCAGGCCTGCTGCTGGCCCTGCGCGACCAGCGACGGGCCTTGGTGGAGCAAGCCGCCGCCCTGCTCACTCCCGCCGAACAAGAGCAGGCCTTTGCCTTCGCAGCCCGCCTCGTGCATGCCGATCGAATCGCCACAGCGGAGGAAACCACGATGCTGGCGGAGGTGCGCCTTGTGCTCTCCGTGCCCGCTGAGCGGCTGCAGCAGATCGAATCCTCCTTCGCCCTGCTGAGCGCGGGCGATTCCTGAACGGCGGCCGCTCCACCGGAAGCCACCAGAGAAAGCCAAAAAGAACGGTGAACAGCATCAGGTAAGGCCTGCTGATCGGACGCCTGAGAACCCGGAGCGCGTGGGGAATCTCAAGCAGATGAACCGCGAGCAGCCGATGGCGTGGGGGACTCTCTGTGGCGGTTGGAGCGGGAGAGCGGGTGCGGCAACCGCAAGCCAAGCATCACGACGAACAGCTGTAGTGCGACACGCCGCCGGCCTGGAAGAACTCCCGCGGCTTGAGGCGGTCGTAGGTGGCTGCCAGCTGCGGCGATGGCGCCTCGTAGGGATGGCGGAACACCGTCTGCAGCTCCTCGATGAGGCTGGTGTCGCCCTGGGCAGCCTGTTGATAGGCCGGGGCGATCAGCCATTCGCGCCAGGTGATCGCGGGGTTCACGCGTTGCATCGCGGCGGAGATCTGGCGCGGGTCGCCGTTGGCCGTGATCGAATCGCGCCAGCGCCCCAGCCACTGGGTCCATTGCCCATCGAGCTCGTCGGAGCTGGGTTGGTAGAAGCTCTCCTTCAGGGATGCGAGCTGCTCGGGGCTGGCAGCGGCAGGGTCTGCAGCAAGGGCCGAAAGCCGGCGGAAGACGATCGTGTAGTCGGCCTTTGAGCGCACCAACAGCTCCAGCAGCGTGTTCACCAGCTCGGCGTCGTAGCGGCGCAGGCCGAGCTTGCGGGCCCACATCGCCTCAAGCTCCTGCTGCATCGCTTCGGCGAACCCCTCGCGGATCTTGTCGAGCCTGGCCAATGCCTCGCTGTTGCCATCGAGCAGCGGCCGCAGGGCGCTCCAGAACATGGTGAAGTTGGCTTCGGCGGCCTGCGGTTGGTTGAAGAAGCAGAAATGCTCGCCGCCGCCGGTCCAGGGTTGAAAGCGGGGATCGAACCGTTCGCAGAAACCAAACGGGCCGTAATCGAGCGTGTAGCCACCGGCAGCGCAGTTGTCGCTGTTGAAGTTGCCCTGGCAGTAGCCCACACGGATCCAGTTGGCGACCAGGCTGGTGAGCCGTGTGCGGAACAAGCCCGCCAGCTCCACCACCTGATCGCTGAACGGCAGCGCCGCATCGATCTCCGGCCGGTAGTTGCGCTCGATCAGGTGCTGAACAATCAGCCGCAGTTCGTTGAGCGCCTCGGGATGGGCCTGCCGGCGCACGCGGCGGGCGAACAGTTCCAACTGGCCGACCCGCAGAAAAGACGGCGCCACCCGGGTGGTGATCGCCGCGGGATTGTCGACCAGCACGTCGGGATCGAACGACGAGGACCCCGGCGCGTACCAGGGCCGGCGCACGGTTTCGGCGTGCGAGGCATAGAGCGTCAGCGAGCGGGAGGTGGGAACCCCCAGAGCGTGCATGAACTCCTGCGCCAGAAACTCGCGCACGCTGGAGCGCAGCACGGCGCGGCCATCGGCACCGCGGCAGTAGGGCGTGGGGCCACCGCCCTTGAGTTGCAGTTCCCAGCGCCGGCCGTTGAACACGCCCTCGAACACGGAGATGGCCCGGCCATCGCCGTAGCCATTGCCGGTGCCGAATGGGCACTGCTGGATGTATTCGCTGCCGTAGATCGAGAGGGCATAGCCGGTGGCCCAGCCGTAGGGCCGCATCGGCTCGGTGGCCACGCTGATGTCACCGGAGAACAGCCGCCGGAACGGTTCGTCATGGGCGAGCGCCTCGCTCAGGCCCAGCTCCTCAAACAAGCTGCGGCTGTGCGCCACGTACTCCGGAGCGGGGAGCGGCGTGGGGGTCACCGGCACATAGTGCCCCGAGAACACCTGGCGCGGCCGGTGATCGTGGCCATCGCCTGTGGCCTGAGGATCGACCGTGAGCGACTCCAGCAGCGAATAGTCGGCCCGTTCGGCAAAGGCCGCAAACGTGGTGGTGGTGGGCACGGTTGTGGTCACGGGTGGCGGGCCTGGTCGGGTGGCAGTTGGGCTTTCCGGGCGTGCCCGGACCTTGATGTCATCATCCTGGCGAGCCTGCCGTCCTCGACGCGCCACAGCCACCCGACCAGGCCCTTACCAGATGCCCGGCAGCAAGCGGGCGCTGCGTTGTTGGTAGTCCCTGAATTCCGGATACGTCGCCGCCATCTGCTCCTCCTTGGCACCGATCCGCTGCAGATAGATCAGCAGCACCAGGCCCGGCACCAGGTAGGCCCAGCCGTTGCCAGCCACCACCGCGAAGCTCAGATAGCGGAGCAGATCGCCGAGGTAGTTCACATGGCGCACCCGCCGCCAGATGCCGTCGCTCACCAGGCCGGCCCCCATCGCCTTGGCGGTGGTCTTCTGCACATCGGCGCTGGCGTTGATCAGGCTGCCGAAGCTGAACAGCCCCAGCGCCAACGCCACGGCGGTGTTGGAGATCGGCACGGGATTGAGAAAGGCCAGCAGCCCGGGCAGGCTGTAGAGCACCCCGATGAACAGCAGGGCGCCGCTGAAGCCCGCCAGCCCCACCCGCTCGCTGAACAGCTGGCGGCGCCGCTCCGGAAACAGCCACTGCTCCAGCAACCACCACAGGCAGTAGCTGATATGCAGGCTCAGGTAGATCACCTGCCGCATGCCCTGCACCCCGATCACGGCCGCCAGCACCAGCAGCAGCACAATCGTGAGCAGCTTGGCGGCGTTGATCGCTGTGAGTTGGCGCCAGCCAGGCGCTCCGGCCTGCCCCATCGGCCCCTCGCCCGTTGCGGATTCGGCCATGGATGGGTCGCTGCTGGCGGCACCCTATCGGCCTTTTCGGCCGCTCCCGGTTCGCGGGCGGCCTCAGCGGCGGCTCAGGCGGTAGCCCTGCTCATCATCCGCTGCCTGCGCGGCCTGCTCCCAGGGGAACACGATCCATTCCGCCGAGTCCGTCACCTCCACCGCCTGCCACCACAGCGGCTCGGCTTTGCTGATCCACACCAGCAGCTCCGCTCCCGCCAACTGCCGGTAGGGCGCCAGGCTGCGGCCGGTCTCGAACACGTCGTCCACCACCAGGCAGCGGGTTCGCGGTTCCGGCAGCAGTGGCAGGTTCAGCCGGTGGCTCAGGGCCACCGCCAGCACCAGGCCGCCGCGGGGGATCCCATGAATGCCGCTGAAGCGCCGTTCGCCGTAGCGCTGCGCGATCCGCTCCACCGCCTGGTCGAAGTCGTGCCAGCTGAGGTGTCGCATCGGCTGCTGCTGCTGCCCCCATCCTCGGGCGCCGCAGGCCGGTAGGCGCTTCACTGGCTGCAGGCCGTGACCCATCCCCGCTGCATGATCGACCTAAGCCAGTACCGCCCCCGCGGCGACAAGCGCAACACCCCCTTCTTCGAGGAGCACCTGCCGCGCGTCTACGAGCGCCGCGCCAGCTCCGGCCTCGATCAGCTGGTGGGTCCGATGGCGGCGCTGGTGGTGCAGGTGGACCACGGCCATGGCCTGGCCTATCTGGCCGAGCTGGCCTTGATGGGGCCCTACCGCTACCGCGAATGCTGGCTGGTGGAGACCCACCGGGTGTATCTGCTCGCCGCCGATCCGGCCTGGCCGCGGCTGATCGTGCTCGAGCCGCTCACCGCCGATTTCGAGGATGAGGGCACCCGCTGGAACGCCATGTATCCCCTGGCGGCGTCCCATCCCAATGCTCGCTACGTGGGTGAGGTGTACAGCTGCCGGTCCACCGCCGCCGTGCGCGAGGTGCTCGAGGCCCAGAACGTGCGCTTCGTGTATCCGGGGGAGACGCCGAATCCCTTCTACGCCATGCCCAATCTCTGCTTCACCTTCCTCTCCGACTACACCTACAACCGGGTCGGTTACGTGGATGTGCCGCTCGATTCCCTGGCCCCGATCGATCTCGGCGACCGGGTGCTGCTCGATGACGACAGCGAGCGTCCGCTGCTCGAAGCCGCCGAGCTGCACCGCAGCCTCGGCCTCGAAGGCAAGGTGCTCGGCATCGATCACATGGCCACCCGCGTGCTGGCCGGGGAGCGTGAGGACGCGATCCTTGAGTACCTGACGATGGTGCCCTACTACTTCTGGGGGGCTTACAACATCGATGAGATGAACTCCTCCACCAATGTCACCCGCTGCCCCGGTGTGAGCGATGAGAAGCATTCACCCGCCCGGGTGTTCACTGCGAACAACACACCTTCCTATCTCAATTCACTCGTCAACCTGCCGATGCCCACGGAGGAATTCGTGCGCAATTTCGGCCGTCGCATGCACCACATTGCCCTTGAAGTGTGCGATGGTGAAGTGGACGGCGTCAAGAACGTCGATGCCGTGGTGCGTAGCCTTCAAAGCCACGGCGTACCCTTCCTGGCCGAGGTGGTGGGGGAGTGCACCGATCAGCCCAACCTCAAACAGATCTTCTCGAAGAGCTCGGCGCACTCGCTGCTGATCACCGAATACGTGCAGCGCTGTCAGGGGTACGACGGCTTCTTCACCCGCGACAACGTCGCCGCCCTCACCGAGGCGGCTGGTCATGCCGAGCGCTTCAGCCACGGCCACGTCTTCGACTGAGGCGCCAGATCAGCCAGAGCCGCCGTGGCCGAACGGACTCCGCGCCACCACCGCGGCGATGCCCAGCTCCTGCCGCCACTGCGCCAGCGGTCGCTCCCAGCCCTCTTCCCAGCGCTGGGCCAGCAGCGGCGCGCTGATCCGACCCAGTTCCAGCCCGTAGGCCACCGCCTCGCCCACATCCGGCCCCTCGGGGCTGGCACCCTCCAGGCAGCGGTGCAACAGATCGGCCCCCAGCAGCATGGCGCTGCCCGGCCAGCGCAGCTGCATCACGTTGATCGCACTGAGGGCCGCCTCCCCCGCCTGGCTGGGGGGGCAGCCGCTCACCACATGCCAGAGGTCATGGGTGTGGCGCACCCGCTGATGCAGCCAGGTGTCGTCGCCGCTGCTGCCGCTCTGCAGCACCGGATCGGGCAGCGGCTGGCCGCCCGCCGCCGCGAACCAGCAGGCATAGGCCTGCCCCAGGCTGCCCTCGGGCATCGCCCGCAACGCTGCCGAACCGGGCCAGTCGCCCCAGTAGCGCTGCTCCAGCAGCGGCCGGATCGCCGGATCGGCGCGCAGGGCGGCCCTGGCGGCATCCGCCGCGGGGGTGGTGTAGCTGCGGGTGAGCAGATCGAAGCCGTGCCCCAGATCCTCCGGGTCTTCGATCAAGGCGGTCAGATCGGTGGCCAGATGCAGCAGCTGGCGGCGGAGCGTGGGGCGCATCAAGGGGGCGTGCGGCGTGGATTCGGAGACCCGCAGCCCCATCCTCGGCGGGGGCGCCCCAGGGCCCCTTGGCCTCAGAGCTGGTTCGGCAGGCCCAGGGCCTGGGCGCCGTAGTGGCGGGTGAGGTCCGACTGCATCTGCCAGGCCGAGAGCAGCATCTTGGCGATCCGCCGCAGTTCGGCCGGGTCCTCGCAGGAATCGATGGCCCGCGAGCCGGACTCAAGCGTGAATTGGCGTGAAAGGGAAAGGCTGTCCACAGAGCGGCACAAAGTGCGAAACAAAACGTTACGGCCGCCGGGCCACGGCTGCGTGGTGGGCTGCGGGGGGAAGCCGAACCAGCTCAGCGCCGGCCGGCGGGGGTGGTGCCATCGGGGATGGCCACCGCCCGGTGGCCGTGGCGGAAATCCCAGGGCCGGGTGATGCCGCCCTCCACCTGCCACACCCCGTAGCGGTGCCGCGAGGCTCGGTATTCCGCCTCCAGGTAGGCCTGGCGATCGCACTGGTGCAGGTGCTTGCGGTAGGCGAAGGCCTGGCCGTCCTCCACCATCACCAGGTTGATGTTGAGTTCGCTGATCACCTCCGCCACCGTGCGGCCGTAGCGGTCGGTGGTGGTGGGGTGCACCGTCACCTGGCGGCCCCGCGGCAGGCGCGACAGCAGGTAGGAGCGCGAGGCGGCGCCGTGGGGGGCCTGGCTCATTTCCGGGGCATCGATGCAGGCCAGCCGCAGCGTGAGCGGCACGCCGCCGCGGCTTACCCGCAGGGTGTCGCCATCCCCCACCGAGAGCACGGTGGCCTGGAAATCAGCGCGCGGCGTCGCAGCCGTTGTGGCTGCTGGTGTCGCTGCCGGGGTTGTCGCCAGGGCCGCGCCACCAACGAGCCAGGCGGCCGACCCCGCTGCTGTGAGGGCCCGCAGAGCGGCATGAACCCTCAGCGATGTGCACAGCATCCGAACCCTGCGCTCTGGGCAGGGCCAGCCTGGCAGGCGCACGCGGATGCTCCCCCAGCCTCTGGGCCGCATCCGGCCCGCCGCTCAGGCCACCTCGGGGGCCCAGCCTCGGCGGCGGTGCAGGTCTTCGCACCAGTTGCTGCAGCGGTGGGTGAGGTGGTCGCCATGGGCGATCACCCCCTGGTGCAGGTGGCAGGTGAGCAGGGGGATGCCGCCCGGCGCCGGGTGGTGCCGGAAGAAATGGCAGGTCATGCACACCCGCTGGCTGCGGCTGGCCAGCAGCACGTCGCGATCCAGCCAGGGCCAGGCATCGATGGCGTCTGGGCG
This sequence comes from Cyanobium sp., assembly GCA_044370835.1. Taxonomy (GTDB): domain Bacteria; phylum Cyanobacteriota; class Cyanobacteriia; order PCC-6307; family Cyanobiaceae; genus Cyanobium. The sequence continues at coordinate 17,241 of JBILUS010000031.1, read as the reverse complement.
GGAGGGCTCGAGGCGGGAGAGGGGAACCGGCACCATGGCGACACAGGCATGCGTACGCCTGTACTAGCGCAGGGGTGGGCCGAGCGCCAAGGGGGAAGAGGTGTTCTCTCCCCGGCTTCGCAGCGGTGCCGCGGCTGCTTCAGCGCACGAACAGCAGCTCCCCGTAGGTGGGCAGGGGCCAGAGGTTGTCGTCCACGAGGGTCTCGAGGGCGTCGACGCTCTCGCGCAGCTGCCCCATCAGGGTCATCAGCGTGCCGGCGCAGTGCTGCAGGTGGCCGTGGCCGTCGTGGGGCGGGTTCTGGATCGCTGCTTCCAGAGCGCTGCACTGCTGGAGCAGCTGCTGGTTGAGGCCGGCCACCTGGCTCACCAGGCTGCGGTCGGTCGGCAGGCCCAGCGCCTCCTGGTCCCGCAGGGAGCGGGCCTGGCTCTCGAGGAAGGTCATCACCGCCGGGTGGATCTGGGTGCGGGCGATCCGCAGCGCCAGCCGCGCCTCCACCTCAATGGCGAGGATGTATTGCTCGGTGTACACCTCGTAGCGGCTCGCCAGTTCCACCGGGGTGAGCACGCCCTGGCGTTCGAACAGAGCGCGGATCTCCGGGCGCTCCAGCACCGGCAGCGCATCGGCGCTGGTGCGCAGGTTCTCCAGGCCGCGCTCCTCGACCGCCATGCGGTGCCATTCCGAGGAGTAGCCGTCGCCGCCGAACACCACCGCCCCGTGCTCCTCCATGGTGCGCTTCAGCACGGCGAAGGCCGCTTCCGCAAGGGGAAGGCCCGTGGCCAGCAGGCTCTCCAGCTCATCGGAGATCCACTGCAGCGAATCGGCCAGAATCGTGTTCAGCGCCACCAGCGGGCCCGCCACCGACTGGCCCGAGCCCACCGCCCGGAACTCGAAGCGGTTGCCGGTGAAGGCGAAGGGGGAGGTGCGGTTGCGATCGCCGGGATCCTTGTTCAGCTCCGGCAGGGTGTCCACCCCCAGCGACATCAGGGCGGCCTCGGCGGAACCCTCCAGGTGGCCGTTCTTGATCTGGTTGAACACATCCTCGAGCTGGCTGCCGAGGTACACCGAGATGATCGCCGGCGGCGCCTCGTTGGCACCGAGGCGGTGGTCGTTGCTGGCGGTGGCGATCACGGCGCGCATCAGCGGGCCGAAGCAGTGCACGCCCCGGATCACGGCGCCGCAGAAGAGCAGGAACTGCAGGTTGGCGTGGGGGGTGTTGCCGGGATCGAGCAGGTTGCCCTGGGTGGGGTTGCCGATCGACCAGTTCACGTGCTTGCCGCTGCCGTTGACGCCGGCGAAGGGCTTTTCATGCAGCAGGCAGGTGAGGCCGTGCTTCTTGGCCGTGCTGCGCAGCACCGTCATGGTGAGCTGCTGGTGATCGGTGGCCACGTTCGCGGCCTCGAAGTAAGGAGCGATCTCAAACTGTCCCGGTGCCACCTCGTTGTGGCGGGTCTTGGCCGGGATGCCGAGGCGGTAGAGCTGGGCTTCAACGTCCTGCATGAACACCTGCACCCGCTCCGGGATCGCCCCGAAGTAGTGGTCGTCGAATTGCTGTCCCTTGGCCGGCGGCGCGCCGAACAGGGTGCGACCGGCCAGTTGCAGGTCGGGCCGCAGGGCGGTGAAGGCGGCATCCACCAGGAAGTACTCCTGCTCGGCGCCGCAGCTGGAGTTGACCGTGGCGATCTCGGTTTCGCCGAGCAGCCGCAGCAGGCGCTGCGCCTGCCGGTTCATGGCGGCGTTGGAGCGCAGCAGGGGGCTCTTCTTGTCGAGCGCCTCGCCGGTCCAGCTCACGAACACCGTGGGGATGCAGAGCGTCACGCCGTTGGCGGTGCGCATCAGCCAGGCGGGGCTGGTCACATCCCAGGCGGTGTAGCCACGGGCCTCGAAGGTGGTGCGCAGGCCGCCGTTGGGGAAGGAGGAACCATCCGGCTCACCCTGAACCAGCAACTTGCCGGAGAACTCGGCGATCGCTTTGCCGTCGGCCTGGGGCGAGATGAAGCCGTCGTGCTTCTCGGCGGTGAGGTTGGTGAGGGGATAGAAAACGTGGGCGTAGTAGAGGGCACCGCGGGCGCTGGCCCAGTCCTTCATCGCCTGGGCCACGGTGTCGGCCACCGAGAGGTCGAGCTTGCCGCCATCGCGGATCGAGCGCTGGATCGAGCGGAACACCTGTTTGGGCAGGGCCGAGCGCATGGCCTCGAGCCCGAACACATCACTGGCCCAGATCTCCTCCAGCGTGGCCGCAGGCTGGACGGCCGTGGCTGGACGCTGAACGATCGTCTGAATGGCCTGAAGGCGCGCGGGGGAGGGCATGGGGGCGAAAGAGAGGAATCCACCCAGCCAACACAGGCGTGGGCCCCCAGTGTTGCCACGACCGCTACCAAACAAACCATCGCCACGCTGGGCGGATCCGGCCTGCGGGTGATGCAGCAGCCCTTGTTGCGCCCTCCCTTCAGGAGCAGGGCATCAGCTGCGGCAGCTGCTGGGGTCGACCAGGGCCACGATCTGCTGGGTCTCGCCGTTGCGGATGCGGTAGTTGTGGCCATCGGCGCAGCATTTGAGCTGGGCCTCCTGATAAGCCCAGTACTCAACCTTGGCGGTGCCCTGTTGATGCCATCCATCGGGATGGAACGATTCGATGATGAACATGACGATTGCCGCGCAATGGCGTAGCCAAACTGCCTGCACTCAAGCTCGCAGCGGCCAGCGGGTGCAGAGAACAGCGGATTGATTTCGGGATCACGTCGGCGGCTTGTGCGGCCGGCCGGACACGTCCGAGTTGTTAACAGGTCCGCGCTCACCTGTGGAGCCAACGTCTTGCCCTTCCCCCAGCTGTGCTTGCGATCACAGTGATTTGTTGTGCGAATCGCTTGGCTTTCCAAGCCATCCTGACCGGTCGCTAGCATCAAGGCCAGGCCTATTTCCCCTCGTTAACGGAGACGAAATCCTATGGATCCTTCCACCGTGCTCAAGCTGGTGATGCTGCTGGGTGTGGTGCTGATGGTGGTCGGCATTGGGGCCCGGGTCCAGCTGCAGGATCCACTGTTGCTGCTGCGCCGCCCCACGTTGGCCCTGCGCTCGCTGATGGCGATGTACGTGCTGTTTCCCGCCCTCGTGCTGCTGTTGGTGGGGCTGCTTCCCTTGAAACAGGGGGTGGGCGCGGTGTTATTGGGCTTCGCGGTCTCGCCGGTGCTGCCACCGTGGGCCAAGAAGGGAGCCGCTCTCGGCGCCAGCGCCGATTACGTCATCGGCTTGCAGCTGCTCTCAACGGCGGTCTCCCTGGTCGTGGTGCCGCTGATGATCGCGATTGCCGAGCGGCTGTTCGGCGTGGCCACCAACCTGGAACCCTGGGCGATGGAGAGTGTGCTCCTGGCCACCGTGCTGCTTCCCCTGGGGCTCGGCATCGGTCTCGGCCGCGTCTTTCCCCGCACCGCACCACGGCTGGCTGCCCTTGCCGATCGCCTCGGCACTGTGGTGCTGCTACTCGGGGCGCTGGTGCTGCTGGGAGTCCATGGCCCGAAGATGCTGGCGGTGATCGGCGAGGGCACGGTGCTGGTCATCCTGATGGTGATCGTGCTGGGTCTGGTGTTGGGTGCGTTGCTCGGCGGGCCGGAGCGTGGCATCCGCGGCGCCCTCGCCTCGGCCACGGTGTCGCGCCATCCCGCCATCGCGCTGCTGTTGGCCTCCGGCGCCTTCCCCCAGCATCAGACCAGCGTGATTGGCACGGTTCTGATCTACTTGCTCGCTTCGATTGCGCTTCCGATTTTCGTGATGCGATGGCGAAAGTAAGCGATCGGTTGCAGCAGCGCGCCGGCTGAGCAGGCTTTCAAGCTCTGCGCTGAGAAGAAGCACCAGGCTGGGCAAGCACAGCGCCGGTTGCCTTGGCGTCGTGGCCACCATCCACCGGGCGCCACGCCTGGCGGGTGCTGTTGCCAGGAGGGTTGGCGCCGGTCTGCAGATCGGACTGGCGCTTGAGGGCTTCCGATCCCGACAGCAGGGCCGAGCCGAGCAGCAGGGCGGCAAAGCCCTGGCGCAGGCGCCGGTCACTCAGGTGGGGCGCCATCCGTTGCCCTACCGCGGCACCCACAGCCCCGCCCACCAACAAGGGCAGCATCAGGGGCAGGCTCTGCTGCGGCCAGTGGCCCAGGGCCGCCAGGGCGACCAGGGCATTGACGACGATCAGCAGCAGGCTGGTGCCGCAGGCCAGTTGCATCGGCAGGCCAGCCAGCAGAACCAGGGCCGGCACGATCGCAAAGCCACCACCCACGCCGGCGATGCCGGTGAGCAATCCCACCAGCAGCCCCTGGATCGCCAGGGGCAAGATCGAGCCAGGGCGAGTACCGAGCTGGACCCGGGTCGGTGCGGGAGTCCTGGCGCTGCGACGGGTGAGCAACCAGGAGGCAACAAGGGCCGCCGCTGCGAACACGCCCAGCTCCACGGGTTCACTCAGGTAGCCAGCCTTCACCCAGCTGCCACCGATCCAGCTGCCCGCCAGAGCCGGCAGCCCCAGGATGATCGCGGGAATCACCGCGAACTGGCCCCGCCGCAGATAGGGGCCCAGGTTGCCCAGGGCCAGCAGCATCACCACCAACAGCGACAGGGGCACGGCTTCCCGTGTGCTCAGGCCGGCACCCGACACCAGCAGGGGCAGCAACAGGATCGAGCCGCCGGCGCCGAGCACCGAGAGAAGGAAACCGATCAGTCCACCGCCAGCGGTGAGCAGGACCAGGGTTGCGGGTTCCATCAGCGGTTCACCCGGTTCCAGGGCATCAGCGCCAGCAGCCGGGCCATGCCGCAGAAGCCGCTCACACCCGCAAACACCAGACCGGCGCCAACGAACCAGCTGAGCAGGATCCAGGCCGGGCCCGCGACGTGGCTGAGGATCAGGCCGAGCAGCACCAGCGAACCGGCGGCGATCTGCACCTGGCGCATCAGCGGCAGGGGGGCGTTCTTGAGCTTGTGCACCGGCAGGCCGGCCTGCTGCCAACTGGGAATCCCGCCCTGAAGATCGGTGATGGGGTGGGGATGGCTCTGCCGCAGCAGGGTCTGCACCCCCTTGGCGCTGCGGTTGCCGCTCTGGCAGACCAGCACCAGCGGGCCCTGGGGCAGGTCGGCCTGGTGCAGGCGCGCCAGGGGCACGTTGAGGCTGCCGGCGATGTGGCCGGAGGCGTATTCCATCGGTTCGCGCACGTCGATCACGGCAACGCGCTTGCTGCCGAGCTGTTCGGCCAGGTCCTGGGCGCTGATGCGTTCAGCATTGGTGGTGCCCGAGCTGTGCAGGTCGGGACGATTCAGGGAGCGGTTGGCCATGGCGGGAAAGGAACGAAATGACGTTGGGTGGGCGGTGATCAGTTGGCGGTCACGCGCTCGAGCGGATAGCCCTCATCGCCCCAGCGGCTGAGGCCGCCGCGCAGGTTGGCCACCTGGGAGCGGCCGGCCTTGAGCAGCTGCTGGGTGGCCAGGGCGGAGCGGCTGCCGGAATGGCAGACCACCACAGCGGGTTTGCCCGTGGAGATCTCGCCGCTGCGGGCTTCCAGCTCCGGCAGGGGAATCCATTGGCTGCCGGCAATGCGGCCGTCGGGCCCCTCAAACTCCTCGGCGGAGCGAACATCGAGGATGGTGAGGCCTCCGAGGTGTTCGGCCACCCAGCCGGGCAGCAGCTCGGGCAGGCCGGCGTAGCTTCGCTGCAACGGCGCCCAGGTCACAGGCGCGACCCCGACCCGCGGCTTGCCTGAGCGCAGGTTGCCGGGCAGGGCCTCGGCGATCTTGTGCGGGTGCGGCAGCTTCATGTTCTCCATGTGCCCCACGAAGTCGCGTTCGGTGGCGCTGCCGCCGAGGCGGGCGTTGAAGGCCTTCTCCTCCGCCACCGAGGTGACGCTGCGGCCGGTGTAGTCGTGGCCGGGATAGAGCAGGCACGCCTCCGGCAGCGAGAAGATCTGCTCGGTGATCGAGCGCCAGAGCGTGTGAGCATTGCCCTGCTGGAAGTCGCAACGGCCGCAGCCGCGCACCAGCAGGGCGTCGCCGCTGAAGGCCATCGATTGGTCGTCCAGCACGAAGCTCACGCAGCCATCGGTGTGGCCGGGGGTGCTGCGCACCTCCAGATGGCGACCGCCGAAGCTGAGGCGGTCGCCGTGCTGCAGGGGCTGGGTGACGTTGTCGGCGCGGGCGGCGGCGGCCAGGGCGATGGCCGATCCGGTGTCTTGGTGCATCAGCCAGCTACCGGTGACGTGGTCGGCGTGGGCGTGGGTGTCGAGGCAGGCCACCAACTCGATGCCCAGCTCGCGGATCAAGGCGAGATCGCGCTCGTGCTGCTCAAACACCGGATCGATCAGCACCCCTTTGCCGGAGGGCACATCGGCCAGCAGGTAGGTGAAGGTGCCGGTGGGGGCGTCGAACAGCTGGCGGATGAGCAGGGCGCCGCCACCGGCGGCCGCCTGCAACAGAGGGGAAACGGTGGTGGCGACCATCAAGGTTCCTGATCAGCTTTTATGAGTGTATGCGCATACTGGCGGTATGGCAAGCAGCGGGCCCTGTCCGCGGCGGCTGCCCGCCGGCCTGCTCAGCCGGGTTTGCGGATCCAGCGCGGGGCGCGTCCCGTCAACGGCGCAGAGAACGCATAATGCTTTCATCGTCATACACCGTTCAGCATGGGTGCCGCAGGTTCGATGCCCAGTCCGCAGCTGCTGGAGGAGTACAGCCAGTTCTTCCGGCTGCTCAGCGAACCGACGCGCCTGCAGCTCCTCTGTCAGCTCAAGCAGGGCGCCATGGATGTCGCCGGCCTGATCGAGGCCACCGGCTTCTCCCAGTCCCACATCAGCCGTCAGCTGGGCCAGCTGCAGCGTGCCGGTCTGGTGAGCTGCGAGCGCGATGGCGTGCGCACCATCTGGAGCGCCGACAACGATCTCGTTGATGATCTCTGCAACCTGGTGCAGAACCGGCTCCGGCAGCGCCTGGAGGCCCAGCTCCAGAGCCTGGCGGCTGGCTGAGGGCGGGTCTCGGCGGCTGGTGGGCGCCGGCCAGAGGATCGGTGGGCGGATCAGCGTGAAACGGCTCACCAGGCTCTGCGGTCGCCTATTTCTGGTGTTCGGCCTGTTCTCGCTCCAGCAGGCCCTCGGCTGAGTCATGGTCTTCGCCTCCCCCCGCCACTACATGCTGCTGTCGACGGCAGCAGCGGTCGTGACGATCGTGCTCAAGACGCTGGCCTGGCGCCTGACCGGCTCGGTGGGCCTGCTTTCCGATGCGATGGAATCAGGGGTGAACCTGATCGCCGCCATCGGCGCTTTCTGGGCGCTGACCCTGGCCGCCAAGCCCGCCGATCGCAAACACCATTACGGCCATTTCAAGGCCGAATACTTCTCCAGCGGTCTGGAAAGTGTGCTGATCGTGGTGGCGGCCCTCGCCATCATCCACGCCGCCATCGGCCGCCTGCATGAGCCCCAGCCGCTCGAGCAACTCGGCATCGGCCTTGCCATTTCGCTGGTCGCCACCGCCCTGAATGGCCTGGTGGCCTGGGTGCTGTTCAAGGCGGCGCGACGCTTTGATTCGATCACCCTGCGGGCCGATGCCCACCATCTGCTCACCGATGTCTGGACCTCCACCGGGGTGGTGATCGGCATCGGTCTGGTCAAGCTGACCGGCCTGACGATCCTCGATCCGCTGATCGCGATCGCCGTGGCGGTGAACATCGTGTTCACCGGCTGGAAGCTGTTGCATGAAACGGCTTCCGGTCTGCTGGATCAGGCTTTGCCCGATCATGAGCAAGGCGTGCTCGAAGCCCTGCTGGCTTCCTATGAAACGGATGACATCCGCTTCCATGCGTTGCGCACGCGCGTCGCCGGTTCGCGTCGCTTCGTGTCCTTTCATGTGCTCGTCCCAGGCCACTGGACGGTGCAGGCCGGCCATGACCTCTGTGAACAGCTGGAGCACAAGGTGGGCGCCACCTTGACCCGCACCCATGTGCTGACCCATCTGGAGCCGATCGAGGATCCCAAGGCCTGGGATGACCAGGGCTTTCGCTGGGATCAGGGCTGACACGCCGCAAGCCCTGCCCTTGAGACCCAACGCCAGCCAAGACCTGATTCATCGCTCGACCCGATGCCCCGTCCGTACCAACCCTCCCTGCTGCGCCTTCTGCATGGCGCCACGGCCCTGCTGGTGCCGCTCGCCTGGATCACCGGATTGCTGGTGTACTCCGCGTCTGACGGGCGGTGGGGCCGCCTGCCCTTCGCCCTTGCCGGTGAGTGGATCGACATCCACGGCACGGTGGGGGTTCTGCTCTGGCCGGTGGCCCTTCTGTTCGCCCTGTATGCCCTCACCGCCGGCCGGCTGCGGCTGCGGCAGCCCGCCAACGCCCTCGCCCTCGTGGCCTTGGTGTTGGCGGTGGGCAGCGGCAAGTTGATGCAGGAGGACTGGCTGCGCGACGGCCAGTTTCACCACTTCGTTTACAGCGTCCATCTGTTCGCCTGGCTGCTGATCGCCCTCGTGGTGATCCTGCATGTCGTGGCGGTGCTGCAGCGTGGCGGCTGGCCCCTGGTTCGCTCGATGGCGAGTGTGCAGCTGCGGCCTGGCGACCTGCCCGGCCAGTGGCCTGCCCAGGTCCTCCGCTCCATCCGCAACAGGCCTTGAGCGGCTCCTTGGTCGTGCTGCTGTAGGGCAGCACCCCCTGGGTCCACGGCGTTGGCGGTGGAGCGTGTCACCCGGCGCTCGCGCCAGTCAGGAAGCATGATCTTCACGTCTTGGAGGCTCAACGTCGAACGCGGCCACAGGGTTGGTGCAGCGATGCAACGTGGCCGCGCGGATCAACTCCGAACCACTCAGCGACAACTTGGCACTGATGTGTTTGCGATAGGTCTCAACCGTCTGCAGGCTCAGGCCCAGGGACTGTGCGATTTCCTTGTTGAGGAGACCAAGGCCCAAAGCGTGAAAGACACGGACCTCGCGGGGCGAGAGTGTGTCCATTTGCAGTCGCCATTTCGGATTGCTCATGTGGGAGCGTCTTGTGCTCAGTTCCTGCATGCTGGTCACCATCCTCACAAGGTCGTCCCAGTCATGGCGATTGTCCACGATCCCAAGCAGCATCTCCCCGATCTCCGCAGGCGGCGTGAGTGGAACAGTCCCGTCGGTGATCAGGATCAACCGGCCAGAAGGATTGGAGCGCTTCAGAGCCAATGCCACATCAACCCAGGTTTCGCCAAGTTCGCCGGCACAATGGACATCAAGTAGCAGTAAATCAGGTGGAGAGTTCTCGATGAAGACAAGAGCCTGAGCCACGGAGGAAAACACAGCCAACAGCTCCAGGCCGCAGTGCTCAGCCAGCAAGCCACCGACGGCCTTGCCCACGATGATGTGGCGGTCGAGGACCAGGCAAGTCAGAACAGGCAAGCCCTCGCCCTTCGCACCAGCATGAGGTGGCACGCCAAATCTCAGTCAAATTGATTTTCTCTTACCCACTTGTGGGATTCGCATCTGTGGGATCCACGAATCAGGTCCTTGACTGCATCACATCAGTCGCACAACACTGAAGCCTGTTCCTGATCCCGAGGGCCATGACTGCTTACTCCATCTCCACCGCACCGGCGTTTCGCTCTCCCCATCGCGTGTCGATCACGCTTTCACACAGCACTTACCATCAGTTGCTTGAGCGGAGTGATCACGAGGGTCGCTCTCTGAGCAATTTGGCGGCTTACTTACTGGAGACCTCGCTCGACAAAACGGGTCACACCTAGAGCAGCGCTTCGCAAACCGCGTCTCGCCACGTGGCGTAACTCGCAACGAGGGTGAGGGGATGGCCAGGGTCGTCTCGGTTGTCCGAAATGATCAGGCTGACGTCACCCCCCTTGTTGCTCCAGTGCTCTGGCGGGGAGACGCCTGAGGTCACGCCACCGGCATCAGCAGCAGGAGCCGCTGGTTGTGGACGAGGCTGCCGTGGATGCCGGTGCGGCAGCTGTTTCCGTTGCTCCGCCGTCAAAGGGGAGGACAGAGCCGCAGCCCTCGAAGAGGCCGTAGTGACGGCTGAAATCACCAATGAAGCTGAAATGGGGCGCCAGACGGCTATCAGCGAGCATGCGGAAGGTGTTGCCGCAGACCGGAAACACCTTGCCGGCCTCGATCCAGTGGTGCTTGTCGAAGGGCAGGGCGTGGGGGTGTTCGGCAATCGTGCCGCGGTAGATCACCGCCTGGCCGTGGTCTTCGCAGGCATCCTCCAGTTCGGGGAGATGGAACAGCCGGTAGGTGGCGGAGAAGAAGCGGATCGCGCCGGTGCGGGCGGTGAGCGCCGCATCGGTGATCGCCAGGGGCCGGTCGCTCACCAGGCGGGGATCGGCAAAGCCGGCCCGGCGGGCCAGGCGCAGGAAATCGTTCCAGTAGAGGGCCCCACTGAGACATTCGCCGTAGAGCACCGGATCGTGGCGCAGCGCCTCAGGCACGCGCCGGTCGGCATAGACATCGGCGAAGAAGAACTCCCCACCGCGCTTGAGCAGGCGCCGCACCCCGTTCAGCACGGCCAGCTTGTCGGTGGAGAGGTTCACCACGCAGTTGGAGATCACCAGATCGAAGCTGCCGGGCTCGAGCGGCAGCTGCTCCAGCTGCTCGATGCGGCCCTCCAGAAACTGCACGTTGGCGAAGCCGAACCGCTCGGCGTGATGCAGCTGATGGCTCCGGGCCACCGCCAGCTGCTCCGGCGTCATGTCCACGCCCACCACCTCACCGCCGGCGCCCACCAGCTGGGCCAGCAGATACACATCGCGGCCGCTGCCGCAGCCCAGATCCAACACCCGCAGCCCCTCCAGCAACGGCGGCACCACCAGCCCGCAGCCGTAGTAGCGCGAGAGCACCTCGGGGTGGATGCGGGCCAGCAGCGGGCGCAGGGCCTCGGGAACGCTGCTGGCATCACAGCAAGCATCGGTGCGCAGATCGGCGCTGCTGCTGAGGGTGACGCCGTAGTACTCCTGCACGCCGCAGCTCAGGTCGGTGGACGTCGTCATGGCGGTGCGTGGTGGTGTCACGAGCATCTCAGGTGGACGAGTCGGAGCAGGAACACCTGGAGGATCGGTGTGACGAGGCCCCCGTGCTGGTGGGGTTGAAGGCTCAGCTGGCTCTGGAAGATGGGCGCACCAGCAGGCCATCCGCCGGCGAGGGGCTGGGAATGATCTTGAGCGTCAGGTCCTGATCCCCTTCCAGCTCCAAGGTCAGCTGTTTGAGCAGCCCCACCGCCAGCAGCCGGATCTCCAGCTCCGCCAGCGCCTTGCCCAGGCACACCCGCTCACCGCCGCCGTACGGCAGCAAGGTGGCGGTGCAGTCACCGTCCAAATGCCGCTGCGGCCGGAAGATCGCCAGATCCTCTGGATCGGCCCCATGGCGCTGGCTGGCGGCGATGCTCACCTGCACCACCCGATCGGCTGGCACCAGCACACCCGCCAGAGCAATGGGCTCCCGGGTGCGGCGGAAAAATCCTCCCACCGGCGGGGTCAGTCGCATCACCTCCTTGACGACCGCATCGAGCCGCGGGGCCCGCAGGGCGTCGGTGGCGGCCCCAGCCTCCCCCTCCTCAGGCGGCCAAGGCAAAACGTCGAGTTCCTCCTGCAGCCAGGCCAGCTCGTCTGGGTGTTGCAGCAGGGTCAGAACCAGGCAGCTCAGGGCGGAGGCGGTGGTTTCGTAGCCGGCAAACAGCAGCAAGAGGAGCTGCTCCGCCACGTCGTCGTCGCCCAGGGGAAGACCGGCTTCATCCAGGCCACCGGCCAGCAGATCAAGGCCGCCAGCGGCGAGGGGCGCTCCGGCACCCATGGCGGCTTGCGCCTTCTTGAGCACAGCGCCGAGGCGCCTGAGCAGCCGTTGGCGGGCACCGCGGGCACGGGCATAGGGGCTGCCGGGCCACGCGACTGGAAGCGAGAAGAGCCCCTGGCACCAGGTTTCGAAATCCACGAACAGGGCATCGCGATCGACGGGGTCGAGCCCCAACACCGTGCTCGCAATCACGCTGAAGGCAAAACGCCGCAGCTTGGGCACCAGGGCAACGGGTGCTTCTGAGGCGATCAGCTCCTGGCTGAGCTCGTTGACCAGCGCCACGATGGTTGGGCTGTAGCGCTTGAGGGCAGCCGAGGCGAACAGCTGGCCCACCACCCGGCGGCGGGCCTTGTGGTCGGCACCATTGCGGTTCGCCAACGACAAGGGCCCCAGCAGCTCGCGCACACTGTCCGGCCACCAGCCCACGACCGAATCGCTCTGGGCGAACAGGTCGCCGATCGCCTGGCCGCCGCGGATGAACACGGTCCGTTGCCCCAGCAAGCTGGTTTCATACACATCGCCATAGCGCTCGAAGCGGGAGCGGGCGAAATCAGGATCGCGAAAGAAGGCAAGGGTCTCGAGCACTCCGCTCAGCGCTGGCGTGCTCGGCAGGGGCCGAAGTGTGGCGGGATCGAGGGGCACCGCGAAGCGGGGTGAGGAGCTGCTTGATGATGATCCAACGCCTGGAGCTTGGCTTGGGCCGGAATCGCCGCCAGTCCACCGATGCCTAAGGTGCTGCAGATCCGCGGTTCATCGCCGTTTCTCCGCCCATCCACTCCAGCTCCCATCCCAGCAAGGCCGAGCTGCTGGCCGCTCTGCCGCCCGACCTGGTTGAACTCAACTCCCGCAAGGCCTGGACCAGTCTGGGTTGCTCCCTGGCCCTCTCGTTACTGGCCTACGGGCTCGGCACCCAGATCCCCCTCGAGCCGGGCGCAGCCCCCCTCTGGCTGCTCTACGGGCTGATCACCGGCACCGTGGCCATGGGCTGCTGGGTCATCGCCCATGAGTGCGGCCATCACGCCTTTCTTCCCAACCGTCGTGTCGAGGCGGTGGTGGGGTTTGGGCTTCACAGCCTGCTGCTGGTGCCTTACTTCAGCTGGCAGCGCAGCCATGCGGTGCACCACGCCCACTGCAACCACCTTGAGGGAGGCGAAACCCATGTGCCGCCACGGGCGGAATCAGGGACGGGCCGGCTGATTCTCGCGATGAACCAGCAACAGGGAAGCGTCCTCTCCGGCTGCCGGGCGCTGGTGATCCATCTGCTGCTCGGCTGGCCGCTCTATCTGCTCTTCGGTGTGACGGGTGGATCGGACTACGGAACGCCGACCTCCCACTTCTGGCTCGGGGCACCGTTCCGCAAGGGTCGCCGGCCACTGTTCCCCGACTCCTTCCGCGGATCGATGCTGCGCTCCACGCTCGGCGTGCTGGCGATGCTGATGCTTTTGGGGCTGGCTGCAGTGCAGTGGTCGCCGGCGCGGGTGCTGTGCGTCTACGGCCTGCCCTACCTGGTGATCAACGCCTGGCTGGTGGGCTACACCTGGCTGCATCACACCGATCTCGACATTCCCCATTTTGAGAGCGGCGACTGGACCTGGGCCAAAGGTGCCCTGCAGACGGTGGATCGTCCCTATGGCCCGGTGCTCAATTTCCTCCACCATGGCATTGGGGCCACCCATGTGTGCCACCACATCAACCCTTGCATCCCCCACTACAACGCCTGGCGCGGTACGGCCTTGCTGAGGCAACAGTTCCCGCAGCTGGTGCGTTACGACTCCACCCCCATCCATCAGGCGCTGTGGAGGGTCGCCACCCGCTGCTCGGTGGTGCATCAGCCGATCCCTGGTGGCGGCTTTTTCTACCAAGGCTGACTGTTCTTTGCCTGTGGCCAGGCGTTCTCCGCCAGGTCTGAACGTGTGGTTCAGCACATCATCCCTTCCGAGAATCCGGCGCCGCCACCCATTCGTTGCTGGGGTGAATCGCCGGGGCCTGAACGCCCTTGGGCTTAGGCGCGATCCTTCACGTCCGCGCTTGCCTCTGCTCACGCCAACAGCACCACCTCGACACAAAGCCCCGGGCCGAACGCCATCGCCAGGCACGGACCCGGTGCGCCACTGCCACGCAGGCGCTCAAGGATGAAGAGCAGGGTCGGCGACGACATGTTGCCGCACTCCCTCAGCACCGATCGGGAGGGCTCGATCAGGGCGGGATCGAGTCCAAGGGTCTCGGTGACCGCCGAGAGGATGCGCGGGCCACCGGGATGCACAGCCCAGCAGCCGATGGCGTCGAGCGTCAGTTGATGCTGCGCCAACCACCCTTCGAGCCAGGGCCTCAGATGCTGCGCGATCAGATCGGGTACCTGAGGGGACAGACCCATGACGAAGCCGTGATCCTCAATCGCCCAGGACATGGCTTCGCTGCTGTCGGGCACCAGCAGGGAGCCGCTGGCGATCAGTCGGTCCAACCCCAGCGTGGGCGCCGACGGCACCGAGGTCAGAGCCCCCTCCCCCGTGGCCACCAGGGCGGCGGCGCCGTCGGCGAACAGGGCATTGGCCACGATCCGCTCCCCTTCCCAGCCGTATTGCAGATGCAGACTGCAGAGCTCGACGGCACAGACCAACACGCAAGCAGAGGGATCGGCGCCGGTGAAGGCGGCCGCCACCCGCAGACCGTTGAGGGCGGCGTGACAGCCCATGAACCCCACATGGGTGCGGGCCACGCTGGGGCGCAGCGGCAGGGCGGCCATCAGGGCCAGATCGACGCCGGGCGCATGGAAGCCGGTGCAGGAGACCGTGACCAGGTGGGTGATGCGTTCGGGGGTAACCTGCGCCTGCTCCAGGGCGGCCCGCACGGCCCGCAGGGCGAGGGGCGGTGCCTCCTGCTGGTAGCGACGCATCCGCTCGCCGGTGCCGGGGCTGTTGCTGCCGAAGAAGCTTTGTTCGGGGCTGGAGTTTGAGCCGCTCAGGTCCTCCAGCACGACGTGGCGCGTGGCGACCCCGGTGCGGCGATGGAGGGTCTCGAGCAGCCGGCGCCGGGACGGGGAGGGATCCTGCTCCGGCAGGGCCACCCGGGCCGCGACCGTGGCGGCATCGCCCTGGGCCAGGCGATGGGGGGGCAGGGCCGTTCCCAGGCCGTGAATCGTCAGGGACATGGCTCTGGGGTGATCCGTTGGCGAGAGGCACCATCGAGATGCTGAAGCAGGGGAGCGGTCAGGGCCGGCCAGCGCCCGGCTGCCGCCAGCAGGGCTCGGCTCAATCCGGGACGCCGCAGGGCGAAGGCCAAGCCATGGCAGAAGCGCTGCCGCGAGCCGATCAGTCGGGCATGGCGTCGGGCCCATTCCGGCTCGATGCTTCCATCCCATTCCTTTTGTGCCTGCAACACCAGGGGTACGACCGCCAGAGCCCCCATCAAGGCCCAGCCCATGCCCTCGCCCGTGAACGGCTCGACGTAGCCGGCGGCATCCCCTAGCAGCAGCACCCGTTGCGCCGCCAGGGGCTTGCAGCGACGGGTGAGGGCTGGCGTGGCTCGCCAGGTGGCAGCGGCGGCTTCTGGCAAGGGATCAAAGCCGGCCTCGGCCAGCACTTCGGCGGCGCAGGCGGCCGGGCCACCGGCGGCCATCAGCTGGGGCCGATCGAAGGCCGCCGCCAGATTCAGGGCGCCCGCTTCGTTGCGCACCAGGCCCACGTAGCCATGCCGGCCGATGGCCATGTGGATCGTGCCGTTGCCGTAGCCCCTCACGTCGGCCTCCAGCTCGCAGCCGGCGCCGATCCGGGCCCCGGGGCTGATCCGTGTTTCGATCGGCAGCTCCGGACCCAGTCCGGCGCTACCCAGGCCTGAGGCCACCAGCACGATCCGGGCGCTGGTGGTCTGCACATCGGCGCCGGAACGCAGCCGCACCTCCCGGCCGGCGGGGGAGCACCTCGCCACGGTGGCCTCGCACGGTGAACGCAACACGGCGCCGGCCGCGACGGCGGCTTCGCACAAGGCCAGATCGAGGCGACCTCGGGAGAGAGAACGGCCTGCCGGCAAGGCGAGTTCAAGCTGGTGCCCGCCTGCAGCGAGATGGATCCGCTCCAGCGGAGCCGCGCCGAGACCATCGAGCAGATCGCCCAGTCCCGCCGTCTCCAGGGCCTTGAGGGCCACGCCATTGAGGCAGCTGCCGCAGATCTTCCAGCGGGGGAAGGCCCGCTTTTCCACCAGGAGCACCCGCAGCCGGCAACGCGCCAACTGGTGGGCGGCCAGGGCACCGGCGGGTCCGGCCCCGATCACGATCACGTCCCAGTCCGGAGCACTCATCGTGGCTGGGGCAACCTGGGCGAACGGCGCCAACGCAGCAGGTAGCGCTCCGGCCAGCTGCGCCGCAGCTCAGCCCCTTCCAGGCCGGCTCGGGTCGCCAAAGCCCGCACTTCCCCCAACTGAAAGGCGCCCTGCACCGAGACCGGACCATCGAAATGGACGATCGGGGAGCGACTCAGCAGCCGGCAGCCCGCCCAGGCCAGGCCGTAGCCCAGGGGGCTGCGAATCAGATCATTGACCAACACAAGGCAGCGGCTGGCACGACCCATCCGCCGCAGCAATTCCACCGCCTGGTCTTCATCGAGATGGTGCAGAAATAGGCTGCACAGGATCACGTCATAGTCCTCGGGGATGGGATCGTGGAGGGCGTCGGCCTGGAAAAACCGGGTGCTTAGGACCTGCTCGTCTGCGTTGTTGGTCGCGATGGCCACCGCCTGCGGGCTGAGGTCACAGCCGTCGACCTGGATGGCGAGCCCTTCGCGGCGGGCCCGCTCCGCCAGTGCGGTGGTGTTGTCGCCACCGCCGCAGGCCAGATCCAGAACCCGCAGCGGCTGGCCGCAGCGCTCGCGGGCCAGGGAACGGATCGGAGCGAACAGGGATCCAACAGCTCCGCTGAACGCATTGATCCTGCGCAGACCCTGCAGGGCCTGGCTGTGGGCGAGCGGATCGATGCCTGGTTGGTCCATCAACTCGGGTTGCCGGTGCCGCTGAGCCAGGGACGGGAGAAGCATCAGACGGGAACGGGGTGGATTGTGCTGAGGCCCTCGCGCTGCAGCACGCCAGGGCGACTGCAGCGGCCATGGATCGGCCTCAGGCCGCGGCAGGTCGGTGCTGCTGCGTGGCGACAAGCGCCGCTCCACCGGCCGCCAGCACCAGCCCACTGCTGACAGCCAGAAACACCAGAACCAGAAGCAGCAACAGGGCAATCCCCAGGGCTGACCCTGCCACGATCTGCACCCTGGCCTTGATCAGCAGCGTCAGCAGCAGCAAGACCGTGGCCTTGAGGCCCAGCACCTTGGCCGTGGTGAACGGGCAGAAGGGGTTCAGAAGCACGGTGAACTGGCAGATCTCCCCATGCTGGTGTCCTGAGGTCCATCCTGCGGCTGCCGCTCCACATTGACCTCCAGTTGCTTGGCGAGCAGACCGGACCGGCTTGGGAATGACGGGTGGGC
>JBILUS010000054.1:0-8407 GCA_044370835.1 Cyanobium sp. | reverse complement strand
GGGCGCGGATGCCTTCGGGGCTGCCGAACAGCAGGCCGGGATCCACGTTGCCCTGCACCCCCACATGCTCCGGCAGGCGGGCGAGGCCATCGGCCATGTCCACGGTCCAGTCGAGCGAGATGATGTCCACGCCGGTGCGGCCCATGCGCTCCAGCACGCCGGCGCTGCCGGAGATGTAGAGGATCAGGGGGGTGTTCGGGTGGGTGGCCTTCACCTGGTCGATCACCCGCTTCTGATAGGGCGCCGCGAAGGTGTCGTAGTCGATCGGGCTGAGCTGACCCGCCCAGGAATCGAACAGCTGCACCACCTGGGCGCCGGAATCGATCTGATAGCGCACGTAGGTGGCGATCGAATCGGCCAGGTGGCCCAGCAGCTGGTGCAACAGCGCCGGCTCCTGGAAGGCCATCGCCTTGATCACCGCGTAGCTCTTGGAGCTCTTGCCCTCCACCGCGTAGGCGGCCAGGGTCCAGGGGGCGCCCACGAAGCCGAGCACGGCGGCCTCGTTGCCCACATCGGCGCGAAGCCGGCCCAGCACCTCACCCACAAAAGGCAGGGCTTCGGCCGGGTTGAGGGGCCGCAGCGCATCCACCTGGGCCTGGCTGCGGATGGCGGGCTCGATGATTGGCCCCTTGCTCTCGATGATGTCGAAATCGATTCCCATCCCCGGCAGCGGTGTGAGGATGTCGGAGAAGAGGATCACGCCATCGGGCCGGAAGGCGTGGAAGGGCTGCATCGAGATCTCGTAGGAGAGATCGGGGTTCTCGGAGCGTTCGCGGAAGCCCGGATGGCGGTCGCGCAGGTCGCGGTAGACCTTCATGTAGCGGCCCGCCTGGCGCATCATCCACACCGGTGGCCGCTCCACCTGCTCACCTCGGGCGGCGCGCAGCAGCAGGGGGGCGGTTTCGGTCATGGAGCCAGGCGAATCGGGCGATTCGGCAACCTAGCGGAGCGACCCCGACACGATCACCGCTCCGTCATCAGTCGTGGCAGAGGGGCTGGTGGGTCTTGGTCGTGGAGGGCTGGCGCCCTCGCCGCAGCGCCCCAACAATGGTCCCAGGGCCACCCCTGAGGACAGAACCACGACCCCCCCTGTTCCGGACCAGACCCGGCCGGTGTTGCGTCGGAGCTGGGGGCGTTGCCCCGGGCTGCGGCGGGTTGGGCCCCTGCTGGCTGTTGCCGCCCTGCTGCAGGGCTGTCCGGCGCCGCGCCAGACCCTGCACGTGGTGGTGGTGCCCACCGGCCGCTTCGAGTGGCTGCAGCGCGATGACCGCGACCGGCTGCAGTGGCTTCCCCTGCTCAATCAGTTCCAACGGATCCATCCGGGCGTCCAGCTGCAGCTCTCGGTGGTGCCGGAGGCGGAACTCGAAGCCACACTGCGGCGTGACCGCAGCCGGGGGCTTGGCCCCGATCTGCTGGTGGTGCGGGCACCGGTGGCCAACGCCCTGCTTCAGCAGGGGCTGGTGGAGCGGCTCAACGACCAGCCGCTCTGGCGCCGCAGCCTGCCCATGCTCGAACCTGGGCAGGTGGAACGGGTCACCACGGCGGCGGGGATCTCGGGGTTGCCGCTGTTCAGCACCATCACCCTCGCCTGTTTCGATCGCCAGCGGGTGCCCCAGCCCCCGGCCAGCCTCGATGCCCTGCTGGCCCTGGCCGCCTCGGGCCAGCCGATCGGGGTGGCGGTGGATCCGATCGGCATCTGGTGGAGCGCCGGAGCCCTCGGCGGCCAGGACGCCATGGTGCCGATCCTCACCGGCAACCCCGCCACAAACCCCTCCGAGCAGCCCGCTCAGCGCGCCGGCCTGCTGGCCTGGTTCACCTGGCTGCGTCAGCTGGCGCTGCAGAGCCGCGTGGACATCGCCACCGGGCCGCGGGAGCTGGTGGAAGGGCTGGAAAGCGGCCGTCTCAGCTGGGTTCCCTGCTACAGCAGCGCCCTGTTGCATCTGGAGCGGACCATGGGCCAACGGCTCGGGGTTGCGCCCCTGCCCGCCGGCCCGGCCGGACCCCCCACCCCGTTCATCAGCCTGTCGGTGGTGGCCCTGGGCCATGACTCCTCCCCCTCCCAGCGCCGCATGGCCCTGGAGCTGGCCGAACTGAGCCTCAATCCGCTCGTGCAGCGGGAACTCACCCTTCAGGGTCGGATCGTGCTGCCGGCGAATCGCTTCGTGCCGGTGCCCGTGGCCAGTTCCGGCCGTCTGGCGGCCCTGGAAAAGGCCCAGCGGCAGTTCAACCATCGCTCCAGCCTGCTCAACGCCGCTTTCTCCGCCGACCGGGTGCGGCAGATGCTGCCCCAGGTGGAAGCGTTGCTCTGGAAGGTGATGCTGGGGGTGGTGACGCCTCAGCAGGGCGTTGATGCGATGGTCCTCCTTCGCCCCCCGTCCTGATGTCCACCGTCCTGGCCGAGATTCAGGGTTGGCTGGCCTTCCTCGACCGGCTGCCGGTGCTGTGGCAGCTGCTGCCGGTCGGCCTGCTGCTGCTGGCCCTGCTGCGGTTGCGCCGGCTGCCCCGCCATCGCCGTTGGGGCTGGCTGTGGGACCTGCCGCTGGCGGCGCTTCTGCTGGCAGGCCAGGTCCTGGTGGCCCTGGTCCTGCTGGGGCTGGGGCATCGGATTGGCCTGGTGCTGCTGCTCGGCGGCATCACCCTGGCCTGGTTGCTGCTGCGCCTGCTGGAACGCAAGCTGCTGGCCCGCTGGCTGCCGCCCGAGGCGCTCCAGCTGCTCAGCACCCGCCTGCTGCGGCCCCTCTTTCTGATGGCCGTGGTGCTGCTGGGGCTCGATGCCCTCGGCAGCCTCCAGGATCTGGCGAGCGTGTCCCTGGGGGTGTGGTTCGGCGGGGCGATCACCCTGGGGGATCTGGCGACGGTGCTGGCGGTGCTCTACCTCCTGCTGGTGGGCCTTCGCCTGCCGGCCGCCGGGGTGAGCCTGCTGGTGCAGCGCGGCCTGGGCATCAGCGAGGGCAGTCGGCGGGCCCTCGATCAGATCCTCCAGTACGTGATCTTCAGCCTCGGCCTGATCTGGGCCACGGGCCGGCTCGGCTTCAACCAGACCGGGGTGCTGGCCATCGCCGGCGGCCTCTCGGTGGGACTCGGCTTCGGCATCAAGGAGGTGTTCTCCAACATCGTGAGCGGCCTCTGGCTGCTGATCGAGGGCTCGGTGCGGCCCGGCGAGGTGCTGATGCACGGGGGGGATGTGTGCGAGGTGCGGCGGCTGGGTCCGCGGGCCACCACCCTCTGGCGCCGCGCCGACAACGCCGAGCTGGTGGTGCCGAACCAGGACTTCTTCACCGCCACCACCACCACCTACACCCGCACCGACCGCATGCGCCGCTGCACCCTGCCGGTGGGGGTGGCGCGGCAGTGGGCGCCTGATCAAATCATCGATCTGCTGGTGAACATCGCCCGCGACCATCCCGCCGTGCTGGCTGCCCCAGGGCCGGTGGCCCGCCTGGTGACCTTCGGGGCCGACAGCTACAGCTACAACCTCAGCTACTCGATCGCTGATCCGCTCAAAGACGGCGCGGTGGACGCCGATCTGCGGCTGGCGATCTGCCGCCGGTTCGGCGAGCTGGGAATCGATCCTCCCTGCTGAACGTCTGGTTCAGGCGGGGAGGGCCGTGGCCACGTCCTCCTGTTCGGCCGGCAGACGGCTGGCGTCGTGGCGGAACACGAGCACCGAGAGGGGCGGCAGGCAGAGGTCGAGGGAGTTCTCGTAGCCGTGGATGCCCCAGGCATCGGTGAATTTGCCGCCCAGGTTGCCGAGATTGCTGCCGCCGTAGCGGCTGCTGTCGGTGTTGAAGGCTTCTTCGTAGAAGCCGCTCAGGGGGACACCCACCCGGTACTGGGCATGGCTCTGGGGGGTGAAGTTGGCCACCACCACCAGCCAGCGGCCGGTGTTGCTCTCGCGCCGCATGAAGCTGATCACCGAATGGCGGCTGTCATTGCAGTCGATCCACTGGAAGCCGTATTCGCTGAAGTCATCGCCCCAGAGGGCCGGTTCAGATTTGTAGAAAGCGTTGAGGTCGTCCACCATCCGCTGCAGGGCCTGATGGGGTTCGTGCTGCAGCAGATCCCATTGCAGGTCTCCCCAGACGTTCCACTCGGCCCGCTGGCCGAATTCCATGCCCATGAAGATGGTCTTCTTGCCCGGATGGGTCCACATGTAGGCCAGCAGGGCTCGAACATTGGCGAACTTTTGCCAGTCGTCGCCAGGCATCTTGTGGAGCAGGTTGCTCTTGCCGTGCACCACTTCATCGTGGCTGAGGGCGAGCATGAAATTCTCGGTGAAGGCGTACCAGATCGAGAAGGTGACGTTGTTCTGATGGAACTGGCGGAACCAGGGATCAAGCTCGAAGTAATCGAGCATGTCATGCATCCAGCCCATGTTCCACTTCAGGTTGAAGCCGAGGCCGCCGATGTCGGTGGGCTGGGTGACCATCGGCCAGGTGGTGGATTCCTCGGCGATCGAGAGGGCACCCGGGAAGTGCTGGAACAGCACATGGTTGGCCTGCTGCAGGAAGCGCACCGCTTCGGTGTTCTCACGGCCGCCATGCTCATTCGGCAGCCATTCGCCATCGGGTCTGAGGTAATCGCGGTAGAGCATTGAGGCCACCGCATCAACGCGGATGCCATCGATGTGGAATTCCTCGAACCAGAACACCAGGTTCGCGACCAGGAAGTTGCGAACCTCATTGCGGCTGTAGTTGAAGATCAGCGTGCCCCACTCCTTGTGCTCGCCGATGCGCGGGTCGGCGTGCTCGTAGAGGTGGGCGCCATCGAAGAAGGCCAGGCCGTGAGCATCCTTCGGGAAGTGGCCCGGCACCCAGTCGAGGATCACACCGAGGCCTTCGGCGTGGCAGCGGTCCACGAAGGCCCGGAATTCAGTGGGGCTGCCGAAGCGGCTGGTGGGGGCGTACCAGCCCGTCACCTGGTAACCCCATGAGCCATCGAAGGGATGCTCGGAGATCGGCATCAACTCGATGTGGGTGAAGCCGCGGGCCTTCACGTAGGGGATCACCCGGTCGGCCAGCTCGGGATAGGTGAGCAGGCGGGCGCCGGGCTTGAGGTCGGCGGCGGGCACCGGCGGGCGCGGGGTGCCGTCGGGTTCGATGTAGGGAGCGTCGGCGGCGGCGTGGATCCAGCTGCCGAGGTGCATCTCGTACACCGCGATCGGCTGATCGAGTGGATTGCGGCCATCCCGTTGCGCCATCCAGGCGGCGTCCTGCCAGTCGTAGCCCCCCAGCTGGGCCACCACCGAGGCGTTGTCGGGGCGCACCTGGTGGCGGAAGCCGTAGGGATCGGCCTTCTGGTAGCAGTGCCCGTTCTGGGCCCGCACCTCGTATTTGTAGATCGCACCCTGGCTCAGGCCGGGGATGAACAGTTCCCAGCCGCCGCCCAGCCGTTGCTGCATCGGGTGGTGACGGCCATCCCAGCCATTGAAATCGCCCAGCACCGCCACGCTGCGGGCATTGGGGGCCCAGAGGCAGAACTGCACGCCGGCCACGCCGTTGTGGCTGACCGGGTGGGCACCCATGAGCCGCCAGATGTGGTGGTGGTTGCCCTCGGCGAAGAGATGGCGATCCAGCTCGCCCATCCAGTCGTGACGGAAGGCCCAGGGGTCGTGGGCCTCGTGCTCAATGCCGCCCCGCAGCACCCGCACGCGGTAGGCGCTGCCGGGATCGTGGTCGAGATCGGCCTCGAAAATCCACCGGTGGTGGGGGGTTGCCATGGGCCGGGGGGCCTGGCCCTCCAGCAGCAGCTCGACCCGTTCGGCCTCGGGCATCCACACCCGCACCACCCAGCCACCTTCTGGAAGGGGCTGGGAACCCAGCACCGCGAAGGGATGGTCGTGGCGGCATTCGGCCAGCCTGGTGGCGTCATCGACCATCCAATCGAGGCTGGGCAGAACCATGGGGGCGGGTCGCAACGACGCGCCGGGAGCTTACGTCGCTTTGGTGACGCTCAGCGGGGGCCGGTGGGGGCGGCGGCCCCGTTGGGGAAATCAACACCCACGATCCGGTTGCGGGCATCGAGGATCACAAACAGGCTGTCGGTCAGCCGACGGAAGCGGGTGGTGACGAGCACCAGCTTGGTGTCCACCGTGGATTCGGCCCGCAGCACCTGGTTCACCGCCTCGAAATCACCGGTGAGCCGCTGCAGGTTCTGCCACTTGATCTGCAGCTTCGGGGCGCTGATCTCCTCCTGCAGTTCCGGGCCGAGCAGGGCCCGGGCGGCCACGTAGCGGCCCTTGCCGAGGTCCTCGACGAACTGCCGCGCCACCGTCTCGGCGGGCCGGTCGGAGGCATCCAGGTGGTAACCCTCCAGCAGGCCGTTCGCATCGATCACGAGCAGCAGGCGGCGGCTGCCGGCTTCGGTCTGGAGCTGGGTGGCCACGGTGTTGGAATCCAGACCGGGCTCCACCGCTCCCACGCTCCAGCCTTTCACCGCCGGCATGGCGCTCAGGCGCTGCTTCACGAGGGCCGGGCTGGTCATGCGCTGCAGATTCGGGCTGAACAGCCGATAGAGCGCAAGGCCGCTGCCCTTGCCAAGGGTTTCGAGGATCGTCTCGGCGGCCGCCCGTGCCCGGGCTTCGCTCTGGGCGCTGCTGAGCTGGGGCCGGGGTGCTGCCGCGGCAGGGGCCGGGCTGATCGCGGCCTGGGCCCACGCCGAGCCGCCCTCCACCAGGCCGCTGCCCAGGGCCGTGGCGGCGGCCAGGGCCAGGCGGAGGAGCCGGGTGCGGAGGGGGAGTGGGGGCATTGAGGGCTGCGGATGGGTGCGTTCAGTCTGCCCCAGCCGGTTCGGCCAGCCAGGGATCGAGCCTGATCAGGGCGGTGTGGGGTTCGAGCGCGAGGCTGATCACCCGGTGTCCCGGGCCAGGCCCGCCCCACGGCCTGGAGCCATCACCCGGGTTCACGGCGATGGCGGGCCAGGCGGCGGCCGCGATCGTCAGCCGCAAGCGGTCGCCCGGCCGCAGCTGCAGGGCCAGGGGCTGGAGCTCCACCCGCCGTCGCTCGCGCCGCAGGGCGGCGGGACCGAGCCAGCGGGCAACCCCGCTGCTCACCTGCAGGGCGGCGTGGCCGCCGGCCGGCAGCAGGGCCAGGGCCACGCAGAGATCGAAGCCCGGCTGATCCGCCCGCACCACCAGCTCCAGCCGGGGGCGCCCCAGCAGCAGCCGCGGCTCGTCCTGGGCCGCGGAGGTGAAGCAGGCCACATCGCAGCGGCCATCAAGGTCGGAGCGGTCCAGCAGCCCGGGCGGCAGGCCCAGGTGGCCGCCGCGGGAGGGCACCGGCCGCCAGGGGTCGTGCACCAGCACCACAGGCCGAGACGCCGCTGAGCCTTCGAGCTCCGCCGCGGCGGCATCCACCAGGCGGCCTTCATCGGCCCGCACGGCGGCCCGGCCATCGCTCCAAAGCCGCCAGAGCGAGGTTGCTGCCGCAGGCGATGGCTCCGGGGGGGTGAACCAGCCCGTGCTCCCCTCCCCGGCCAGGGCGATGTCACCGTCGAGAGCGGCCTGGAGTGCGGTGGGCAGGCTGGCGGCCGGGTCGCTGACGTCTGAGGCGGTGCTGTCCGCCGTGTCGCGATCCGCTGCGCCGCCCGGGAGCAGGTGACGGCGAAAGAAGGCCAGCTGCAGCGCGTCGAGGCCGCCCTCCCAGTCGAGATGGGTCCAGGGGCCCACCACAAGAGCGGGCTGCCCCCCTGCGGCCCGCGCCCGCCGCCAGAGGTCGAGCACGCCGGCCAGGTGGGGATCGTGCCAGCCGCCGATCAGCAGCATCGGCCGCCGCAGCAGCGCCGCAGCCACCGGGTGGCGCCGCCATGGGGCGGGATCGCCGGCATCCAGCCGCAGCCAGGCCAGGCCCATGCCGGCCGGGTCGTGGCGCTCCAGCAGGGCCACCCCCTCCTCGACGTAGGTGCCTGCGGTGAGGCTGCGGCGGATCTCCCGCCAGCCCGCCCCGTCGCCGCGGCGGCGACAACCCTCGGCGGCCAGCTGCAGGGCCCAGGCCAGGCCCAGCCCCCACCAGTGGGCACCGCCTTCGCTGGCCCAGTGGCGCCGTTCATCGAGCCCCGCCATGGCCGGCGCCAGGCAATCGGGGAAAGGATCGGAATCGCCCGCCGCCCCCGCCGCACGGCTGGCGGCTCCGGTGCTGGTGTCCCCGTCCGGCGGGACATTGAGCAACTGGGTGAGGCCCTGGTAGGAGAAGCCGTAGGTGCCCACCCGTCCGTTGGCGTCGCTGAGGCCGCGGGCCCAGCGCACCGCGGCGGCGCCATCGGCGGCCTCCCCCTGGAAGCCCATGAAGTGACCCTCGGAATCGCCCCGGCCCCGCACGTCCTGCACCGCCACCAGGAAGCCGTGGTCGGCGTACCAGCGGGGGTGGGCATAGGTGACGGTGGACGCGATGGCGCGGCCATAGGGCTGACG
>JBILUS010000002.1:0-205635 GCA_044370835.1 Cyanobium sp. | reverse complement strand
CCCGAGGGCACCTTCCGCATCCAGGTGCCCTTCCGCGACGGCCAGCAGCTCTACCCGATCGAGGCCATCGCCGCCGACGGCGAGCAGAAGCGCAACATCACCCTCGAGTTCAAGCGCACCACCCCGGTGGCCAACGTGAACACCCTCGAAGCTGCTGTTCCCGAGTGGTTCTGAGCCGCAGCGCGGCCGCTATCCCGGGCCCCGCGAGCGGGCCCTTCAGAGCGGCACCCCAAGACCCTGGCCCAAGTCGCTGAGTCTGGGATCGTCAACGGCCACCACCCAGGCCTGTTCCGCTGAGCTGAGCGGTTCCTGAGCCTCGAACTGGCGAGCGAGCACCGCCCCATCCGCCTCGGAGGGGTCTCCCCCCCTCTCCCGGCGCAGGGCGATCCGGGCCATGGCCTCCTCCTGGCTCACCGGGAAAGACAGGATGCCGAATCCGGCAGCGGCGGCCGCCGCCAGCGCCCGGTAGGCCTCGCGCTGATCCCGCTTCAGGAAGGTGGCATCGACCACCACCGCCAGGCCTGCGGCCAGGGCAGAGGTCACGGCCCGGGCCAGCACCGTGCCGTACAGCAGGGTGCTCACCGCCGGGGCATAGGGATCGCTTCCGAGCAAGGGATCCGCAACAGGGCAGGCCCCCCAGCGGCCGAACAGGCGCAGCCGCTCCAGATCGGAGCGCAGCTGAATCCAGCCCTGCTGCCGCAGGCCAGCGGCGGCGTGGCTCTTGCCACTTCCCGACACGCCGTGGGTGATCAGCACCGCCCCGCGGGGGGGGGCCATGGCCCGCCGGGCCGTCGCCAGATAGGAGGCCAGATCCTGCTCGAGCCGTCCGGCTTCGCCGGCCGGCAGGTCGGGCTGCTCCAGCCGCAGGGCTGTGACCTTCGCCCGCACCAGGGCGCGGTAGGTGAGGTACCAGGGCAGGAGGGCCAGGGCCCCATGGTCGCCGCCCGCCTCCAGCCAGCCGTTGAGCACGCGCAGGGCCCAGGCCCCCTGACCCCGCTGGCGCAGGTCCATCAGCAGGAAAGCCAGGTCACTGATCGGGTCGATCCAGCGCAGCGCTTCGCTGAACTCAAGACCATCGAACACGGTGATGCGCTCACCCTGGAGCGCCATGTTGCCGAGGTGCAGGTCGCCGTGGCATTCGCGGATGTGGCCCTCGCGGCGGCGGGCGATCAGCTGGGGGAGCAGCCGCCGGTGTTCGGCCAGGGTCCACTCCCTCAGGGTCCGGTGGTCCGGCGGGAGGCGACCGCAGGCGGCCAGGGCATCGAGGTTGGCCAGGGCGGGTTCCAGCACGAGCTCCGGCGTGCCCCAGGGCGAGCCGCTGGGGGCGATGGCGGCGGTGGCATGGAAGCGGGCCAGGTCCTGGGCCAGCCCCTCGAGCTGGGCAGGTGTCACCGCAGCACGAGCCAAGGCCTGGGGCAGCAGGTCCTCCTGGCGGAACTGGCGCATCCGCACCGCCATCTCGATCACCGGACCTGGGCCCCCCAGGGAAGCCCGCTCCGGAGGGCCGTGGATCGGCACGACCCCCAGATAAAGCTCCGGGGCAAGGCGGCGATTGAGGCGCACCTCCTCCTGGCAGCACAGGCGACGCCGCTCGGCGCTGCTGAAATCGACGAAGCCCAGATTCACGGGCTTCTTCACCTTGTAGGCGTAGGCGCCGGTGAGGAAGACCCAGGAGATGTGGGTTTCGAGCAGTTGCACCGCCTCCACCGGATGGTCGTAGGCGGCCGGGTCGAGCAGGGAGCGCACCAAACTCTCCATCAGCGGACCCGGCGGCGGCGGGGCCGGAGCGGAGCCTCCTTCGGCTGCACAGGAGCGGGGCCGGCGCCGGACATCCCCGCTCCCAGGAGCGGAATCATCCGCCACTGCACCAGCAGCTCCAGCGGGGTGAACAGACAGCCCGGAGCAAGCTGGACGACGGGCCCCAGCAGGGGCTGCCAGACATGCCCGCGGAACCAGGCGGGCCTCCGTAGGCCCTGGTACCACTCAAAACCGGCCGGTGCCGGCTGAATGGCCACGATGACCAACCCCATCAGGAGCAGGATCACCAACCAGTCAGGCATGGGTGGGGCCGGGGAACCCCTCCATTCAAGCCAGCTTTGGTCGGACCGATCGCCGACCGCGTCCTTCGCCTCCCTGTCGCCAGGCGCGGCGGGCGGTGTCGATCAACTGGCCGTACACGTTGTTGAAGAAGGCGCTGAGCGGAGGGTTGGAGGTCCGCACCCCGCTGATGGCGTCCGCGGGCAGGGCAGCCTCGAGGATGTCGATCAGCAGGGCCACCTCCCGGTCCTCGAGGTGCAGAACGTGGCGCCGGCCGCGATGCTCGATCTTCACGGAAACTCGGCAACTATTTCAACCCTAGTCTCGGCAGGTCCCCACCCCTGCAGCATGGCCAGCCCCGAATCCCGAAGGCCCCCCTGGCTGCAGTGGCTGATCCTGCTCAGCTTCCTCTGGTCATCGTGGCAACTGGCCGGATTCTGGCTGGCGCGGCTCCACGGCTGACGCTGCGGCCGCTCAGCGCCCGCACGATCCGCACCAGCCCCCCCACCAGCAGCAGCAGGGCCAGCACCGCCAGCAAGGCCACCACCAGCACCCCGGCCAGCTGGAGCAGGCCGCCGCCGAGACGATGCAAGCCGCCGATCACATTGGCGATGGCATTGCTCACCAGCAACAAGCCATCGAACCGCTGGGGGATCTGCATCAGCGCCGCCAGGATCGTGGTGCCGGCCGCAGCCAGGCCAAGGCCGAGGCCCACCTGGCGCCATCGGGCCGCCCCGGGGCGTTGGCGGCGGCGCCGCTGGCCCTGGGGCCGATCCCGCGGGGGAGCACCGCGGCGGTGACCGCCCGGTGTCGGGAGATCGAGGCCGCTCCCCTGGCCCGGGGCCCGCCGTTCGGAGGTCTCAGAGATCAAGGGCATGGCCGGCACCCCGCATCCAGCGCTCGAATTCCATCAGCACCAGCTCGTTGGGGCAATCGATCAGGGACAGTTGGTGCACGGTGCAGTCCCCCTGGCCGCCATGGTGCAGCGAGAGATGGAACTGCTCACCACTGAGGCCGCAGACCTCCGGATCACTGCGCACCACCACATCGAGGGCGGCCCCGAGCCGGGTCACCCGGCGCCGTAATTCCGACCAGGTCATCGCCATCGGGGCAGGGCAAGGGTTGGGAGACGGTTCAGTGTGACCGGCGCGCTGGTGGCGTCAACCGCGCCGGAGCGGCGATCAGGGCCTCGGCGGGGCCGGGAGCGCCGGGGTGGCGGCCGGAGTAGGGCTCTTCACGCCGGCGGGCGAGCGGCCCGGGTTGGGGGTGGGAAGCAGCACGGCCAGGAAAGCGGCCAGGGCCAGGGCCGCCACACCGCCCACGGGGGCGGCCAGGCGGCGCTGCAACGGCACCCGCTGGATCAGCTCCCGGGCCCGCAGAGGCCGCTCCGGCGGCAGCGACAGGGCCAGGTGCAGGCGCGGATCGAGCCGCAGCCGGTCCAGGGCCCGCACCAGATCGGCCAACTCGGCATCATCGAGGCTGAGGTCGAGGCTGGGCGTGCCCGGCTGGCGACTCACCAGCTGGAGCGTGTGGGTGCTCCCCTCACCGGGGCTGATCCGCACCGGGCCATCGCCGAAACCGCGGCGCACGCCGCTCACCAGGTGGCGGGCATAGGGCAGCACCACGCCGATCAGGGCCTCGAGGTGGTCCCGCTCGCCCTCCAGTTCCGGGCGACCGACCCAGCGCAGGGTCCAGCGGGTGAGGATGCCCAGCTCATCGGAACCCTGGCCCGCCGAGAGGTCCGGCAGACCCTCCACCCGAAGCTGGCAGCTGGGCTGGTCGTAGGCGAGGGTCTTCTTCATCGGCGAGGGGGAGAACATCGGATCCGGATCAGGCCGCTGCGTCCAGCAGGCTGGCGCGGAGGCGGTCGTAGCCCCCTTCGCCGGCCACCAGGGCCAGGGCCTGGATCATCTGCCGCCGTTCCTCGGCACCGGCCACCGGATCCAGAAGTTTCTGCACGGCGCTGCGACGGGGGTTCATCCGTTCCCGCAGCAGGTCGGTGAGGCGCGTCTCGAACAGCTCCCAGCGCTGGGCGTTGAGGGCGGCGGGTTCAGCGGCCGAGAGCAGGGTGCGCACCATCGGGTAGAGGCGATCGGCCATGGCGCAGAGGATGCGGATCAGGCCCTCCGAATCGGAGGGATCAAGGCCGCCACGCCGGCAGGCGCGCCGCATCGGGTTATGGCAACGGCGCTTCCAGAGCTCCACCCGGTTGGGGAAGCGGTCGACCAGGCCCAGGTTGCTGCTCAGCCAGACCATCGCCTCACCGCCGTTGAGGTCCAGGGCCTCCAGGCACAGAAGCATCAGATCAAGCCGCTCCAGACCGCGGCG
Organism: Cyanobium sp.; assembly: GCA_044370835.1. Classification (GTDB taxonomy): domain Bacteria; phylum Cyanobacteriota; class Cyanobacteriia; order PCC-6307; family Cyanobiaceae; genus Cyanobium. The sequence goes on along the minus strand of JBILUS010000002.1, from coordinate 201,270 downwards.
GGGCAGGGCCGGGCCCGTGGGCCGCGCCAGGGAGGGTGTGGGAACCACGGCCGCCGCGGGGGCTACGGCGGATGGCGTGGGGAAGGAGACCTGGACCATGGCTGCGATGATGCCAGCGCCTGCGCCCATCCGTCACCCGGACGCGCCGGCTTGGCTCCCGTCCGCCCCGGGTCTGCCCCAGACCCGCACATCTGCAGCAGCGGAGTCCGCCGGGCTCCGCTGCCCCGCCCGGCGATGTCCTCCGCTCCCCACCCCCGATCCCATGAGCTCCGATTCCAGCCCTGCCGCCATCCGTACCGCCGCGGCCGCTGGCCCGCCGCAGGAGCAGGCGCTGGTCGATCTGCGCGCCTGGGTTCGCGAACATCCGGATTTCCCCAAGACCGGCATCCTGTTTCGCTGCATCACGCCGATGCTGCGCGATCCGCAGGGCTGGCAGGAGATGGTGCGGCAGATGGGTCTGGCCTGCGAGCGGCTCCAGCCCGATCTGATCGTGGGGATCGAATCGCGCGGCTTCATCGTGGGCACGGCCCTGGCCACGGCCCTGAAGCTGCCCTTCGTGCCGGTCCGCAAGCCCGGCAAGCTGCCCGGTGCGGTGCACGGGATCGACTACAGCCTCGAGTACGGCAGTGACCGCCTTGAGATCCACCGCGACGGCTTTGAGAACAACCCCCGGGTGATGGTGGTGGACGACCTGCTGGCCACCGGCGGTACGGCTGCCGCCACAGCCGAACTGGTGAACCTGGCCGGAGGGGAACTCTGCGGCTTCGGGTTTGTGATCGAACTGGCCGATCTCGGCGGCCGCGGCAAGCTGCCGGCCGGGGTGCCGGTGGAATCGCTGATCATTTACAGCTGATCGGGCGTTTCCCGCCGATCGGGCGACCTCCTAGGGCTGGCTGTCCTGCCAGGCGAGCACCTGATCAAGCTGCTCCAGGCTGATCAGCCCGAACCGCCACAGCACCACCGGCAGGGGGGCCTGCTCCGCCTGGGACTGACGGATGCCCAACGCCAGGGCGCTCTCGCTCAGGCCGAGCTGATGGCGCAGGTAACGCAGCAGGCTCGCCGAGGGCACGGGCTGGGGGGTGGTACTGATCACCATGGGGCCAGGCTGGCTGTGCCCGCAGGACCTGGCAAGCCCGGCGGACCTTCGGTCATCACCGCCAGGGTGAGGCGGCGCAGGGCCGGGGAGGCCGCCAGCAGGGCGAGGGCTGGGCGCCGCAGCGCCAGCAGCAGCGGATGGCGGCCGGAGAACAGCCGCACCAGGGCATCGGTGCTGAGCAGGATCAGCAGCAGATCGGGCCAGCGGTGGCGGCCGTAGGCCGCCGCCAGACGCCGGGGTGCCAGGCGGCCGGCCGCGGCCCGCGCCGCCAGCCGCTGCAGCACCGCCACATCACGCCAGCAGAGGTTGAGGCCCTGGCCGCCCACCGGATGGCAGCGATGGGCACTCTCCCCAACCAGCACCGTGCGGCCGCGGCTGAGGCGCCGAGCCAGCTGGAGGGCTACCGGGAAGGCGCGGGGCTGATCGAGCAGGGCGTCGGCTTCAAGACCATCCGGCAGCACCGGCGCCAGTGCATCGAGGAAGGCGGCCGCGTCGAGGGCCTCGAGCTGCCGGGTGCGGGGCGCGCGGGCGCTCCAGACCAGCTGGAAGCGCCCATTCCCAAGCGGCAACACGGCGAAAGGGCCCTCCGGCCGTAGCAGTTCCCAGGCGGTGCCGGCCGCGGCGCCGCGCAGATCCACCTCGGCGGTGAGGCAGCACTGCCGGTACCGCCAGCCCCAGGTGCCGATCGCCAGGGCGGCGCGGGTGGGGGAAGCGGGCCCATCGGCAGCAACCACCAGATCCCAGTCCGCGGATCCGGCGGAGCTGGCGGCGCCCAGCTGGAGCGTGACGGCCGGGTGGCGTTGCAAACGGGCCAGCAGCAGCGCCATCAGCGGGCCATGGCGACCGATCCAGCCCACCGGCTGCTCCCCGACCCTGGCGGTGGTGCGGGGCAGATCATCGGAGCCGAAGCCAACGCCGCGGTTCAGGCCCCCATCCACCAGGTGGAGGCTGTGAAACGGCACCAGCCGGTGTTCGAGTTCGGTCCAGAGGCCGAGGTTCTCCAGCAGGCGGCGGCTGGAGTGGGTGAAGGCGTAAGCCCGGCTGCGGTCCTGGAGCTGATCGGCGGTGAGGGGATCGCGCAAGCAGACGGCCCAGCCGACCTGGGCCAGGGCCAGGGCGGCCAGGGCCCCGGTGGGACCGGCGCCGATGACCCCGGCCTGAAGCCGGGCCTGGGATGGGGAGGGCATGGCGCTGCAGCAACCAGCAAAAAAGCCGCAGCAGAGTCTGCTGCGGCACTGAACGACGATTCAGCGAGACGGTTGGCCCCGCTGGGATCCGGCCCTACGCAAAATCAGCCGATGCCGAGCAGACCGCGGGTGAAGGCTTCGCCGCCCAAGGCGAATTCGGTGGCCAGGAGGGCAATGAAGCCGAGCATGGCCATACGGCCATTGAGCTTCTCGGCGCGCTCGTGGAAGCCCCAGCCGCTCTCGGCACTCACCACTTCCATGCGGGGTTCGGTGGCGAAGGCGTTGAGGCGTCCGCCGTCTTCGGTGGTGACGGTGGCGCCGCGGATGGTGGCGGCGGTGGCTGCGGGGGTGGTCATCGAAGATCTTGCGAAGTGTTTCAAGAACTGTAACGCATTGTTGCGGGTATCAACGCAGGCGGAGCAGGCAGAGCTCTTCGAAAGCTGGCCGCAGCAGGTACGGGTATTCCCCCACCCACTCCTTGATCTGGGGCAGCCAGCCGTCGGTGATGGCACCGATCCGGCTGAAATCCTTGCGCTCGCTGAGCACGATCGTGCGAACCACCATGCCGCGACGGATCGTCTGGTGGCGCTTCTCGAAGGGGAAGCGCAGCTGGCCCAGATAACCCTCCTCGTCCTCCAGCTCAAGACACAGCCAGGTGCGCCGGTCCTCCACCAGTTCCAGCCGCCCCTGCCGGTTGGCCTGCTCCCGCCGGTTTTCCACCACCTCGCGGGTGAACAGATCCGCCACCCGCCCCTCGAACAGGGCCGCCACCGGATAGCGGCGCAGGGTGGCATTGCGCTGGCCGGCCTGAAGGATCGGACCCCAGAGCATGTAGAGCAGAAAGACGAAGCCGACCACCAGCATCACCGGGCCGAGCTTGCTGGAGAACAGCAGCGTCTGACTGATCAGCAGGGCGATCACCCCGCCGATCACCGAGATCAGCACGCGCTGCAACAGGGTGCGGGGGTCGCCGCTGCAGGCGTTGAACTGGGGACCGGTCGCCACCGCTGGAATCAGGCGCTCCAGCTCACCGGGTCGCAGGGGGATCAGCATGGGGTCAGTCTCCCGCGCTCCGGCCTCAGAGCAAGCGCTCCAGGCCGTACACCAGCCCTTCAAGCTGGCGCACCCGCCGCACCGTGAGCAGCACGCCGGGCATGTAGGCGGAGCGGTCGATCGTGTCGTGCCGCAGGGTGTAGGTCTCGCCGGGGCCGCCGAACAGCACCTCCTGATGGGCCACCAGCCCTGGCAGGCGAATCGAATGGAGCCGCAGGCCGCTCTCCCGCAGCCCGCCGCGGCAGCCCGCCAGGGTTTCGTGCTCCTCCACCTGGGGCGGATTGAAGGCCTTGCCCAGCTCCTCAATCAGTTCGGCGGTCTTGATGCAGGTGCCGCTGGGGGCATCGGCCTTGCGGTTGTGGTGCAGCTCGGTGAGCTCGGCGTAGTCGTAGAAGCGGGCCGCCGCCGCCGCCGCTTGCTGCAGCAACACCATGCCCACCGAGAAGTTGGGGATCACGGCGCCGCCCATCGAAGCCTTGGCGGCGAAAGAGGCCAGATCGGCCAGCTGCTGCGGGGAGAGGCCGGTGGTGCCGATCACCGGATGCACGCCGTAGGCGATCGCGCCGCGGCAGTGCTCGAACACAACACTGGGATGGGTGAAGTCCACCAGCACCGCGCCCCCTCCCGGTCCGGCGTTGCGCACCGCCTGGCTGGCCTGGCAGAGGGTGCCCTCGAAGTCGGCCGTGATCGCCACCTCCAGCTCGCCGAGGCCCAGCTCCAGGCCCACATCGGCGCCCTCCTTGCCCGGCGTGGTGTCGATGGCGCCCACCAGGGTGACGCCTTCGGCATCGCGCACCGCCTTCACCACCTCGGCGCCCATGCGGCCGAGGGCGCCGGCCACCACCACCGGGATCGGGGCGGCGGAAGGGGGAGAAGCCTTGGGGGAGGAGGTGCTCGTCATGGGAGGGGAGCGCAGCCTGGGAGGGTCAGGCCGCGGTTGGCGCCGGCCACGGGTGAATGCAGCCGAGCCTATGGGGCGGGGTTGCGGCCAGGTGGCATCAGGATGACCTGGCCTTCGGCACCGGGCCATGGAGCTCTCTCCCCTGGTCACCGCCCTGCTCGCCGTGGCGGTGGTGATCACGGTGGCCCAGCTGCTGGGGCAGCTGGCCGATCGCCTCGGCCAGCCCCGCGTGCTGGGCGACATCGTGGGCGGCATCCTGCTGGGGCCCAGTCTTCTGGGAGCCCTGCAGCCCCAGCTTTCGGCCTGGTTGTTCAGCCCGGAAGTGCGCATCCAGCTCAACCTGCTGGGGCAGCTCGGCCTGGTGCTGTTCATGTTCCTGGTGGGGCTGGAGCTCAACCCCCGCTTGCTGCAGGGCCGCATTCCCCTGGCCAGCCGGATTACCTCGGTGGGGGTGCTGCTGCCGCTGCTTCTGGGCCTCGCCCTGGCCCACGGCTTCGAGCTCTGGCAGCCGGATCTGCTGCCGGGGGACCACAGCGTGGCCGGGGCCCTGTTCATGGGCACGGCCATGGCGATCACCGCCTTTCCGGTGCTGGCGCGGATCCTGGCGGAGCGCCAGCTGATGGGCCAGCCGGTGGGGGCCCTGGCGATCACAGCCGCCGCCCTCGACGATGTGGTGGGCTGGAGCCTGCTGGCGGCGGTGGTGGCCTTCAGCCGCTCCGGCTCGGCACTCGGCGCCCTGCCCACCCTGCTCGGCACAGCCCTGTATGCAACGGTGCTGCTGCTGGCCACCGCGCCCCTGCGGCGGCTGATGGAACGGCGCCATCGCCGCGGCGAGGCGCCCGGCGAGCTGCTCCAGACCGTGGTGTTCAGCGGCGCCCTGCTCAGCGGCGTGGCCACCGAGCTGATCGGGGTGCATGTGATCTTCGGGGCCTTCCTCTGGGGCCTGGCCATGCCCCGCAGCGAGGCCCTGCAACGCTGGCTGGCCCTGCTGCTCGAAACAGTGGTGCTGCGCCTGCTGCTGCCGATGTTCTTCGCCATGAGCGGCCTGAGCACCCGCATCGGCAGCCTCAACACCCCCCAGCTGCTGCTGGCGGCCCTGCTGGTGCTGCTGGTGGCGGTTGCGGGCAAGTTCGCGGGCACCTGGGCCGTGGCCCGGGCCAGCGGCGTGCCACCCCGGGAGGCCCAGGCCCTGGGCTGGCTGATGAACACCCGCGGCCTCACCGAGCTGGTCGTGCTCAACGTGGGCCTCTCGCTCGGGGTGATCACACCCCAGCTGTTCACCATGGGGGTGCTGATGGCCCTGATCACCACCGCCATGGCCGGGCCCCTGCTCTCCCGCCTCGGCTACGGCCGGGTGGCCACCGTGGCGCCGACGCTCCTGTAACGCCTTTGCCGCACGGGTCGCACAGACCGGCACCGCTTCGTAGGCTCCTTCACATTGCTCAATCGTCGGCTCGCATGTTCACCCAGGTCCGTTCCTCCAACCGCCGGGTCAGCCCTGTCGAAGGGACCGCCGCCGAGGGAAGGGCCGTGATGAAGGCGGTGTATGTGGTGCTCGAGCCCCAGTACCAGAACGCCCTCACCACCGCAGCCCAGGCGATCAACCAGCACAACGGTGCCCTGGCGATCGAGCTGAGCGGCTACCTGATCGAGGAGCTGCGCGACCCGCAGAACTACGCCGATTTCTGCGCCGATGTGGCGTCGGCAGATGTGTTCATCGCCTCGCTGATCTTCATCGAGGACCTGGCCCAGAAGGTGGTGGAAGCGGTGGCCCCCCACCGCGACCGGCTCAAGGCGGCGGTGGTGTTCCCCTCGATGCCGGAGGTGATGCGCCTCAACAAGCTGGGCACCTTCTCGATGGCCCAGCTCGGCCAGAGCAAGAGCGCCATCGCTCAGTTCATGAAGAAGCGCAAGGAGAAGGGCGGCTCCTCGGCCGGCTTCCAGGACGCGATGCTCAAGCTGCTCAACACCCTGCCGGCGGTGCTCAAGTATCTGCCGGTGGAGAAGGCGCAGGATGCCCGCTCCTTCATGCTCAGCTTCCAGTACTGGTTGGGCGGCACGCCAGACAACCTGCGCAATTTCCTGCTGATGCTCGCTGATAAGTACGTCTTCCCCCGCGGGGATACAGACCGGCCCGCGCTGCAGGTGGCCGATCCGGTGGTGTTCCCCGATCTGGGCATCTGGCATCCCCTGGCGCCGGGGATGTTCGAAGACCTCAAGGAGTACCTCAACTGGAGCGCCAGCCGCAGTGATCTCACCGAGAAGGCCCGCAAGGGTCCGGTGATCGGCCTGGTGCTCCAGCGCAGCCACATCGTGACCGGCGATGAGGCCCACTACGTGGCGGTGATCCAGGAGCTCGAATTCCGCGGCGCCACGGTGATCCCCGTGTTCTGCGGGGGTCTGGATTTCTCCAAGCCGGTGAACGCCTTCTTCTACGACCCCCTCAACCCCGAGGTGCCCCTGGTCGATGGGGTGGTGAGCCTCACCGGCTTCGCCCTGGTGGGAGGCCCGGCCCGGCAGGACCACCCCAAGGCGGTCGAAGCCCTCAAGCGCCTCAACTGCCCCTACATGGTGGCCCTGCCGCTCGTGTTTCAGACCACCCAGGAATGGGAGGAGAGCGACCTGGGCCTCCACCCGGTGCAGGTGGCCCTGCAGATCGCGATTCCTGAACTCGATGGCGCGATCGAACCCATCGTGCTGTCCGGCCGCGACGACGCCACCGGCAAGGCCCACACCCTGCAGGACCGGGTCGATGCGATCGCCGAGCGGGCGATCCGCTGGGCCTCACTGCGGATCAAGCCCCGCGCCGAGAAGAAACTGGCGATCACCGTGTTCAGCTTCCCCCCCGACAAGGGCAACGTCGGCACGGCGGCCTACCTCGATGTGTTCGGCTCGATCTTCCGGGTGCTGGAGGAGATGAAGCTCAAGGGGTACAGCGTGGCCGACATGCCCCGCACGCCCAAGGCGCTGATGGAGGCCGTGCTCACCGATCCTGAGGCCCTCCAAGGCGCACCGGAGCTGGCGATCGCCCACCGCATGAGCGTCGCCGAGTACGAGCGGCTCACCCCCTACTCCGAGCGCCTCGAAGAGAACTGGGGTAAGCCCCCCGGCAATTTGAACAGCGACGGCACCAATCTGCTGATCTACGGCCGCCACTTCGGCAATGTGTTTGTTGGCGTGCAGCCCACCTTCGGCTACGAAGGCGATCCGATGCGGCTGCTCTATTCGCGCAGCGCCAGCCCCCACCACGGCTTTGCCGCCTACTACACCTATCTGGAGAAGGTGTGGGGCGCCGATGCGGTGCTGCACTTCGGCACCCATGGCTCGCTGGAGTTCATGCCCGGCAAGCAGATGGGCATGAGCGAAACCTGCTATCCCGATTCCCTGATCGGCGCCCTGCCGAACCTCTACTACTACGCCGCCAACAACCCTTCCGAGGCCACGATTGCCAAGCGTCGCGGCTACGCCTCCACGATCAGTTACCTCACCCCGCCGGCTGAAAACGCCGGTCTGTACAAGGGCCTCAAGGAGCTGGGCGAGCTGGTGGGCAGCTATCAGCAGCTGCGCGAAAGCTCCAGAGGCGTGCAGATCGTGAACGCGATCGTGGAAACGGCGCGCCAGTGCAACCTCGATAAAGATGTGGCCTTGCCCGAGGTGGATGGCTCCGAGCTCGATCAGGACGGCCGCGATGGCGTGGTGGGGGCGGTGTACCGCCAGCTGATGGAGATCGAGAGCCGGCTGCTGCCCTGCGGCCTGCACACGATCGGCAAGCCGCCCACCGCCGAGGAGGCGATCGCCACCCTGGTGAACATCGCCGCCCTGGAGCGCGAAGAGGAGGGGCTGCGCTCGCTGCCCGGGCTGCTGGCCGAGAGCCGCGGTCGCACGATCGCTGACGTCTACAAGGGCAACGACGCCGGCGTGCTCGCCGATGTGGAGCTCAACCAGCTGATCACCGAAACCTGCCGCACGGCGGTGGGGGCGATGGTGAAGGAGGTCACCGGCAGCGATGGTCGCGTGACCCTGCGGCGCAACTTCAGCTGGTTTTTTGATCTGTTGGAGCGCTTCGGCTTCAAGCTCCCGTCCCCCTGGCTGGCGGCCTGCCGCAGCGGCGGTTTCGGCGAGGTGGATCAGCCAGAGCTGGATAAAACCTTCGCCTACCTGCGCTTCTGCCTGGAGCAGATCTGCGCCGATATGGAGATGGAGAGCCTGCTGCGGGCCCTCGATGGCGAATACGTGCTGCCGGGTCCCGGTGGCGATCCGATCCGCAACCCGGGCGTGCTGCCGAGCGGCAAGAACATCCACGCCCTCGACCCCCAATCGATCCCCACCCGGGCCGCGATTGCCGCCGCCAAGGTGGTGGTGGATCGGCTGATCGAGCGTCAGAAGGCCGAGCAGGGCACCTGGCCCGAAACCATCGCCTGCGTGCTCTGGGGCACCGACAACATCAAGACCTACGGCGAGTCGCTCGCGCAGATCCTCTGGTTCATCGGCGTGCGGCCCGTGCCCGATTCCCTGGGCCGGGTGAACAAGCTGGAGCTGATCTCACTCGAAGAGCTGGGCCGGCCCCGCATCGATGTGGTGGTGAACTGCAGCGGCGTGTTCCGCGATCTGTTCATCAACCAGATGGCCCTGATCGACCAGGGCGTGAAGCTGGCCGCCGAGGCCGACGAACCGGTGGCGATGAACTTCGTGCGCAAGCACAGCCAGGAGCAGGCCGCCGAGCAGGGCATCTCCCTGCGCGAAGCCGCCACCCGCGTCTTTTCAAACGCCAGCGGCAGCTACTCCTCGAACGTGAACCTGGCAGTTGAGAACAGCACCTGGGAGGAGGAAGGCGAGCTGCAGGAGATGTACCTCTCCCGCAAAACCTTTGCCTTCAACGCCGACAACCCCGGCGAGATGAATCAAAATCGTGAAGTGTTTGAGTCGGCGATGAAGACCGCCGACGTGACCTTCCAGAACCTCGACTCCGCCGAGATCTCGCTCACCGATGTGAGCCACTATTTCGATTCCGATCCCACCAAGTTGATCGCCGGTTTGCGGGCCGATGGCAAGGCCCCCACCAGCTACATCGCCGACACCACCACCGCCAACGCCCAGGTGCGGAGCTTGAGTGAAACGATCCGCCTCGATTCCCGCACCAAGCTGCTCAACCCCAAGTGGTATGAGGGCATGCTCAATTCGGGCTACGAAGGGGTGCGCGAAGTGGCCAAGCGGCTCAACTTCACCCTGGGCTGGAGCGCCACCAGCGGCGCCGTGGACAACTTCGTGTATGAGGAGGCCAACGACACCTTCATCAATGATCCCGAGATGCGCCAGCGGCTGATGGAGCTCAACCCCCACAGCTTCCGCCGCATCGTGGGCACCCTGCTGGAGGTGAACGGCCGCGGCTACTGGGAAACCTCAGCTGAGAACATCGCCCAGCTGCAGGAGATTTATCAGGAGATTGAGGATCGGATTGAGGGGGTGAGCAGCTGATCAGCAGCGGCTAGGCGCGTGATCAGACATCAAGGAGCGCATCGGCAGGGAGTTCGAGAATGCTGAGGAAGAAGGCTTGATACGGGGCGGATGAGCGATTTGGGGCTAAAGTTCAAAAAGAGTTGACCAAGAAATTAGGAAACCGGAGATTGCGAGTCTGAGGAATCAAAGTGTAAAGTTCTTCTAGCCATTGCACCGAAAGCCAAGGCATAAAGAAGGCAGATGATCACATCGCGGATGCTGAAGCCGATGAACAGCTCGGTTCGCTTGCGGCGTTGCTGTTCGATCAGGGTTTCAAGGCGCTTGATCTGGGGATTGATTTGCTGCAGCACATTGGCCTTGAGCGCAGGGATCGACTCGGTGAGCTTGGTGGCTGGCAGGGGAGGAGCTCCGGGGATGGAGCCAAGGGCAGCCCTGAAATCGGCCTCGGAAACGGATTGATCAATGGCGGCAGCTCCGCTTTTGAGAACAGCGAGCGATTCAAAATCAACGGTGGATAATCTTCCGATCACCTTGAATCCGGTGTAGAGCTGCAAAGGAGTGATCAGAAAGAAGATCAACGACATCGCCACCGCAAACTTCCGCACCCGCCTGAGCTGCTTGGAGATGCTTGGATCGTCTGGGCACAACAGGGCGGCCAGCATCATGAACAAGACCCCCTCCAGCGGGAAGCTGGCGCCGCCGCGGATGCTGTTGATCAGTTTGTCCTGCCATTCGGGATTGAGCAGCTGGATTGGCAGGATGATGGAGATGACTGAGACGACAAAAATGACGATTAAAGCGATAGAGGCCCACTTCAAAGCGTTAGCCACATCGCTCTTAAAGCGATTGTTGCCGGGAGGATTGACTGCGCCTACCGTTTGATTATCTTCTAAATAAGCATCAAATTCATCGCCAAGCTCTTGGTTGAAGCTGTTCATTGATTAATAAAAGTTTGCCCGTGACTGATGCAAAAAGGGCTTACGGTTGTTAGAGTCCATTTGTGTTTCGCCTAGATTGATCATTTGCACGGATGGCCTTGCGAATCTTGCGGGAATAACCAAAAGCAGCAGCAGCGCCCAACAAAGGTAGTGGTCCGGGGACTGCTGGATCAGCAACTCGGGCAAAGGAACGGGAAGAGGAAGACAAACCATTGGATCCAGAGTCATCTAGCCTGCCATTTAAATTAGTAAAGCCGTCGTTATTTGAGTAGAGAGTAAAGAAAAAAGTACTCCCGACTGTAGCAGTGCTGGAGAGATCAACCCTGATAAAAAATGGATTCCCAGCGGGAGCACTCGGCGTTGTCGAGGTAGTGAAAACTGTCCCTACTTGGATTGCTCCAGCGGTTGTGAAACTCGGAGAAAAAGCAGTAAACGTTGTACCATTTCTGCTGTATCTCCAATTTGAAAGGCTTGCAGCACTAGTCGTGCTGGTGTTTATTTGCCAATAATTGTTACTAGCGAAAAAGGAATCGGTAAAGTTTAAAGTTGCTGTTGTCGGGAGGCTGCCTGTGTTGTTATACGTCGCACAATTATTTTGAGCATTCGTCGTGAGACAAGCCGCTTGAGCCGGCATGGCCATGAAGGCAGCTGCAGCTGCGGAGGCTTGGGCAAACCCAAACACTCTGGCTAGGACAATCCCTTTGAGATCCACTTTGGACAAACATTATGCACTTTATGTATCCTACCATCTTTGGATATGAGATGCAAGCTGCGCCGCCCAGCTCTGTCAGCGCAGCACTCTGCGGAGGCTGGTCAAGCGGGATGGGCCCCGCCCAGCGCATCCACCAGCCGCGCCACCTGCACGATCGGCCCCACATCGTGCACCCGCAAGATCGAAGCCCCCGCCGCGATCGCCTGGCCGCAGACCGCCGCGGTGCCCCAGAGCCTGGCGCGGGGCCTTGGTTCGTTGAGCACCGCGCCGATGAAACGCTTGCGCGAGGTGCCCACCAGCAGGGGGAAGCCCTCCGCGCACAGATCAGCCAGGCCCCGCAGCAGGGCCAGGTTTTGCTCGGTGGTCTTGGCGAAGCCCAGCCCCGGATCCCAGATCAGCTGATCCTCGTTCACCCCGGCGGCCAGGGCGCGCCCGGTGGCCGACCGCAACTCCTGGCGCACCTCCGCCACCACATCGCCATAAACCGCCAGGCCATCCATGCTTTGGCTATCGCCGCGGCTGTGCATCAGCACGTAGGGGCAGCCCACCTCAGCCACCACCTTCAGGATCTGGGGATCCCGCCGGCCGCCGCCCACGTCGTTGATCCAGTCGGCCCCGGCCGCCAGGGCTGCCTCGGCCACGGCGGCCCGGAAGGTGTCCACCGAAAGCACCGCTTCTGGATAAGCCGCCCGGATCGCCTGCAGCACCGGCAGCACTCGCTCGATCTCTCGCTCGGCGCCGATCTCCTCGGCGCCGGGGCGGGTGCTTTGGCCCCCCAGATCGAGCAGATCGGCACCCTGGGCCAGCATCCGGCCGGCGGCCCGCACCGCGCCATCCACCCCGTGGAGCCGCCCCCCATCGCTGAAGGAATCGGGGGTGAGGTTGAGGATGCCCATCACCAAGGTGGGGCTCCCCGCTACCGGCATGGAGCTGCCCCTTTGCAGGCTCGCGGATCTGCCCATCACCTCGCCCACCGCCCTGATACTCAGGCCGCCACCGGCACCTGGTAATCGGCGATGCGGGCGAAGCTGATCGGATCCAGCGAAGCACCACCCACGAGCACGCCATCGATGTCGCTCTGGGCCATCAGGCCGTCGATGGTGGCGGGGTTCACCGAGCCGCCGTACTGCACGATCACATCGGGGTTACCCACCCAGCCGCGGATCAGGCCGCAGATGCGGTTGGCCTCCACCGAGGCACAGGTCTTGCCGGTGCCGATCGCCCAGATCGGCTCATAGGCCACGATCACCCGCAGTGGATCGACGCCCTCAAGGCCCTGCTCAATCTGGCGGTGGATCACCCGTTCGGTCTCGCGAGCCTCGCGCTGATCGAGGCTCTCACCCACGCAGAGAATCGGGATCAGTCCGAAGCGCTGGGCGGTGCGGGCACGCAGGTTGATCTGCTCGTCGGTTTCGCTGTAATACTTGCGCGGCTCGCTATGGCCCACGATGGCGTGACTGACACCATGCTCCACCAGCATCGGGGCCGAAACCATGCCGGTGTAGGCGCCGCTCTCTTCCCAGTGCACATTCTGACCGGCGATCGCCACACCGGCCCCCTCCAGGTGGCGGCAGAGGGTGGGAATCGAGGTGAAGGGGGGCGCCAGCACGATCTGCCGATCGGCGGGCAGGTCAGCGATCAGAGGGCGGAAGACAGCGGCGAATTCCCGTGTCTGGGCACAGGTCATGTGCATCTTCCAGTTCCCCGCGATGACGGTCCTGCGCACCGGCGGCACCCACAAACAATCGAGCCAGGCTAAAACCTCGGCCGCACCGCCGGCCCTGCCCGACCCCAGTGGCAGCGCTGCAAACCGGCACGGCCCGGCGATCAGCCCCCAGACGGGGGCGGGCCATCCGGTGCCTTCAACCCCGCTGCTTCCGATGCCGGTGGCATCACGATCCGTTCCGTTCCATCCATCTCCACCGCATCGCCAGGGGCGAGGTGGCGACCCCGCCGGGTTTCGATCGCCCCATTCACCTTCACATCACCCCGCTGGATCCGCTGCTTGGCCTCACCGCCCGTGGCGGCCAGGCCGTGCCATTTGAGGTACTGATCGAGTTTCACGGCCTTGGCTTGCCCAGGCCTTCAAGCTGTCACACCAGCGGCGGGGAGTCGGATGGGGGTGCGGGATTACCCTGCCTCGATGCTTGCCCCTTCGCCGGCCGGCTTCCGCCGGCTGTGGCCGCTGCTCAAGCCCCATCGGTCCCGCCTGCTGGCCGGGGGGCTCTGCATGCTCGTGTTCGTGGCCTGCTGGCCCCTGCTGGCGTCGCTGGCCGGCAAGCTGATCCCGGCGATCGGGGCCGGCGATTTCCAGGCGGTGCTGCGCAGCATCGGCCTGGCCCTGGCGGTGTTCCTGGTGCAAAAGGCGGCCCAGTTCGGCCAGGACACCCTGCTGGCCGGGCCCGCCCTGGCGGTGAGCCAGGACCTGCGCCGTCAGCTGTTCGCCCGCCTGCAGCGCCTCGAGTTCGGCGCCCTGGAAAAACTCTCGGCCGGTGACCTCACCTACCGCCTCACCGAGGACGCCGACCGGGTCGGGGAGGTGATCTACAAGACCCTCCAAGACAGCACCCCCAGCGCTCTGCAACTGGTGGCGGTGCTCGGTTACATGCTCTGGCTCGACTGGCCCCTCGCCCTGGCCACCCTGCTGCTGGCGCCGGTGGTAGCGGTGCTGGTGAGCCTGTTCGGCGCCCGGGTGATGGGGGCGGCCGAGCGCAGCCAGAAGCAGGTGAGCGAACTCGCCTCCCTGCTGGGGGAAGCGATCGGAGGGTTGCCGCTGGTGCGGGCCTTCGCCGCCGAACCCTGGCTGCAGCAGCGCTTTGATACCGAGGTGGACCTGCACCGCCGCGCCCGCTACCGCACCCTGCGGCTGCTGGCCCTGCAGCACCCGGTGGTGGGCTTCATCGAGGCCGCCGGCATCCTCTCGGTGCTGCTGATCGGTGCCGCCCGCATTCAGAGCGGCGGGCTGAGCAGTGCCGGTTTCAGCAGCTACGTGGCGGCCCTGCTGATGCTGATCGATCCGATCGCCCACCTCACCACCAACTACAACGAGTTTCAGCAGGGGCAGGCCTCGCTGCGGCGCCTGCGGGCGATCGAGGCCGAACCGGTGGAACCACCGGACCGGCCTGGCGCCAGGCCCCTCGGCCAGGTGCGCGGCGAACTGGTGTTGGAGGAGGTGAGCTTCGCCTACAACCCCGCCAAGCCCGTTCTGCAAGATCTGTCCCTGGCGATTGCCCCCGGCCAGGTGGTGGCGCTGGTGGGTCCCTCCGGCGCCGGGAAGAGCACCCTGTTTTCGCTGCTGCTGCGCTTCAACACCGCCCAGCGCGGCCGGGTGCTGCTCGATGGCCAGGATCTCGCCGATCTCCAGGCCCGCGAACTGCGCCGCGCCGTGGCCCTGGTGCCGCAGCAGAGCCGGGTGTTCTCCGGCACGGTGGCCGAGGCGATCGCCTTCGGCCGGCCCGCCAGCAGCGAACAGATCCGCGAGGCGGCGCGCCTGGCCAACGCCGACGGCTTCATCGAGGCCCTGCCCGGCGGCTACGGCGCGCGGCTGGAGGAGGGGGGCAGCAATCTGTCCGGCGGCCAACTGCAGCGCCTGGCCATCGCCCGGGCGGTGCTCGGCAACCCGGCCGTGCTGCTCCTGGATGAGGCCACCAGCGCTCTCGATGCCGAGGCGGAGGAGGCTGTGCAGCGGGGCCTGGATCAGGCGATGGCGGGCCGCACCGTGCTGGTGATCGCCCACCGGCTCTCCACGGTGCAGGAGGCGGACCGGATCCTGGTGCTGGAGTCCGGTCGCATCGTGGAGGAGGGCAACCACGACAGCCTCATGGCCCGCGGCGGCCGTTACCGCGACCTCTGCCAGCGCCAACTGATCCGCATCGAAGGCTGATCCGGAGCCACCAGCAGGGTCCGCGGCCGAGCTTAAGGTTGCGGGGCCTTGTTGCGACCCCCGTGCAGACCCCCGGCCAGCAGCCCCCCGTGCTCACCTTCGAGGGCAAGCGCTACGACCTCAACGCCCTGCCGGAGGACCTGAAGGAGCTGGTGCGCGGCATGCAGGTGGCCGATGCCCAGCTGCGGCTCCACGAAGACACCCTCAAGGTGCTGGCGGTGGGTCGCCAGTCGATGGCGATGCAGCTCAACGAACGCCTCCAGAGCATCCCCGCCCTGCCGGACGGCCAGTGAGCCGGCCCCCGACCGCTCAGGCCAGGGGAGCCAGGTCCTCGAAGCGGAAGGTCTGACGGTTCCCGCCATCGGCGGGTTCGGCTGCGCCGGTTTCCGGTTGGCTCACCACCACCCGTTCCGCCAGCACCCAGGGCCCACCGCCCGGCAGGGGAATAAAGGTGTCGGTGAAGGCACTGCGGCCGCCGCGGAGTTCGCCGCTGGCCGGGTCGCTGTACTGGCTGGTGTAGGTGTGGCTGAGATAGCCCGCGCCGGTGTCCAGCACCTCGGTGGTGAAGATCGTCACCACGGTGCCGTGGATGTGGCGATGGACCATCGTCACCACGTCGTCCTTGATGCGGTAGCGGTCCCCCTGGCCCTTGCCGCCAACGATGACCTCAGTGCCCACCGCATCGGTGTCCCCGGCGGTGAAGGTGTTGCCCGCATGGGTCTGTTCAAAGGGCCGCCGCACGCGGTGGATCGCCACCTCCCAGAGCTGGGAGGCCACGGCCTTGTGCACCGCCTCATCCTCGATCCCCTCCAGGCTGGCCTTGAGATCGGCGCCAACCCGGAAGCGGCCCTCCACCCGCCGCTCGCCCTGCTCCCACACGCAGGTTCCCTGGTAGCCACCGAACCCCGGCTCCCAGGTGTAGCGGTTCTCATAGGCGGCCCGGAAGGCGGCGCTGCAGTCGGTACCGGGGGCAATCGGGGCGGGGAGGGTGCTGCTGCTCACAAATTCAGAACCAGGATCCCCAGCCTAGGAGTGCGCCATGGCAGGTCTTGCCTCTGCCGCGAGGCCCAACGATGCGGAGTCCGCCTTTCGAGGGTGACGCACGACTCACCCCCCCCAGGGCCGGTGGATGTCCTGCAGGGCCACCACCTCCAGCTCCGGTTCGCGGTGCAAGGCGGCGATCGCCTCCACCGCCGCCCGGGCGCCAGCCAGGGTGGTCACCGTCGGCACGGCGTAGTCCAGGGCGGCGCGGCGCAGGTAGCGGTCGTCGTGGGCGGCCTGGCGACCGATCGGGGTGTTGATCACCAGCTGGATCTGACCGGAGCGGATCGCATCCTCAATGTTGGGGCGGCCCTCATGCACCTTCAGCACCGGTTCCACCGCCAGGCCGGCCTCCGCCAAGGTGCGGGCCGTGCCGGCGGAGGCGGTGAGCGCGAAGCCCTCGTCCACGAGGCGCCGGGCCACCGGTACCAGGTCCGGTTTGTCGCGGTCGTGGGTGGAAAGAAACACCGTGCCGCCGGTGGGCAGGGCCTCGCCGGCGGCCAGTTCGGCCTTGGCGTAGGCCAGTCCAAAGCTGGAGGCGATGCCCATGACTTCCCCGGTGGAGCGCATTTCGGGTCCCAGCAGGGTGTCGGCGCCCGGGAAGCGCTTGAAGGGCAGCACCGCCTCCTTCACGGTCTGCCGCGGCGGCACCGGTTCGCTCGTGAGGCCCAGCTCGGCCAGGGTGCGGCCGGCCATCAGCTGGCTGGCGATCTTGGCCAGCGGCACGCCGGTGGCCTTGGCCACGAACGGCACCGTGCGGGAGGCCCGGGGGTTCGCCTCGATGATGAACACCCGCTCCACGCCCTCGGAATCGCGCTGGATGGCGAACTGCAAGTTGATCAGGCCCCGCACCTCCAGGGCCAGGGCCAGATCCCGGCTCCAGCCCTTGATCGTGGCCAGGACCTCGGCGCTCAGGGACACCGAGGGCAGGGCACAGGCCGAATCGCCCGAATGAATGCCCGCCGGCTCGATGTGCTCCATGAGCCCGCCGATCAGCACGGCGCCGCTGCCATCGGCGAGGGCATCGACATCCACCTCGATGGCGTTCTCCAGGTACTGGTCGATCAGCACCGGGTGGTCCGGTTCCACCGCCGCCGCTTCCACCATGTAGCGGTTGAGCTCCTCCTGGTCGTAGACCACCTCCATGGCGCGGCCGCCGAGCACGTAACTGGGCCGCACCACCACCGGGTAGCCGATCCGCTCAGCCACGCTGCGGGCCTCGGCCTCGCTGCGGGCCAGACCATTGCGGGGCTGGCGGATCTCCAGGCGCCGCAGGATCGCTTCGAACTGCTCGCGGTCCTCGGCCCGGTCGATCGATTCGGGCGAGGTGCCCCAGAGCCGGGTGCCGGTGGCCAGCCCGGCGGGGGTGGCGAGCCAGCGCAGCAGGGGGATCGCCAGCTTCAGCGGGGTCTGGCCGCCGAACTGCACGATCACCCCCTCGGGCTTCTCGGCCTCGATCACGTTGATCACGTCCTCGAGGGTGAGGGGCTCGAAGTAGAGGCGGTCGCTGGTGTCGTAGTCGGTGGAGACCGTTTCCGGGTTGCTGTTCACCATCACCGTGGCGAAGCCCGCCGCCCGCAGGGCGAAGGAGGCGTGGCAGCAGCAGTAGTCGAATTCGATGCCCTGGCCGATCCGGTTGGGGCCACCGCCGAGGATCATCACCTTGCGGCGGGTTTCGGGCTGCACCTCATCGGCGGGGGGCTGGACCGCCAGCTGGCCATCGGCGCCGAGGCGCTCCAGCGGCCGTTCGTAGGTGGAGTAGTGATACGGCGTGCTGGAGGCGAATTCGGCCGCACAGGTGTCCACCGTCTTGAACACGGCGCTGATGCCCAGCCCCTGCCGGCGCGAGCGCACCTCCAGTTCGCCGCGGCCGGTGGCCCAGCCGATCTGCCGGTCGGAAAAGCCCAGCTGCTTGAGCTCCAGCCACTCCGCAGAGGTGAGATCCTCCAGGCGGCGGCCCGTGAGCAGGCGCTGCTCCGCCGTGATCAGGCCCCGCAGCTTGGCCAGGAACCAGGGGTCGATGGCGCTGAGTCTGTGCAGCTCGGCATCGGAATAGCCCCGCACCATGGCGGTGCGCACCGCCAGGATCCGATCGGGGGACGGCGTGCGCACGGCGCGCTCCAGTTCGCTGCGCTCCTCGGGAGCGTCACAGGCGGGATCCGGCCGGTCGCAACCCCAGCCCGCCAGACCGGTTTCGAGGGAGCGCAGGGCCTTCTGGAACGATTCCTCGAAGCAGCGGCCGATCGCCATCGCCTCGCCCACCGATTTCATCGAGGTGGTGAGCACCGGCGGACTGCCGCGGAACTTCTCGAAGGCGAAGCGCGGAATCTTGGTCACCACGTAATCGATCGTGGGCTCGAAGCAGGCCGGTGTGGCGCCGGTGATGTCGTTGACGATCTCATCGAGGCTGTAGCCCACCGCCAGCCGCGCCGCGATCTTGGCGATCGGGAAACCGGTGGCCTTGGAGGCCAGGGCAGAGGAGCGGGAGACGCGGGGGTTCATCTCGATCACCACCACATCGCCATTGACGGGGTTGATGGCGAACTGGATGTTGCTGCCGCCGGTATCGACACCGATCTCGCGGATGATCGCGATCGACTGATCGCGCAGCCGCTGGTATTCACGGTCGGTGAGGGTCTGGGCCGGCGCCACGGTGATCGAATCGCCGGTGTGCACCCCCATCGGGTCGAGGTTCTCGATGCTGCACACGATCACCACGTTGTCGGCGGTGTCGCGCATCACCTCCAGCTCGAACTCCTTCCAACCCAGCAGCGACTGCTCGATCAGGATCTGGCTCAACGGGCTGGCCTCGAGGCCGCTCTTGCAGATCGCCCGGAATTCCTCCGGGTTGTAGGCGATGCCGCCGCCGCTGCCGCCCAGGGTGAAGGCGGGCCGGATGATGCGGGGGTAGGTGCCGATCGTCTCCCCCACCTGCTCGGCTTCCTCGAGGGTGTTGGCGATGCCGGAGGGGCAGACTTCTACCCCGATTCGGGCCATGGCCTCCTTGAACAGGAGGCGGTCTTCGGCTTTGCGGATCGCCGCCAGGTTGGCCCCGATCAGCTCCACCCCGAAGCGCTCCAGGGTGCCGTTCTCGGCCAGGGCCACCGCCAGGTTGAGGGCCGTCTGGCCGCCCATGGTGGGCAGCAGGGCATCGGGCCGCTCGATTTCGATCACCCGCGCCACCACCTCGGGAGTGAGCGGCTCGATGTAGGTGCGGTCGGCCAGATCCGGATCGGTCATGATCGAGGCCGGATTGCTGTTGACCAGCACCACCTCGTAGCCCTCGGCCCGCAGGGCCTTGCAGGCCTGGGTGCCGGAATAATCGAATTCGCAGGCCTGACCGATCACAATCGGCCCTGAACCCAGCAGCAGGATGCGCCTGAGATCCGTGCGGCGGGGCATGGGCTGGTCGCTGGGCAAACGAGCCAAGCCTCTCACGGGCGCCCCCGGGTCGGCCATCACGACCGGGAGCCGACCCTCCCCCCGCATCGGGATCGCTAGTCTGAGCCAACTCCTGCCGTATCAGCGCAGCCGATGAGCGAACTCCAGCGCCTGAAGGGGTTGTTGCCCCCTGAGATGCAGAGCTGGGTGTTCGTGGAAGCCTCGGCGTCCGTGGATCCCCCCCTGATCACCCTCGAGGAGATCGGTCGTGACGAGATCGAGATCCAGCTCGACCTGGAGAAATGGGATGCCCTGGCCCTCGATCACCGCAACCTTCTCTTCTGGCATGAGGTCGGCCGCGTCCAGAACGATGCCGTGCCGCGGGACGGCTGGGAGATGGCGGCCCTGGCGATCGGCCTGGGCGGCGCGATCGGCGAGCTCTGGGTTCAGGACGGCCTGCTGCTGGTGATGGCCCTGGGCCTCTCGGGCTTTGCCGGCTACCGCCTCTACCTCAAGAACAACTCCGAAAAACGACTCCAGGACGCAATCCAGGCCGACGAGCGGGCGATCGACCTGGCCTGTCGCTTCGGCTACACCCTTCCCAACGCCTACAAGAGCCTCGGCGGGGCCCTCAAGGAACTGGTGGAGCAGACCCGCAAGAAAAAGAAGCGGGCCTTCTACGAAGACCGACTCGAAGCCCTGCGCAAGAGCGCCGGCAAGGCCCGGGCCGAGATGGCCCAGCAACAGGGCTCCCGCCAGTCGGTCACCAGTGAGAACGTCTATGGCTGATCAGTCCGCTTCCTTCGCTGCCGCGACCGCGAACTCCGCCCTCGCCACCGCCGCCATCCCGTCCTCAGCCCCCGATCCCCAGAGCGAAAGCCTGGCCCGGCTGGCCGCCGAGGCCTGCGACGACCGCAAGGCCGTGGACATCCGTCTGATCCGGGTGGATGAGATCTCCTCGCTGGCCGACTGGTTCGTGATCTGCAGTGGCCTCACCGACGTGCAGGTCCGGGCCATCGCCCGCTCCGTGGAGGACAGCCTTGAGTTGAGCTGCGGCCGTCTGCCCCTGCGCCGCGAGGGCCAGAGCGAGGGGCGCTGGGTGGTGCTCGACTACGGCGAGCTGATCGTGCATGTGCTCACCCCCCAGGAGCGGGCCTACTACGACCTGGAGGCCTTCTGGGGCCACGGCGGCCTGCAGCGCTACATCAGCCCGCTGGCCGCCGGCAACGCCGAAACCGGGGGCTGACCCGCCGCCATGGCCTCCTCCCGTTCCAGCCTGCCCGCCCAGGACAGCCCCTGCCCGGTGCCGCCGGAGCAGCGCCCCCTGGAGGAATACGTGCAGCTGCTCGACTCCTGGTTCTTCCGCTGGCCCACCGGCGGCGACCTTTCCCTGGCCCGAGCCCTGGCCCTGGGCTGGCTGTTGGCCCTGCCCCCCTGCCTGCTGGTGGCCAGCGGCAGCCTCAGCCTGCGGCATCATCCGCCGCAGCTGGTGCTGGCCGGCGCCACCGCGGCCCTGCTGCTGCCCCTGTTCCTGCTGGCACGCCAGTGGCTCGGCTGGACCTACGTGCGTCGCCGCCTGGTGTCCGAACGGGTGGATTACGAGGAATCCGGCTGGTACGACGGCCAGGTGTGGGAGAAGCCGATCGCCTGGCGCCAGCAGGATCTGCTGGTGGCGCGCCACCAGGTGGAACCGGTGCTGCAGCGGCTGCGCCAGGGAGCGCTGCTGGCGGGGGGACTGCTGCTGGCCGGAGCCGGGCTCTGTCAGGCTCTCTGAATCGCCCAGCCTCCGGCGTCCCTGCCCTCCATGTCCCTCCCTTCGAGCTTCAGCGGCCCCAGCCGGCCGGGTGTGCCGCCCCTGGAGGTGCGGCTGCTGCGCAACGGCATCCCGGAATCGCGGCACCGAGTCCATGCGGTGGTGTGCGACCAGCGGGGGCGCGTGTTGCTGCGGGCTGGCGATCCCCAGCAGTTGAGCTTCATCCGCTCGGCCCTCAAGCCCTTCCAGGCCACTGCCTTCGTGGCCAGTGGCGCCGCCGAACGCAACGGCTGCGGTGAGCGGGGCCTGGCGATCGCCTGTGCCTCCCACGCCGGCACCGCCGCCCACGCCCGCGAGGCCTTCCGGGTGCTGTGGGGGGCGGACCTCGACGCCAGCCGGCTCCAGTGTCCGGTGCCGGCCGGGGCCACCAGCCCGCTGGAGCACAACTGTTCCGGCAAGCACGCCGCCTTCCTGGCCACCTGCCGCCAGATGCACTGGCCGCTGGAGAGCTACCTGCAGAACGATCACCCCCTGCAGCAGGAGGTGGTGAAGCGGGTGGGAGAACTGCTGGGGCTGCCCGGCGCCGAGCTGGTGATGGCCCGCGACGACTGCGGCGCCCCCACCCTGCAGCTGCAGCTGGCCCAGATGGCCCTGCTTTTCGCCCACCTCGGGGCCGGCGAACACCCGGACCTTGAGCGGCTGGGACGGGCGATGCTGGCCCACCCGGACCTGGTGGCCGGCGATGGCTGCTTTGACACCGAACTGATGCGACTGGGTCACGGCCAGGTGATCAGCAAGGGCGGCGCCGAGGGGATCCAGTGCGTCAGCCGCGTGGGCGAAGGGATGGGGGTGGCGGTGAAGGTGGAGGACGGCGCCTCCAGGGCCAAGCAGGCCGTGGCGCTGCACGTGCTCGAACAACTCGGCTGGCTCACCCCCAGCACGCTGGAGGACCTGCGCGGCAGCTTCCTGCATCCCGGCCAGCAGCTGCAGCTGGAGGTGCTGGGCGAGCTGCGCTTCGACTGAGGCCGCCGCCTCAGCGGACAGGCGTCCGGTGGGCTGGTACGATCACAAGGTCAGCAGCGACTGACACCAGGACCGAAGGGTCCAGCGCCGCGGGGTAGAGCAGTCTGGTAGCTCGTCGGGCTCATAACCCGAAGGTCGCGAGTTCAAATCTCGCCCCCGCCACCACATCACCAGCACCAACCCGGCTCCATGGCCTGGGATGTCCACCTCCGCGCCGCGGAGGTTTTTTTGTGCGCCCGCCCCGGCCGTGGGGAACCATCACCGGCGAAGATGCTGCAGGCACACCCCATGCCCGATGGCCGCCCCCTACCAACCCTCCCTCCTCCGGCTGCTGCACGGCGCCACGGCCCTGCTGGCAAGCCTGGCCTGGATCACGGGCCTGCTGCTGCTGCTGGGCCTCGACGGGCGCTTCGGCCGGCTGCCGTTGAGCATCGACGGTGAGTGGCTCGAACGCCATGGCCAGCTCGGGGTGGCTCTGGCCCTGGTGCTGCTGCCGTTCACCGCCTATGCGCTCACCCTCGGCGCCGCCCGGCTGCGCCGGGCCGGCAACCTGGTGCCGCTGCTCGCCCTGGCCCTGGCGGTGGGCAGTGGCCTGCTGATGCGGGAGGACTGGCTGGTGGATCAGCGCGGCATCGCCCCCATCTATGGCCTGCACCTCACCGCCTGGCTGCTGCTGGCCCTGGCCGTTCCGGCCCACCTGATCGCGGGCCTGCGGCGAGGCGGCTGGCCGTTCAACGCCTCGATGCTGAGCCTGAACGTGCGGCCCAGCGATGGCCCCCTCCAGTGGCCCGGCCAGGTGCTGCGCTTCCTGCGGCGGGGTCCCGCCTGATGCCCCCTGCGGCCGATTGGGACGCGTTGGTGGTGGGCTCCGGCGCCACCGGCGGGGTGGCCGCCATGGTGCTGGCCGAGGCAGGACTGAAGGTGCTGGTGCTGGAGGCCGGCCCTGCCCTGGCGGCCAGGCGGGCCCAAGGGAGCGAACCGCTCAACACCCTGCGCCGCCTCGCCAACCTCAGCAGCGGCCGCCATCGCCGCCAGGCCCAGCATCCGGGCTACTGGAAGCACAACCCGGAGCTGTTCATCGATGAGAGCCGCAACCCCTGGACCACGCCGCCGGAGAGCCCCTTTCTCTGGACCCGCGGCCGGCAGGTCGGGGGCCGCAGCCTCACCTGGGGGGGCATCACCCTGCGGCTCTCGGAGTACGAATTCCAGGCGGGTGCGCGGGATGGCCATGGCCCGGCCTGGCCGATCGGCAGCGCCGACCTCGATCCCTACTACAGCCGCCTCGAGGCACTGCTGGGGGTCCACGGCCAGGCCGACGGCCTCGATCAGCTGCCCGATGGCCACTACCTGCCGCCCCTGCCCTTCACGCCGGGGGAGGAGCACCTGCGCCAGGCCATCGGCCGGGAGCTGGGGCTGCCCCTGATCCATTCCCGCGGCTTCCGGCTGCACCGGCCGCGGCCGGAGGCGCCCTGGTCGCCGTCGAGTTCCCCCGGCAGCACCCTGTCGCGGGCCCTGGCCACCGGCCGGGTGGAGCTGCGCAGCACCACGGTGGTGAGCCACCTGCAGCTCGATTCCTCCCGCCGAAGGGCCGAGGGCGTGGTGGTGGTAGCCCCCGACGGCAGCCGGGAGCTGCTGCGGGCCCCCTTGGTGGTGCTCTGCGCCTCCACGATCGAGACCCTGCGGATCCTGCTGCACTCCCGCAACGGCGAGGGGGAAGGTGGGCTGGTGGACCGCTCCGGGGGCCTGGGCCGCCACCTGATGGACCACATCTCCACGAGCCGCTTCTTCTCCCTGCCCGGGGTGCCGCCGGCCGCCGCCGAACTCTCCGGCGCCGGCAGCTGCTTCATCCCCAACACCGTGAACCTGGGCGGCGATGAGGGGCTGGGCTTCCGCCGCGGCTACGGCATCTGGACCGCCCTGCAACGCTTCGATCCGCCGGGGCTGCTGCGCCGCAGGCCCGATGAGGCGTTGGGATTCCTGATCGGCCATGGCGAGGTGCTCAGCAACCCCGACAACCAGGTGCGGCTCGATGCGGGCCGCCTCGACGGCTGGGGCCTGCCGGTTCCCCACATCACCTGCCGCTGGGGCGCCAACGAGCAGGCCATGGTGCGTCACATGCAGGCGCGCATGGAGGCGGTGGTGCAGGCGGCGGGCGGCACGATCCGCCCGATCGAGGAGCTGTTCCGCCTGCCCCTGCTCGAACCCCTGCTCAAGGGGGGGGTGGCCGTGGCGGCAGGGGCGGCGCCGCCGGGGTACTACATCCACGAGCTGGGGGGTGCCCGCCTCTCCCACGACCCGGAGGGCGGAGTCGTGGACCCCTGGAACCGCTGCTGGGGAGCTCCCAACGTGCTGGTCACCGATGGCGCCTGCTGGCCCAGCGCCGGCTGGCAGAGCCCCACCCTCACCTCGATGGCCCTCACCTGGCGGGCCTGCGCGGCGGCGGTGGCGCGAATGCGACGGGGCGAGGGGTGAGGAGGGCGCGCGAGGCCCCAGTGCTCGCCGGGGTCAGGGGGTCCGCACGGGATGGGCGCACCGGTGTCATCCACCACAGTTTGGCCGCTGGGATCGGCGCACAATCACGAGGCGACCTTTCACAGGGTCGGGCAAGGGAGAAAACACCAGGGCGGGGGTTGGCACCTCCGCTTTTTTTTTGCTCAGCCCTGGCGCAGGAACAGGCCGTCGAGGTAGTGCTGGGTCACGGCGTGGTCGCTGGAGCCGTTCTGGAACAGGAAACCGGCCAGGGCGGAGGTGATCACGCTGTACTGATCCCAATGGGGATGGCTGCGGATGAAGCTGCGCATGCCCTCGAACAGCACCTCCGGCACCTCGGCCTCAAGGCTCACGCTGGGGGCATCCTGCCCAGCACCGATGACCTGGAGGGGGTGGGGGGAGGAACTCTCGATCGCCATCAGCCGTCTTGCCCGTTCTGCGTTCGGAGTCAGTAGGCCACACGGCCAAGGCCGGCGTCAAAGGCGTCGCGCCAGCCCAGACTCACCATGGAACACGGTGAGATCGGCTGCGCAGGCGGGCCTGCGAATCGGAACCGGGATTCGGGTCCTTGCCGTAGAGCGAATGCCCCCGAGATGTCAAGGGCGGTCTGAGCAAACGACTGTTTTCCACAGCACGGGCTGACGAGGAGGGCCCTGGGTTGCGAACTGGGGAAAAACCCCCGTTTTTCCGGGGAAAACAACCCTGATGTGGGGAAATCCCAAACCGATCAGCAGGACTGATCCCTGCCTGTCCGATGGGACACGGGCCGCGACGAGACGGGCGAGGTGCGCCATTTGCACTGAATCAATTCAGGTTTGGATCGCCAAACGCCATCAAAAAGCCCCCCCGTTCGGGTGGCTGGGGTGGAGGGTCGCTGGGGCCGCCGCTCAGGGAGCCGGCGGCCGCAGGGTGCGAGGGCCAAGGGGGTGGTCGGCGTGGGGATAGGGGGGATGGTGGTGGTGCTCCTCCGTGCCGCTCTGAGCCGGCGGTGCCTCCCCGGGGCTGGGACTGGGGGCATGGCTGTGCGTGTGCCCATGGCTGTGGTCATGGCCGTGCTCTTGGCCGTGCTCATGGCTGTGCTCATGGCTGTGGCTGTGGTCGTGGCTGTGGCTGTGGCTGGGGGCCGCTGACGCCCCCGACCCCAGGGGCAGGGGCACACCATCGGGCTGGCAGGCCCCGGTGCACTCGCGCTCGCAGAGGGTGCAGCTCTCCACCAGACCCTCCACATGGTGGTGATGGCTGTGCTGGGGACTGCCCACCTCCAGCTCGAACCCCAGCACCTGGGCGCGGTACTTGCAAAGAGAACAGTTCATCGCCGTATCACCCCGCACCACGTCGTCGACCCGTTCCGCGAAGGTGGCCAGCACCTCCGGATGATCCCCCAGATAGCCGGCGTGAAGCAGCTCGATGGCAGGGTGGTCGGCGGCCACCCGCTGGCTGTGCTGCACGATCCGGCTCACCAGCACGCCAGAGAAGAGGAAGTAGGGAAACACCACGATGCGGCGGTAGCCCAGCCGCACCACGTGGCGCAGCCCCGGCTCCACCAGGGGAAAGGTGACCCCGGAGTAGAGGGTCTCCCCCCAGCCGAAGCCGAAGCCCTCCACCAGCATGCGGGTCACCTTGGCCACGTTCGAGTTGGCGTCCGGATCGGAGGATCCCCGGCCGACCACCACCAACAGGGTGTCGTGCCTCGCCAGCAGTGGCCGGCCCGCCGCACGGTCGGCGCGGTCGGCGGCCTCCAGGCAGGCCTGGATGCGGGCGCCGGCCGCCTGGATCATCTTGCGATCCACGCCGAGCTCGCGGCCGTAATCGATCCGCAGCCCCGTCTCAGCGGCGTAGGCGTTGAGCACCGAGGGGATGTCGTTCTTGGCGTGGCCGGCCGCGAACAGCATCGCCGGGATCGCCAGCACGTGGCTCACGCCCCGCCGGCGCAGGGCATCGAGGCCATCGCGCAGGATCGGCCGCGCGAACTCCAGGTAGCCGAATTCCACCGGCACCGGCGCCAGGCGCTCCTGCAGCTGGTGGGCCAGCGAGGCAAACTCCTCCACCGCCAGACGGTTGCGGCTGCCGTGGCCACACACCAGGACCCCGATCGGGCCGTGGGGACCCACCGGCTCCAGCGCAGCTCCCGCCAGGGAAGCAGGGCCCGAGACGGGTGGAACGGTACCGGTGGTCATGGCCTGCAGCGCCTGTGCCCGACCCTATCCCCGCAACCCGGCCCGACGCGGCGGTGCCAGGGCTTGCGGCAGGAGCCCCGGCCAGTTGCAAGGATGGCCCGATGCGCCCTGACGCCATGAGCCTGCGCCTACCGCCCTACCAGCCCCTGCCGCCCCCCAGCGACCGCGCCGCCCTGCTGGAGGTGGCCGTGGCCAAGCTCCAGCCCACCCAGCTCTGTGTGGGCCTGGCCGAGGTGCGCAGCCGCCAGGTCGACTTCTCCCAGGAATCGGCCCAGGAGCGGCGCCGCTACCTCGGCGGCAAGCCCGTTCCCCTGGTGCGCAACCAAGAGGGCCAGCTCTGGATGGTGGACCGCCACCACCGGTTGCGGGCCCTGGTGGAGATGGACCCCGAGGCCCGCGCCTTCGGCTATCTGGTGCACGAGTCCAGTGCCTCCAGCCGGGTGGGGGTTCTCGCCGAGCTGGAGCAGCGCGGCTGGCTCTACCTCTATGACGGCCGTGGGCAGGGTCCCATGGCCCCCACCGACCTGCCGACCCACTTGACCGGCCTCCAGGACGACCCCTACCGCAGCCTGATCTGGAAGCTCAAGAAAGAGGGCCTGATCGAGGCCGCGCCGCTGATTCCCTTCCACGAATTCCGCTGGGGTGCCTGGCTGCGCACCCGCTCCCTGCCGCCCTTCTCCTCCTCCCAGCTTGAGCCGGCCCTGCCCGCCGCCCGGGCGCTGGTGCGCTCGGCGGCCGCCTCCGCCCTGGCGGGCTGGAAGGGCCAGGCCTGAGCTCCGGTCAATCGCGGTTGCGGGGCGGGCGACCATCGCCGCGCAGCAGTTGGCGCTCCCAGATCACCAGCCGCCGGTTCAGCAGCAGCCCGAGCAGCGCCAACCCCAGACCGGTGATGATCCCAGCCGGCTGAGGCACCAGCGCCAGCAGGGCCAGGCCGAGCCAGGGCAGCAGCTGCAGCAGCGGTCGCCAGCGGCGGATCGCCCGCATGGCACCACTGCAGGCCCGGCAGTGGATGGTGTGGCTGTGGTGGCGGTCCATCAGGGCGGGCCGATCCAGCCGCGCCGGCAGGGGCTGGCCAGGAAACGGCTCACCGCCGAAGCGGTTGACCCAGTCGTGCAGGGCCAGGACGTAGCGATCGGCGGGGGTGGCCAGGAAGAAGGCCCGGCCCGCCTCGGCGCTGCCGCCGCGCCGCTCCAGCACCCGCTCCTGCCAATGCAGGAACACCTGGTCGTCCTCAAGCACGGTGTGGTTGCCGAGGTGCTGCAGCCAGAGGGGCCGCAGCCGCAGCAGCAGGGCGGGCAGGGGGGATTCGAAGCGGAAGGGGAAGCGGGCAATCAGGCGGCACTCGCCCCGCCGGATCGGCACGGCGTAGACGACCGTGAGGATGCGCGCGAACCCCCGGGCGGTGAGGTCGTGCCAGAGCAGACCGGGGGCCAGGAAGGTGGTGTGCTGGCTGCCGAGCCGGCCCCGCCGCGGACCCTCCTGCCAGAGCAGGGTGAAGCCGCCGGGGCCGAAGCCGGTGCGCTCCGCCTGCACCGGGGCCGCGTTCTCCCGGCGCCCCACGGTGCGGTGGTGGGTGAAGGGCACGTGGCTCACATCGAGCACGTTCTCCAACAGGGTGAGGGCATCCATCGGCAGATCGCGGAACGTGTCCTGCACCAGCCAGCCCTCCTCCTCCAGCACCGGCACCAGGGGGAGGGGCACCGCAGCGGCCTGGTCCGCTGCGCCGGCAAACACGAACAGCAGGCCCTGAGCCTCGGCGGTGGCATGGCGGTGGCAGCCGGACCGCCGCGGCGTGGGCACGGCGCCGGGGGCGGCCTGGGGGATGGTGGTGCAACGGCCGCTGCCGTCGAAACTCCAGCCGTGGTAGGGGCACTCCAGCTCACCGGCCCCGTTCAGACGCCCCTCCGAAAGGGGCACCAGGCGGTGCGGACAGACGTCGGTGAAGGCCTGCCAGCAGGAACCGACCCGGTCCCACCAGATCACCAGGTCCTCCCCCAGCAGGGTGAAGGGGGTGGGACGGCTGCGGTCCAGATCCCGCAGGAAGGCCACCGGGTACCACTGGTCCCGCCAGGCCGCCGGCACGACCCCGGCGCCCTGGGGAGCAGTGGCCTCAGAAGCACTGGCCTCGGAAGCACTGGCCTCGGGACCGGTGAAGACGGCGGGCTGGGCCGATCGGGCGGATGCGGGAGGGGTGCTCATCGGGCGATTCTGGCGAGCCGAGGCTGGACAGGGGACCTAGACAGGGGCAGCCACGGTGGAGTCCCGATGCCGTACACCCATCTGCTGGTGCCCAGTGATGGCACGGAACGCTCCCAGCGGGCCGTGGAGGAGGCGGTGCGGCTGGCCCGGGCGGTGGGCGCCCGCATCACCGTGGTCACCGTGCAACGGGCCCCGGTGATGCCGGTGCCGGGCATGGGGGAGCGGCTCGATCCCGCCACCATCGAGGCCCTGGCCGGGGCCGCCCGGCAGGAGTGCGAGCGGGTGGTGGCCGAAGCCCTGGCGGTGGCGGCCGCCGCTGGCGTGACTGCCGCCGCCGAGAAGCCGGTAGGGGAACCACCGCACCGGGCGATCCTGGCGGCCGCCACGAGGCTCGGCTGCGACCTGATCGTGATGGCCTCCCACGGCCGACGCGGACTGCGGGGGGTGCTGCTCGGCAGCGAGACCCAGCGGGTGCTGGTGCAGGCCAGCGTGCCGGTGCTGGTGGTGCGCTGAGGGCCCGAGCGGCGGAGAACCCCACCTTGGCGGCCCCGGAGATCTGCGCGAGGATCCGGCAGGTTCCACGGCACCGCAGCGCCATGACCCGCGAACGCGACCCCTTCCGGATCCCCCGGGCCGGTGTTGAAGCGGCTCCCCTGGCCGGACTGGCCTCGATCGACATCGGCCGGCCGGGCACGGTGGGTGGCCACGAGTTCCTGGCCGAATCCACCCTGGGCGCCGTGGCGGTCTACGCCATCTACCAGGCCCTGCTGAGCACCCTGCGCAGCGAGGCGATGGTGCGCCGCGGTGAGATCCGCCGCAGCCAGCAGGCGGCCCTGGTCGCGCGCACCGTGTGGCAGGCGGTGCAGCAGGGCGCCGCGGTGGGTCTGGTGCTGGGCCTGCTGCTGCTGGTCTTCCCGTGGCTGAGCCTGCCCTTCTGGGTGCTGGGGGCGGTGGGGGCCGGCAAGGCCTCCCTCGACCTCTTCCATGCCTTCTGGGATGGCCTGAGCGCCGAGCAGCGGGGCGAACTGCACGATGCGGCCTACCGGGCCGGCATGAACCTCGGTCGGCTGGTGCGGGGTGCCGGCGAAGCCCTGCCCGAGGGGTGAGGTTCCCTCAGGCAAGGGCCCTTGAACGCACGGCCCTTGACGGTGGGGGGACCTGCCGGCGGAGGCCCCGTCCGAGACTCAGACCGGTCCGCTGAAGAAGCCGCGGGAGCCGAGCCACACCAACAGCAGCGCGATCGGCACCACCACCGCGGCCAGGATCTGGAGCTTCACGCCGAGTTGGGCGCTGGGCCGGATGACCATGGCTCAGGAGGCGATCAGCACGTTCACCGTAGGCGGCAGCGTGGCACCGGTCCGGCGGGGAGCCGGCGCGGCATCGGATCGCGCGGCAACCGGTGAGGCGCTCCCCAACGGTGCAGCCGATGGCCCGGAATCCGGCCGATCCTGGGCGCTCCGCTCCAGGGCCCGGGCCTGGCACAGGTCGGCGGCCTCGATGGCGTACCCCAGCCTGCGGCAGGCCAGCAGCAGCTCCTGGCGGGAGCGGCAGTGGCGCAGGCCGCGACGGATCGCGCCATCGGCTTCGGCCTCTTCGACGAGGCGTTGCAGTTCGCTCCAGCTCATCGCGGTCCTCCAGGCAGGGTCCGGCTTCGTCAGGGTGGCAAGGAACCGGCCGCCGGCCAAGCGGCCCGCACCGGTTCCGCGCCACGCTGCGGCACGGCAGGCCTCAGCTCACCGCGCCGTAGGCCACCTGGCAGGCGGCGTTGAGCAGTTCCGCCTGGGCGGCGGTGCTGGGGTTCGCGCCATTGATGGTTCCCAAACCGCAGTCAGCACTGAGGCTGTAGGGCACCCCATTGGCCTCCACCACGAAGGAGACCCCCTGGCTGCCGCTGGGCTGCACGGTGCCGTAGAGCAGTTGGTAGGCGGTGTTGGGCACCACGATGTAGGTGGTGTTGCTGTACACCGCATCGTTGACCGCCGCGTTGATCACCGCCGCGGTGGTGAGGCTCGCAAGGCCCCAGGCGGCGGCACTGGCGCCCCACCAGCCCCAAGCGGGAGTGGCCCAGCCGCCGTACCAGCCGGTGCCCCAGGGCCGGGCATAGCCCCAGCCAGGGCGGGCCCAGCCGGGCGAGAGGTTGACGTTGTTGATGTTGACGTCGCGGTTCCAGTTGCTGTTGACCGTGGCGTTCCAGTTGCGCTGGCCGTTGACGTTGACGTTGCGGTTGCCGTCAACGTTGAGATTGCGGTTGCCGTCAACGTTGAGGTTGCGGTTGCCATCCACATTGAGATTGCGGTTGCCATCAAGGCTGCGGTCGGTGTTGAAACCGCCGCTGCCGTTGAAGCTGCGGTCGCCTGTGTTCAGCTGGCCCGTGCGGTTGCCGCTGAAGGCCGAACGGTCGCCCGCCTGGCCGAGGCCCGGACTGGGGGCCCGGTCGCCGACGCTGCCCGCCCAGCCGCCGCTGGGGCGGGTGGCACCACGGCTGAAGCCGCCTGACCCGCCAGAGCCCTGGAAGCCGGAGCGGCCACCGCCGAAACCGCCGCCACCACCGAAACCACCGCCGCGGCCGCCACCGCCACCGCCTCCACCGCCGCGCGCCAGCAGCAGAGGTTGGTCCGCCATGGCCCGGACCAGGCGGCCCTGATCAGCGCCCCCGTCCACACGCACCGCCGCCAAAAGGGCGCCCTGGGGCAGGGGAAGCACCAGGGCCAGCGCCAGGGCCGCACCCCGGCAGGGAAAGTTGGGATGGCTCATCGGAAGTCGACCTGGCAACCGGCGTCGTAGCAGCTGGCATCCACCCGCCCATCGGCGCCGAAGTGCACCTTCACCAGATCCCGGCCCTGCAGCCGCAGATCGGGGCGGTCCTCCCGCACGCTGTTGAGGTAGTTGGGGTTGATCACACACAGATCACGGCCGTTGAAGCAGATGCTGTTGCGGGAAAACAGCGCTCCGGCCGTCCGCAGCGACACCCACTGGCGGCGGAGCGGATCGAACTGCTGCATCGTCACCGGATTGTCGGTGACCTTGATCGTGATCGTCTCCTGGCCGATGCGGTGGCGGTAGAGGGTATGGGCGCCCTCATCGATCGCCTCCACCGTGCAGGGCTGGGGCGACCCGCCGGCCAGGCTGCAGCGGGTGGACAGGGTGTAAAGCAGCCGGGGCACGGCTGCTACGGCTGCAGGTGTTGCCACGGCCGGGGCGGCTGGTGCCGGGACCGCTGAGGCCGGGGCCTGGGCCCGGGCCGGCGACGGGAGCAGCGGCAACAGCAGGGCGCCGAGACACGAACCGAGGAGGGCGCAACGCGCCAGCGAGGAAGGCATGGGCAGAGGGGACAAACGGATCAACAGCAGGCACGAGAAACAGGCGCACGCCGCGGCGGTGCGGCCGTGCGGCGCTGTGGGGGTGCGGCGGTGGCCACGACCCCGTGTTCTAGCCACGCCGCAGCATCCCGGCCCGGATGCTGCGGCGGAGCCTCAGGCGCCGCCGCTGGCGGCCTGACCCATCTGCTCGATCACATCCTCCACCGAGAAACTGGCGGGTTTCTGGCGTGGCGGGAACTCGCGGAACGTGGAGAGGAACTGAGCCACATAGGTCTGGGCCGGCACCAGGAGAAACACATGATCAAACATCCAATCCCAATAGGTGTTGGAGGTGATGTCAGCCCGCTCGTAGGGATCGGTGAGCAGGTTGAAGACTTTCGGCACCCGCAGCTTCACGAAGGGCTCGGCCCAGATCTGGCAGGTGCCCGGTTCACGCTGCTCCATGAACACAAACTTCCAGTTGTCGTAGCGCAGACCCACCAGGTCGCCGTCGTCGGAGAAGTAGAAGAACTCCACCCGCGGACTCTTCTCCGTCTTGCCTGTCCAGTAGTCGAGCATGTTGTAGCCATCAAGGTGGACCTTGAAGGTCTTGTTGCCCACCTGGTGACCGCTCAGCAGTTTTTGCTTGATCTCCGGTTCGCCGGCGGCCGCCAGCAGGGTGGGCAGCCAATCGAGGTGGCTGACGATGCCGGTAAAGATGGTGCCGGGGGCGATGTGACCCGGCCAGCGCACCAGGGCCGGCACACGGAAAGCGCCCTCCCAGTTGGAGTTCTTCTCGCTGCGGAAGGGGGTCATGCCGGCATCCGGCCAGCTGTTCATGTGGGGGCCGTTGTCGGTTCCGTACATCACGATCGTGTTGTCGGTCACATCGAGCTCATCGAGCAGGTCGAGCATCTCGCCGATGCATTCATCGTGATAAATCATCACGTCGTGGTATTCCGATTGCCAACGGCCGCTACGGCCAACGTCCTGGGGCCGTGAGTAGGTGCGGAAGTGCATGTGGGTGGTGTTGAACCACACGAAGAAGGGTTCACCCGAGGCCACCGAATCCCGGATGAAGCGCTTGGCCTCGGCCATGAATTCATCATCGGCCGTTTCCATCCGTTTACGGGTGAGCGGGCCGGTGTTCTCGATCCGCTGGCTGCCATCACCGTTAGCCCAGCAGTGCAGCACGCCGCGGGGACCAAAACGCTCGCGGAAATTGGGGAAATCCTCAGGCTGGGGATAATCCCGCAGCTCGGGCTCCTCCTCAGCATTGAGGTGGTAGAGGTTGCCGAAGAACTCATCGAAACCGTGCATCGTCGGCAGATGCTCGTCGCGGTCACCAAAGTGGTTTTTGCCAAATTGGCCGGTGCGATAGCCCAGCGGCTTGAGCAGCTCGGCAATGGTGGGGTCCTCCGCCTTGAAGCCCAGCTCGGCCCCGGGCAGGCCCACCTTGCTCAGGCCGGTGCGCACGACGCTCTGGCCGCTGATGAAGGCGGCGCGGCCGGCGGTGCAGCTCTGCTCGGCGTAGTAGTGGATGAACTTGCCACCCTCCTTGGCGACCCGGTCGATGTTGGGGGTCTGGTACCCCATCAGGCCGTGGCTGTAGCAACTCAGATTGCTCTGGCCGATGTCATCGCCCCAGAGGATGAGGATGTTGGGTTGGGCGTTGGGCATGGGAGAAATAGCCGGAGGCACTCAGGCCGACTGTGACCAGCCCAGCCGCTGGCGACCACTCAGAAAGTGCAAGCGGGGCGTGCAGGCCGCAGAGCGCAGCACCGGCCCGGCGGAACCGCACCAGTGCCCCCCTCAGGCCGCGGCCGCCTCGAAGCCGCCGAAGGACCGGGCCATCGCCCGGCGGAAGGCGCGCAGTGGCGGTGTGTGGTCGTAGCTGGCGATCCGGGGCCAGGCCAGCAGGAGGGGGGCAAGACCGCAGCGGCTGCGCACCGCCTCCTCCAGCAGCAGGGCTGCCCGGTCCTGGCGTCCCAGGGTCAGGGCCACAACACCCCAGAGGCTGACCATGGTCTGGTCGGCAGTGGGGCGGGCCAGGGCCTGATCCAGCAGCGCCGCCGCCCGGTCCTGGGCGCCGGCCTGGGCCAGCACTAGGGCGGGAAGGGCGCTCAGTGACGCGGCCGTGCCATCGAGGACGCCGCAGCGGCTGAGCTCACTGAGAGCCTGGGTGGCACGGCCGTCCTCGGCCAGCAGCAGGGCCAGCAGCAGGCGGGGGGCCACCAGGGTTCCATCCAGGTTGAGCGGGCTATGCAGGGACCGGATCGCCCCAGCGGGATCGCCCCCCAGGGCAGCGGCCAGGGCAGCGAGCATCCAGCCGGAGGGATGGTCGGACTCGAGCTGGGGTTGGAGCAGCTGCAGGGCCTGGCCCGAACGGCCGGTCACCAGCAGGTGCCGGGCCCAGGAATGGCTCGAAGGCCCGCAGGGCAGCTGGTTCGGCAGCCAGGAGGCGAAGCGTTCCTCGGCCAGGCGGGGTTGCCAGTTGAGCAGGGAGAGCACCTCCAGGCGCAAGGCATGGAGTTGGTGGGCATCCGCCCCGGCCGCTTCCGCCTGCTCCAGCAAGGACGCAATCTCCCCTTCCACCGCCGCCGCCGGCATCTGGCCCCACTGGTACCGGGCCAGCTGGGTGGCGGCCAACGTCAGCAACGCCGGGGCGAAGTGGGGAGCCTGCTCCAGGCAGCGGCGGAACTGGCGGGAGGCAGCCTCCAGCTGCAGCGGGTCGCGCTGGCGCAGCAGCACCAGCCCTTCCACAAACCGGCTGAGGACCTGCTCCGGTGGGAAGGGGGCCCCATGGGCCTCGGGCGCGGCGGGATCCGGAACGCTGAAGGCGGTGACAGGCCCATCGAAGCGGTAACCGCTGCCGTAGATGGTGTGGATCACACCGCCCCCCAGGGGCCCCTGGTCGAGGATGCGTCGCAGGCCGTGGACCGCCCGAGCCAGGCTCACATCACTCACCTGGCGGTGGCCCCACACCTGATCCAGCAGGCTGTCCTTCTCGATCACGCGGCCCGCCTGCATCACCAGCACCACAAGCAGGCGCCGCTGCAGAGGCGAGAGGGCCACCGGCACCGACCCCAGACGGAGGTGGCCCTCGGCGTCGAGACGGTAGGGACCGAGGACCCAGGCGCTGGGTGCCTGCACGCCGGCCTGGCGCTCGGCGGTGGGAACGGCAACGGTCATCGCGGCCCTCGCGCCAAGCAGGCGATGGCACCGTCCTCTGACAGGGCCGCGTCCCGGCAGTGCCGATGGTCCTGGGGTGAATCGCGAAGGATTCGCAAGGGGCAGAAAACTGGTTGATGCGAATTGTGCAGCCGAATTGAGTAGGACCACACCCAAAAAACGCAAGAAACAGGGCCAGGAGGCGGCAGAATCTCACAGCCCCCGCCCGTCGCCGCAGCCTTGCGGCAGCCCGCGTAGCCAACTCCTGCCATCCACTCCTGCATGCTGCTACCGCAATCCACAGCTGCAAGCCGGCAAGGCAAGCCGCTGCTGCCCCTGACGCCATGGCCTCGCTGATCCGCTGGGCCGACGTGGACCAGATGCAGGGCTCCCTGCAGGAGGCGGGCCTGGCCCTCCAGGTGTTGCAGCTCGAAGGGGGCAACCTGGGGGGCGACGCCCTGTTCTGCCGTGTCGGCCCCCTCTCGCTGCTGCGGCTGCGGATGGAGCGGAGCCTGCACAGCTGGGGGCCCAAGCCCCCCGGCCAGCTCACGGTGACGCTCGACCTGGAACCCCTGCCCCGCCAGGCCAGCGTGCGGGCCCATGGCCAGGCGCTTCCCTCCTCCTGCCTGTTCGGCCTCGACCCGCGGCGGGAGGTGCACCTCACCCTGCCGCCGAGCACCGTCCTGGGGCTGATCATCGTCAACCGGGCGGAGCTGGAACGCTGGGCCGCCGACCTGGGTTGGCCCGACCTCGACAGCGAGAAGGCCTTCCGATCCAACTGGATCCCGACCGATCCGCAGAGCTGCGAGGAGCTGCGCCGCTACCTGCGGCAGCTGTTCACGGTGGTCCAGCACACGCCCGGCCGGCTGCACGAGAACGGCATCGAGCGGCTGGTGGTGGAAGACCTGATGCCGCTGCTGATCGCGATGCTGGTCCAGGGCTCCCACCCGACCCAGCGGCTGGCGCCGCCACCGGCACGGATCGAGGTGGTGCAACAGGCCCAGCGTTGGATGCGGGAGCACCCGCTCGAACCGATCACCCTGGCGGATCTCTGCCGCACCTTGCACGTGAGCCGGCGTTGCCTGATTCAGGGATTCCGGGAACACCTGGGGATGGGGCCGATGGCCTTCCTCAAGCTGCAGCGGCTGCATGGGGTGCGCCGCATCCTGCTCGCGGCCGATCCGGGCCAGCAGCGGATCGGGCCGCTGGCCGCCGAGTGGGGTTTCCTCAACGCCGGCCATTTCGCGCGGGACTACCGGCGCCTGTTCGGCGAACTCCCCCGCCAGACCCTGCAGCGCAAGGCGGCTGCCTGACCCCTCAGCTCGCCAGGCCGCCCACCAGCAGCAACACCAGGGCCGCCACGCCGATCAGGGTGAGCAGCACGGCGGTGGCCGTGGCGATCGACGGCTCCTCGCGGTAGGTGTATTCATCGCGGCGCAGGCGCCGCAGCACGGTGCGGTGCTGGCCGGTGGCGGCGATCATCGCCAGCACCCCCGTGATCACGAAGGCCATCGCCACCAGCCGCACCGAGGTCTGCGCATGGGTGGGGACCCCGCCGGTGCGGCTGTCGATGGCGGCAATGATCTTGTCGAGGCCGAAGCCGAAGCTGATCAGGGACAGGCAGGTGCGGATCCAGGCCATCAGGGTCCGTTCCGCGGCGGCACGGTTGCGCTCCTTGGCCAGTTCGTCGGTGATGCCCATGGCGGGGGATGGTGGATGTTCCCAACTGGAGCCAGCCTGGCGGGACCAGCGGCGGGCGCAACCATGCGAGGCACCCACCGGCCCGGGGCCCCTAGGTTGGGCCTGCTGCCTGAGCTGCCCCATGGCCGTGCTCAACCGCTGCGCGATCGCCGTGGCGCCGAAACCGCCAATGCGGGAGTGGACCCGCCCCTTCTGGACCCGGGAGGACATGGAGAGCCTCGGGGAGGAGGAAAGCCTCTACCTCATCCCCACCTACGACGATGAGGCCGGCGCCCTGGCGTTGCTGAGGGAGCACCACGAAGCGATCTTCGCCGCCGAACTCGAGCTCTGGTGCCTCGATCCCGACCGCTGGCCGGCACCGCGGGATTACGACCTCTTCCTGGACTGGTTCTCGCTGCGCTTCTTCCCGCTGGTCGTGGATCTGGGCCGCGAACCCCTCGCCACCTACGCCGTGGACACGCGCTTCAGCGCCAGCGTCAGCCAGGCCCTGGACTGAACCCCCGATGCGCTTCCGAATCCAGCACAGCCTCCATTACCGCTACGAACGGCCGGTGTTCCTCGAGCCCCACACGCTGCGGCTGACGCCGCGGCAGGAGGCGGGCCAGCGGCTGATCCAGCACAGCCTGCAGGTGGAGGGAGCGCCGCAGGGCCGCTGTGAGGCCCTCGATGCCAACGGCAACAGCACGGTGGTGCTCTGGTTCGACGACCTGCGCCAGGAGCTCAACCTGGCCGTGGCGATGGAGGTGGAAACCCTGCGGGTCAACCCCTTCGACTGGATCATCACCGACCCCGGCGCCCTGACCCTGCCGGTGCGCTATCGGCCGGAAACGGCGGCAGCCCTCCAGCCCTTCCTGGGCCGTGAGGGCTGCGATCCGCTCGTGGAGGCCTGGGCGGCGGAGCAGGCCGCGGCGGTGAACCACGGCACCCAGGCCTTCCTGATGGCCCTGGCTGACACGATCCACCATGGCTTCCACCACGTGGGGCGGCTGGAGGGCGATCCCCTCGATCCGGCCGACACCCTTGCCGGCCGCAGCGGCGCCTGCCGCGACACCGCCATGCTCTACGTGGCGGCCTGCCGCAGCCTGGGACTGGCGGCCCGCTTCGTTAGCGGCTACTCGATGCACCATCCCCCCGAGGTGACCGAGCACGAACTCCACGCCTGGGCGGAGGTCTACGTGCCGGGTGGCGGCTGGCGCCCCTACGACCCCAGCCTGGGCCTGGCGGTGGCCGATGGCCATGTGGTGCTGGCCACTGCGGCGGACCACCGGCTGGCCGCCCCGGTGGACGGGCGCTACCGCGGCACCGGGGTGAGCTCCAGCCTCGACTACCGGGTGAGCCTGGCGGCCGCCGCCGAGTGAGGCCTCGAGAGCTGGGGCTCCAGCATGGGCACCACGCGGCGGCGGAGCTTGTGGAAGGCCTGACGCTCCACCCGCTGCACCTTCTCCTTGGTGAGACCGAGGCAGTCGGCGGTGCGGGCCAGGGAGAGGGCATCGTCCTGACGGAAACGGAGCTGGAGCACCTGCTGCTCCAACGGCTCCAGCTGCCCCACCTCGCCGTGCAGCCAGCCGTAGTCCTCCTGGTAGGGCATGGCCGAGGGCGTCGCGATCAGGTCACCCAGGCACACATCGGCCTCATCGCCGCCCACCGGCTGGTCGAGGGACACTGCATGGGCCTCATGGGTGACCCGCAGCACGAAGGCCAGCCGTTTCTCCGTTTCGCCAAGCCGCGCCGCCAGCTCGGAGAGCCGCAGACCGCGGGCCTCCGAGGACTGCAGGAAGCGAGCCTTCATCGCCAGACCGGTGACCTGGGAGGGAAGGCGGATCGCACCGGACTGCTCCTGGAGATGGCGGTTCACCGCCTGGCGGATCCACCAGTAGGCATAGGTGGAAAAGCGATAACCACGGGTGGGGGAGTAACGCTCAACGGCGCGAATCAGGCCAAGGGTACCGGCCTGAATCACATCAAGGGGGTCGAGCTGAAGATGACGAATCCTGGTCTGATAATGGCGCGTCACTGAAACCACCAGACGAAGATTGGCGGTCACCATTCGGTTCATCGCCCGCCGCCCCCGCCGCTGCAGCGCAAGACTTGGATCACTGTTGCTGAGCCATTCCTGCACCACCGTTCCGAGGTGAAGTTCTTCGGCAGGCGTCAAGAGAGGCACCCGGCCGATGCTGTGCAGATAGTCGCCGAAGGCATCGGACATCCCGTTCGCCTGAACAACACGCCGCGATCATCCGCCGGCTGGCCGGTGGATTCGATCGGCGGCTCGCTTGTGCATCGCATCCACTGAACTTCGCGGCAACCGCATGGGCCATAGCGCACATCACCTGCCGCTGAGCCGCTGCAGCGCCGGCCCTGGGACAGGGGGTGGCACCAGCAGAAGGAGACCCTGCTCCGCCCATGCCAGCCCCCACCGCCACCGAGCCCACCCCCACCCAGCCCACCAGCCCCCGACCCGCCAGCACCGAAGAGCGGCTGGTGGCCGACCTGATCGGCCTGATGGAGGCCGGCACCACGCCCTGGCGGCGGCCCTGGCGGGAGGAGGGAGGCCGCCACGTGAACCTGATCAGCGGCAGGCCCTACCGGGGGGCCAACCCCGTGCTGCTCAGCCTGGGGCTGGCCCTGCGGGGCTCGGAACTTCCCTTCTGGTGCGGCTGGGGGGAGGCACGCCGGCTCGGGGTGGCCCCCCGTCGCGGCAGCAGGGGGGTGATGATCCTGCGCCCCCTGCCCCTGGCGTCCCGCGAGGGCGGCCGGGACGGCAGCCGCGATGGCGGCGAACCGGCCGGTGGCGATCCAGCGGGGGAAGGCGGCGACCACGCCCCCAAGGCGACGGACGCCGGCCCCGGGCCGCGCCCGGCGGCGATCCGCTGGCGGCCGATGATCGTGTTCAACGCCGCCGACCTGGTGGGGGACCCGCCGGCGGGCCGGGCCCTGGCGGACGCGATCCAGCGCTGCCGGGATGCCGCCCGCAGCGGCATGCCTGAGCCCGACGAGCGACTGCAACGGGCCGAGACCAGGCTGGCGGCCTGGCCGGTGCCGGTGCAGGAGGGGGGCGAGCAGGCCTGCTACAGCCCCAGCCTCGATCGCATCGCCCTGCCGGAGGCAGGCCGGTTCAGCAGCGCCGCGGCCCGCCTCGCCACCTGGGCCCATGAGGCGATCCACTCCACCGGCCATCCCAGCCGGCTGGGCCGCGACCTGGCGGCGCCGTTTGGCTCGGATCCCTACGCCCGCGAGGAACTGCTGGCCGAGCTCGGGGCGGTGTTGGTGGGCGAGCGCCTGGCGATCGGCAGCGACACGGCGAACCACGCCGCCTACCTGCAGCACTGGTGCGCCCTGCTGCGCCACTCGCCGCGGCTGCTGCTGCAGCTGCTGGGGGAAGCGCGCCGGGCCGCCGATCTGATCGCGCCGGAGGCTCCCCTGGAGGATCCCGCCAGGGCCGCCACCCGCCCCGATGCCGGGCCGTGATTGCCGTCAGCCGCCGTCGTGGCCGCCGTTGCCGCTCGCCAGGCCGCAGGCGGCCATCAGGCGCGCCTCCACCTCCCGCAGTTGCTGGCGGTCGGGGATCTCCGGGTTGAGGCGGCCCACCCGCAGGGCGAAGCTCATCAGGAAGCGGGCGGTGTCGACATCCTCGAAGCCATAGAGACGGCAGGTCTCCTGCAGGGCCTGGGTCATGCAGTCGAAGGCGGGATCGACCGGCTCGAGGAATTCGGCAGGGACCGCGCCGTTGGCCAACCGGTAGGCGGCCGTGATCAGCGCGTGTTCAATGGGCCCCATGGCAGGGCAAGGTGCTGCAATTCCCGCACCGTATGCAGCAGCGGCCGCTGTGTCAGCCCCGCAACAGGAAAGGTACAGCCAGCAGCACCACGCCCACGGTCAGCAGGAGCGCCGGAGCAGAGATCAGGGCCGGCACCACCATCAGCAGCAGACCGCAGAGGGTGGCGGTGAGGTTGCTGTTGCGCCGGCCGCAGCGCCCTGGACCTGACCGCTGAGCACGACCTCCACGTCCAGCTCGTGGCGGCCGGTCCGACCCTGGTGAGCGTGGGCCATCGGCCGAGTCTGGGGGCCTTCCACCAATGGGAACTGGAGCTGCTGGGAGGTGGCCGCTGGCGGGTCGCCGCGATCGCGGCCCTGCCCTGAACGGCCCTTCCCCAGGTCCTGGTAGCCCTCCCTACGATCCCGCCATGGCACCCTCCAGCGAGCACCGCTTCCAACACCTGATCGGCCGGTTTGAGTGCCAGCTCTCACGCATCCTGGCCGGCCTGCTGATGGTGGTGCTGGCGGCCAGCACCGTGCAGCTGCTGATCGTGACCGCCCAGGTGCTGCTCCAGCCCGGCCAGGACTGGCTGGGCGGCCAGCTGCTCCAGCTGCTGGACCGGCTGCTGCTGATCCTGATCGGGCTGGAGGTGCTGCAGAACCTCACCGCCTACCTGCGCGACCACACCTTCCAGACCGAACTGGTGGTGCTCACGGCCCTGACGGCGGTGGCCCGCAAACTGATCGTGATGCCGCCGGGTCAGGAAAAGGATCCCCTCACCCTGATCGGCGTGGGGGTGGTGATCCTCTGCCTGGCGGGCGCCTACGCCCTGCTGCGCCAACGCAAGACCCTCCCCTGAGCCCACGCCGCCGCGGGCTCCCAGCGGCACCCCAGGCTCAGGCCGTTGCCGCCCAGGGCAGCAGGCCGGCCAGGCTGAGCAGCAGGGAGCCATTGATCAGCACGATCGCCACCGCGCAGCCCCAGGCCAGCAGCCGCTGCCAGGCCGGTGCCCGCAGCGGCCCCATCAGGGAGCGCTGGCTGCAGAACCAGACCAGAGGAACCACCGCGAAGGGAAGCTGCAGGCTCAGCACCACCTGGCTGAGCACCAGCAGGGAGCCGGTGGCCTGATCCCCCAGCAGCAGCACCGTGGCCAGAGCCGGGACCAGGGCCAGGCTGCGGGTGATCAGGCGGCGCTGCCACTGGGGCAGCCGGATCTCGAGAAAGCCCTCCATCACCACCTGGCCCGCCAGGGTGGCGGTGAGGGTGGAGCTCTGGCCGGCCGCCAGCAGGGCGATGCCGAACAGCAACCCTGCGGCTGTGGTGCCGAGCAGAGGGCTGAGCAGGCGGTGGGCCTCCGCCAGGTCGGTGACGGGGGTATCGAAGCGGCCGTAGAAGCTGCCGGCGGCGAGCACCAGGATCGAGGCGTTGACCAGGAAGGCCAGCCCCAGGGCGATCACCGCATCGAGGTTGGCGAAGCGCAGGGCCCGCCAGCGGGAGCGGGGCCCCTCCGGCCAGTGGCGGGTTTGCACCAG
This sequence comes from Cyanobium sp., assembly GCA_044370835.1. Taxonomy (GTDB): domain Bacteria; phylum Cyanobacteriota; class Cyanobacteriia; order PCC-6307; family Cyanobiaceae; genus Cyanobium. Next base: position 158,519 of record JBILUS010000002.1, on the reverse strand, counting down.
CGCTGAGTGGAGATAAAGGTTGTGGGGCATCACCGTGGCCCCGAGAATGCCGGCGGCCAGGTAAAGCTGGGCACCGTCCCGCAGGGTGGAGAGGCGGGGCACCAGCCCCCCCGCCAGGGCCTGGGGATCGGGGCGGAGCAACAGCATCTCCACCGCGAAGCAGGCCCCCACCAGGGCCACCAGGGCGATCACCAGGGCCTCGAGGTGGCGGATGCCGAACCGCTGCAGCCCCAGCAGCAGCAGGGTGTCGAAGGCGGTGAGCACCACCCCCCAGGGCAGGGGCAGGCTGAAGAGGAGCTGCAGGGCCACGGCGGTGCCCACCAGCTCGGCCAGATCACAGGCCACGATCGCCACCTCCGCCAGCACCCAGAGGGGAAGGCGGGTAGCGGCGGGCAGGTGGCGACGGCAGGCCTGGGCCAAGTCCAGGCCGGTGGCGATGCCCAGCCGGCAGCAGAGCGACTGCAGCAGCACCGCCATCAGGCTCGAAAGGGCCACCACCCAGAGCAGGCGGAACCCGAAGGTCGAGCCTGCCGCCAGGTCGGTGGCCCAGTTGCCCGGATCCATGTAGCCCACGGCCACCAGGTAGGCCGGGCCCAGCACCCGCCGAAAGGTGGCGAACCCCCCGGCACCGGGAGGGATGGCCACGCTGCGGATCCCCAGGCTTGAGAACGCTTCGCGGGGAGGGTTCTGCGGGTCGGGAGGACCTGCGGGGGGCGGCATCAGCAGCGCGGAAGGCAGGGCGGAGTCCCCGCTGGATCCAGCCAGGGTATTCATCAACCCTCCCGGCCCCTGGGCAGCGGGCTCAGCGGCCCAGGGGCGGACGGGTGCTTGCAGGAGGGCGGAAGGCGGCGGTTTCGAGCACCTCGAGCGGACCGGGCCGGCCGAACAGCCAGCCCTGCCCACGCCGGCAGCCCATCGCCAGCAGCATCTCGCGCTGGCGCAGGGTTTCGATCCCCTCAGCCACCACATCGAGGCGCCGCTCCAGGAAGACCCGCACGAAATTCCGCAGCAGGTCGTGGCAGCGGCTGTCGTGCACCATGGCCGAGACGTAGCTGGCGTCGATCTTCACCTGGTCGATCGGCAGGCTCAGCAACCACTCCAGACTTCCCTGGCCGGTGCCGAAATCATCCAGGGCGATGCTCACCCCCACCTTGCGCAGGGCCTGCAGCAAGGGTGCGGCACGATCCTTGAGCAGATACAGCTGCTGCTCGCTGATCTCCAGGGTGAGGCCGGCGGGGGGGACTCCGGTGCGCTTGGCCTCCCGCACCAGATCGGTCATCAGGGTTCCCGCCTCGAGCCGAGAGGAGCTGAGGTTGATCGCCAGGCCGAGGTTGCGGCCGGTGCGCCGCCAGCGGCGCAGGGTGTTCATCGCTTCGGTGAGCACCCAGCGGTCGATGGTGCGGATCTGACCGGTGCGATTCGCCATCGGGATGAAGGCCTCGGGGGGCAGCACCTGGCCGCCCTCCTCCCGCAGACGCACCAGGGCCTCGGCCCCGAGCACCCGGCCGGTGCCGATGTTGACCAGAGGCTGGTACTCGAAGAAGAGCCCCCCCATCCGGATCGCCATCTGCAGCTGCTGGCGCAGGGAGAGGCTGTCGTCGCCCTCACCCTCCTCGAGGGGGCGCTCGTGGAGGAACACCCCATCGCCGCCGTCCCCCTTCACCCGCTGCATGGCGGCCTCGGCGGCATCAAGCAGCTCCGGACCCGAAACCGCCTTCCGACCGGAGGTCGCCACCCCGCAGCTCACCGTGAGCGCCACCGGTTCGCCCCGCTCCCGCCAGGGCTGGGCCATGCAGCGCCGCAGCCGTTCGCCGAGGAGGTAGGCATCGCCGTCGTTGCCGACATGCTCGGCAAGAAGAAGGAAGACATCCGTGCCGGAGCGAGCCAGCACGTCGCCGCCGCGCAGGGCGAGCTGCAGGCGGCGGGTGGCCTCCAGCAACAGGTGGTCGCCGGCCTCGGGACCGAAATCGGCGCAGATCTCGCGGAAGCCGTCGATGTCGATCACCAGCACGGCCAGCTGGCTGGGGGAGCGCTCGATCCGCTCCACGGCCTGGGCCAGGCGCGTGCTGAAGGCACGGCGGTTGAGCAGGCCCGTGAGGGTATCGGTGAAGGCCTGGGCCAGGACCTCCTCTTCGCTGGCGTGCAGCTCAGCCACATCCCGCAGGGTGAGCAGGGCATGGGAGCCGCTTCCCGCCGATCCCTGCACCGGGGTGGTCCTGACCTCCATCACCAACGTGCCACCGCCGCGGTGGCGGATCGGCGCGTTGAACCGCTCGGGGCGGGTGGAGGCCAGGGCCAGCCGGAAGCGCTCCTGATCGGCGGGGGGAATCTCCGGACCCAGCAGCTGGCCCGGGTGGAGGCAGGCCAGGGCAGGGGCGGCCAGGCCGGTGAGCGCCTGGGCGGCGGCGTTGGACCACAGGATGAAGGAACCTTCGGGTTCGAGCCGTTCGCCGCTGAGCAGCAGCAGGGGATCAGGAACCGCCTCCAGCAGACCGGCCAGGATCTTGGAGGGGCCGCCCTCCGGGGCTGGCTGGGGGTCGGGCGGGAGCAGCACGACCGCGAAGCCTGCGGCGATCGCCACCAGGCGGCAGGGCAGGGTCCCGCCCTCCCGCTCCACGCCACACACCAGTGGCCCCTCCCCGAGGCCGGCCCCCAGGGATGCCAGGCGGGCCTCAAGCGCCGGCCAGAGGTCCCGCAGCGGGGAACCGGCGGCGGCGCCTGCGAGCGCAGGGATCCGCTCCGCGACCGCACCATTGAGGCCCAGGAGCCGGTGATCGGATCCCACCAGCAGCACCGGATCGCCCGGCCACCAGAGGAACGGGGACATCGAACGCTCCACCCCGGAATCGGCTGGTGCACCTGGATGACCTGGGTTCATCCTTGCTGGAGCTCACCACCTGAACCTAGCGGCGAACGACGATCCAGACGACCTGACCGGGGATCGGATCATGGGCCGCCCACAGCCAGCCGTTGCTCCTCAGACGGCAAGGCGGGGCTCCGCTGCGAACGCCGCCAGGTCCCCGGGCGGACCCGGCCGGCCGAACAGCCAGCCCTGGCCGATGCGGCAGCCCATCGCCAGCAGGGCATCCCGCTGGGGGAGCGTTTCGATGCCCTCGGCCACGACTCGCAGCCCCAGCTCCTGGACCATCCGCACGAAGCCCCGCATCAGCAGGCCGATACGCGGGTCGTGGAGCAAGATCAGGTCGGTACGCTCGGCCACCGGCAGGAAGGAATCGGGCGGCACCGCCTGGCCGCTGCCACCCCGCAGGCGCACCAGGGCCTCGGCCTGGGCGAGCATCCACCGCGGACCGCTCCGGCGGACAGCGGTGGGTTGCAAGGGAGCCTCCGCCTAGGGTCGGCAAACCGCTGGGGCCGGGCGCCATGGCTGAAATCCCGCCAGCGGCCATCCCGGATGCGCTCCCTGGGCCCGCCGCGGCGCTGCCCTACTTCGACCTCCTGCTGCGGCAGCTGGAGCGGGATGATCCAGCCTTCCGCGATGCCTTCGGCCAACACGTGCACTGGGGCGCCTGGGCGGATCCAGCTCGGGCCGATGGCAGCGTGGCCGATTTCGCGGCGGCGGCGGCACGGCTCAGCGCCCTGGTGATCGCGGCGGCGGAGATCAGCTCAGGGCAGATGGTGCTCGATGCGGGCTGCGGTTTCGGCGGCACCGTGGCCCAGCTCAACGCCGGCTGGCAGGGGCTGGAGCTGATCGGACTCAACATCGACCCGCGCCAGCTGGCGCGGGCCGCCGCCCGGGTGCAGCAGCGCGGCGACAACAGCATCCGCTGGATCGCCGCCGATGCCTGCGCCATGCCCCTGCCCGATCGCAGCCTCGACGCACTGCTGGCGGTGGAATGCATCTTTCACTTTCCCAGCCGCGAGGCCTTCTTCGCCGAAGCGGCGCGGCTGCTGCGGCCCGGCGGGCGGCTGGCCCTGTGCGACTTTGTTCCCACCCGGTCGCTGCGGGCGCTGCAGCGGCTCGGGCCCGCGGGGGAGGCGGTGGGCGCCACCTACGGCCCGATCGACTGCACCTGCTCGATGGCGGGCTACCGGGCGCTGGCGCGCCGCCACGGCTTCACCCTGCTCCGCAACGACGACATCACCCGCGCCACCCTTCCCACCTACCGGGTGGTGGCCGAGCTGTTCGGCCAGGCGGGGGAGGCCGACGCGGTGGCGGCGACCCACACGATCGGCTGGCTCAGCCGGCTGGGCCTGCTGCGCTACCGGGTGCTCGCCTTCGCACGGGAGCGTTGAGGCCCAGCAGTGCTGGGACTCGGGGGGAGCGATCAGACCTCTGCCGGCAGGCCGCTGAGGGCCCAGGGGGCTTCCTGAGTGGGAATCAGGCCGGTCGGCACGATCGGCGTTTCGATCTCCTTGATGCCCAGGTCGGAGGCCGGAAACGACTCCAGCAGCTCGGCGCCGCCGAGACCATGGGTCCAGATCTGCACATCACTGCCGTCAGGGCAGGAAAAACTCCAGGCCTCAAAGGGAAAGATCACCTTCTCGTGGAAGAAGGCATCGGGACCCACGCAGCGCAGGATCACCATCCGCTCGCTGATGTTGCTGTAGTGACAGCCCTTCTCCAGGTCCGAGCGAGCGGGATCCATGGGCTGGAAGCTGATGGGGAAAACCAGCATCTCCGCATCCCGAACCGGTGCACTGTGTCGAGAATGACCAACACCGCAACCGGCTCCGCTGCTCATGGCAGCGGCTCCACCAAGCCAGCCCCCATGACGCTGCCGGTGAGCCCTGAAACCCGGCTCAGCCCTGAAAGACCGTGATGTTGGCCAGCTCGCCGTAGGAGGCCTCAGCGCTGGAATCCACCCGGAAGGAGGTCCAGGTGGCGAAGGGCTCGGGATCGTTGCCGCGCACGGGCCATTCGAGGCGCCGGCCGCGCCAGGTGAGCCCCACGCAGGTGAGGGCGAGGTCATCGGCCATCAAGGACCACAGCACGTGGAGATCCTCGCGCTGGAAGCTGGGCGGCTCCTCCAGCACCGGACGCTCCGGCAGGAACCCCGGCAGCAGTTCGACCCGCCGCTGGTTTTCCCAGCCCAGGTAGGTGCCGTCCTCGGTGGGATAGAACCAGCAGGTCTCGTTGTCGGCGTCCCGCAGCGCAAAGCGATCCAGACACCGCACAGCCCGCACCGTCAGGGACCTGAGGGGATGGGTGGGGGCCAGGCCGGGCGGGGAGGCGGCGGGCTCACCCTCCACCTGGTACACGCCGATCCAGAGGGAGCGAGGATCGAAATGGGGGACCACCGCATCGCAGATCAGCCGGCGCGCACCGACGGGAGCACCGAAGGGGTCGAGGCCGGCGGCATCGGCCCGCCCCTCGCTCACCAGTTCATCGAGCTGGCCCTCCCAGCCCTCGGGGGTGCGGAAGATGCGCAGCGCCACGGCGCTGCCGATCCCGGAGCGCTGGGCCTGCTCCAGGTCGTCGGGGCTGGGTGATTCGGGCAACAGTGGCTCAGGGGCCACCACAAACACCAGAGCGTGCAAAGGGGATCCTGAAGGGTCGAGGGGCATGCCAAACAGGGAAACCCCAGGGCCGGGATCCCGCTGGATTATGAAGAAACCCTAAAGGAAGCGGGCCGATTTCGCTGGTGTGCTGCGCGGCTCATCAGCACCACCGGACGCCGCGGACCGGCGCCCACCATGGCTCCATGGCGCTGCTGGAACCCACCAACCTGCTTCTGCTGGCCTGCGCCGTGCTTTACGGCCTGCTGGGGGAGCCCGCCGACGCCGCCGTGCTGCTGCTGTTCGTGGCGGCGATCACCCTGCTGGATGCGGTGCAGCAGCAGCGCAGCAACAGAGCCCTGGCCGAACTGGCCCGGCTCTCGGCCCCGCGGGCCCGGCTGCGCCGCGACGGTGTGGACCTCGACCTTCCCGCCGATCAGGTGCGGCCGGGCGACCTGCTGCGGCTGGAGGAGGGCGACCGGGTCGCCGCCGATGGCCGCCTCCTGGAGGGGGTGGGACTGTGGCTGGATGAATCCCTGATCACCGGCGAATCCCTGCCGGTGGAGCGGCAGCAGGCCGGCTCCAGGATCCTGGCGGGCTCCTTGGTGGCCAGCGGCCGCGGCCTTGCCGCCGTGGATGCAGTGGCCGGCGGCACCGAACTGGGCCGCCTGGGCCGCAGCCTCGCTGCGGTGGAGGCCCCGCCCACCCCCTTGCAGCGCCAGTCGCGGCGGCTCACGAGCCGAGTCAGCGGCTGGGCGCTGGCCCTCTGCACCGCCCTCACCCTGGTGCAGGTCGCGGCGAGTGGAGCGGCGGAGGGGCGGGCCATGGAGGCCCTACTGGCGGGGCTGGCCCTGGCCCTGGCGGTGCTGCCCAACGAGATCCCCGTGGTGATCGCCCTCTTCCTGGCCCTGGGGGCCCTGCGACTCAGCCGGATCGGGGTGCTGGCCCGCTGGCCGGCCGCGGTGGAGAGCCTGGGCAGCGCCACCGTGCTGGCGGTCGACAAGACCGGCACCCTCACCGAAAACCGCATGGCAGTGCAGGGGCTGCTCAGCTGGCCAGCCACGGAACGCTGGAACGGCGAGAGTCCGCTGCCGGAGGCGTGGCACAGCCTGCTGGAACTGGCGGTGCTGGCCAGCCGCGGCGATCCGGTGGATGCCATGGAACAGGCCATCCAGCGGCTGGCCAGCGAACAGCTCGGCGGCAGCGAACACCTCCATCCCGACTGGCCGCTGCTGCGGGAGTACCCGCTGCAGAGCGATCTGCTGGTGTTCTCCAGGCTGTGGCGCGATGGCGAGGGAAGCGCCCGGCTGGCGGCCAAGGGAGCCCCGGAGGCGATCGCCGGGCTGTGCCACCTCGAGCCGGCGGCGGCGGCGCGGTTGCAGGCGGCGGCCGATGGGATGGCCGCCGATGGGCTGCGGGTGCTGGCGGTGGCCCGGGGCCTCGATGGGCTGCCCCGCCACGGCGGGCCGGATGGTGCTGCGGGGGCCGCGGCCCTGCCTGAGCACGTGCACGAGGTGGCCTTCGAACCGGTGGGTCTGATCGGCCTGGCCGATGCGCTGCGGCCGGATGTGCCGGCGGCCATCGCCAGCGCCCGGGCCGCCGGGGTGCGGGTGGTGATGATCACCGGCGACGGGCCGGTGACGGCGCGGGCCATCGCCGATCAGGCGGACCTGCCCCCCGGGCCGGTGTGCTGCGGCGAGGATCTGCGGCAGGCCGCTGCGACAGCCGGCGGCGGCACAGACCTGGCGATCACGAGCCTGCCGGACAAGGCCCTGGTGGACACCGTGCGACGGGTGTCGGTGTTTGCGCGGGTGCTGCCCCAGCAGAAGCTCGAGCTGGTGCGGGCCCTGCAGGCCGCAGGCGAAGTGGTGGCGATGACCGGCGACGGCGTCAACGACGCCGCGGCGCTCAAGGCCGCCGACATCGGCGTGGCGATGGGACGTCGGGGCACCGCCGTGGCCCGGGAATCGGCGGATCTGGTGCTGCTCAACGACCGCTTCGCCGACCTGGTGGCGGCCCTGGCCCTGGGGCGACGAGTGGATGCCAACCTGCAGCGGGCCCTGGCCTACACCCTGGCGATTCACCTGCCCATCGCCACCCTGGCCCTGGTGCCCCTGCTCCATCCGGCGGACGGGTTGATCCTGCTGCCGGTGCACATCGCCCTGTTGCACCTGGTGATCGATCCGGCCTGCACGGTGGTGTTCGAGGGCCTGCCCGGTGCTCCGGCCCTGATGCAACAGCCCCCCCGCCCGCCGGGAAGGCCCCTGCTGGAGCCGCCCGTCTGGCAGCGGGCCCTGCTCCAGGGCGGGGCCCTGAGCGCGGCAGCCCTGGCCCTGGCCTTCTGGCCCGGCACCGATCCCGACACCCGCCGCGGCCTGGTGTTCTCCCTGCTGCTGCTCGGCGGAGGCGGGCTGGTGGGGGTTCTGGGGGAGCGGCGCAGTGGGGTGACCGTCGCCGGCGTGCTGCTGGGAGTGGGACTGTGGGGGCTGCTGATGGTGGTGCCCCCGCTGCAGCGGGCCCTGGCCCTGGCCCCCCTGCACGGCCCCGACCTGGCGGGACTGCTGGGGGCCACCGGCCTGGCCCTGCTGGTGGCCCTGCTGGCGGGCCGCAGCGCCAGGACCGGACCCTTACCCCATGGCGAACGGCTGAATGAGGCCGGGGAGAGCAGCCGACGGCCCTCAGCCCAGGGTTGCCAGGGGCAGCCAGCAGCCAGCCCGGGCCAGCTTCTCGAGAATCAGCGGATGGCGTCCGTCGCGGACCAGGGCATCGGCATAGGACTCGGCATCATCCCGGCAGAAGAAGCGGGGGCCGACCACCTGGTCCGGCGAGCTGTGCTCGCTGAGGGGGATGGGGCGAACCCGGTAGCGACCGATGGGATCCTGCATGGCACCAATCTGGCCCCGCTCAAAGGGGAGGAGGCCCGGTTCAGCAGAGTGTCTCCGGAGTTGTGGCCGGATGGCCCCTCCCCTCACCCGGTTGCCACGCTGGACCAACGGCGTTGCGGGGCAGGGCTAGGGCAGGTCCGCCAGGGCGGCGGCGATCATCGCGGCGCTCAGTTCGATCCGCTCGAGGGCATCGGCGTTGTCGAGGTAGGCCTCGAAGTGGGCGTAGCGAAGCAGGTGGGGATCCGCTCCGGCCGCAGCGCAGGGCGCCTCCCAGTCCCCATCCTCGGGCCGCACGGCGGCGTAGGCGGTGAGGGCCTCGGCGGGATCGGCGCCATCACCGATGCTCTCGCCGTGCCAGAGGGCTTCATAGAAGGGAATGGTCATGGCCTGGAGGGCATTGGGAGGGATTCGGTGGCAGCGGAGGCGGCGGCCGCAGCGACCCCATTCAGATGGTGGCGAAGGCTGCGGCGGCTGGCATCGCTGCACAGCAGCGCGGCCCGACGCTGCCAGGCTCCCCAGCTGGTCGCCTGCTGGCGGCGGATCAGGGCCAGCAGTTCCGGTAGCGCCTGGCCATCGAGCCGCAGGGCTCGGTCCCCCAGGCTGCGCTCCAGCACCTGGAGGTCGTGGAGTTCCCCGAGGTCGTCCTGGGCGTGGCGCAGTTCCGCCAGCCAGCCCAGCAGGGTGGCATCGAGAAAGGGCTCGAGGTGCTCGAGGGCATATCGCACCGCCTTGATCCGCTTGCGCAAGGCATGCAGGCTGTCGGCCCGCGGGTCCTGGGCCAGCCAGCCCGGCTGAAGGAAGAGTTCGGCCGCCACCGGCGCCTGCCAGTCGGGAAGCCACGCCAGCAGCGGCAGCTGGCCCAGGGCCGTGAACGCGGGCTGGCGTTGCCAGCGGCCCAGGCGGGCCAGCAGCTTGAGGTAGCGGCCGCCGCTGAGGGTTTCCACCAGATCGCCATAGGCTGCCTTGCGGTCCCGGCCCAGACGCTTCAGGGCGGGCGCCAGGCGCTCCCGCTCCAGCGCCGGCAGAGCCGGCAGCAGGCTCGTCTCGAAGCGATGGGCGAGCACATCGAGATCCCGGCTGAGGCCAGTGCGGCGGGCCACCCCCGCCAGCCGGGCCTCGCTCACCCCCTCCGGCAGCTCCAGGGCCGGGGCGAACAGGACCATGGCCGTGCGCAGCCGCCGCAGGCTCACCCGCAGTTGGTGGAGCGCCTCCGGATTGCCGCCCTCCAGCACGGCGGGCTGAAGCTTGCCGAGCCGGCGGGTCTGGCGCTGGATCAACTGCAGGGCATAGGCGCCGTTGGCCAGCCCTTCGAAGGAGATCGGCGGGGATTCCATGGCAGGCCGGGGAACAACGGCGGAACAGGGGAGCTGGGGCGAGCCCTTCCCCCATCCTGCTGCGCCCCCCTGCAAGGACACCAACCCCCGGCAGGGGACAGAACGGCCCCTCAGAGGTGGAGCACCACCTCCAGCCGCTCGAGAGCCGAGCCTTCCGTCAGCCGCTGCTCCAGGCGCCGCAGGCGGGCATTGGTGTGTTCGTACTGGGCGACCCAGAGCAGCGGCACCAGCACCAGCGAGAAGCCCAGGGTGGGCAGGGCCAGGGCGAAGGTGAGCAGGGTGCACTGCCACGGGGGCCGGAAGGCGGGGGCCGCCTGGCCCTCCAGCAGGCCCTGGCGGTGGGCCAGCTCAAGAATGCGAACCTGCTCGGGCGTGAAGGCCACGGCGGGGACTCCTGCGGTGCAGCTTTGATGCTTCCAATCTGCGCAGGAGCGTTTAACGGGGCATTAACGCGAGACACCCGCCATCACCGGGCCCCGTCGCCTGGGGCACACCCGCGCCGCAGCCGCCGGCACCCGTCTGGGCAGGGCTGGAGCCGATCAGGGTCGCAGCCGGTTGACCTGTGCCAGGGCCCGCTGCCGTACCTCGGCCGGCAGCGGCACGAAGCCCAGCAGTTCGGCCGCATCCTGGCCGTCCTGGGAGAGCACGTAACGGAGGGTTCGCTGGATCGCCGGCAGGCGGGAGCCGAGTCCACGCTGTGGCATGAGCATCCAGCTGAAGTTCACGATCGGATACCCCTGGCTCGGATCGGGATTGCTTCCCACCAGCTGGCGGTTGAGCTTCACCGCGGCCAGGGCCCGGGCGGCGTCTGCGGCGGTGGGATGGAGCCACTCGCCGGCGCTGTTCTCCAGGGCGGCCGCCTGCAGGGGCGGCCGCACGTAGGCCGATTCCACATAGCCGATCCGCCCCGGCCGCTCGCGCACCCGTGCCACCAGATCCTTGGCCCCTTTGGCCGGCAGACCAACGGGCCAGGGGACCTGACGGCCGCTCCCCACCCGCTGGCGCCAGCGATCGCTCAGGGCGGCCAGGGTGGCGGTGACATTGGCCGTGCTGCCCGAGGCATCCGCCCGATGCACCACCTCCAGGGGCCGGGAGGCACAGCCCAAAGCAGCGAAATCGGTGATCTCCCCGCTGAACACCCCCACCAGTTGGCTGCGGCTGAGGCGAAGCTCGCAGCCGGGCAGGTTGTACACCACGGCGATCGCGCCGGCCGTGACCGGCACGCTCACCAGACCGCGGCGGGCCTGACTGATTTCGCTGGCGGTGGGCGCCGTCTCGGTGGAGGCGTAGTCCACCTCACCCGCCAGGAAGCGTTGGATCGCGACGCCGGAGCCCACCACCTCGAAGGAACTGTTGATGGCCTGGTTCACCGTGAGCTGGTTGAACCAGCGGTAGTAGGCCTCGGCACTGAAGGTGCTGACAGCCCCTCGCAGCATCACCCAGGCATCACGGCCGTCCGGCTCCACCGGTGCGCGATGGCAGCCTGCCGCCAGCTGGGCGGCAGCCAGGGCCAGGGCCACACCGGCGGTTGTCTTGCTGGGCCTTGCGCCAGCACCGCGGGACCGGCTCACAGACTGCGCTCCAGCACGGCATCGACCACTCTGGCGATGTTGAGAAGGCCGCTCGAGAAGGGGTGGGAATAGATATGCAGCAGCACGCAGGGCACCGGCGCCGAGAGCATCAGGATCACCGACACCCAGGTGACGGTCCAGCGGCCGCCCTGCACCAGATAAGCCAGCAAGGCCAGGGCGGCATACATCACGCCGATGGCCAGCCACTGGCCCCGAGGAAAAGCCTGACCGGCCAGCGACAGGCGCCGCTCCCGGGCATCCATCAGCTCAAAGGCGAAGTCGCTGGCTTTGCGCAGATAGCTGTTGCTTTCCGGCGTGCGCGGCAGGTTCGGCGGCAGCTCCGCGTCCTCTGAACCAAGGAAATCGAGCAGGCGGCCGAGGGCGAGCTGGGTGAGGTCGCTGCGCTTGCCCTGGCGCATCGACTGCGACTCGTCGCCGGAGATCGACTGGGCGTAGTCGAACAGCAGGCGGCGTGCTTCCAGCCGCGCATCGGGGGGCAGCACCGCAACCACCGCTCCCAGCTTGTTGATGGTCACCACCTCCTGTGTGACGGCGGTGCGGAGGTTGCTGTAGCCGAAGATCACGTTCGAAAGCAAAAAGGCCGTGGTGAGCGAATAGAGCGAGCCCATCGGACTGAGCATGCTGGAGCTGATCTCAAGGCGGCCGCGGCTGCGAATCACCCGGGCGGCGCCGAGGGCCGTGACGGTGATCGCCAGAAAGATCGCGTAGATCAGCGGAATCCTGGGCAGGTCGGGGATGAAGGAGTGGGGCATGGCTCAGTGAATGAAGGCCCCTTGGTCGCCCACCAGGAAGGTGAGCTGCACCAGATCACTGCCGTTGTGGTTCGTCGGGCTGAGGTTCACCCGGAAGCCGCCCAGATCATGCTTCCCCAGGCTCTCCATCGCCTGGATGAAGCGGGCGCGGGTGGGTTCCGGCCCCGCCGCCTCGAGGGCCTTCACCAGCACGGTGGCCGCCAGATACCCCTCCAGGCTGGAGAAGCCGAAGCGGCTCTGGCTGCGGTTGCGGCGGATCGTGTTCTGGTAGTCGCGCACCACCGGGATGCGGGCATCCCAGGGGAAGGGCACCACCTGGCTGATGCCCACCCCATGGCGGAGGGCAGGGGGCAGGGCCGAAGCGAGGGCATTGCTGCCCACAAACGACAGGTTCATCACCTGGGCCTGGCTGCCATGGCGACGCAGCTGCCCAATGAAGCTTGCCGCGGTGGCGTAGGACGACACCACGATCACTGCGTCGGGGCGGGCCAGGGCCACCCGGCGGGCCACCTCGGCGTTGTCGGTGGAATGCCGGACCACCGGCAGGCTGAGCAGAGGCTGCACTCCCCGCCGCTGCAGGGCCAGCTGGGCACCGCGCAGAGCGTCCTCGCCAAAGAGATCGTTCTGGTAGACGATCGCGATGTCTCGCCGCCCGTAGCGGAGCAGATAGCGCACGATCGCCTCGACCTCCTGGTGATAACTGGCGCGGATGTTGAAGATCAGCGGCTGCAGCGGCGACCGCACCACCTGGGCGCCAGTGAGCGGTGCCACCAGGGGAACCCCGTGCTGCCGGAGGAGCGGCAGGGCCGCCATCAGGGTGGGTGTGCCCACGTAGCCGAACAGGGCGAACACCTTCTCCCGCTGGATCAGCTCCTCGGTGTTGCGGCGGGCCAGGTCGGGTTCGTAGCGATCATCCCGATACACCATCACCACCTGGCGGCCATGGATGCCGCCCTGGGCGTTCACCTGGTCGAACACCTCGTGGGCCCCCTCACGGAATTCCCGGCCCAGCAGGCCCGCGGGGCCGCTGAAAGCGGCGGACTGACCCACCAGGATCGTGCGGGGGCCCACACCCACCTCGTCGGCGGTGGCGCCGGAGGGGCCCAGAAGCAACGATGCCAGCAACCCCAGGGACAGGCCGATGCCGCCGACGGGCCGGCGGAGGGAAAGCCGGGCGAGAACGGCCAAGGCTGAGCAACCACTGCAGGGGTTCTAAGCACGCCGGGCCGCGCTGCCCACAGCCGCGGGACCGGAGCCGGCAGCCACCCCGGCAAATCGGCCTGGGCTCGCTGCGGTCCCGGCCCCGGATGCCCCCTTGGTGTTGAACGCCTGCTTCGGCTCCCAGTTCGAACGGCCGGAACTGATCTAACGATCAGCACAGGGGGGCGAAGAAGGCCTCTCGGCAGAGATCCTTGCCGCTTCTGATCTGACCGCGATGGATCGCGTCCCAGGGCACGTTCCAGTAGCGCTCGGGAATCGCCTGGCGCACCGCTTCGGTCTGCGGCGAGGACAGCACCACCAGCCGGCGGGCGGGCAGGTTGAGGGTGCGTTTGAGCCAGGGTGTGAAGAAGGCCTCCTCCACCAAACGCTTCAGGCTGCCATCGGCATAGGCGCGTTCATAGCCAAGCGTGAGAGCCCGTTGCAGGGCCGTATTTCCGGAGTTCACGGCAAAGGTCCAGGCGTTGGGATAGGCCAGCAACAGGTGGCGATCGACCGACACTTCGGGGTAGCCCAGCTCCGCGGCCCTGGGACCGCATTCCTCCTCAAGGCTGGTGAGGCTGCGAGGCAGGTAATCGACCCGATCCTGGTCCACCAGCGCCAGGTAGGTGCTGGGATTGACCTCCAGGGTGGGCAGGCCATTGCTCGTGAGCACATCAGCATCACCCCAACCCAGGCCCTGAATGGCCAGATAGGGCTTGAGCTGGTTGACCACCTGAATCGCAGCAAAACGATCCTGATGGCGCTGATTAACACACAGCACCCTCAGACCGAGCAGCCCGCCACCCACGGGCCGGTTGATCCGGGTAACGCCCGGGGCCTTGGCCTCGATGGCGCCGTACAGGCCCACGGTGATGCCGGAGGGATTGGCGATCGAGGGCTGAACCGAGGCGCCGAGATGTTGCAGGCTGGTGGGGGAATCGAGGATGTCGGTGCCGAAACCCAGCACATACGTCGCCCCGCTTCGATCCAGAACAAGGCGGAGCACCCGGAAGGCCAGCGACCTGGAATCGGTGAACGGATACTCCCGCACCAGCACCACCGGCAGCGTGCCTTTCGGCAGGGAGCGGATCTCATCGGGGGTGAGGATCAGATCGGCACTGGTGGAAGGCTGCACACGCACCTTGTCGCGGATCAGCCAGAGGCCAGCGGCCATCAGCAGCATCGCGATCGAGATCGAGACGAGTTCGGCGCGGCGCGAGGCATGTTTCATCGAAAGCTCAGGCCCTAGACAAGAACATCGCTGGGGATCACCCGGTAGATGGCCACGAGGGTGCCCAACACATAGCTGGGCAGCAGCAGGGGCCGCACGAAACGAAGCAGACGCTCGGCGCGGCCACGAAAGGCCCGATCGAGCAGTTCATCAGCAATCACAACATAAAGAATACCAACATAAATAATCAACTGAATATTGCCGGCGAAGCCGGACAGGGCTGAAACGGGCAGAAGCTGGGCCAGGAAGATCGAAGTACCGGCCGCGGCAAACACTGCCCCGAGGATCAGATCATCACGGCTATAGGGAATAATCAGCGACAACATGCACAGACCGATCGCCAGAAAATCGCCCAGGAAGGAACTCAACAGCGCCAGCCCGCTGCGGCGGGCCAGGGGAATGCTGAGCTGCAGGGTCGGCACGATCGTCACCGTCGATCCTGGCTCGATCGAGCTGGCCGTGGTGCCGAGACTGGTCTGCAGACTCCAGGCGCTCTCCTCGATGCTGAGCCTGCCGATTCTCCAGTCGTAGAGGATCAGCTCCGGGTCGATGCCGCTCTGGGCATCATCGGCACGGATCACCAACCCCGGCGCGAGGGGATTGGCGGAACCGAGACGGATCAGCACGTCGTGGCGATCGAAGGGATAGTTCTGCAGGCGCCAGGGAATCGCGAGCCTGGAGCGGACCTTGTAGAGACGCCATTCGGCGGGGCCATCGCGGCGGCTGTCGAGCAACGCGAAGCGATCGATGTTGTGGTCCGTGGGGGCATTGAGCACTGTCAAGCGGTCACTGGGATTCGAAGCCGCATCGCCGCTCCAGCGGGTCCAGAGAAAAAACTCGACGCTGACATGGTTGTCGAGAAAGTTGAAGCCATCCAGCACGGTGATGTAGGCCCCCACCTCGAGGGGCGGATCCTCACCGCTGCCTGGCTGCGGACGCGGCAGCGGTTGCTGATCCGGCGGCTGGAGCCGTGGGGCGG
Source organism: Cyanobium sp. (assembly GCA_044370835.1). GTDB lineage: Bacteria > Cyanobacteriota > Cyanobacteriia > PCC-6307 > Cyanobiaceae > Cyanobium. Next base: position 143,089 of record JBILUS010000002.1, on the reverse strand, counting down.
CAAGGAGGGCGGCCTGATCACCGGGCCCCGGAACACCGCGATTGGCGAGGCTGGGCCAGGCCAGCGTGAGCAGGGTCACCAGGCTGACCAGGCTGAGCACCAGCAGGCGCCGCCAACGGCTGGGGCGGTGGCGCATCAGAGCGGCTCCGGGGAGCATCGCCGCGAGGTCGCCGCCGATCGATCGGGGCCGGCGGGCATCGGGCTCGATGCCATGCGATCCACGCGGGAATGCCGCAAGGCTAGAAAGCGCCGCAGCGGACGACAAGCGAAGCGCCGAGCCTTCCCGCTCAAGCCCCCCCGGAACGAATGGCGCGACTAAGCCCTGCGGGGAAGCCGTTCAGGGCGTGCCCTTGGGAACGATGTCCACCACCAGGGCCCGGGCGTTGGTGGAGCCCTCGTTGCGCCACCAGTGGGTGATGCCGGTGGCTTCGAGGGCGACCTCACCGGGACCGAGCACCAGAGGGGCAAAACCAGGGCCACGCCGCTCGGTCATCCGGCCCTCAAGGATGTAGGCCAGGCCGGGGCGTTGGTCGTGGCGGTGCAGGGCGATGCTGCCGCCGGGCGCGATCGTGAGCTCCCGCACCCGCAGCTCCCGGCCGGCCAGAGCGGGGACGTCGTGGTCGAGGGGCTGGGCGCCGAGACGCCGGACCGCCAGCACGCCGGTGGTCTGGGTGGCGGGGGCGGGCTGGGGGCCGCCGGCCGCCGGGCCGGCGGGAGACGATGCCGGCGACGGGTGCTGGTGTTCATGCTGGGGCACCACCACCGGCTGCTGGCCAAGGCCGGGGGCGGGGAGCAGCAGCGTCGCCAGGGCCAGCCAGCGCAGGGGAGGGGCCAAGGAAGGTGAAGCCAGGGTTGGCCGGACCCTAGACAGCGAGCCGCTGTGGCGCTGCGCCTGACAGCCCTCGCCAGCGTCAGCAGGATGCGGTGGATGCACCTTGCACCCTGCGGCCCCGATGTTGAGCCCCTCCCGCGGCCCCGAGCGGTTGATCCGCATCGGCCAATGGCTGATCGCCCTGCTGTTCGCCTACTTCCTGATCCAGGTGGGCTCCAGCCTGATCGCCGACCTGCCGCTGCTCGCCAAGGCACCGCAGCTGGAACAGTTCGTGGATCGCTCCCGGCTGGAGCCGCTGCACGCGGAGCTGAAGCCGCTCACCCAGGCGCGGGACGATCTCCAGGGCCGCCTCGAGGGGGTGCGGCAGAAGGAGGAGGAGGCGCGGGAGGCCTACGCCACCGACAAGGCGAGTTTCGAGAACTGGCGCTCGGCCCGTTCCGCCACCGAGCAGTCGGGCCAGAACCCGGAGGTGATCGCCCGGGTACGTCAGCTCGACACCCAGCTGGACCAGCAACGGCAGCTCAGCGCGGAACGGCAGGGGCTGGAGCGGCAACTCAGGGACCTGCAGAGCCGGATCGGTGGCCCCCAGCGCCAGGTGGATCAGCTCCAGGCCGAGGCCCAGACCCGCTGGGAGCGGGCCCGCCGGGGGGCTGAAGGGCGGGCCTTCGGGTTGCGGCTGCTGTTCGTGGCACCGCTGTTGGCCCTGGCGATCTGGCAGTTCCGCCGCTTCCGCGGCACCGACCAGTGGCCCTTCGTGTGGGGCTTCCTGCTGTTTGGCCTGTTTGCCTTTTTCTTCGAGCTGGTGCCTTATCTGCCCAGCTTCGGGGCCTACATCCGCTACGGCGTGGGGGCCCTGCTCACCTTTCTCGGCGGCCGGGCCCTGATCCGCTGGCTCAATGCCTACCTGTTGCGCAAGCAGGCGGAACAGGCCGCCCCCCAGTTGGAGCGCCAGAGCCAGATCCGCTACGAGAGTGCGCTGCAGGCCCTGGGGCGCAACCAGTGCCCCAGCTGTGAACGCTCCCTCAGCCGCGGCGACGGCAAGCTGCCCAACTTCTGCATGCACTGCGGTCTGCAGATCCAGCAGGACTGCCCCCGCTGCGAGCACCACCACCTGAGCTTCTTTCCCTACTGCCCCGCCTGCGGCCTGGTGGCTCCCACGGCTGAGAGCTGACCCGCTGCGGCGGTGGTGAGTAGCGCGGGTTTATGGATGCAGGGATTTCAGCGTGGCGACCAGCTCAGCGAACCGGGGCCGGCTCGCCGCCACAGGCGCCATGCAGCGGAGTTGCAGCGCTCGTAACGACGGCAGGCGCACGTCCACTTCGGATTGACAGCGCTCCAGTAATTCGCCGAGCAAACAGCCGAAGGCGCGCACCTCCAGCGCTTCAAACGGATTCGTGCCTCCACTGGCCTGAGGCGGGTAAAGGGTGGCTGCCCCGAAGTCGCCCAACAAGCAGCCGCCCTCGGGGCGGTAAAGAACGTTGTGCGCATAAAAATCGCCGTGCAAAATGCCACGAGCGTGCAGGTGCTCACCGACAGCCGCCAAGCCCTTCGCCAGCTCCAGCAGCAAGGGCAGGGAGAAGCGTTGGCCGTCGGCGTACACGTCCCGCGTGCAGGTCGCCAGATTGGGCGGGCCAGCCAACGCCCGAAACTCCGGCTCGATCCACGGCATCACCAGGCCGCTGGTGCCAGCTGGGTGGCCGGTGAGTTCACCAAGAACCCCGATCAAATGGGCGTGATTGCCGGCAGCCAAACAAGCCGCCATCTCTTCGGCAGGGAACCCGTCACTGGTGACCGCCCCCTTGAACAATTTCACCGCCACCGGATGCGCGGCATGCTGCGGCGATGGCTGCCAGTGCGCTTTGTGGATCACTCCGGAGGCGCCTTCGCCGAGTTGTTCACCCAAAACCAGATCATCCCACTGCAAATGGGCTAATGCTGGAGTTGCGGTGTGGGGCGCCGCTGAAACGGGATTGCCAGCAAACGCCAGCCAGGTCAGGCGGGGTAAGTGCAGCAACCACTCCGGTAAAGCCTGGAAGCGGTTGGCCGAAATCCGGAGGAGCTCAAGCCCCACGCAGCCGCGCATCGCCTCCGGCAAGTCGGCCAGTTGGTTGCCGGCCAACATCAGTTTTTGCAGACGCGCACAATGGCCGATCGAGTCAGGAAGCACCGCAATCTGGTTATCGGTGAGGATCAACCAGCGCAAAGCGGGAGAAAGGGCGCCAGGCGCAACCTCGCGAATGCTGTTCGCTTTGAACCCAACCATCTCAAGCTGAACGCACGAGGACAGCACCTCGGGCAGATGGGTAAAGCGATTTTCGGAGCAGAACAAGACCCGCAACTGGCTCAGCCGCGACAAGTCGTCCGGGAGCGTGGCTAACGCGTTGCCGGAGAGGTTGAGAACTTCAAGCGTGTCGGCCAAGTCGAAGATTTCCCGCGGAAATTCCTGCAGATCACAGGCAAGATCCAGCCGTTTGATCCCCTGCAGCTGACCGGAGCGCAAGGCCGCCAGAGGAGCGGTGGTTGTCGTCATGGATCAAAAGGCCGCTTTCGCGAGGCGACGCGCAACCGTGGTATAGCGACACATGATCGCCTTGACCCATCCATCTTATACTGATCCACGTGACACCGCTCGACGCGACGCAACATCGCCATCTCCAATCATGGCAAGCAAGGCTTGAGCTGAATCGGCGGCATCCATCAGCTGGAACTTCAGCGAATAGAAGCTCAGCAAAAGAGTCGGTCTCGTTGTTGATTCACGGAATCCAGAACTCTTATCGCTTCCAGTCGCCCATGTGGTGCAAGCAACGTGAGCGATGTTGTGATCTCTTCTGATCGGAGCTTCCTTCTTCTGGCCTCGCTCGACCGATCCTTCGAGCCAGCTGTTCACCACCCCTACACTCCGGCCAAGCCAGCTGCCGCCGCCATGGCCCTCGAGCCCCTGCTGATCGCCCGGCCCACCCCCGGCCCCAGCGCGGGCGGTGGCGTGGATGGCGTGCTGCTGCCGGCCCTGGCCAATCGCCATGGCCTGATCGCCGGCGCCACCGGCACCGGCAAGACCGTGACCCTGCAGCGCCTGGTGGAGCAGTGCAGCCGCATCGGCGTGCCCACCCTGCTGGCCGACGTGAAGGGCGACCTCTCCGGCCTGGCAGCCACGGGCCAGGAGAAGGCGGTGTTCAGCCAGCGGCGCGAACAGCTGGGGCTGGGGCCGGCGGTTTTTGCCCCCTGCCCGGTGGAATTCTGGGATGTGCTGGGTGCGCAGGGCCATCCGCTGCGGGCCACCATCTCCGAGCTGGGGCCGATCCTGCTGGCCCGCCTGCTCAACCTCAACGACACCCAGGCCGGGGTGCTCACGATCGCCTTCCGCGTCGCCGACGACCAGGGCTTGCTGCTGCTCGATCTCAAGGACCTGCAGGAGTTGCTGCGCCACCTGAGCGAGAACGCCCGCAGCGTGCAGAGCACCTACGGCAACATCTCCGCCGCCAGCGTGGGGGCGATCCAGCGGGGCCTGCTGGCCCTCGAGCAACAGGGGGCCGATCGCTTCTTCGGCGAGCCCTCGCTCAACGTGATGGATCTGCTCCAGACCGATGGCGCCGGCCATGGCGTGGTGAACATCCTGGCCGCCGACCAGCTGGTGCTCTCGCCGAAGCTCTACGCCACGGTGATGCTCTGGCTGCTCTCCCAGATCTACGAGCAGCTCCCGGAGGTGGGCGACGCCGAGAAGCCGAAGCTGCTGGTGATCTTCGATGAGGCCCACCTGTTGTTCGACGGCGCGCCACCGGTGCTGCTGGAGAAGGTGGAGCAGGTGGTGCGGCTGATCCGCTCCAAGGGAGTGGGCCTTTACTTCTGCACCCAGAACCCCATGGACCTGCCGGCGAAGGTGCTGGGTCAGCTGAGCAACCGCGTGCAGCACGCCCTGCGGGCCTTCACCCCCCAGGAGCAGAAGGCGGTGAAGGCGGCGGCCACCACCTTCCGCCCCAACCCGCCGCTGGATGTGGAGGCGGCGATCGGCGAGCTGGCGGTGGGCGAGGCGCTGGTCTCGTTCCTCGATGAGAAAGGCGCGCCAACGCCGGTGGAGCGGGCCCTGGTGGTGCCGCCCGAGAGCCGGGTGGGGGCGATCAGCACCGAGGAGCGCACCGCCCTGCGCCAGGCCTCGATCCTGCACGATCACTACCGCGAAGCCCAGGACCGCGAATCCGCCTACGAACTGCTGCGCCAACGGGCCGCCGAAGCCGCCGCCGCCGCTGAGGCCGCCAAACGGGAGGTGGAGGCGGCGAAGCTGGCTGAGGCGACGGCGAAACAGGAGGCCAGCGACCAGATGAAGCTCGAGCGCGCCCAGGAGCGGGAGGCGGCCCGGGCCGCCACCAGCGCCGCCCGCGAGAAGGAGCGGATGCTGCTCTCGTTGGCCGGCGAAGCGGGCAACCTGCTGGGGGGGCGCACCGGCCGCAGCATCGCCCGGGGGCTGATGGGCGGCATCCTGGGCCGGCGCTGAGCTGGCGTGCACCATGCGCTCTGCCATCCCTGGCAGGATGCGCCGGTGTTGAAGCAGGGCATGGCCAGCGCTCCGATCCCGCCCGATGAGCTCGCCGCGCTCCAGGCGGTGGCCGAAGCCTTTGCCCTGCCCGCGCCGGTGGCGCAGATCGAGCCCCTCGGCCACGGCAATGTGAATGCCACCTACCGGGTTCATCTGAGCGGCGAAGGCCAGGGCAGCACGGTGCTGCAGCGGCTCAACACGGCGGTGTTCCGCCAGCCGCGGCTGGTGATGGCCAACATCGAGGCCGTGGCGGCCCACGTGGAGCGGCGCCTCGCCGCGGGCAACCCGGACCCGGAGGGGCGGCCCTGGCGGATGCCCGTGGTGCTGCGCGGGCGCCAGGGCGGTGAACCCTGGCTGGAGCAGGACGGGGAGTTCTGGCGAATGCTCACCTACCTGGAGGGCACCCGCAGCGTTGAGGCGATTGAAGGGCCCGAGCAGGCCCGTGAAATCGGCGCGGCCCTGGGGCTGTTCCATGCCCTGATTCACGATCTGCCCGCCGAACAGCTGGCCGACAGCTTGGAGGGCTTCCACATCACGCCGGCCTATCTGGAGCAGTACCAGCGGGTGCTGGAGGCGAGCACGGTGGAGCGCTGCGGGCGTTGCGAGGAGGCGATCGCCTTCGTGGCGGAGCGCCAACACCGCGCCGGCGTGCTGGAGGAGGCGCTGGCGGCCGGGCGGCTGCAGCTGCGGCCGATCCACGGCGACCCCAAGATCAACAACCTGCTGCTCTGCGAGCACAGCGGCCGGGCCGTGGCCCTGATCGATCTCGACACCGTGAAGCCGGGCCTGGTGCACTACGACATCGGCGACTGCCTGCGCTCGGCCTGCAACCCCCACGGCGAAGAAACGAGCGACCTCGACGCCGTGCACTTCGATCTGGCGCTGGCCGAAGCGGTGCTGCAGGGGTACCTGGGGGTGGCGCGCGGCTTCCTTTCAGAGGCCGATCTTCAGGCCATTCCGGATGCCATCGCCCTGCTCCCCTTTGAGCTGGGCCTGCGCTTCCTCACCGACCACCTGGCCGGCAACGTGTACTTCCGCACCAGCAGGGCGGGCCAGAACCTCGATCGGGCCCTGGTGCAGTTCCGGCTGGCGGCGAGTGTGGAGCGGCAACGGGCGGCCATCGAGGCGCTGGTGGAGCGGCTGTGATGGATTCCAATACCCCTTGGCGTTCGCCATCACCTGAACCCGTGCAGCACCCCTTCGCCCTGCGCTCCTTCGCGCCGCCCCCCACTTCGCTCGCCCTCAGCGGCAGCGTGCAGCGCGATGGCGATCGCCTCAGCCTCCACTACCGGCTGGAGGACCCGGAGGGTCTGGTGCTGGTGCCACCGCCCATCGCCGCGCCGCGCCGGTGTTACGACCTCTGGACCACCACCTGTTTCGAATTCTTCCTGGCCGAACCCGGCGCCGAGCCCTACTGGGAAGTGAATCTGGCGCCCTCGGGCGACTGGAACCTTTTTCGGCTGAGTGGCTACCGCCAAGGCCTCGATCCCGAGCCGGCCATCAGCGCACTTCCCTTCGTGGTGGAGCGCGCTCGGGGTGGCCTTGATCTCACGGTGACTCTGGATCTCGGCGCCCTGCCGTTGGCGGGCCGGCCCCTGGAGTTGGGGATCACGGCCGTGTTGGAGCTGCAGGATGGCGCGATTCTCTACTGGGCCCTCTGCCACCCCGGCGCGGAGGCTGATTTCCACCGGCGGGAGGGGTTTGGGTTAAGGGTGTGAGGGGTCGCTCAGGCCGCCGTTGCGCTCAGATCTTCCGCAAGGGTTTCGGCCTGGATCAACACGAGATCAACCGCTGCTGCCTGCTGATCCGGTGGATAGTTGTAGCGCTTCAGCAGGGCCTTGATCATCGTGCGCAGGCGGGCGCGCACGTTCTCCTTGTATTGCCAGTCGATGCTGAGGTTGCCCCTGAGTTTGGTGGTCAGCTCGCGTGCCATCGCCATCAACGTCGAATCGCCCATCAGATCCTGGGCTGACTGGTTGTTCGCCAGGGCGTCATAGAAGGCAATCTCTGCTGCGGACAATCCCATCGCCTGCACCTTCTCAGCGTCAACTTGGAACTGCCTGGCCATCGCCATCAGCTCCTCGATCACCTGGGCCGCCTCGATCGAACGGTTGGCGTATTTGACCAGTGAGGCCTGCAGCAGTTCACTGAACCGTTTCTGCTTCACCACATTGGTCTTGAAGCGGGTCTGAACGTCTTCCTTCAGCAACCGCTGCAGCAACTCCACCGCCAGGTTCTTCTGTGGAATCTTGCTAACCTCGACCAGGAACTGATCCGACAGGATGCTGATGTCTGGTTTTTGCAGCCCTGCCACCTTGAAGACATCGGTGATGCCATCAGACACGAGAGACTGTGAGAGCAGTTGGCGCAGCTCGAAGTCAACATTCTTGGGAGAACGTCCATCGCCGATATCTGTGCCATCTCCCTTGACCAGTGGTGCTCGGATCGCCTGAAGAAAGGTCACCTCGTCATTGCGTGCCATCGCTTCATCAAGCGTTCCGCAGAGGGCAAACGCTTTGGTCATCGCCAGCACGGTGTCGCAATAGCGTTTCTTGCCTTCTGGTCGTTCAAGGATGTGATCCAAGCAGTTTGGCAGAAGTGCCATCGCTGTCTTGGGATCCATGAATCCACTCCAGTCGATAGGGTGAAGCAGGTCACGTGCAACCTGGAGTTTCTCCTTGAGAATCCGCAGCGCCTCACTGGTATCAATCGTTGGAGCACCTTTGCCTTTCGATGCCGTGTAGGTCGCCAGTGCTTCCTTGAGTTGGGGGGCGATGCCGATGTAATCGACCACCAGACCGCCTGGTTTGTCTTTGAAGACCCTGTTGACTCGGGCAATCGCCTGCGCCAGGTTCGCCCCCTTCATCGGTTTATCCACATACATCGTCGCCAGACAGGGGGCATCAAACCCCGTTAACCACATATCTCGCACCAGCACGATCTTGAGGAGATCAGCGGGATCCTTGAACCGTTTCTCCAGATCCTTTTTCTGCTGCTTGGTGGTGTGGTGGGGTTGGAGGTATTCCTCATCCGATGCCGATGCCGTCATCACCACCTTGATGGCACCTTTTTTTGGGTCGTCGTCGTGCCATTCAGGACGTAGGGCAACGATTGCCTCATACAGGCGGGCACAGATATCCCTGCTCATCGCCACCACCATCGCCTTGCCTGGTTGGGTGCGTGAGCGTTGCTCAAAGTGGGCAATCAAATCTGCTGCCACCTGCTTCAGACGTGGTTCTGCGCCCACCAGTGCTTCCAGTGCTGCCCACCTGCTCTTTGCCCGTTCAGCAGCAGGAATGTCGTCTTCATCTGAGAAGAGGTCATCCACTTGCTCATCCACCTGGGGCAGCAGTGGTTCCTTCAGCGCCAGTTTTGCCAGGCGGGATTCGTAGTAGATCGGCACCGTGGCACCGTCTTCCATTGCCTGCTGTATGTCGTAGACGGAGACGTAGTGCCCGAAGACCGCCTGAGTGTCACGGTCGTCTTGGGAGATGGGCGTTCCCGTGAAGGCAAGGAAGGTTGCCTTGGGCAGAGCATCCCTGAGTGCCTTTGCCAACCCGTATTTGATCTCACCTGTCTTGGTGTCGAAGCGACCTTTGAACCCGTATTGGGTGCGGTGCGCTTCATCGCAGATCACCACGATGTTGTGGCGCTCGGTCAGGGCAGGGAACTTGTCTTCATCAGGTTCGGTGGCGAACTTCTGAATGGTGGTGAAGATGATGCCGCCACTGGGTCGGTTGCCCAGTAGTTCCCTGAGTTCTTGGCGACTGTCTGCCTGCCTGGGGGATTCACCCAGCAGATCGCCCGCCCCAGCAAAGACCCCGAACAATTGCCCATCCAGGTCTTGGCGGTCGGTGACCATTACCAGAGTCGGGTTCTCCAAGCGTGGATCGGTGAGCAACTTGCCCGCCAGACACGCCATCTCAATGCTCTTGCCAGCACCTTGGGTGTGCCAGACGACGCCACCCTTCTTGTCGCCATCAGGTCTGCTTGCTTTGACCACGCTTTCCACTGCTGCTCTGACGGCGTGGAACTGGTGGTAGGCAGCGATCTTCTTGATGATCTGCCCGTCTTCCTCAAACAGACAAAAACGACGAACGAACTCCAGCAGTCGCCCCTTATCGAAGATGCCACGCACCAGGGTCTCAAGGTCTCGGTGATTACCCAGAGGATCGAGGTGGTTCTCTCCTTCGATAGTTCGCCACCGCTGGAACCGCTCCTTATCAGCACCCAAGGAACCCAACCGTGCCTGGATGCCATCGCTGATCACCAGCAGCACGTTGGGCGTGAACAGGTCAGGGATGTCTTGCTTGTAGGTCTGGAGTTGGTTGAAACCTGCCCAGATGTTTGCCTTCTGGTCGGCAGGGTTCTTCAGTTCGATTACCGCCAGTGGTAGACCGTTGACGTAGACCACCACATCAGGGCGGCGGTTGTGCTTAGTGCCCTGAATCGCCAACTGGTTCACCACCAACCAGTCGTTGGAAGCGGGGTCGTCGAATCCGATCACCCTGAGACGAATGCCGACCTGCTGGTTCCCATCCATATAGGTGATGGGCAATCCCTGGGTCATCCAACGGTGAAAGTTGCGGTTAGATGCCAGCAGACCAGGCACATTCGGATTTGCCAGTTGGAGCACCGCTGACTCGATGGTGCTCGCTGGAACTTCTGGGTTCAGGCGCTGGAGTGCTGAACGCAGACGCCCCGTAAGGATGACCTGCCTGAAGTCGGTGCGCTCGGGTGTGGTGCCATCAGGGGCAAGTTCAGGAGCAAAGGCATAGGCATATCCCAGTTCCTGGAACCACTCAAGGCACTGCTGCTCCAGATGGTCTTCTGTGATGAGTGCCATCAGACACCAACCTCCTCAAGCATCTTCTCGGCATCAGGGATTCGGATTTCTCCTGAGATGAGTTTGGGGAGAAGTATGTCTCTGACAGCAGCGATTGGTCTTTCAGTGAACAGCGATATTGATATTTTCCGAAGAATCGGGAGCGCCGTTTTGCTGAAGCAATCAAGAATGGGATCTGGCGGTTGTATCGATAACATATTTTCCAATCCATGTGACCATCTTATATAAGGTATGGTGCTGCCAGTTGAGTGAAGGGTTGCGTATTCTATTGTGCTGGCAGCGCTTAGCAGCATCGCCACAAATGCGTAATGGGAGTCAGTAAATGGTCGCAGAGCGAAACAGGTCGTTCGCGTGGTTCCGTCAAATGGAGCGATACAGACCTTGTGAAAATAAGGGCGCATTGCACCGAACAGAAGATCGCCTTCTCTAAACAGCAGTAAACTCGTATTCGCCTCTGCCCCTGACTTGTATTCGCGGAGAGCAAGTGACTTATTCGATATACAATCGATAGGCACGTAAGGCAGTTCCATCGTCGTTGAAGATGCTTGTATTGGTTCTCCGCATTGTTTGATCAGAGATCCCAGATTGCTTATCTTCCACCCACTCGGAATCTCACCCAGTTCCGAATCCTCAAATGAATCTGGGAACAGGTCGCTAATTTCTGCTGGCAATCCAGTTGAGCGACCTTCTGCCTTCGCTCTGACTGGATCGAAATCCACAAACCACGACTTGAAGAGCGCCTTTGCGATCGCCTCCAAGGTTTCGTTGGTCTTGCGGTTCAGTTCGATCTTTTCGTCAAGGGTGCCGAGAATATGGGCGATTGCCTTCTGATCGGCAACGGGAGGAGCAATAATCTCCATCTGCTTCAGATGGGTTGGTCCATAGTTCAACTGAGCACTTCCATTTGCGAACGCAAATATCTGACTCTTGTAGTAATCGGAAAGGAGAAAATATTTTAAGTAACCACGTTCCAACCCGTCATTAGCAGGTCGCATCCTGATGACGCTTGTGTTGAGGCAGCAAGGAAGGTCTTCGGTTTGAACTGTTGCCACTCTTCCAAGAGTTCCTGAACTGGAAACGACGTAGTCATCAGCATCCAGGAGAAAATGTGAATACTTTCCATACGCTTCTTCTTTGGAGATTTGACTCATCTTGCTGGTAATCAGACGACCACCTTCCAGGCACCTGATATTTACAAATCTAACGCCATCTCGTTCTACGTATTGCCAGTTCCTAATGCCAGGACCTTCCTGAAAGAATACGAGATCAGGGAATCCGAGAACTTTCCAATCTATTGGCAAGTTCAGAGGGTCAATAAAAGATGCTTCAAACTCCATATCCCAACCTCCTCAGATTCTCGGCAATCTGCTGATCCAACCGTGCTCCCTCTTCCTGTTGCTGCTTGAGCAACCCAGTCAGGCGCTTCATCTTCTGATCAAATGGTTCGTCGTCGTCATCTTGATCTGCTGCTCCAACATAGCGCCCAGGCGTAAGAACAAAACCATTCTTCTCGATCTCCTCTAACTTGGCGCTGTAGCAGAAACCCGCAACATCCTCATAAGCATCAGACACCTCACCATCACCACGCCAGGCGTGAACGGTGTCTCCAATCTTGGCAATATCCATATCCGTCAGCACCCGCTCCACTCTTGTCTTCATCGTGCCAATCTGGCGGGCATCAATGAACAGCGTCTCTCCACGACGATCACGACCACGCTGGGTCTTATCATTCGACAAGAACCACACGCAAACAGGAATCGGTGTGTTGAGGAACAACTGACCAGGCAGTGCCACCATCACCTCAACCACGTCACCACGCACCATCGCCTCACGGATCTGCCCCTCACCGCTTTGGTTGGAACTCATTGATCCATTCGCCAGCACTACGCCCGCTTCGCCACCAGGGCGTAGTTTCCACAACATATGCTGTAACCACGCATAGTTCGCATTGCCTACAGGTGGTCGCCCGTAAACCCAGCGTGGATCACTTTCATATTTCTCTCCACCCCAATCCGAAATGTTGAACGGCGGATTGGCAAGGATATAATCGAACTTCTGATCGGGGAACTGATCTCTGGCAAAGGTGTCAGCAGGTTCTTGACCCAGATCCGCAGCAAACCCACGGATCGCCAGGTTCATCGCTGCCAACCGCCAGGTGGTTGGATTGCTCTCCTGCCCATAGATCGAGGCATCGTCACGCTTCCCCCCGTGTGCCTGAATGAACTTCTCGCTCTGAACGAACATTCCCCCTGAACCACAGCAGGGGTCATAGATCCGCCCCTTATGGGGTGCCAGCACAGCAACCAGCGTTTTGACGACGTGAGCAGGGGTATAAAACTGACCACCCTTCTTGCCTTCTGCGCTGGCGAACTGACCAAGGAAGTATTCGTAGACTTCACCAAGAACATCACCTGCTCTTTGATCGTCGGCAAATCCAATAGTGGAGATCAGATCCACCAGTTCACCCATTCTCCCTGGTTCCAGTTGGGCAGCGCCAAACCGCTTATCTAATTTGCCTCTAAGTGTTTGGTTTTCGTTCTCGATAGCAACCAGTGCCTTATCAATTAGTTGACCAATATCTGGTTGCTTTGCCCGTGCTCTCAGCGATTCCCAGCGAGCATCAGCAGGCACCCAAAACACGTTCTCTTGGGTGTAGTAGTCACGATCCTCCAGTGCTGCTTCGTGATCGGCAGGGTCATCCCCAATGTAAAAGTCAGAGTCAGGCGAACTGACCATCTGGAGCACCTTCGCTCGATGCTCAGCAAACGTGTCTGAGATGTATTTGAGGAAGATCAGACCCAGAACCAGATGCTTGTATTCCGCAGCATCCATCTGGGCACGAAGTTTGTCGGCACTCGCCCAGAGCACTGCCTTGAAATCCTTGGCGGGTGCTTCCTTTTTCGCTTTGGGTCGCCCTCGCCCGCGTTTGGGTGCTGGTGCTTCCTCGGCCCGGAGAGAGGCCAGCAGGTCATCCAGACCGGATGGGTCTTCACCCGACTCGTCGTCGGCTTCGGATGTGGTGAAGGGCGCGGAATCGATCACGGGCATGGACGGCCGTCGCCTCAGTGTGGAGCGTGAATCGGTAGTTTGCCGCCGCTGAGCGGAGGATCAGGGGCCCTATGCAGAATCTGCATAGCCCGCAGCCCTAGACCACCGGACACTCTGATGCCATGACAGGCCCCTTTTGGCGAAACGACCCACGGCATGCCAGCACCAGCCAGGAAAGAACCACGTCAACACCACCCCGTGGGCCTTCTCACCATCACCGCCAAGGGCCAGGTCACGCTGAAGCAGATCCAAAAAGCTGCCGAGGCCGGCGGTGATTGCGCCGATGGGGTGATCGCCCATCAGGGCCAATGGCTCGGTGGCGACACGTTGGTGTCCTTCGACCGCCAGGCGGTCGCGCTGTTGCGGCCGCAGGGGGTGGCTGCGGAGTTGCTGTCGGCCAGTCCGTCGCCAACAACGGGGCGGACGGGCCAGAGGAACAACCGCGATCCGACCGCCGACCGCCGCTATCATTCCCGCTAGCACTCGAGGAGTCTGTGGCTCAGGTCCTCATCCGGCAGCTGGAGGAAAGGGTGGTGGAGATCCTGCGCGCCCAGGCGCGGCGCCGTGGCGTTTCGCTGGAGCAGAGCCTTCGGGATCTGCTCACGGCCGCCGCCGCCGAGCAGGACGACCGGATGGAGCGCCTGGCGGCCTTGCGTCGTCAGACGCCTGCCCAGGGCCAGCGGTTGGATGTGGCCGCCCTGATCCGTGAGGGACGTGAGCAGCGCTGAGCCGCGGCTGTGGGTGGTGGATGCATCGGTGGCCTTCGGCTGGTTCGTGGAAGTGCCCGGCAGTGCCAAGGCGGTGGAGTTGCTGGACGCGGCGCCTCCGGCATGTCTACTGGCGCCGGATCTGGTGCTGGTGGAGTTGCTCAACGCCGGCTGGAAGGCCTGGCGCGCCGGTGCGATCACCGAAGAGCAGTTCGCTGGCATCGCCCAGCTGGCGCCCGGCCTGTTCACCGAGCTGGTGCCGGCATCCAACCTTCTGGCCTCGGCCCGGCGCTGGAGCCAGCGGCTTGACCATCCCGCCTACGACTGCCTCGACCTGGCGCTGGCCGAGGCTCGCAACAGCCCCCTGATCACCCAGGATCAGCGCTTGTTGAAACGGCTGGCGAAGGATCCACAGGCCGCTGGGCTGGCGCTGGATCTGCAGGACTGGCGAGCCTGATCGGGCTGGAGCCGCAACGGGATGGTCCAGATTGCGACCGCCCGGCCAGGGCGTCTACGCCGTCGCCTGTTGGCTCCAGTTGTTGCAACGAATAGATCTCCACTCCCACGCGCTCGATGTGCGCAAGCAGTGGCGCCAGGCTGATCTGCTCCAGCGCGTGCACATCAAACCGATAGGGAAGCGGCAACTCCTCCAGTTCCGCCGCGATCGCCTCAGCCCCAAGCAAGCCAAGCTCGCCACGGAGGGCCAGGTCCACATCGGAGCGCTGGTGGTGGGTGCCCTTGGCACGGGACCCGAACAGTGTGGCGCTGTGCACCTCCGGATGCCGGCGTAGCACCGAGCGCATCAGCTCCAGTTCGGCCGGTTGCAGCGGTGGCTGGCTCATGGCAGCACCTCCTGCTGCAGGACGTGATAGAGATCATCCAGCCGGGGCAGATAGCGTTGGTGAATGGCCTCCACCGCCTGCTCGAAGACGGCCGGATTGTAGGTGTGCGAGAGCAGATTACGGTGATCGAGCATGGCGATCCAGGTGTCACCATCACTCAACACTTTGGCCGCGAAGGCGTCCTTGATCACCTGGCGGGGCATCACCACACCAAACACAACGCCACTGGCCTCCATGTAGTCCTTGACGGTTTTCCAGGCCAGCTCAAAACAGTATTCAAACCGCTGAATCACGCCCTCTTTTTCCAGCTGATTAAGGGCCTCGGGGCCATGGGCCATCGCTTCCCGTAGCAACCGCAAGGCCCGCTCAAAATTGAGCAGACGTTGCTGCCAGCGGATGTCAGGTGATGGGTTCATCCTGCTTCAAACCCCGACCTGGCCAGATTAGGAGCCATTGCAGCCTCCAGTGTTGTCCCCTCGCCCTGTTGCCTGAGGCATCAAGTTCGGCTGCCTCGATCAGCCCCTGCTGGCTCGATCAGCCCCGCGCGGGCCCGATCCAGCCGAGGGGATCACCACCCGCGGCGGCAGGTGGAGGCTGCGGATCCGGCGCGCGAAGCCGCCTCAGCAACGACGTGACAGGCGAACACGTTGGGGTCAACGCCCCTGCACCAGCTTCTGCAGGAAGGCCTCATCCACCGCCGCCGAGAAGGCTTCGCCGTTCACCGCAAAGAAGGGGGTGCCCTCCAGGCCGAGGCGATCGCCCAGCGCCCGGTCGCGCTCGATCGCCTCCAGGCTCGCCGGGCTCTGGCGGTCGCGGTTGAAGCGGTTCAGATCCAGGCCGAGGCGGCGGGCGGTGTCCAGATACAGCGGCTCACCGAGCCGGTCCTGGGCGGCGAAAAGCGCATCGTGAAAGGGCCAGAAGCGGCCCTGTTGCTGGGCGGCCCAGGCAGCGCGGGCGGCGCCCAGCGCCTCGGGATGGATGCGCACCAGCGGATAGAACTTGTAGGTGAGGCTCAACTTGCCGCCGTTCTTCGCCAGGAACGCCGAGAGGTTGCGGGCGGCTTCAGCGCAGTAGGGGCACTGGAAATCGGAGAACACCAGCAGGCGCGTGCGGCCCTGGCCCAGGGTGGGGGAGCTGCCGATCAGCGCTGCGGGATCGCGCTCCAGCTGGGTGAGAGCCTCCTGGCGAGCCTGGCGTTTGCGCTGCTCGATCCGCTTCAGCTGGGTCTGCAGCGCCTCGAACACCGCTTCGGGGTGCTGGCGCAGCACCTCCAGCACCTGCCGCTCGAACGCAGGCGGCACCGCCGCTGCGGCCTGGGCCTGCAGGGTTGGCGAGGAAGGGGGTGAAGGGGCCGGCGCCCCAGGCTCCGGCGTCGGGGCGTTCGGGGCTGCCGCGGCCGCCGCAGCGCCTGGGGTTCCCAAGGATCCAGCCGAAGCAGAGGTTTCCAGAGGTGCCTGCAGCGCCAGGGCGGGGGCGGCGGCGGTGCTGAGTCCCAGCCCCAGGGCCAGCAGCAGAGCCGCCAGGCGCGGCGGCCAGGGCGGCCCGCCGGCGGCGACGGACGGCATCGGCTTCGGCGCGGGCTGCGGGATCGGGCTCAGGGCGGCCTGCGGCATCAGGGCTAAGGGGGTTGGTGCCGCCAGTCTCGGCGCTCAACAGATCGCTGGCCAGCGCCCGGCGGATGGGGGTCCTGCAGGCCGGTCGGGAGCGCTGCCGGCGAAGGCAATGCCGCATACCAAGATCTGGGCCGGCGATGGAAGAGGCTGGGGGCGCCGCCGCTCTGCCCGATGTCCGCCGCCCACCGCTCCGCAACCGCCCTGGTGCTGCACCGCCTGGCCGCTGAAGCCCAGGCCGCCCAGCGGCGCGCGGAGGAGGAGGCGGCGGCCACTGACCAGGACCAGGGGCGGGGATTCGGCGCCAACCATGGCGGGCGGGGCGGCTTTGCGGCCAACCGAAGCGGGAAGAGCAAGGGCAGCCAGCAGGAGCGCCGCGGCAAGGCCGACAAGCGGGAGCGCAAGGGCCAGGGAATGGGCAGCCCCCAGCCCGAAGGCGCCCACAGCCGGGGCCGGCGCGGCAGTGGCCTCAGCGCCGCCGATCGCTCCCCGCTCGGCAAGGCCCCTGATCTCGAGGCGATCATCGCCCGCCAGCGCCTCGGCCTGCCCCTGGCCGGCCGCCTGCGGGAAGCGGACGTGACCCGGGCCTGGAAGCTCGCCGCCGCCGACCACCACCCCGACCGGGGCGGCCAGCTCGACACCATGCAGGCGGTGAACACCGCCCGCGACCTGCTGCTCGGCCGCGGCGTGACCTGAACCCCAAGCCTTCAGCCCTGATCGCTGCTTCCGGAGCGGCCCACAAGCGAGACGCTGCGGGGGACGCGGCAGATCCCTGGGAGGATCAGGCTTCGCCGCCGGCCCGCCGCCATGCCTCCGATCACCCCCCTGCTGGGCAGCTGGCAGCTCTGGGCGGGCCTCTCGGCCCTGTTCGCCGCCATCACCTCCCTGCTGGCCAAGCTGGGGGTGGACGGGATCAGCAGCAACCTGGCCACGTTCCTGCGCACCCTGGTGGTGGTTGCACTGCTGGCGGCGGTGGTGGTGGCCGGTGGCGATCTGCGGCCCTGGCCCGCCCTGCCCCGCCGCAGCCTGGTGTTTCTGGGGCTCTCCGGGCTGGCGACCGGCGTGTCGTGGCTGTGCTGGTTTCGGGCCCTGCAGCTCGGGCCGGTGTCGCGGGTGGCGCCGATCGACAAGCTCAGCGTGGTGCTGGTGGCCGTGCTGGGGGTGACGCTGCTGGGGGAGAGCCTCGATCCGCGCCAGTGGCTCGGTGTGGCGCTGATGGGCGTGGGAGCCGTGCTGCTGGCTCTGCCGTGAACCCCTGCCACGAAGTCCATCGCCCCTGATGCCAGCACCAAGGCGAATCGGCGTGCCCCGCAGCGGCTGATCAGCCCCGCTAGCGCGGCTACCCTCCGGCCCAGCTCACAATCCAGCCGCGCACCATGGCCAGCCCCTGCCCTCTCCCCCCCGCCCCGAGGGCCGAACAGAGCCACGCCGCCCCCGGCGCCAACGTCCGCAGCGCCTCCCGCCGGGCGAGCGGGCCCCGCCTGGCCGGCCTGCTGCTGGCAGCGGCCACGGCCCTGGTCGGCGGACCCGCCCTGGCCTCCAGCCCCCAGGCCTGGAGCGCCTACGACCGCCAGGTGCGCAGCGCCTGCGTGGCCGCCAGCGCTCTGGCTGCGGTGCGGGTGAACGGTCAGCGGGTCGACCTGCCGGGCCTGGGCCTGAGTGCGTTGCTGCTGGAGGGCACCTATCCCCAGCCCCACATGCGCGGCCAGAAGGGAGTGGAGCTGTGCCTGGTGGAGCAGCGCAGCGGCCGCGCCAGCGTGGTGGAGGCGGATCGGCTGGTCGGCCCGCACGCGTCCCCCTCCTCGCCGCTGCCCACCACCCCACCCAACGCCACCTTGACCCCGGCCGTCCCGACGCCGGCGGGTTCCACTCCCCGCTGAGCGCCCCCGGCGGCCACCGCACCCGCTGCCGCCCAACCGCGTGCCGCCCAATCGGTTGCCGCCCAACCCTCCGCCCGGCGGGGTTCAGGCCACGCGGCCGTTGACCAGCGCCTTGCGCAGCGCCGCCTTGTGCAACACCGCCTTGTGCAGGGTGTCGGCCAGCAACACCGCCAGCGGGGCCAGGGCCATCCAGCCCAGCCAGGCCGGCGGGAAGGGCGCCGTGGCGAACACCCCGGCCAGGGCGGGAGAGAGCACCAGCAGGGAGGCCAGCAGCGGTTCGCTGGCCAGGCCCAGCCACAGCCAGGGATTGGGAACCCGCAGCATCGTCCAGAACGGCCGCTCGGTGCTGCGGCAGGCGAGCAACGCCCCCATCTGGCCGGCCACGATCAGGCCGAAGGCCACGCTCGAAGCCTGGCGTGCCAGCGTCTCGAAGGCCGCCGGCGCCCGGTGGTGCAGCAGCAGCGGCGCCAGGGCGCGCAGCTCCGCCCAACCCACCCCGTGCCGGTGCCACACCAGCAGGTAGCCCCCCATCGCGATCAAGGCCTCCACCAGGCCCAGCACCAGGTAGGCCCGCACCATCACCGAGCGGTTCAGCAGCGCCAGCTGGCGTGGCCGGGGCGGGAGGCGAAGCACCCCCGGCTCCGGTGGCTCGGCCCCCAGCCCCAGCGCCGGCAGCAGGTCGGTGCCCAGATCCACCGCCAGGATCTGGAGCACGGTGAGGGCAGCCGGAATGCGCAGGGCCACCATGGCCAGGAAGGGCGCCACCTCCGGCACGTTGGAGGCCAGCACGTAGGTGATGAAGCGCCCGATGTTCGCCACCACCGCTCGGCCGTGGCGGATCGCCTCGACGATCGTGGCGAAGTTGTCGTCGAGCAGCACGATGTCGGCCGCCTCGCGGGCCACATCGGTGCCGCTGCGGCCCATCGCCAGGCCCACATCCGCCGCCCGCAGGGCCGGCGCGTCGTTGACGCCATCACCGGTCACCGCCACCACCTCGCCCAGGGCCCGGTAGGCCTGCACCAGCCGCAGCTTCTGCTCCGGCGCCATGCGGGCAAACACCAGTCGGTGGCGGTACTTGAGCAGCTGACGCAGCTGCAGGTCGCTGATCGCCGCCAGGGTGGCTCCCTCGATCACCCGCACCGGATCGACGCGGCGGGAGCGCAACCGATCCCCATCATCCGGCTCCAGCAGGCCGATCTGGCGGGCGATCGCCTCGGCGGTGAGGCCGTAGTCCCCCGTCACCATGGTGACCCGGATGCCCGCCTCGCGGCAGCGCTGCAGCGCCATGGGCACCTCCGGCCGCGGCGGGTCGTACAGACCGATCAAGCCCACCAACACGAGGTCCTGCTCCAGCGCCGCCGCCGCTGCGCCGCCAGGCAGGGCGGTGATCGGTGCCCCCCCATCGGCCCCGGCAGTGGGAAAGCATCCCGGCGGCAACAAGCGCAGAGCAACCGCCAGCACCCGCTGGCCCCGCAGGGCCAGGGCGTCATTGGCAGCCACCACCGCGTCGCGCCCGGCGGCATCGAGGGGCTCATAGCCCTGCTCCGCCAGCTGGTGGCGGCACTGGGCCAGCAGTTCCAGGGGCGCCCCCTTGGCCACCAGCACCAGCGGCGACGCTCCCGCGGGAAGCTCCCCAGCGCCCGCTCCACCCGGGCCCGGCGCCAGGGGCAGCTCCCCGGGCCAGCGCACCACCACGGCCATGCGGCGGCGATGGGAATCGAAGGGGATCTCCACCTGCCGCAGATGGCGCCCCTGCTCCGCTGCCGGATCGAGGCCGGCCGCCGCCGCCGCTGCCAGGAGCGCCGTTTCGGTGGCATCGCCGCCGGGCCCGGCCCCCCCGCGGGGGGCATTGCTGCAGAGACTGGCGCAGAGCAGCAGCAGCCGCTCGGCTTCGGCGCTGGGGCAGGGCTGCCAGGTCTGTTCCACCGCCATCCGGGCCGCGGTGAGGGTGCCGGTCTTGTCGCAGCAGATCACGCTCACCGAGCCAAGGGTCTCCACCGCCGAGAGGCGGCGCACCAGGGCACGGCTGCGGGCCATCCGCTGGACGCTCAGGGCCAGGGCCAGGGTGACCGTGGGCAGCAGCCCCTCCGGCACGTTGGCCACGATGATCCCCACCGCGAACACCAGGCTCTCCAGCGGGCCGAGCCCCACGAACAGCACGCTGAGCAGGAAGGCCAGCACCCCCATCGTCACGGCCACGGTGCTGATCGTGTGGACGATCCGGGCCACCTGCACCTCCAGGGTGCTGGCGCTGCGGCGGGTGCCGGCGGTGAGCCGGGCCACCTGGCCGAATTCGGTTTCAGCACCGGTGGCATACACAAAGCCCTCCGCCCGCCCTGCCGCCACCGTGGTGCCGGCCAGCAGCAGGTTGCTGCGTTCGCTGGCGGGCAGGTGGTGATTGGGAGGCAGCGATGCGCCCGCGGCAGGGGGAGCCGCGGCCGGGGGAGGCGTGGCAGCGGCCTGGCGCGCCACCGGCAGGGATTCGCCGGTGAGGGCGGCCAGATCCACGCTCAGCCCCAGGGCCCGGGTGATGCGGCAGTCGGCCGGAATCCGGTCCCCCTCCTCGAGCGCCAGCCGGTCGCCCGCCACCAGCTGGTCGGCTGCCAGCCGCCGCAGCTCGCCATCACGCCACACCTGCACCTGGCGCGGCAGGGAGCGGCTGAGGGCCTCCAGGGCCCGCTCCGCCTGGAACTCCTGCCAGAAGGAGAAGACCCCGTTGATCAGCACCACCGCCCAGATCGCCCAGCCCAGCTGGGGGGTGCCGGAGGCGAAGGCCAGGCCGCCGGCGATCCACAGCAGCAGGGCCATGAAGTGGCCCATCTGATCCATCAGCCGCAGCAGCAGCGGGCGGCGCCGCAGGGCCGGCAACAGGTTGGGGCCGTAGCGCGCCAACCGCTCCGCCGCCTCCGGCTGGCTGAGACCCTCAGGGCCGCTGCCGAGCGCCGCCACCACCTCCTCGTGGCTGAGGCACCAGATCGGTCGGGACGCGGAGATCAGCACCCGGGGTCGCCTGCGGTGGAATCAGGAGGGGCAGGCGCTGCTGACCCTGCTGAGCAGCCGCAGCACCGCCGCGTCATCAAGCTGCTCGAACTGCTCGTACCACAGCCCCACCGCCTCCAGCCGCCGCACCAGCGCCAGCACCACCAGCCGTTCCACCAACAGTTCAAACTCGGGCAACACCTGCCGGTCCATCAGCGGCACCGCCAGGGTGAGGGAGGCGGGCTGGAGCAGCCGCAGGGAGAGCAGGGCGGCGCGGGCAGTGAGACCGGTGGCGATGCCATCGTCGACCACCACCAGATGGAGGCCCAGCAAGCTGCGGGGATCGGGATCGCCATAGTGCCGCTGCCGCCGCGCCAGCTCCTGCTGCTGGGCCCGCACCAGCGCCCGCCGCTGCTCCAGGGCCATCGGCGGATCCTCGTGGCGGGGATCCGCCCAGAGCACCACACCGCCTGGGGCCACCGCGCCGATCGCCAGCTCGGGCCAGGCGGGATCGGCCAGCTTGCGCACGGCCCAGGGCAGCACCGGCAGGTTCAACTCCTCGGCCATGGCCGCCGCCACCGCCACCCCGCCGCGGGGGAGACCGATCAGCACGGTGCCGTCGCGGCCGCGAAGATCGCGGCAGCGGCGGGCCAGCTGCCGGCCCGCGTCATGGCGATCGATCCAAAGCGGAGGCAGGGGCTCCATGGTGCAACGCAGCAGCGGAGACTTCCCCCATCCTGGGAAGCTTTTGCGGCGTCGAAGCGGGAGCGTTCAGGGGGCGCTCAGGCGAGATCGCGCTTGAGCACGGCGTAGAGATAATCCGGCGATTTGTAGCGACTCGGCAGACAGATGTGCAGTTGTTCAAGCCGACTCCAGCAGACGGTGCGCTGGATCGCTTCGATGGTGCGGCCCTCCTTGAGAAGCAGCCGCATGGCCTTGCAATAGAGGGAATACTTGGCCTCGAGTTCGCCGATCGTCGGCGGGTCGGCAGGGGATCCCGTCATGGGGAGGAGAGATGCCCGGGGGATTCAGGGGCACGGAATCCACCCTACGGGGCAGCGAGCACCTGCCTGGCGGGCTCCACCACGCCGAGCAGGGAGGCCTGGTCGTCGCTGAGGCGGCCGGCCCGGTGGAGCACCGTCGTGATCCGCTCGATCTGCAGCACCGCATGGCAGCGATAGCCGGCGGCCTCCAGCCGGCCCCGGGCGCTGCTGCCGACGCTGCCACCGTGGTCGATGAACACCACCACATCGCGCACCACCAGGCCCGAACTCTCGAGCTTGGCGATGCCCTCCAGCACGCTGCCACCGGTGATCAGGATGTCGTCCACCACCGCCACCCGGTCACCCTCCACAAAATCACCCTCGATCAGCCGGCGGGCGCCGTGGGCCTTCACCTCCTTGCGGGGATAGATCAGCGGCTTGTGGAGCTGCAGCGAAAGGCCCGTGGCCGTGGGCAGGGCACCATAGGGAATGCCCGCGATCCGGTCGTAATCGAGGCCTTCAAGCAACTGCCCGTAGGCATGCAGAACGCGATGGAAAAGGTTGGGATCGGAGATGATCTGCCGCAGATCGATGTAGTAATTGAACACCGCCCCGGAGGCCTGCACGTACTCGCCGAACAGCAGGCAGCCGATGTCGAACAGATCGAGGATCAGCCCATCCAACGCAGCGCTGCCGGCGACCGCCGGATCGCTGCCCCCCTCCACACCGGCCGGCCCACCGGCAGTGGCGGGCCCGTTCCGCCCCCCTGCCACCGCGGGCGCGGCGGAAGCCTTCGGGTTCGGGAACGCCGGCAACCAGAGGCTGCAGGCGGGGGCGCCCTCAACGCGCCGCTCCAGGCAGGCATCGCGCCGCTCGCCGATCCGCCGTTTCAGACGGCCGGCCCGCTCCGCCATGTCGTCCTCCACCAGAAGGTTCTGGGGCAGGGGGAGCAGCAGTCCGTCAGCCGAAGGGCTCAGGCCCGCATCCAGCAGGGCATCGAGCCGGTCCTCCTCCGCCCAGAGGCTGCGCAGGATCAGGAAACGCTCGGGCGCCTGCTGGCGCACCCGGGCCAGCACGGCCGGGTCGCTGGTGCCCACCTCCAGCAGCAGCTGGTCGGGGGTGCCCCAGAGCTGGCACTCCCGCACGATCCGGATGTAGAGAGGATCGACCTCATCGGGATGGTGCTGCAGGATCCGGGCGGCCGGGTTGGAGCTGTGGCAGGTCACCACCACGGCCTTCTCGGGATACAGCAGGAAGGGGGCGGCGATGTCCTGGCCTGCGAGGGGGGAGAGGGTCACCGCATCGGCGCCGAGGTCGCGGAAGAGGTAGCTGGCCAGGGCGGAGGAGCTGTTGAGGTCGCCGTGCTTGGCATCGACGATCAGCGGAATCGTGAGCGGCACCAGCTCGCGCACCTCCCGCAGCAGCTCCAGGCCCACCGGGCCCAGGGAGAGATAGAAGCCGAGGCTGGGCTTGTAGGCGCACACATGTTCGGCGGTGGCCTCGATCACCGCCTTGATCCAGTGCCGGGCCTGGGAGAGGAAGGAGCGGCCGCCCATGCCACGGCGGTGGGCCCAGCTCTGCAGCATCTCGGGGTTGGGATCCAGCCCCGTGACCAGCAGCGACTGGCGCGTGGCGATCGCATCGGTGAGCTGGATGAAGAAGCCCATCGCCCGCTGGGTCCAATCGGCCCGTGCTAGGGCACGGCGACGCCGATCGCGAGGCGGCGATACAGCTCGTAGTGAACCGGCGCCCCCCAGAGCGGTGCCCCCCCCTGGCGCAGTGGACTGGACAACCTGGGCCGGAACTGGAAGCTGACCTAGCTTGCGGGTCGAAACGGAGCCTGAGGCAGTTGATCCAGCTGCCCCCCAGCGGCAGACCCAGCTTCCCTCTGCTGCCCGCGGCCGCAAAGCTGCTGCAACGCCATTCCCTGGCCCCCATGCCCGTCCTGGCCCCATGACCTTCTCCTCCCCCAACCCATCCGGCACGCCGCTGCCGGAGGGCTCAGCCCCCCAGGCCCCGGCCGACGAGCCGGCCAAGCGGCCCGAACCTGGAGCGGTGGAGCTGCTGGGGGATGCCTCCTACCTCTGCGTGTTCAGCGGCCTGCTGCTCTACGGCCTCTTTGTGATCGGCCTGGGCACCTCGGTGGTCCCGGTGCGGCTCGCCGACCCCCGCTGGCAGCAGGGGTTGATCAACCTGCTGATCTCCTATTCCTACTTCCCTCTGCTCGGGGGTTGTCTGGTACTGCTGGGGCTCTACCTCGACCCCGAGAACGAACTGGCCCTCGGCAGCCTGCGCCGCTTCCGCAAGCGGGCCTGGATCGCCTGCATCGGCTACCTGCTGCTGATCCCCAGCCAGCTGCTGCTCACCATCCGCCAGGACATCGACCTGCGCACGCCCCTGCTCAAGGAGCAGAAGGATCTGGCCGCCATCCGCCAGGAAGTGAAGCTGAGCAACACCATTCCTGACCTGGCCAAGGCCCTGACCCGCCTGCCCGGCTCCCCCCAGCTGCCGAAGGCCTTCAATGGCCCCTTCCAACCCTTCCGGACCGATGTGGAGAAGGTGCTCAGCAGCAACGCCAAGCGGCTCGATGAGGAGATCAACCGCCGCACCAAGCGGGGCCGCACCTTCGCCCTGGTGAACTTCGTGCGGGTGCTGCTCTCCTGCGGCTTCATCTCCCTGGTGTTCGCCGCCTTCGCGCGGCGCGATTTCTCCCGGCCCTCGATCCTGCAGCGCTACCTCTGAGGCCGGCGGGCCCGAACGTCGGGCAGGCCCGGGGCTCGGAGGTGTCCTTCAGGCGGCGCTGATCGCCCGGTAGCTGGGCTCCCAGCGGCTGGCCGCCAGGCGGGCCAGGGCTTCGGCCGGATCTGCAGCCCGCGTGGCGAGCCCCTCGGCCACCGCCGCCAGGGCCACCGCCTCGGCCACCCGCTGCGACACCGCCGCCACCGCGGCCAGGGGCGGCATCAGCGGTGCATCGGGGTCGGCGGCGGCCGGGATGGCGGCGGCCAGAGCCTCGATGCTGGCGTCGATCATCGCCTCGCTCACCTGGCTGGCCCCCACCGCCATGGCCGCAAAGCCCAGGCCGGGAAACACGAAGCAGTTGTTGCACTGACCGATCACCCGCTCCCCCGCGGCGGTGGCCACAGGGGCGAAGGGGCTGCCGGTGGCCAGCAGGGCCCGACCGCCGCTCCAGCGCAGCAGGTTCTCCGGGGTGACCTCCGCCAGGGGCGTGGGATTGGAGAGCGGCAGCACGATCGGCCGCTCCACGCCGCGGCAAAGGGCCTCCACCACCGCCTGATCAAAGGCACCGGCGCGGGTGGAGGTGCCGATCAGCACGCCGGGCTTCACCGCCTCGATCACCGCCTGCAGCCCCGGCCCCTGGCCCGCAGCACCGGCCGGCAGGCCCACAGCGGCCAGCTCAGCAGCGCTCTTCACCCAGGGCGCCACGGCATCGCTGCACTCGGCGAGGCCTTCGTGCACCAGGCCGTGGCGGTCGATCGGCCAGATGCGGGCGGCCGCCTCCTGGCGCGAGAGGCCAGCCTTCTCCAGCAGACGCTGCAGCCGCTCGGCGATGCCGCAACCTGCGCTGCCGGCCCCGAAGATCACGATCCGCTCCCCGGCCAGGGAGCCCCCCAGGCCCCGCAGGCCGGCCAGGATCGCCGCGGCCGCCACACCGCTGGTGCCCTGGATGTCGTCGTTGAAGCTGGCGATGCGGTGCCGAAAACCATCGAGCACACGGCGGGCGTTGGGGGCGCCAAAGTCCTCCCAGTGCACCAGGGCACCGGGGCACACCTGCTCCACCGCGTGGATGAAGGCCTCCAGGAAGGCGTCGTAGGCCTCGCCCTGCAGCCGGGGCTGCTGCAGCCCCGGATAGGCCGCATCACCGAGCAGCTCCGGCCTGTCGGTGCCCACATCGAGCATCACCGGCAGCCCCGCCGCCGGATCCAGTCCGGCGCAGAGGGTATAAACGGCCAGCTTCCCCTGGCAGATGTGGATGCCGCCCACCCCCTGATCGCCGATGCCGAGGATGCCCTGGGCGTCGGTGACCAGAAGCAGCTGGGGCGGCCGATCGCCGCAGGCCTGGCGCAGCAGCTCCACCAGCCGCTCCTGTTGGGGCGCCGCCAGGTAGACCCCCTGGCTGGGGCTGCGGTAGGTGGTGCTCGCCTGCTGGATCGCCCGGCCCACTGTGGGGGTGTAGACGATCGGCATCACCAGCTCGATGTGGTCGGCCAGGAAGCGGTGGAAGAGCGTGAGGTTGCGTTCGCGCAGGCTCTGGGCATAGGCGTAGCGCTCCAGATCGCTGCCCATCGCCGCAAAGGCCCGCCGGCAACGCTCCACCTGCTCAGCCAGGCTTTCCTCCTGCCAGGGCAGCAGGGCCTCCAGGCCCAGGGCCCGGCGCTCCGCACGGCTGAAGGCGGTGCCCTTGTTCAACAGGGGCTCATTCAGCAGGGCCTCGCCCCGCAGGCGGGTGCGCAAGGGGGGCGCTGCGGGGCTGAACGCCGGCGAGAGATCGGCCAAGGCGAAGGGAACAGAATTCCGGCCCCGACCTTACCGGGAGCATTCCAGGCGCCACCCCGCTCCGGTGCGTCGCCCCTCGTCCCCGCCGATGGCCGCTCAGTCCGCCAGCAACCGCCAGGGCAGCACCGCCCCGGCATGGAAGGGCACCAGGGTGGTGGCCACCCCGGCGGCATCGTTGGCATGGAGCCGCGGCGGCACCGTGTGGGCCTCCCGCACCAGGGTGATCGATCCGGCGTTGAGCGGCAGGCCGTAGAAGCGGGGGCCGTGCTCGCTGGCGAAGGCCTCGAGGCGCCCGAGCTGGCCCTGGGCCTCGAACACCATCGCGTAGCTCTCGATCGCGAAGGGGGCGTTGTAGATGCCGGCGCAACCGCAGGCCGCCTCCTTGGCATGGCGCGGATGGGGAGCCGAATCGGTGCCCAGAAAGAATTTCGGATCCCCCGAGGTGGCAGCGGCCACCAGGGCGAGACGATGGCGTTCCCGCTTGGCCACTGGCAGGCAATAGAAGTCAGGCCGCAGTCCCCCCTGGAACATCGCGTTGCGGTTGATGTGCAGGTGGTGGGGCGTGATCGTGGCCGCCAGGTTGGGACCGGCGCTGCGCACAAAGGCGGCGGCCTCTGCGGTGGTGATGTGCTCCAGGACCACCTTCAACCCCGGGTGACGTTGCAACAGCGGCTCGAGATGGCGCTCGATGAACACCGCCTCGCGATCAAAGATGTCGATCTCACCATCGGTGACCTCGCCGTGGATCAGCAGGGGCAGACCGATCCGCTCCAGGGTTTCGAACACGGCCGTGAGCTTGGCCAGGTCGCTCACGCCGGCGGCGGAATTGGTGGTGGCGTTGGCGGGGTAGAGCTTGCAGGCGCTGAACACCCCCTCGGCCTGACCGCGCTCCAGCTCAGCCGGCTCAATCGTGTCGGTGAGGTAGGCCGTCATCAGCGGCGTGAAGCCCAACCCATCGGGCACGGCGGCGCGGATGCGCTCCCGGTAGGCCAGCGCCGCCGCCACGGTGGTGATCGGCGGCGAGAGATTCGGCATCACGATCGCCCGGGCGAACTGGCGCGCCGTGGCCGGCGCCACCGCCTGCAACAGGGCGCCATCGCGCAGGTGCACGTGCCAGTCGTCGGGGCGCCGCAGGGTGATGCTCTGCGGTGTCTTGACCGCTGTCGTGGGATCGGGCGTCTTGCCGCCGGCGGCGCGGGCCGCTCCAGCGGGGGGATCGAAGTCGGCCATCGGAGCAGGGGAGAGAGTCGGTGAGTGCCCAGAAGGGGCGTTGCGAATGACGGCAGCACCCGCTCGGAGCGGCTCAGCCGGGGGGATGGTGGCCCCGGTCGTTGGCCACCAGATAGCCGCTCAGGGCCAGCAGCAGCACCGCCAGGCAGAACTGGGCCAGGGTGGGGCCGTCCTGGATCGGATTGCCCCCATTGTTCTCCGCAGCTGTTCTGGGCCGCTCTCTGCGCTGGAGGGGTTCAGCGCAGAGGAGCTGCGCCGGCTCCTGCTCGCTGCCGGTCCAGATAGCCCACCGTGATGTTGTCCGGATCGGTCTGGAGGTAGAGGTAGCCGGAGCCATCGGCGAGCACCACGGCGCGATAGTTGTAAACCACACCCAGGGAGTCCTGCTCCTTCAGCGTGGCCAGGCAGTTGGCGTCCACCGTGATCGTGCCGCTGTAGGTGGCCTCCTCGATGCTCGGGCCGTAGCTGGAGATGGCGATGCCCAGCACGCTGCCAGCGCGCCAGCGCTCGTGCTGGATCACGGCATTGGGCCGCCACAGGCCGCCCTTCCAGTTGCGGCCTTGCTGCATGCTCAGCACGGTGCCATCCAGCAGGGCGGCGTTGCAGGCTCCGGTGCCCTGGCTGAACCAGCGGGACACCACCACCACCTCCGGCAGGGTGCCCAGGGAATAGCGGGGACGGCCCCCCGCATCCAGCACGGCCTGGCTGGTGCTGGTCTGGGTGTCGTAGCTGCGTTCGATGCCGGCCCGGCAGAGCGAGAGGCTGCGGAAGCGGCCGGTGTAGGCCGCTTCCCGGTAGCTGCGGCCGCGACGCTCCAGCCGGATCCCCTCGATGCTGCCGTCGGGCTTCCAGGTTTCCTGCAGGATCCTCGCCACCGGTTCCCCCTGGGCCACGCCATCGCCCATCACCACATAACGGCCGGGCTGGGGGTCAGCGCACTGAACCGAGGCGGGTTGGGCCACCGGAGCCGGGGCCGCCACGGCGGCATCTCCCGGCGCCAGGCTGAGGACGGTCAGCACCGCGGCCAGGGCAGCGGATTCCACCGGCCTGGAGCCAAGCAAGGCCGCCGGAGCGCTCTGCTGGCGGGCCTGGGGCATGAACAGAGGAAAACCCGTGGCCATGAAGAAAGGGAGCGCTTCGGGGCGTTCTAGCCGGTCTTCAGGAACGGGGCCGCCGCTGGTCCCACCAGCCCAGCAGGAAGACCAGGGCCATCGCCAGATAGCCCAGGGCCCAGGAGCTTCCCTGCCCCCAGCCCGGAGCGAGCACGGTGTCGGCCTGGGTGAAGCGCCAGGCGTGGAGCAGGCCCACCCAGGAGCCCGCCGCGGCGACCAGGGCGCAGACCGCGGCGGCCCGGAAGCGCTGCTCGATCACGTACACCAGCATCGCCGCCAGCAGCATGGCGGCCACGATCTGGCCCTGCTCCAAGGCAAAGGCGCCGGCCGCCCACACATCCGCCTGCGCCAGGGGGGGCAGCAGGGCCGGGCTGAAGGGATGGGCAGCGGTGCCCGCACCGCCGGCCCGGAGACCCGCCTTGAGCATCAGCGAGCCCCAGCCCGCCAGCCCCGGCAGCAGCCCCAGGGCCACGGCCGGGGCATGGGCGGAGGGCGTGGCCTGGAAAGCCTGGGCGGCGATCACCAGGCCGATGTACAGCACGATCGCCATGCCGGCCTCGATCGGCACCAGCTGGCCCAGCACCCCGAACAACCCGAACAGGCAGGCCAGACCCATCACCAGCCCATTGAGCCAGGAGTAGCCGATCCGCGCCCCCATCGCCTTCCAGCCGGGGTGGCCGATGTAGATCGTGGTGGGGAAGCAGGATCCCAGCGCTGCGGCGGCGATCGTGCCCAGGCCATTGATCAGCAGCGAACTCTTCACCGGGTAGCGGTCGCCGGCGCTTTCGGCGCTCTCCAGGTTCTGGAGCGAGCCGAGCACGTTGAACAGCCCCATCGGGATGGTCACCCCCAGCCAGGGCAGCAGCTGCTGGCGGCCGGCCCAGAGCTCCCCCAGCTGGGGGATCGGGGGGTGGAAGCCCACCAGGGCGGCGTTGCTCTGCCAGGTGGCCGCATCCACCTTGATCAGACCGGTGGCCCAGGCCAGGGCGATGCCCACCAGCACCGCCAGCAGCCCGCCGGGTAGCGGAAGGCGCACGGAGCCGTAGTAAGCCACCAGGATCACCGCCAGCACCGCCAGACCCACCACCGGCACGGCATAGGTGCGCAGCAGAAAACCGAGGCTGATGTAGCCCAGGGCGATGCCCGCCAGGGTGGACAGCAGGGCAGCCCGGGGCAGCCAGCGCCGCAGCCCACCCGCCACGAAGGCACCGCCGGCCTCGATCAACCCCGAGCCGAGGCAGGCGACCAGGCCGGCCTGCCAGGACAGACGCACCGCCGTAGCCGCATCAGCCCCCTGACCCAGGGCACCGAGCTTCACCGGCAGCATCACCAGAAACACATAGGCGAACAGGCTCACCGTGTTGATGCCGTAGGGCAGGGCGGTGCGGTCATCGCGGCCCTCGGCGCGGCCGAGCCGCATGGCCTGGAGGGCATAGGCGACATTGCCCACCACCAGGCTGATGCCGGTGGCCGGCAGGATCACCCCAAAGATCAGCCGATCGGGGTAGCCCAGCACCCCCCGGCAGAGCGACACGATCAACAGGATCTGGATCAGGTTGTCCAGGGCGAGCCCCAGGAAGCCGTCCAGGTCGCCGCGCACCCACCAGCGGGGGGCAGCTCCGAGCGTGGGTCCGGGACGGCCCTTTCGGCTGGAGCCGCCTGGGGGCAGATCGCTGCGCATCGATGGGCAAGCCTCCCGCGCAGGCTAGGGCCAGCTCCGCGGGCCCTTGCCAACCCCTGCCGGGCTGTCAGGCTTGAACTGCCCCAGGTTGCCGATCATCGCCGCGCCGCTGCCCACACCAGCTGCACCCGGTCCTGCCTCCCCCGGGCTCAATCGCTGCCTCGGCCCCGTGGCCGTCACCGCCCAGGCGGTGGCCACGGTGGGGCTCACCCTCACCGCGGTGATCAACATTCCCGAGACGGCCCGCACGGCTGGCCGTGCCACCTGGCTCTGTTACGCCATCGCCTTGGTGGCGATCCTGCTGGTGGCCGAAACCCTGGTGCTGTTCCGTCGCCAGCCCGGCAGCGCCAGCGGCATCGCCGGCTATGTGGAGGCGGGCCTGGGTCCGGTTGCCGGGGCAGCGGCGGCCTGGGCCCTGCTACTGGGCTATGGCGGCAGCATGTTGGCCTGCCTGGTGTTCTTCGGCTTCTATCTCGACCAGCTGATCGGCCTGATGGGGGTGCAGCCGATTCCCGTGATCGGGTACCTGATCGGCGGGCTGGGCTGCCTGCTGCTGGCGCGCCGTGATGTGCGCTTCTCCACCGCCACCATGCTCACCACCGAATCGATCTCGGTGCTGATCGTGCTGGGTCTCTGCCTGGTGGTGCTCCGCCATGGGGGTTCCCACGCCGATCTGGCCGCCGTCGATCCGGTCGGTGACACCGCCGCCCAGGTGCGCTCCGGCCTGATGGTGGCCGTGCTCAGCTTCATCGGCTTCGAGAGTGCCGCCACCCTCGGGGAGGAATCCCTGCGGCCCGAGCAAGCCGTGCCCCGGGCCATCCGCCTCAGCGTGCTGATCGCCGGGTTGTTGTTTCTGTTCTGGGCGGTGGTGCTCACCGAGGGGCTGAGCTGGCTGCCGCCGGCCACGCGCAACGGCCTCGATCCGGTGGCCCTGCTGGCCGACCAGCTGGGCCGACCCGGGGCGGGGGAGTGGATCCGCGGCGGGGCCTTCCTGTGCTTGTTCGGCAGCACCCTCGGCTGCCTCAATGCCCTGGGCCGCATCGCCTTCAACCTGGCGGAGTCCGGTGTGCTGCCGAGGCCCCTGGCCCGTGTGCATCCACGCTTCCGCACCCCGGCCCGGGCCCTGACAGCCGCCACGATCCCCCTGATCCTGATCGGCGGCGGCCTGGAGCTGCGCGGTCTTACCGTGAACCAGCTGTTCGACCAGCTGGGCGGCTTTGCGGTGCTGGCCTTCCTGCTGGTGTACGCCATGGTGGCGATCGGCGCCCTGGCGCTGGCCCTGCCCGGCATCCCGCAGCTGCGCCGCCGGCTGGTGGCGGGCGGCAGCCTGGCCGCGGTGGTGGCCGTGGCGCTGGGGTACCTCTGGAGCGCCCTGGGCCCGCAGAAGCCGATGTTGATCAGCTTCGTCCTGATGATGCTGGCCGGGATGCTGCTGGTGCTGCGTCGCCCGGAATCGGTGGACTGAGCGGCCAAGAGACCTCTCGCGCGCAGCAGGTTCAGCGTTGTGGGCAGAGCGTTACAGGCTGAGAGTTACAGCCTGATCGCTAGACGCTGGACCAACTTACGGAGGGAGCGATAATCGTGGCTGCCCACGCAGCATCCGCGCTTCACAGAGACAGCTGGCAGCAGCGCCAGCGGATCCGCCCCGCCACCTGAGCTGCCGCGCCGATGACCCTGCTGCACCGCATCGCCAACCGCAGCCGCGATCTTCTATTCCTACCGGGCCTGGACGGCTTCTGGCGCCGGCGCCTCCAAGGCAAAGTGCTGGCTCTTGGCTATCCCCGCGTCGGCGAACTCGGGCAGGCTCCCTTCCTCGATCGCTACGGCATGCCCCCGATTCCACCGAGCCAGCTGCTGGAGGAACTGAGCTTCCTCAAAAGCCAGGGAGCCACCTTCTTCACCTTCGCCGACCTGCGCCGCGGCCGCTTCCCGGGGCCTAAGGAGTTCGGGGTGATCGTGTGTTTCGACGACTGCTTCCGCGACAACTACGCCAACGGCCTCGGCGTTCTGGAGTGGCTGATCGCCCACGGGGTCCTGTTTCAGTCCAGTGCCATGGTCGATGCCCCCACCCTGATCTGGGAGCACACGCTCTACTGGCATGCCCATGATCCGGGTCGTGCTGAGGCCCTCGAAGCCCTGGCCCACAAACGCCTGCCCGCCAGCCGGGCCCACGGGGGCGATGCCCTGGTGGCCCACCTGCGCGAGGGCGAGCCGGTGGCGGCGGTGGAGGCGCTGCTGGCCGAGGCCACGGACCGCGCCGGCCGGGGAGCCGCCGAGCGGCTGGCGGAGCTGGCCGCCAGCCTCTATCCCTCGGCAAACTACCTGCGGGCGGCCCGGGCCAACGGCCACGAGATCGCCAGCCACGGCCACCACCACTATCCCCGCCACAGCCTCGATGCGGCCGCCTTCGAGCAGGAACTGATCCGCTCCCAGCAGGAGTTGGAGGCGATCGTGGGCCGCAAGCCCCAGGCCTTCTCCTATCCCTTCAACAGCCACGGGCCGGCTGATGCCGAACTCTGCGGCCGCCACTACTTCCAGGTGGCCACGCTCGAGGCCCGGCCGATCGGCCGCGACACCCCGCGGCTGGCCATCCCCCGCTGCAGCTGGCCGGGCCCCCACCGCAACAAGCTGCAGCAACGCCGCTGGCTCTGGACCGGCCACCTCTGAGCCCACAACCGGTGATGCCCCCTGGCCTCCGGCAGGGGGGATAGCGTTGAGTTCTTGCGTGCCCTCCAGGGCTCCCGACCGATGGTCCTGCCCCCCGGGCTCCTGCTCGACGCCGCTCCGGATCTCGACACCCTGCGGGAGCTGCTGCTGCGCTGGGGCTACGGCGTTGTGTTCGTCGCCATGCTGCTGGAGAACGCCGGCCTTCCCCTGCCGGGCGAAACCGTGACCCTCCTGGCCGGCTACGCCGCCGGCAGCGGCCAGCTCCAGCCGCTCGGCGTGATGGGCGCCGCCGCCGCCGGAGCCATGCTGGGAGACAACATCGGCTACTGGGTGGGACGAAGGGCCGGCTGGCCCCTGATCCTGCGGGTCGGAGGCTGGCTGGGGCAGGGCCCGGCCCAGCTGGAGGTGCTGCGGGAGCGCTTCCTGCGCCATGCCGGCAAATCGGTGCTGCTGGGTCGCTTCGTGGCGGTGCTGCGGGTGGTGGCCGGACCAATGGCTGGGGCCGTGGGCATGCCCTACGGCCGCTTCCTGCTCTGCAACTGCGTCGGGGCCCTGCTCTGGAGCGGCTTGATGGTGGGGATCGCCTGGCTGGGCGGACGCTGGGTTCCCTTCGACCGGCTGCTGGAGAGCGTGATCCAGTTCGGGCTGGGGGTGCTGGTCCTGGTGGCGGTGCTGGTGCTGCTGCCGCGGCTGATCAGCCGGCTGGAGACCCTGGCCGCTCCCACGGATGGCTCCACCCGGGTGACGGCCTCCGATCAGCGAAGCGACTGAACCCGGGCGCCGGGACAGGGCGGCGGCCTCGGCGATAGTGAGCCCGCTTGCGGCCGCCCCTTGATGCGCTACCTGCGCTACCTCATCTTCCCCCTGGGCTGCTGCGCGGCGGGCCTGGCCATCGTCCTGGGGTTGCAAGGCCTGACGGCGGCCTGGATCACGCTGGTGCTGCTGCTGCTGGAGATTTCCCTCTCCTTCGACAACGCGGTGGTGAATGCCCGCGTGCTCGACAAGCTCAGCCCGGGCCAGCAGCGGTTCTTCCTCACCTGGGGGCTGGTGATCCCGGTGTTCGGCGTGCGCTTCGCCGGCCCCCTGCTGATGGTGGCGATGGCCGGTGGGGTGGGCCTCCGCCAGGCCCTCGATGCGGCCCTCCACGATCCGGCGCGCTACCGCGAACTGCTGGATCTGGCCGAGCCCCGCATCCTCGCCTTCGGCGGCATGTTTCTGCTGATGGTGTTCCTGCGCTACTTCTTCGATGAGGCCAAAACGCTCCACTGGTTCAAGCCCTTGGAACGGCGCCTCAGCGCCGCCGGGCGGATCGAGGCCGTGGAGATCGCCCTGGCCTTGGTGGTGCTGCTGCTCCTGGTGGCGGCCCTGCCCCAGGAGCGCCGCGGCGACGTGATGATCGCCGGCGTGATCGGCCTGGTGCTGCAGCTGCTCAGCACCTCCCTCTCGGACGCCTTCGGGGATGAGGAGCAGGCCGGGGCTCGGCTGGCGGCAGGCGGCGGGCTGATGAGCCTTCTCTATCTCGAACTGCTCGATGCCTCCTTCAGCCTCGATGGCACGATCGGCGCCTTCGCCATCACCTCCAACCTCGGCCTGATCCTCACCGGCCTGGGCCTCGGTGCCCTGTTCATCCGCTCGCTCACCCTGATGCTGAGCCGCGAGAAAGCTCTCGACAAGCTGATCTTCCTCGAGCACGGCGCCCACTACGCCATCGGTGCCCTCGGGGTGGTGATGCTGGCCGGGATCCTGCTGCATGAGCACCACCTGCACGTGCCGGAATGGCTCACCGGGGTGATCGGCCTGGTGCTGCTGGCCTTCTCCTTCAACGACTCCCTCCGCCACGGCCGCCGTGAGAGCCGGCCTCAGGGCTGAGCCTCAGAGGTAGAAGCCCACCGTGGTCACCACCCGCGTGCCCTGGTCCCGCAGGGCCTGGCGCAACAGGATGGTGCTCTGGTTGTGGAGGAGGTTCTCCCAGCGGTGCTGGGTCACGAAGACCGGCAGCACGATCATGCAGAAGCGGTTGCGGTCCTTGCGGTGCTCGACCTCAAACTGCTTCACGAAGTCCGCCACCGGATCCACCAGGGAGCGGTAGGGGGATTCCAGCACCACCAGCCGCACA
Organism: Cyanobium sp.; assembly: GCA_044370835.1. GTDB lineage: Bacteria > Cyanobacteriota > Cyanobacteriia > PCC-6307 > Cyanobiaceae > Cyanobium. Next base: position 107,510 of record JBILUS010000002.1, on the reverse strand, counting down.
TCAGGCACCTGGCGCTCCCATTGCTCGATGAAGGCCTGGGCCCGGTTGCCGCCCAGGTCCACATGCAGCGCCACCAGGTCGCTGGCCACAGTGCGGGCGAAGCGGATCGCCTCGAAGCTGCCCCGGTGCAGCTGACCGACCAGCACCACCGTGGGCATGCCGCCGGAGACCGGCGGATCGGGCAGTTTCAGCAGCTTGTCCGGTGCCATGCGCAGGCGACGGGCGACGTCGTCGTAGTGGTTGCGGATGCGCAGGAAGAGGGTGATCAGCAAAGGAATCGCCACCAGCACCAGCCAGGCGCCGTAGCTGAACTTGCTGTAGAGCAGCACCATGCCCACCACAGCGGTGATGGCCGCGCCGACCCCGTTGACCAGGGCCTTGCCCAGCCAGCCCTGGCCCTTGTCCTTCCACCAGTGCACCACCATGCCGGCCTGGGAAAGGGTGAAGCTGATGAACACGCCCACCGCATAGAGCGGGATCAGGCGGGTGACGCTGGCGTTGAAGATCACCAGCAGCAGGGCGGCGCAGCCGCTCAGGGCGAAGATGCCGTTGCTGAACACCAGCCGGTCCCCCAGGGAGGCCAGCTGGCGCGGCAGGAAACCGTCCTGGGCCAGGAAGGCCGCCAGGCGGGGGAAGTCGGCGTAGGCGGTGTTGGCGGCGAGCAGCAGGATCAGCAGGGTGGCCAGCTGAAGCACGGCCAGCAGCACCCCATTGCCGAAGATCTGGTTACCCAGCTGGTACAGCAGGGTGGGGCCGTTCTCGGTGTAGACGATGCCGGTGTGATGAGCCAGGGCGCTGATGCCCCCGAACATCGTGGCCAGCAGCAGCACCATCACGGTGAGCACCTTGCGGGCGTTGCGCCACTCCACCGGCCGGAAGGCGGCCACGCTGTCGCTGATGGCCTCGATCCCGGTGAGGGCCGCGCAGCCGGAGCTGAACGCCCGCATCAGCAGCACCGGTCCGATCGCCATCAGATGGCCGCCCTCCGCTTCGAGGGTGGGAGCCAGCAGCCGGGTCTGCTCCTCAGGACTGATGGCGGGCAGGCTGCCGCCCAGAACCTTGGCGGCGCCCGCCACAAGCATCAGCATCACCACCCCCATGAACAGGTAGGTGGGCAAGCTGAGCAGCTTGGCGCTGGAGCTCACCCCCCGCAGGTTCGCCACCATCACCAACAGCAGGGCCGCCAGGCAGAGCGGCACGCGGTAGGTGTCAAGGCCGGGGAAATAGGAGGTGAGGGCGGCGATGCCGGCCGCCACGCTCACCGCCACCGTGAGCACGTAATCGATCGAGAGGGAGGCGCCCGCCACCAGGCCGGGGATCTTGCCGAGGTTGTCCTGGGACACCCGGTAGGAGCCGCCGCCAAGGGGGTAAGCCTTGATCGTCTGCCGGTAGCTGGTGGCCACGATCAGCATCAGGCCGATGATCAACCCCGTGATCGGCAGGGTGAGTCCAAGGGCGGCGCTGCCCGCCATCCCCAGCACCAGCACGATCTCCTGGGTGGCGTAGGCGACCGAGGAGAGGGCATCGGAGCTCAGGATCGCCAGAGCTTCGGCGTTGTTGAAGCGCTCCTCGTGGTGGGCGCTGGTGGGCAGCGGTGTGCCGATCAGCACCCGGCGGAGGTGGTCAAGCCTGGAAACGACCGGCATGCCTGGGCGACGGGCGGCGTGTGGGATGGACTGCAAAACCTAAGTCGGCGCTCATGTCGTTACTCTTGCGGCCATCGCTGCTCCGGCCCCGTGACCGCATCGCTCCCTTCAACCGCTGCGGCGGCCGCGTCTGCGGAGGGCACACCGAAAGCCACCGCCTGGCATGGCCTCAGCGCCGGAGCCTGCCAGCACCGCCTCGGGGTGGGCCCGGAAGGGCTGGATACCGCCGAGAGTGCCCGCCGCCTCGCCGAGCGCGGCCCCAACCGCCTGGAGCTCTCCGCTGGCCGCAGCACCTGGGAGATCCTTTGGGATCAGTTCAGCAACGTGATGCTGATCATGCTGCTGGCGGTGGCGGCCGTCTCCGCAGCCGTCTCCATGCATCAGCAGGAGTTCCCCAAGGACGCCATCGCGATCCTGGTGATCGTGGTGCTCAACGGCTTGCTGGGATATCTGCAGGAGAGCAAAGCCCAGCAGGCCCTGCTGGCCCTGCGCGACATGGCCCAGCCCCTGGTGCAGGTCCGCCGCGACGGCACCTGGCAGCGGATCAGCAGCGAGTTCCTGGTGCCCGGCGACCTGATCCGCCTGGAGGCGGGCGATCGGGTGCCCGCCGATGCCCGCCTGCTGGAGGAGGCCGATCTGGGGCTGCGCGAGGCGGCCCTCACCGGCGAGGCCGAAGCCGTGTTCAAAAAATCCGATCTGGTGCTGGATGACGCCACACCGGTCCTGGAGCGCAAGAACTGTCTGTTCCAGGGCACCGAAGTGGTGCGCGGCCGGGGGGTGGCTCTGGTCACGGCCACCGGCATGGCCACCGAACTGGGTCAGATCGCCGAGCTGATCAACACGGCCGGGGGTGAGAGCACCCCCCTTCAGGAACGGCTCGATGGCCTCGCCAAAGTGCTGGTCGGCAGTGCCCTGGCCCTGGTGGCACTGGTGGTGGTGCTGGGTCTGCTGATGGGCCAGGACCCGCTCAACCTGCTGGAGGTGGCGCTGTCGATGGCGGTGGCGATCGTGCCGGAGGGACTGCCGGCCGTGATCACCGTGACCCTGGCGATCGGAACCCAGCGGATGGTGCGCCGCGCCGCCCTGATCCGCCGCCTGCCGGCGGTGGAGGGTCTGGGTTCGGTCACCGTGATCTGCTCCGACAAAACCGGAACCCTCACCCAGAACCGTCAGGTGGTGCAGGAGCTGCGGGTCGGCACCGAACGGGTGAGCGTGACCGGCCAGGGGTACGACCCCGCCGGCACCATGACACCCTCGCCCCTCGATCCCCCTCCGGGCAGTCGGGCGGGCATGCTGCCGGGCAGCAACATCCTCCTGCTCCAGGCCGGTGTGCTCTGCAGCGACGCCGAACACCGGCAGCTGGCCGATGGCAGCTGGGAGATTCTCGGTGATCCCACCGAAGGAGCCCTCTCCGTGGTGGCCCTCAAAGCCGGCATCGATGATTTCGAACTGCGCAGCCACTACCGCCGGGCCGCCGAGATCCCCTTCAGCTCCGAACGCCAGTTGATGGCCGTTTGGATCGAGGATCCCAACCACGAGCTGCAGGCTCCCCTTGGCAGTAGCGCCAGCGGCAGCCCCAGCCTGCTGATCAGCAAGGGCGCCCCCGAAGTGATCATCGGCCTCTGTGACCGCTGGATCGACGGCGAGGGCGTGGTGGGCATGGGCGAGGCGCAGCAGCAGTGGTGGCTGGAGCAGGCCCGCCAGCTGGCGGGCTCAGGCCTGCGGGTGCTGGCCTTCGCCTGCGCCCCCCATCACGCCAGCCCCGATGAGGCTCTGGAGGGTCAGGTGCTGCTGGGCCTGATGGCCCAGCTCGATCCGGCCAGGCCGGAAGTGGCCACGGCGGTGGCCACCTGCCGCCAGGCGGGGATTCGGCCGGTGATGATCACCGGCGACCACCCCCTCACCGCCCGGGCGATCGGCAGCGCGATCGGGCTCACCGACGAGAAGGGCGAAGTGATTCTGGGCCGCGAGCTCGAGGCGATGGAGGAGCCCGCCCTGAAGGAGGCAGTGGCCCGCTGCAATGTCTATGCCCGCGTGGCGCCGGAGCAGAAGCTGCGGATCGTGAAGGCGCTGCAGTCGAACGGCCAGGTGGTGGCGATGACCGGCGATGGCGTCAACGACGCCCCGGCCCTCAAGCAGGCCCACATCGGCGTGGCGATGGGCATCACCGGCACGGAAGTGAGCAAAGAGGCCGCCGACATGGTGCTCCTCGACGACAACTTCGCCACGATCGTGAGCGCGGTCGAGGAAGGGCGGCTGGTGTACGCCAACATCCGCCGCTTCGTGAAGTACATCCTCGGCAGCAACGTGGGCGAGCTGATCTCGATCGCCTCTGCCCCGCTACTGGGCCTGGTGGGGGTGCCGATAACCCCGCTCCAGATCCTCTGGATGAACCTGGTGACCGATGGAGTGCCGGCCCTGGCCCTGGCCCTTGAGCCGGGCGAGGCCGGCCTGATGGACCGGGCCCCGGCTGAACCCGGTGAATCGATCTTCGCCCGCGGCATCGGCTCCTACATCCTGCGCATCGGTGTGGTGTTCGCCGTGATCGTGATCGCCCTGATGCTCTACGCCTCCGTTCACAGCCGCGATCACTGGAAGACCATGGTGTTCACCACCCTCTGCCTGGCCCAGATGGGGCATGCCCTCTCGGCCCGCAGTGAACTCCCCCTGATCCAGGTGCCGCCCTTCTCCAACCCCTGGCTGCTCTGGGCCGTGGTGCTGACCTCAGGACTGCAGCTGCTCCTGCTCTACGTGCCGGGGCTGGCCAGGTTCTTCGGCACCCAGCCCCTCAGCGGCGAAGAGCTGCTGATCTGCGTGGGGTTCAGCCTGCTGCTGTTCCTCTACCTGGAGCTCGAGAAGGTCTGGCGGCAGTGGCGGCGGAGTGTCAACGCCGATGTCTGAGCGGGGTGGGGCTCACTCCATCTGTTCGGTGCCATCAGGGTCCGCCCCCCCCTGACCGTCGCGGTAGTCCTGCAGCAGGGCGATCGAGAGAATCAGACCCGAGAGCACGGCAAAACCAGCCAGGGCAAAGGCCGCGCGCCAGGAGCGACGGGAACGGTCCTCCAATTCCCGCGGGTTGGCGGGATGGCCGCAATCCACGCAGACCAGCGACTGGGGGCTCCGGCCGGTCTTGGCCACCATGCGGCATCCGCAGCGCTCGCAGACCAATAAGAACCCACTCGCAGCCTTCCAGTCTGGCAGGCGCGCCACAGCGCTGCCGTAGGGAATCCGACTCCCCGAGGCGTTGCACCGCGCTGAGCCCCGGAACCGGAGCGATAACGACTGCTGGGGCCAGCCATTGGCAACGCTTGCTTTCGCAAAGCCCCAGGGACCTTCAAACCTTTTTAAGGTTCGCGGCCAGTGGGTCCCAGGGCCCGATCTCCCCGCCGCCATGAACCTCCTCTTCGCTCAGACGGCCTGGTTGGTGCCGCTCTATCCACTCCTGGCTTCCCTCCTTTCCTTTCTCTGGTCGCCGGGGCTGATCTCCCGAACCGGGCCGCGGCCCTGCGGCTACCTCAACCTTCTGCTGGTGAGCGTGGCCTTCGTGCACAGCGTGCTCGCCCTGGTGTCCCTGCACTCCAACTCCACGGCCGGTTCGGCCGCCATCTACCAGCCCCTCACCTTCGGCTGGACCTGGCTGCAGACCGCCGGCCTGCGCATCGGCTTCGACGGCCTGATCACCGAGCCGGCCCTGATCGCGATCACGGTGATCACCGGCCTGCACGTGCTGGTGCAGATCTATTCGATCGCCTACCTGGAGATGGACTGGGGCTGGCCCCGTTTCTTCGGCTCGCTCAGCTTCTTCGAATCGGGTCTCTGCGCCCTGGTGCTCACCGATTCGCTCTTCTTCAGCTACGTGATCCTCGAGCTGCTCACCCTGGGCACCTATCTGATTGTGGGCACCTGGTACAACCAGCCCCTGGTGGTGAAGGGCGCCCGGGACGCCTTCCTCACCAAGCGGATCGGCGACCTGATCCTGTTGGCCGGAGTGATCGCCTTGCTGCCGATCACCGGCACCTGGAATTTCCACGGTCTGCAGGCCTGGGCCGCCGACCAGGCCAACAACCACCTGGCCCTGCCGGGCGGCTTCACCCTGATCGTGCTGGCCCTGATTGCGGGCCCCATGGGCAAGTGCGCCCAGATCCCGCTGCACCTCTGGCTCGATGAGGCGATGGAGAGCCCCCTGCCCTCCACCGTGCTGCGCAACTCGGTGGTGGTGGTGGGCGGCGCCTGGGTGCTGCTGCGGCTCGAACCGCTGATTGAACTCAGCCCCCTCGCCGCCAGCCTGCTGGTGGTGGTGGGCGGCACCAGCGCCCTGGTGGGTTCGCTGATCGCCCTGGCCCAGGTTGATGTGAAGCGGGCTCTCTCCTTCCTGGTGAGCAGCTGGCTGGGCCTGCTGTTCGTGGCGGTGGGACTGGGCGGCATCCCGGTGGCCGATCACCTGATGCTCGTCTACCCGCTGCCGATGGCCCTGATGCTGATGGCGATCGGCGCCATCGTGCTCACCAACGTGACCCAGGACCTCACCCAGCTGGGCGGGCTCTGGAGCAAGCGTCCGCTGATGGGCATCGCCTTCCTCAGCGGTGCCGCCGGCCTGATGGCCCTGCCCCCCTTCGGCGGTTTCGCCGCCCTGCGGGAACTGCTGGTGCTCACCAACTCCAGCAGCCAGCCCGCCCTGCTGGGGGGCCTGGTGTTGCTCACCAATGCCCTGGTGAGCGCCGGACTGATCCGGGTGTTCGGGCTGATCTGGGGCGGCCGACCCTCGGTGTTCACCACCCGCTCGCCGGAAGTGCTGTGGCTGATGGCCCTGCCCATCCTGCTGCTCACCGGCCTGGTGCTCCACCTGCCCCAGATCCTGGTGCGCAACGGGGTGTTCGCCGCCGCCGGCGCCCTGCTGCCGATCCCCGGCTGGGGGCCTGAAGCCGTACCCCTGCTGCTCTCCACCCTGGTGGGCGGCGGTCTTTCGGCGGTCTTCTACCTGCGGCCCCATCCCCTGGCCCACCTGCCGGCTGCCCTCGGCGGCCTCCAGGACTGGCTGGCCCACGACATGCAGACCGAGCGCTTCTACCACCGCACCGTGGTGGGCCTGGTGGTGGGTCTGGCCCGGCTCAGCTCCTGGTCCGACCAACAGCTGGTGGATGGCTTCAGCGGTGCCACCGGCGAGGCCGCCCTCGAAGGCGCCCGACGCCTCAGCCTCACCACCTCCGGGCGCTCCCAGGCCTACGCCCTCAGCCTCGTGCTCGGGGTGCTGCTGATGGCCGCCTGGCTGCTCTCCGGCCAGGGCTTCCCTGCCCCCGACCTGCTCCTCCGCCCGCTCCGCTGATGCCCACCCTCTCGCTGCTCCTGCTGGTGGCCCTCCCCCTGGCGGGCGCCCTGCTGCTTCCCTTGCTGCCCGCCAACACCGCTCCCGCCAGGGTCCGCACCCTGGCGGCGCTCGGCACCGGCGTCCAGCTGCTGGTGGGCCTGGCTTGCTGGCGTGCCATGCCGGCCGATCTTCACCTGGCCTGGCTTCCCCGGCTCGGCCTCGCCCTCGATCTGGGGCTCGACGGCCTCTCGCTGCCGATGGTGCTGCTCACCGCCCTGGTCAGCACCCTGGCGATCCTGGCGGTGCCGGCCGAGCAGGCCCGCCCCCGCCTGTTCTTCCCGCTCCTGCTGGCCACCAACATCGGTGTGGTGGGAGCGTTGCTGGCCCGTAACGCCCTGCTCTTCGTGCTGGCCTTCGAGCTGGTGCTGATCCCCACCACCCTGCTGGTGGCGATCTGGGGTGGCGAAAAGCGGGCCGGAGCTGCGATCCGCTATCTGATCTATGGGGCCGTCTCCGGCCTGAGCCTGCTGGCCGCCGTCCTGGCCCTGGGCTGGCTGAACCGCAACGGCCTCAGCTTCGCCTACGCCGATCTCGCCCACGCTTCCCTCAGCCCCCGGGCCAGCCGCTGGGTGCTGGCCCTGCTCCTGCTGGGCTTCGGCCTCAAGCTCCCCGTGGTGCCGCTGCACGGCTGGCAGCCGTTCACCTATGGCCAGGCGCCCACCCCTGTGGTGATGGTGCTGGCGGGATGCGTGTCGAAGCTGGGGGCCTACGGACTGCTGCGCTATGGCGTGGGCTTCCTGCCGGACGCCTGGGCCGCCTGGTCCCCCTGGATCGCCGCCGCCGGCGCCGTGAGTGCCGTCTATGGCGCCCTGAACGCCATCGCCCAGTCCGACATCCGCCGGCTGATGGCCTACAGCTCCCTCGGGCACATGGGACTGCTGGTGCTGGCAATCGCCGCCGCCACCCCTCTCAGCCTGCAGGGGGCCGTGGCCCAGGTTCTGGCCCATGGCCTGATCGTGGCCCTGCTGTTCGCCTGCGTCGGCCTGATCGAGCGCAAGACCGGCACCACGGCGATCGCCGAGCTCTCGGGCCTGCTCAATCCCCTCCGGGGCCTTCCCTTCACCGCCGGCATGCTCCTGCTCGCCCTGATGGCCGCCGCCGGCATCCCCGGCCTGGCGGGCTTCCCCGCCGAGCTGCTGGTGTTCGAGGGCAGCTGGACCGTGTTCCCCCGCGCCACCCTGGTTTGCCTGCTCGCCTCGGGCTTCACCGCCGTCTACGCCATCCGCCTGTTCAACCGGGTCGGCTTCGGCCGCCTCGACAACGACCGGGCCGACTGGCAGGCCACCCGCTGGGGCGAGCGGTTCCCGGCCCTGGCCCTCAGCCTGCTGGTGATCGCCTCGGGCATCTGGCCCCAGGCGCTGGTGGGCTGGAGCGAACCGGCCACCGCCAGCCTGGCCCTGCGCTCCGGTGCCCCCTCTGCCCAGCTGGCGAGCGCCCAGGTCCGCACCGGCGGCGCCCCCACCCTGGCCGCCCTCCTGCCTGCTGCGGGTTCCGCCGCCGGTTGACCCCCATCCCACCTGCCGCCATGACCCCTCCGACCGCCACCCCGCCGGCACCCGCCAGCACCCCGCTGATCCCGCCTTCCACCCATCGCTGGGCCGAGGTGATCCACCGGCTCGAGGCCGGCGGCTCGATGCTGCCGGACACGCCGGAGAACCTGATGCAGATCATCGGCATCTACAAGGCCTATGCCGTGCCGATGGATTTCTACTGGCGCGATCTGCTCTACATCGCCGAGCGGGTGTTCCTCAATCCGCTGCCGGCCTTCAAGTATTTCCCCAGCCAGGAGTACCTGGACCTGCCCAACAGCTACGCCGGTGACCAATCAAAGCTGCGCATCTGGCGCGGTGGCGAGAAGGCCCACCCCGAGCTGCTGGAGTTCATGGCCAAAGGGGAAACCGGTTCGATGCCGAAGCTGCTCCATCACCTCTGGCACGACCGCATCAACATGGAGTTCGCCGAAGCCTGCATGCAGGCGATGCTCTGGCACCAGGGCATGGGCGGTCGCTTCTACGACTACCTCGAAAGCGACGCTTACCGGGCTAACGCGGACCGGGCGATCAAGGCCTACTTCCGCGGCAATCCGGCCATGCTGGGTCTGTATGCGCTGTTCCCTGAGATGTTCATGGAACAGGTGAAGCAGATGAGCTACTACGCCAATCTCGGCCTGTTCTGGGAGGTGATGGCGCCGGTGTTCTTCGAGATGAGCGACATCTACGACGAGGGCGGCTTCCAGGGGGTGCCCGATGCGATGAACTTCCTGGTGAACGGCATCTTCGCCGTGGCCGGCCGGCCGATCTATCACCATGTCTATGTGGGCGATGAGTGCATCGAGGTGATCCCGAAATCGGAAGGATTTACCTGGCTCTACGAGGCGGCTCTGCCCTATGTGGAGGCGGTGTTCTACCGCACGGCCCCCTTCCGCGGCACCAAGAGCTACAACGCCCAGGCCGGCCAAGTGCCCAGCAATCAGGCCGACTTCCACTACGGCATTCTCTATGCCGATGTTTACCCCGTCGGCTCAGCGGGCATCCCTCCCACCCTGCTGATGCAGGACATGCTCCACTTCCTGCCCCCGTATCTGGTGGACCTCTACCGCCAGCACAAGCGCGGCGCCGAGGATGAACTGATCCAGCTGGGCATCACCTTCCAGCGCTCGATGTACAACGTGACCTCGGCCGTGATCCAGGCCCTGCGCTGCGCCCTGCTCTATCCCCTCGACGACACCGATCCGGCGCACCTGCTGGCCAACCGCCAGTTCTTCGAGGCCCAGATGGATCGCTTCCTGCGGCCCGAAGCCCGGCTCGGCGCCATCCAGACCCAGGACTACCGCTGAACCGCAGACACCAGCGGCCCCCGTTCAGCGCCCCTTCTGCCGTCCCGCATCTCCCCGTTCCCCATGGCCAACATCATCGAAACCGCCAAGGCGGCGGGCTGCTTTGCCACCCTGCTCACCGCCGTGGAGGTGGCGGGGCTCACCGCAGCCCTGGAGAGCCCCGGTCCGTTCACCGTGTTCGCCCCGGTGGACGACGCCTTCGCCGCCCTGCCCCCCGGCACGGTGCAGACCCTGGTGGACAACACACCCCAGCTGGCCCGCATCCTCAAATTCCACGTCCTCTCCGGTGCCTACAAGCGCGAGCAGCTGATCGATCAGCCCGAATGGAGCAGCCTGGAGGGAGCCCCGGTGGCAATCCGGCGGGCCGATCCCTTCGAGGTCAAGAACGCCACCGTGGTGAGTGCCGACATCGTGTGCGACAACGGCGTGGTGCATGTGATCGACCGGGTGATTCTGCCCGGTTGACAGGTTGGGATCCCAGGCTTGGGCCCGGAGATGCCGGCCCCAGCCGGTCCAGAACACAGCACCGCGGCCCACGCCGCCTTGCCACCCGTGAGAAGATCCCTGGCGATTGCGATAAACCCGGCATGCGCCGTCTGACAGCACCACTCCAGCAGCTCACCGCAGCGGCGCGGCGCTCGGCTCCTCTCCTGCTGCTGCCCGTCCTGCTGGCTGCCTGTGCTCCCGAGGGCGGCGGTGTGCAGAGCGGCAAGATGGCCACCATCAAGGCCCGCGGCAAGCTGATCTGCGGGGTGGATGGCTCCCTGCCGGGCTTCAGCTTTGTGGGGCCTGACGGCAGCTACAGCGGCCTCGATGTGGATGTGTGCAAGGCCATGGCTGCCGCCCTGTTCGGCGATCCGAGCAAGGTGGAATACCGCAACCTCAATTCCAGCGAGCGTTTCGCGGCCCTGGCCAGCGGCGAGGTGGACCTGCTCTCGCGCAACACCACCATGACCCTCAGCCGCGACGCGGCCGGCGGCAATGGCCTGAGCTTCGCTCCGCCCACCTTCTACGACGGCCAGGGCGTGATGGTGCCCAGCGCCAGCGGCATCAAGACCCTCAAGGATCTGGCCGGCAAGCCGATCTGCGTTGAGAGCGGCACCACCACCGAGCTCAACCTGGCCGACCGGATGCGCGAGCAGAGCATCCCTTACACCCCGCTGAAGTTCCAGACCGGCGACCAGACCTACGCCGCCTACCTGCAGGGTCGCTGCGTGGCGGTCACCAGCGACCGCTCCCAGCTGGCGGGCAAGCGCAGCAGCTTCCCCAGCCCCGATGCCCACACCCTCCTGCCGGATGTGATGAGCAAGGAGCCCCTCACCCCGGCCACCGTGAACGCCGATCCGGTCTGGTCTGACGCCGTGCGCTGGACCGTGAACACCCTCTTCCAAGCTGAGGAGCTCGGCATCACCAAGGCCAACCTGGCCGCCAAGGTGGCCGAGGCCAAGGCCAACACCAACCAGGCCGACCTGCGCCGCTTCCTTGGCGTGGAGGGCGAATTCGGCAAGCAGCTGGGTCTACCGGCCGACTTCGTGCCGAAGATCATCAGCGCGGTGGGCAACTACGGCGAGATCTTCGATCGCAATGTGGGCCCCGGCTCCCGCCTCAAGCTCGACCGCGGCGTCAACAAGCAGTGGAAGGAGGGCGGTCTGATCTACTCGCCCCCATTCCGCTGATGGGCCTGACCCCGTCCTCGCTGCCGGGCTCGGGCCTGGGGGCTGGCTCGCCCGTGCCCTGGTGGCGCAACCGCCGGGTGATCCCCTGGCTGGTGCAGGGCGGCGTGGGACTGGCGGTGCTGGTGGTGGTGGCCTTCCTGCTGGGCAACCTGATCCGCAACCTCACCGCCGCCGGCCTGCTGCTGAGCTGGGGGTGGCTGAACCAGCCCGCCGGTTTCGACATCGCCGAAACCATCCTTCCCTTCCAAGCCAGTGATCCCTACTGGCGGGGCCTGCTGGCCGGCCTGGTCGGCACGGTGCGGGTGGTGATCGCGGGCCTGCTGGGCTCCACCCTGCTGGGCACCCTGCTGGGCATGGCCTCCTTCAGCGGCAACGCCCTGCTGCGGGGTCTCACCCGCGTCTACGTGGAGGTGGTGCGCAACATCCCGCTGCTGCTGCAGCTGGTGTTCTGGTACTTCGTGGTGTTCCTGGCGCTGCCCAATGGCACCGCTGCCATCCAACTGCCGGGTCTGGTGCTGGCCAAGTCGGGCCTCTACATCGCCGGCTTCGGCGAGGGGCTGCGCTGGATGGGTCCCCAGCTGGTCAACGGCGTCTGGCAGGCGCCGCTGCGCTGGTCGGTGGAGTTCGGTGCCCTGCTCACCGGCCTGATCGCCTATTCCTCGGCCTTCATCGCCGAGGTGGTGCGGGGGGGGATCGCCGCGGTGCCGAAGGGACAGTGGGAAGCGGCGTCCTCCCTGGGGCTGAGCTGGCTCCAGACCCTGCGCCAGGTGGTGCTGCCCCAGGCCCTGCGGGTGATCGTGCCGGGCCTCAACACCCAGTACATCTCGCTGGCCAAGAACTCCTCCCTCGCCGTGGCCGTGGGCTTCACGGACCTCTACTCGGTGGCCGAGACCACCCTCAACCAGACCGGCCGGGCGGTGGAGGTGGTGCTGCTGCTGCTCGGCACCTACCTGGCCCTTGACCTGTTCATCTCACTGCTGATGAACGGCCTCAATCGCCTCGTGCAGATCCGGGAGGGCTGAGATGAATGCCCTGCTGCGGCGTCTCCGCCACGACCTCTTCGCCACCCCCGCCGACGGCCTGATCACCCTGGCCCTGCTGGCTGTGATCGGTGCCGGCGGCGCCTCCTTCCTGCGCTGGGCCTTCAGCCAGGCCCGCTGGGCGGTGATCCAGGCCAACAGCACCCTGTTCGCTGTTGGGCGCTATCCGATCGAGCAGCAGTGGCGGCTGTGGCTGCTCACCGCCCTGCTGGCGGCGGCCACCGGCATCACCTGGGGGATGCTGCGCTCCCACCCCCGGCCCGACCGCACTGGCATCCTCTGGCCCCGCAACGACCGGATCGCGGCGGGGCTGTTGCTCGCGATCAGCCTGGCCCTGCCCTGGATGCTCGGCCTCGCTCCAGCGGTTCAGCTGCGTTGGCTGGCGCTCACCGCGCTGCTGCTGGTGCTCCGCTGGCTGGCCGGGCGGTTTGGGCCGGGGCTGCCGCCCATGCTCAAGCGCCTGCTGCCCCTCGGCCTGCCGCTGCTCTATCTACTCGGCATGGTGCTGATCGGCGGAGGGCTGGGTCTGGTGGCCGTGCCCCCTTCGGAATGGGGCGGCCTGCTGCTCACCCTGCTCGAATCAAGCTTCGCGATCCTGCTCTGCTTCCCGCTCGGGGTGCTGCTGGCCCTGGGCCGCCGCAGCGAGCTGCCCCTGCTGCGCTGGGGCTCGGTGCTCTACATCGAGTTCATCCGCGGCGCTCCGCTGATCACCCTGCTGTTCCTGGGCCAGAACATGCTCGGCTTCCTGCTGCCGGGGGGCCTGGCCCCCGAGCGGGTGTGGCGGGCCGCCTGGGTGCTCACCCTGTTCGCCGCGGCCTATCTGGCCGAGGCGGTGCGATCGGGGCTGGCAGCGGTGCCGCGGGGCCAGCTGGAGGCGGCCCGCTCCCTGGGGATGTCGATGCCCCAGGCCTTCGCCAGCGTGGTGCTGCCCCAGGCCCTGCGGGTGGCGCTGCCGAGCATGGTGGGCCAGTTCATCTCCCTTCTGCAGGACACCACCCTGCTGTCGCTGATCGGCCTGATGGAGCTGCTCGGCACCGCCCGCACCGTGATGGCCAACCCGGCCTTCCTGGGCCGCAACGCCGAGGTGTACTTCACCATGGCGGTGCTGTTCTGGTGCTACTGCGCCGCCCTCGGCCTGGGCAGCCGTGCCCTGGAACGGCGGCTCGATCCGGCGGCGATCTCTCGCTCCGGTTGATCCGACCCCTCCCTGCTGCCCCGCTCCGCCCCGACCCCACCCCGAGACCGCCGCGCCACCCGCGCCACCGCCGCACCACCCCCGCCCCACCATGAGCCAGCCCAGCCCTTCCACCCTGAGCAGTGCCGCACCCCCGAGTGAGGTGATGATCGAGGCCCGTGGCGTCGAGAAGTGGTACCCCAACGGCTACCACGCCCTGCGCGGCTGCGATCTCACCGTCAACCGCGGCGAGGTGGTGGTGATCATGGGGCCCTCCGGCTCGGGCAAGAGCACCTTCATCCGCACCTTCAACGCCCTGGAGGATTTCCAGAAGGGCAGCATCACGGTGGATGGCATCACCCTCTCCGACGACCTGCGCCACATCGACGCGATCCGCCGTGAGGTGGGCATGGTGTTTCAGCAGTTCAATCTGTTTCCGCACCTCACCGTGCTCGACAACCTCTGTCTGGCGCCGGTGCTGGTGCGCAAGCGGCCGAAGGCGGAGGTGCGCGAGCAGGCCCGGGCGCTGCTCGAGCGGGTGGGCATTGCCGAGCAGGCGGAGAAGTACCCCGGTCAGCTCTCCGGCGGCCAGCAGCAGCGGGTGGCGATCGCCCGGGCCCTCTGCATGGAGCCCCGCATCCTGCTGTTCGATGAGCCCACCAGCGCCCTGGATCCCGAGATGGTGCGGGAAGTGCTGGAGGTGATGCAGAAGCTCGCCGCCGACGACATCACGATGGTGGTGGTGACCCACGAAGTTAAATTCGCTCGCCAGGTGGCGCACCGGGTGGTGCTGATGGCCGAGGGCGAGGTGGTGGAGGTGGCCGAACCGGAGCAGTTCTTCACCAACCCCAGCCAGGAGCGCTCGCGGCGTTTTCTCGATCAGATCCTCTGAACCGCCCACGGCACCGCCGCTGGGACGGCCTCGGCACCCTCAGGCCCCAGTGGCAGCGATCAACAGTTCCAGGCCATGCAGGCCTTCGAACAGCAGATAGGCCGCAAACACCAGAGCCAGCACCCCCACCAGCACCTCAGCCCGGTGCTGCAGCCAGTCCTCAAGGCGCTGGATCGGCACGCGGATCGACCCGCCGCTGGCGATCCAGGCCAGGGGAGGCAGCAGCAGCAGGGAACTGGCCATCAGGGCGAACACACCACCCACCTCGAGATCGGCGGAGAGGCCGGGGTGGTTGATCAGCAGCAGGCCCGCCTGCTTGAGATAGAACACCAGGTTTTCCGGGGTGAGCAGGGCACCGGCGGCACCGATCGCCACCAGCACCCCATCGCCGAGGTCCGGCAGACGGTTCATCAGCCGCAGGGCCATCCCCTCCTCGCCGATCGTGGCCTGGGGGGTGAGCTGGTAAAGCCCCAGGGCCAGCAGCCCCCCGGCGCCGAGCAGGTCGATCAGGATCTGTTCCCGCTCACCGTGCTCAAGGCTGATGGCGAAATGGCTGCCCAGCAGCATCAGGGCGGCCACGGCGAGCAGATTGGCGAGGGTCCAGCCGAGCACATAGGCGAAGGAGCGCCGCAAGGGCGAACGGCCCAGCAGCAGCAGGGTCACCACGCCGATGTGCAGGGGGCTGAAGGCGATGCCGATGCCAAAGAGCGACGACTGGGTGACCAGGGATGGACTCATCAGCGGCCGGCCTATCCGTTCAGTCGTGGTCGACACCTTAACCACCTTGCCGCGACGGGCGGGGCGGCTTTCCGGCGAGGCCCCCCCTGCCCCAGCGGCCAATGCCCAGGCGCGGCTGATCCGGGAGACGCGTTCTGAGCCGGCTGCTGCTGTCCAGCGCCGAACCCCTCGCTCAGCGGCCGCGGGCTAGGAGGGCTCCGGCAAGGTCGCCCAGTCGGCCGCGTTGAGGCCGGGGAAGAGGCCGTCCTCCCGCTCCAGGGCCGCCACCCAGCCCTCCTCCAGGTCGGTGCCGTTCTCCACCGCATCCAGCAGCCGCCAGAAGCGGTTGAGGTGGCGATGGATGCGCTCGCGGGCCAGTTCGGTGGTGGTGCCGGCCCGCAGGATGAAGCTCCAGTCGGAGCTTTGGGCCAGCAGCAGCTCCCGGCCGGCCTGGGTGAGCCAGCGGCGCTGCTCGCTGCTCGCCACCCCCCTCGATACCCGCTGCACCATGGCCCGGGAGGCCCGCTGCCACTCCGCCACCACCCAGGAGTTGGTGTCGTTGAGCCAGTAATCGTGATAGCCCCCCTGGCCCCAGCTGGAGGGGGAGGGGCGGCACACCTGCAGGGCCGGACTGGCGGCCAGCACCCCCCGCAGATGGACGAAACGCACGCCAGCGGCGGAGCCGCGGCGAAACAGCTCAGCCAGGAAGCGGGGCCCCTCGAACCACCAGTGGCCGAACAGCTCGGCATCGAAGGGCGCCACCAGCAGCGGCTCCCGCTCCATGGCCTCGGCCAGGGTCGCGAGCTGGGCAGCGCGGCCCTCCAGGTAGGCCTGGGCATGGGCGGCCACCCGCAGCTCGGCCGCAGCGGGGTCGTAGGGCTGCTTGTCGTCGAGGGAGCAAACCCGGGCGGTGACCCGGTGGAGCTTCAGGCCCAGGGGCCGGCGGCTGTGGATGCCGGCGACCTGCAGCTGCTCCTCCGGAAGATCCCAGCCCAGGTCGCGGTGGAACTCCCGGTAGGCGCCATCACCGGGATAGCCCCGGCTGGCACTCCACACCGGCAGGGTCGACTCGCTGTCGCGGCCGAAGAAGGCCACCCCACCTGGCGAACAGATCGGGGCGTACACCCCGTAGCGGGGCCGCGGCAGGGCATGGAGCAACCCGTGGCCATCCAGGAGGCTGTAACGCAGGCCGCAGCCGGCCATGGCCCGGTCGAGGCCCTCGTAATAGGCGCATTCCGGCAGCCAGATGCCCAGGGGGCGCTCCCCCAGCAGGCGCTGGTGCTCCCGCACCGCCGTGATCAGCTGGGCATGGACCGCCTCGGGGGTGTCCCGCAGCAGCGGCAGGTAGCCGTGGGTGGCGGCGCAGGTGATCAGATCCAGCACCCCCGCCTGCTGCAGGCTGCGGAAGCGGGGCAGAAGGTTGCCGCCGCAGCCGAGGAACTGCTCCGCCACACCGGACAACTGGGCCTCCAGGGCCGCAGCGGCGTGCTCGAAGGCCGGGGGGGCCTCGACCAGGAGCTGGCGGCGCTGCTCCAGCCAGGGCAGGAAGCGGCGGTTCAGGGCCCGGTCGCTCAGCAGGCTGAGCAGGGTGGGGGAGAGGCCGAGGGTGAGGCGCGGCTGGCAGGCCGGATCGAGGGCAGCCGCCTCGAGCATCTGCACCAGGGGGAGGTAGCACTCCTGCAGCGCCTGGAAGTACCAGTCCTCCTCAAGGGAGCCGGGCTCTCCCGAACGGACGTAGGGAAGATGGGCGTGGAGAACCAGGGCCAGATCGCCTGCGGCCATGGATCACACGCGTTCCGGGCATTGTAGGCACCCCTCTAGGCTCAGCCCCCGGTCACCAAGGGGGGAGGAGGGATGCGCAGGGTTCTGGCGGTCGATGGGCACAGCATGTTCTATGCCCAGCAGAAGGTGGGCTGGTTCTTCGACCCCCGCCGGCTGCTGGCCCTGGCCGCCGAGGGGGAGGGCATGGAGCTCTCCAGCGCCTTCTGGTATGCCGGGCTCAAGGATCCGTCCGACCAGCGCCCCTTCCGCGATGCCCTCACCGGGCTGGGCTACACGGTCCGCACCAAGCCGCTGCGGGAATTGCCCAGCAGCGGTGGCGGTGGGAATGGCGGGGGCTGGGGACCAGACGGCGAACCCCAACGCCATTTCGCCCGGGCCAACCTGGATGTGGAACTGGCCATCGACCTGATGGCCGTGGCCGACCGCGTCGACGAGGTGTGGCTGCTCAGCGGCAGCCGCGACTTGGAGCGCCTGGTGGAGGTGCTGCGGGCCCGCGGCCTCCGCATTGTGCTGATCAGCACGGAGGGCATGGTGGCGCGGGAGCTGCGCAACGCCGCCGACCGCTTCATCGACCTGGCCAGCCTGCGGGCCAGGCTGGAGAAGGCCGATGCCCAGCAGCAGCCGGTGTTCCAGCGCAACAGCTGAACCGGTCCACCGGCGCCCCGGAGCCGGGGCCAAAGCCGGGGCAAGCGCCTACAATGCAACTAACTCATACTCATTCCGCTTAAAACCCCTTCCCAGCCATGGCGCGCGATCCCGGTCGGGTTCTGATCTTCGACACCACCCTGCGCGACGGCGAGCAGTCGCCCGGCGCCAGCCTCAACCTGGACGAGAAGCTCGCGATCGCCCAGCAGCTGGCCCGCCTCGGGGTCGACATCATCGAGGCCGGCTTTCCCTTCGCCAGCAGCGGTGATTTCAATGCTGTGCAGCGCATCGCCCAGGCGGTGGGCACCCCGGAGGGCCCGGTGATCTGCGGCCTGGCCCGCGCCGCCGCCGGCGACATCAAGGCCTGCGCCGAGGCGGTGGCCCCCGCAGCCCGCCGCCGCATCCACACCTTCATCGCCACCTCCGACATCCACCTGGAGCACAAGCTGCGCAAGAGCCGCGCCGAGGTGCTGGAGATCACCCGCGAGATGGTCGCCTACGCCCGCTCCCTGGTCGACGACGTCGAGTTCTCCTGCGAGGACGCCGGCCGCAGCGACCCGGAGTACATGCATGAGGTGATCGAGGCGGCGATCAGCGCCGGTGCCACCACGATCAACATCCCCGACACCGTGGGCTATGCCACCCCGGGGGAATTCGGCACCCTGATCGCCGGCATCAACCGCTCGGTGCCCAACATCGACCAGGCCGTGATCTCAGTGCACGGCCACAACGACCTCGGCCTGGCCGTGGCCAACTTCCTGGCGGCCGTCCAGAACGGTGCCCGCCAGCTCGAGTGCACGATCAACGGCATTGGCGAGCGGGCCGGAAACGCCTCGCTCGAGGAGCTGGTGATGGCTCTGCATGTGCGCCGCAGCTACTACAACCCCTGCCTCGGCCGCCCTGCTGACAGCAGTGAGCCGCTCACCGGCGTGCGCACCGAGGAGATCACCAAGACCTCGCGGCTGGTGAGCAACCTCACCGGCATGGCGGTGCAGCCCAACAAGGCGATCGTGGGGGCCAACGCCTTCGCCCACGAATCGGGCATCCACCAGGACGGCGTGCTCAAGAACCGCCTCACCTACGAGATCATCGACGCCCGCACCGTCGGCCTGGCCGACAACCGCATCTCTCTGGGCAAGCTCTCGGGCCGCAGCGCCTTCCGCGCCCGGCTTGAGGAACTCGGCTACAGCCTCGAGGGCGAGGACCTCAATGACGCCTTCCTGCGCTTCAAGGAGCTGGCCGATCGCAAACGGGAAATCTCCGACCGCGACCTCGAGGCGATCGTGAGCGAGCAGGTGCAACAGCAGGGCGAGGCCCGTTTCCAGCTGCGGCGGGTGCAGGTGAGCTGCGGCACCGGCCTGCTGCCCACCGCCACCGTGACCCTCGAAACCGCCGACGGCACCGAACACAGCGAAGCATCGATCGGCACCGGGCCGGTGGATGCGGTCTGCCAGGCCCTGAACCGCCTGGCCGGTGTGCCCAATGAACTGGTGGAGTTCTCGGTGAAGAGCGTCACCGAGGGCATCGATGCCATGGGAGATGTCACCATCCGGCTGCGGGCCGATGGGGTTCTCTACTCCGGCCATGCGGCCGACACCGACATCGTGGTGGCGGCGGCCCAGGCCTTTGTGAATGCCCTCAACCGCCTGGTGGCCGGCGGCCAGCGCGCCCCCCTCCACCCCCAGAAAACGCCGCTGCCGGTCGCCGAGTTGCCCAGGCTCTGAGCAATCCTGGGACCCGGCCGGCCGGGGTGGAAATCGGCTGTCGGGCTGGCTAGTTTCAGTGCGACAACTCACTGGGCTGGCGGATTGGGCTTGCGGCGCCGCATCCTGTTGGCCCAGCTGGCCACCATGGCGCTTGTGAGCTCCGGGATGGTCGGGGGCCTGTTGGCCGGCAACCTGATCTGGCGCCAGAGCCATGAGCGGGTCACCAGGCTGGAGCGGGAGGTTCAGACCGTGGACCTGCTCAACATCCGTCTGATGCAGGCGATCCCGTCGATGCGCCAAGACGGGGCCTCCGCCGGCGAGGGTCATCTGCAGGGCCAACTCGACCAGGACATCTCCGCCCTGCGAACCTTCCTGCACCAGCTGCGCAACAACGAACTCAGCAGGTCCGGCTACCGCCTGGGCGAGGATCTCACCACCCAGCTCCGCCAGATCCTGCAGCTGGGCGAGGAGCTTGTCGGCCAGTTGGAGCGCAGCCGCGACCAGCTCGCCCGAAACCCTCACGATCCATCCACCCTGCAGCAGGTGCAGAAGGGGCTGGTCCAATCCCCTGAACTCCAGTCCCTGCGCGACAGCGAGGACCGGCTGATCCAGATGCGCGACGCCCGCTTCGCCAACCTCAGCGAGGCCCGCGAGCAGGAGGAGCGGGCCGAGGGGCTGGAGGTGGCGATCCCCCTGCTGGCAACCCTGCTGGCCAGCGGGGTGGGCGTTGTGCTGGCCCGGCACACCAGCCGCACCATGCTGCGCCCGCTGAACCGCCTCAACACCCGCATTCAGGAACTGCGGGCCAGCGGCAACCTGGAGGCCAAGCCGCTCGACCAGGAGAACCTGCCGGAGGAGATCCAGGCCCTCACCGAGAACTTCAACGGCCTGGTGCAGCGGCTGCGCGATGTGCTCGGCCAGCTGGAGGCCCTCTCTCTCACCGATCCCCTCACCCAGGTGGGCAACAGGCGCCGTTTCGATCACGCCCTCGCCGCAGAGATCTCCCGCCACCGGCGCCAGGACAAGGAGCTGGCCCTGTTGTTGCTCGATCTGGATCACTTCAAGCCCTACAACGACCTCTACGGCCATCCCCAGGGCGACCGCTGCCTGATCCAGCTGGCCCAGGCCCTGAGCTGTCTGTTCCGCCGCCCCGGGGAGGTGATCTGCCGGATCGGCGGCGAGGAGTTCGCGGTGCTGCTGCCCGAAACCGGCCAACAGGAGGCCCTCCGGCAGGGCCAGCGCATCCTCACCGCCGTGGAACAGCTCGCCATCGAGCACCAGGCCAACCCGCCCCTCACCCGAGTGAGCGTGAGCGTGGGGGTGAGCTGCGGCAGGCCCGCAGATGGCTTCAGCGGTTCACTGCTGGTGGATGCGGCCGACCAGGCCCTGTACCGGTGCAAGCGTGATCTGGGGCGCAACGCGGTCGCCATGGCCGACAGGCTCGAGCCGCTGGGCCCGCTGCAGCATCGAAACGCGGCGGCGGGTCCTGCCGCCTCCTGAACGGCCAGGCTCGCCAGGGCGCGGCGGTTAGGGTCGAGGCCACCAGGTTCTGACCTTCAACGCCATGGGCGCCCGCTCCAGCGGCACGGCCCCTTCCCCCCTCGCCACCGCCGGTCAGCTGGCCCTCCTGCTGCTGCTGGCGGTGGTGGTGCTGCTGCCGCTGCTGTGGCTGGTGAGCACCTCGCTGAAGGGTCCGGCCGAAGACATCTTCACCAGCCCGCCCGCCCTGCTGCCGCGCCAGCCCAGCCTGGCCGCCTACCGCCAGCTGTTCGCGGCCAACCCGATGGGCACCTACCTGGCCAACAGTGCCATCGTGAGCGGCCTGGCGGTGCTGGCCAACCTGCTGTTCTGCTCCCTGGCCGCCTACCCCCTGGCCCGGCTTCGCTTCCGTGGCCGGGGCCTGGTGCTGGCCCTCGTGGTGGCCACGATCCTGATCCCCTTCCAGGTGGTGATGATCCCGCTCTACCTGCTGATGGTGCAGATCGGTCTGCGCAACACCCTCTGGGCCCTGATCCTGCCCCAGGCCGCCACCGCCTTCGGCATCTTCCTGCTGCGTCAGAGCTTCCTGGGGGTGCCGGTGGAGCTCGAGGAGGCGGCCCGCATCGATGGCTGCAGCCCGGTGGGCGAATGGTGGAACGTGATGATTCCCGCCGCCCGGGCCGACCTGATCACCCTGGCGATGTTCGTGTTCATCGGCACCTGGAGTGATTTCCTCTGGCCGCTGATCATCATCGACGACCCCTCCCGCTACACCCTGCCGCTGGGCCTGCAGCAACTGGCCAGCAGCTTCTCCCTCGACTGGCGCCTGGTGGCCGCCGGATCGGTGGTGTCGATCCTGCCGGTGCTGCTGCTCTTCGTGCTGCTGCAGCGCTACATCCTGCCCAGCGCCACCGGCGATGCGGTGAAGGGCTGAAGCGAAGGGGAATCAGCGCAGTTCCGGCGGCGGACGCAACGGCATCACGCCGGTTCCCATCGGCGGAGCGGCGCGCTGGAAGCCCGGTGATGGGCTGAGGCGCGGCGGCGGAGCGGCCGGGGTGCTCTCCTCGCTGGCATCGGGCGGCGGTGCGGTGCGGGCAATGCGGGGACGGTTGTTGAGATCAAGCAGCTGCTGCTCAATCCGCAGCCGTTCGCGCTCGGCGATCTGCAGCCGCTGAGCCTGCTGCTCCTCGATGGTCTGGAGGCGCTGGACCACAGCACGGAGCTGCTCATCCTGGGCGGCGGAGCGATCAATGCTGCGGCTGCTCTCCAGGGCCTTCAGCCGCTGGCGCACCCGTTGCAATTCCTGGTTCTGTTCGCGACTGCGTACCAGGGTGACCACGAACAGCACCGCCAGCATCGAACTCATGCCCACCTGCAGCCAGCCCAGCCAGGCCGGCGTGCCAGTGGAGCCCGCCAGCACCGGCGGTGGTGCAGGACGCGCACCGGGCCCATCGATCGCGTCCCAGCCGCGGCGGGCGCCGCCCGGCTCGGAGGCCCGGGGGTCCAGAGGGGGGCACATGGCGCGAGGGGCCAACAATGACCAGATCTTGCCCTGCGGGACCGCTTGCAGCCAACCCGGCCGGCGGGCGGATGGGCCCGATCTGCTCCATGCTGAGGCCACCAGCGCATCGTGCCCATGGCGCCCCATGCCGGGCCCGCCGTCACCGCCCTCGGGTACGCCGCCGCCAGCCTCACCACCCTGAGCTTCTTCCCCCAAGCCCTCAAGACCCTGCGGGGCGCCGATGTCAGCGGCATCTCGCTGCGCACCTACGGCCTGCTCACCATCGGCATCGCCGCCTGGGCCGTCTACGGCATCCTGGTGCACGACGGCCCCCTGATCGTGGCCAACCTGATCACCCTGCTGCCCGCCAGCGTGGTGCTGGAGCGGCGCATCCAGGCCCAGCTGAGCAGCCGCCGGCGCCGCCGCACGCCAGCCAGCCCCCAGGCCCCTGACGGGGGGACCTAGCGGGCATGGCGGCAGACACGCCACTGCTGAGCGTTGCGGCAAGCCCCGCCCTGCTGGTAGCCCTCGGGGCCATCCCCGGCGCCTGGCTGCGTTTTCTGCTGGTCAACCGGCTGGAGCCGGTGCTGCCCCACCGCCACTGGGGCACCCTGCTGGTCAACCTTGCGGCCTGCTTCATCCTCGGCCTGCTCAGCGCCCTGCAGGACCGGGGACGGGTTTCGGCGGCCCTGGTGCTGCTGCTGGTCACCGGGTTTCTGGGCAGCCTGAGCACCTTCTCCACCCTCGCCGCCGACCTTGAGGCCTGCCTGCGCCAGGGGCGCCGGCGGGAGGCCCTGCGCCTGGCGGCCGGCTCGGTGCTGGGCGGCCTGATCGCCCTGGCCTGCGGCCGAGCCCTCGGCTGAGCCATGGTGAGCCTCGATCCGGCCGCTCCCACCCCGGCCGCCGCCGCGTCCGAAGTGCGAGCTCAGCCGCCGCTCCCGAGCCGGGTCGGGGAACTGCTGCTGGTGGCCGTCGGTGCCGTCCCCGGGGCGTGGCTGCGCTGGGCCTTGCACTGCGATCCCCTCGCCAACCTGCTGGGTTGCCTGCTGATCGGCCTGGTCAGCGGCCAGCGGCCAGCCCGCCCCCGCCTGATGCTGCTGCTGGGCATTGGCTTCTGTGGGGCGCTCACCACCTTCAGCGGCTGGATCCTGGCCCTGGCCTCCGCCCTGGGGCAGGGCAACGGCCTGGCCCTGCTGACCCTGCTGCTGCAATTGCCGCTGGGATTGGCGGCGGTGCTGGCCGGGCGCCTGCTGGCGCGGCGAAGGCTCAGGCGCTGAAAGCCTTGCGGGCCGGAATCGGGTAGGGGATGCGGCGGTGCCGCATGCGCCTCCACACCCGCACGAAGGCCTGGATCACCAGTTCCAGCTCGGCGCGGCCGATGCCGCTGTTGGCCAGCTGGCCATCAGCCTGACGGGCCTCCACGATGCGGCGCACCATGGCTCTGGCATCGGTCTCACTGGTGCCTGGCGGCAGCGAGCGCAGGGCCGCCTCACAGCCGTCGGCCAACATCAAGATCGCGGTTTCGCGGCTGCGCGGAATCGGGCCCTGATAGCGGAAGCGATCCTCCGCCAAGGTCGGATCCCGTTCTCGGGCCTGGTGGAGGAAGTACCCCATCTTGAGGGTGCCCTGGTGCTCGGGGATGAAATCGGCCAGGGGACGGGGCAGCCCATAGCGCCGGGCCAGCTTCAGGCCCTCATCCACATGGGCCTGGAGGATCGCGGCACTGGCGAAGGGATCATCGAGCTGGTCGTGGGGATTGGCCCCCTCCTCCTGGTTCTCGATGAACCACTGGGGGCCATGCAGCTTGCCCACATCGTGATACAGGGCGCCGGTTCGGATCAGATCCACATCGGCCTGGATCGCCCGGGCCCCCTCCTCGGCCAGGCCGCAGATCATCAGGGTGTGCTCGAAGGTGCCGGGGGCCTCGGTGGACAGCCGCCGCAGCAGGGGCCGCTCCAGGTCGGCCAGCTCCATCAGGCGGGCGCGGGTGAGCAGGCCGAAGGAACTCTCCACCAGAGGAGCCAGCAGCAGACCACCCAGCAGCAGGCCGGCCACCAGCAGCGCCTCACTGATCAGATCGTTGCCCGTCGGCGTGGCCGTGACCAGCGGCGGCGGCAGGCCCGGCAGGTGGGGCGCGATCGCCTGAAGCAGGATGGCGCCGAGGGGCAGCAGCACCGCCAGCTGGAGCAGCTGGGCCCGGTTGCGCTGGCGACCCGCCAGCACGGCCGCCAGCGCCGCCACCAGGGCCGCCAGCACCAGACGCAGCTCCATGCCAGGCCCGAGGGGATAGGGCCAGAGCAGGGCCGCCACCGCCAGCCAGGCCAGACCGGCCGGCGTGCCCAGGCCCTGGGCCAGCAGCAGGGTGGGCGGCACCAACAGGGCCAGGGGACTGACGTGGTCCCCCAGCCAGAGCTTGCAGCCCTGCACCACCAGAAGCATGGCCAGGGCCAGCAAAACCTGGCGGGGTTCCAAACTGGCCCGCCAGCGCCGCATCACCAGCAGCATCACGCCGCAGGCCGCCAGGGCCTCCAGCAGGTGGGCCAGCCAGGGCAGCAGCAGCGGCCGCCGGTTGATCAGGTTGAAGTGATCCAGCACATCGAAGGCCTGGGGCGTGATCGGCTCTCCCTGGCGGGTGATCAGGTCCCCCCGGTGGACCGTGAGGGTGGGCAGCCCCTGCATGGTCACCAGCTGCTCGATCCGGCGCTGGCTGAGGAAGGCATCGCTGCGGAGGTTGGTGCGCCCCTGAAGTCCCTCGGCGATCAGGCGGCTGCCGAGGCTGCGGGCTGGTGCGGCCTGGTCTTCGAGCTGGAGGGAGGCGGCGTTGAGCAGGGGGCGGTCCGCCACGCTGGCCATCACCCCCTGGCTGAGCATGCGCAGCTGGGCCTGGCGCACGGCCCGCTCCCAACTCACCAGCTGGGCCGGGGCGAGGCCAGCCAGCCAGCGCCGCTCCTCACCGGTGAGGTTGAGCGGATCGACCCGCTGCAGGTCCTGGCCCTTCTGCTCCCGCACCTCGGCCAGGCGCCGCTCGAGATCGGCCTGCAGGCTCTGGCTGGCCCGCTCATCCACCACCTGCACCTGGGTGCGGGGCCCGATCTGGCTGCGGCGGCGCTCCAGGGCCACGCTGTCGACCACCCGGCCATCCCGCGGCGCCCGCATCGTGAAGGGGGCCGGCAGGCCCGGCCGCAGATTCGGCTCCACCAGCCAGGGCCAGCTCGAAAGCAGGGCCACCACCAGGCAGGAGAGCAGCACCGCCACCAGGCCGCCGGTGCGCCAGCGCACCAAGGCCTGCCGCGGCCTCTCCAGCCGGAGCAGCTGCCGCCACAGGAGCCTGAGCCGCCGCACCCCTTGCGCCATCACCCCAGGCTAGCCCCGCCACAGGAGCCTCCCCGCTCGCGACAGAACCCCTGGCGAATCGGCCGGGCCGGGGCATGCTGGGGACGCGTGCATGGTGCTGAGCGGATGGCCACCCTGCTGGATGGTCGCGTTCTGGCGGCCACGATCGAGCGGCGCCTGGCGACGGTGATCGAATCCGGCCTGCCGGCGGCGGGCCGTCCGCCGGGGCTGGCGGTGCTGCGCGTGGGCGACGACCCGGCCAGTGGTGTGTACGTGGCCAACAAAGAGAAGGCCTGCGGCCGCGTCGGCATCCGCAGCCTCGGGGCCCACCTGGCGGCCGACACCCCCGCCGCTGCTGTGCAGGCCACGATCGAGCGGCTCAACGCCGACCCCGCCGTCGATGGCATCCTGCTGCAGCTGCCCCTGCCGGGGGGTATCGACGAAAGCCCCCTGCTGGCCGCCATCGACCCGGAGAAGGACGCCGACGGCCTCCACACCCTCAACCTGGGTCGGCTGCTGAAGGGGGAGCCGGGTCCCCGCAGCTGCACCCCCGCTGGCGTGATGGCGCTGCTGGCGGCGGGTGATATCGCCCTGGCCGGCAAGCGGGCGGTGGTGGTGGGCCGCAGCATTCTGGTGGGCCAGCCGATGGCCCTGATGCTCCAGGCCGCCAACGCCACCGTGAGCGTGGCCCACTCCCGCACCACCAACCTGGCCGAGCTGACCCGCCAGGCCGATGTGCTGGTGGTGGCGGCGGGCCGGCCGCGCCTGATCGGCGCCGAGCATGTGAAGCCCGGGGCGGTGGTGGTAGATGTGGGCATCCACCGGCTGGAGCCCGACCCCGCCGCCGGACCGGAGGCCAGGGCGCGGCTCTGCGGCGATGTGCGCTTCGAGGCGGTGGAGCCGATTGCCGCCGCCATCACCCCGGTGCCCGGCGGCGTGGGGCCGATGACCGTGACCATGCTGCTGGTGAACACGGTGGTGGCCTGGTGCCGCCGCCACGGGCTGGATTCGGGCCCCCTGGCCGATCTGCTGGTCTGACGGTCCGGATCCGCCGCAGCGGGCCGGAGATGGCCACCTCGCGACTGAGGCTGGAACCATCGGTCAGCCCGGGAGGTGAGGGCCATGGAGAACGCCACGCCTGGGGGAAGCATTCCGCCCACGGCCCTGCACCGGCAGCTCCAGCTCACCGACGTGGATGCCCTGCTGCGGGCCCATGGGGCCTCGGTGCGCAGCGTGGACAACCACCACTGGCAGATCTCCCGCGGCGACCGCAGCGGCCTCTGGCTGCTGGGGTACCGGGAGGAGGCCGGGGGCGGCGGCCTCGATGAGGCCTCCCTGGACCGCCTGCGGGGGGTTCTGCGCCAGACCGGCCTGCTGCGGGAACAAGGCAAGAGCAGCCTGATCGCCACCCCGATGGGGGCCGCGATCTTATGGGTGGGCAACGAGGCCACCCGCATCTACTGGATCAACGACCAGGGGCTCCGCGATGGCGGCCACCATTCCCTGGGCCACTGGCTGCAGGGGGAACTGACCCTCCACCGCGACCAGCGCGCGGTGCCCTACCTCCGGCGGATCGTGGCGATGCTGGAGCGCATCGAGAGGGCTCTGCTGATCGGACTGCGGGCCGAAGCCGGACACTCCTCCGGCCAGGCCACCCTGCCGGGATCGGAGCAGGACAGCGACCGGGACCTGGAGGCGGCGGCAGCGCTGCCGGAGGCCCGGGGCTGGGCCCTGGCCGAGGGCAACCTGGAGCGCCTCACCCGGCTGCTGGAACAGGAACGGCCGGATCTGCGCCAGCGGGTGGTGGGGGTGCTGAGCATGGACAACGACCGGCTCGACGACGCCATGCTGTTCGCCATGGCGCGGGAGTACCTGCTTCCCCGGCAGGAGCCGGTGCGGTTCTGAGCCTCGCTGCGGCTTCGAGCTGATGCTGCGGTCCGTGAGGGCTCGGGCGCCCGGCGCCCGGTCTGGGGGGCCGGCCTGAGAGAATCCGGCCAGACCCCTTGAAGCCATGACCGCGGCGGTGAGTACGGCCCAGGACACGGCCCCCGGGTCGTTCGATTTCAGGGGCTATCTGGAGGCGGCCCGCACCCGGGTGGAAGCAGCCCTGGAGGCCTCGCTCGGGCCCGAACGGCCCGAATCCCTGCGGGAGGCGATGCGCTACTCGCTGCTGGCCGGCGGCAAGCGACTGCGGCCGATCCTCTGCCTGGCCGCCTGTGAGCTGGCCGGCGGGGAGGCGGAGCAGGCCATGGCCACGGCGGTGGCCCTGGAGATGGTTCACACCATGTCCCTGATCCATGACGACCTGCCCGCCATGGACAACGATGACCTCCGCCGCGGCAGGCCCACCAACCACAAGGTCTACGGCGAGGCCAACGCGATCCTGGCGGGGGATGCCCTGCTCACCCGCGCCTTCGAGATGGTGGCCCTGCGCAGCCCCGGCGTGCCGGCCGATCGCCTGCTCCTGGTGGTGGGGGAACTCTCCCTCGCCGCCGGGGCCCCGGGGCTGGTGGGCGGCCAGGTGGTGGACCTCGAGAGCGAGGGCCGCTCGGTGGACCTCGAAACCCTCGAGTACATCCACCTCCACAAGACCGGCGCCCTGCTGCGGGCCTGCGTGCTCTGCGGGGCCCTGATCGCCGGCGCCCCCGCGGAGCTGGTGAGTGCCCTGCGCACCTATGCCCGGGGGATCGGCCTGGCCTTCCAGATCATCGACGACATCCTCGATCTGACCGCCAGCAGCGAGGTGCTGGGCAAGACCGCCGGCAAGGACCTGGCGGCGGACAAGACCACCTACCCCAAACTGCTGGGGCTGGAGGAGTCGCGCCGGCGGGCCGAGGGACTGGTGGCCGAGGCCAAACAGGCCCTTCATCCCTGGCGCGACCGGGCAGCCCCTCTCCTGGCCCTCGCCGACTACATCACCAGCCGCGACCGATGACCCCTCCCGTCTCTTCCGATTCCGGCCACCTCCTGCTGATGCTGCGGGACCTCTTCGACAATGCCGTGCTCTGGTGGGGCCTGGCCGCCTGCGGCGTGGCCCAGCTCTCCAAGCTCCTGGTGGAGCTGGTGGCCCATGGCCGCTGGCGGCCCGAGGTGCTGTTCGAAACCGGCGGCATGCCCTCCAGCCACTCCGCCCTGATGACCGGCACCGCCGCCGGAGTGGGCTGGTACCAGGGCTACCAGGATCCCCTCTTCGCCCTGGCGGCGGCGGTGGCCTTCGTGGTGCTCTACGACGCCAGCGGCGTGCGCCGGGCCGCAGGGGCAACGGCCGCCCGGGTCAATGCGCTGGTCAGCGGCCGCGAGCCGGGCCATGAGCTCGGGGGCGCGGTCTGGGAACACCCGCTCAAGGAAAACATCGGCCACACCCGCCTGGAGGTGCTGGTGGGCAGCCTGCTCGGTCCGCTGGTGGCCCTGCCGGGCCTGGCGCTGGTTGGCTCGCCCCTGCACCTGGCCTCCCTGCTCAGCCACGGCCTGCCGGCAGCGGTGGGGTGAGTCCCGAGCCCCCCGATCCCGCGGCGCAGGATTCAGCCCCGGCGGGCCCGCCCCTCACCCCCGACCAGGAGGAGGCCGCCGCCGCCTTCGCCGACTGGCTGGCCGCCCCCGCCGATGGCAGCGCCTTCGTGCTCAGCGGCTACGCCGGCACCGGCAAGACCTTTCTGTGCATGCGCCTGCTGGCCCAGGTGGAGGCCACCGGCCTCTGCTGGACCGTGGTTGCCCCCACCCACAAGGCCGTGGGGGTGCTGCGCCATCACCTGGCCCTGGCGGCCCTGCAGCCCACCTGGTACCCCTCCACCATCCACCGCCTGCTGCGCTTGAAGCTCAAGCGGGAGCGGGATCTGGAGCGGTGCGAGGAAACGGAACAGACCGCCATGGCCCTTGAGCACCTGGGCCTGGTGCTGGTGGATGAGGCCTCGATGGTCGACAGCGGGCTGCTGGAGATCGCCCTGCGCTGCGCCCATCCCTTCCGCACCCGGCTGGTGTTCGTGGGGGATCCTGCCCAGCTGCCACCGGTGGGGGAAGCGGAGAGCCCGGTGTTCAGCATGGCCCGCGCCCGCAGCGTGGCCCTCACCCAGGTGGTGCGGCACCAGGGGCCGGTGCTGCGCCTGGCCAGCGGGCTGCGGGAGGGCCGCCTGCCCTGCCGGACCCCGCCCTCCCTGCCACCGCTGCGGACCCCCCAGGGCATGGTCTGCGCCCTCGACCGCCGCAGCTGGCTCGCCGCCGCCCAGGCGGCCCTGCGCCGCAGCGCCGAGACCGACAACCCCGATCTGGCCCGCATCCTCTGCTACACCAACCGCTCCCTGGAACAGCTGGTGCCCCTCGCCCGGCGGGCCCTGCACGGAGCCATGGCCGACCAGCTGCCGGTGCTGCCGGGGGAGGTGCTGATCAGCCGCACCGCCGTGATGGCCCCCGCCTGCCGGGCCGGCGAGGAGGCGGCTGAAGAGCCGGACATGGTGCTGGGCTCGAACCGGGAGCTGGTGGTCCGTGATGTGGCGCCGGAGCGCTGCGACCTGGCCGGTTTCGGCCTCAGCGCCGCCGACCTCGAGGGCCGCTCCGTGCCCGTGATCGACACCCTCACCGCCACGGTGGAGGCGGGTGAAAGTCAACTGAGCCTGCGGCTGCTGCCGCCGATCGGCAGCGGCGCCCGGGCGGCCCTCGACGGGGTGCTGCAGGGGCTGCGTCAGCAGGCCAGAGCGGCGGGCCGGCAGGAGGGGCGCGGCCTCTGGCGGCGCTACTTCCTGCTGCGGGATGCCTTCGCCTGGCTGGGGCCGGCCGCCGTGCTCACGGTGCACCGCAGCCAGGGCAGCACCTTCGCGGAGGTGTTCGTGGATGGCGATGTGTTCTGGCCGAAGGATCCGGTGCTGCGCCGCCAGCTCGTGTATGTGGCGGTGAGCCGCGCCAGCCAGGCGGTGAGCCTGGTGGCGGGCTCCGCCCCTGCCGGCGACCGCCTGCTCTGGGAGCAGGGGCTGCAGGAGTCCCGCTCCAGCTAAGGGCCCCACCACGGAGGATCAAGCCAGCCGCAGGCCCTCGATGCCCTGCCAGGCCAGATACCCCCCCAGGCCCAGGCTCACCAACCCCACCAGGGGATCGCCGTGGGCGAACAGCCAGCGGCGGGAGGCCTCGAGCCGCGGCAGCACCCGCTCCCGCCCCAGCAGCAGCACCGCCCCCAGGGGCACCAGCAGCAAGAGGGCCGTGGCCAGGGCAAACAAGCCCCCCACGAGCACTTCGGGGGCACGGCGGAAGCCGGCCGCCAGGATGCTGCCGCTGGCCTTGGCGTAGAGGAAGAGATCATCCGGGCTGGCCACCTGGATCAGGGTGCTGAGGCCCAGCAGGGGCAACAGGGGCAGGCCCCCGAAGCCCGCCAGCCGGCGGGTCCAGGCGGGCTCCACCCCGTCCTCCTCGCGCTTGAGCAGTTCGTTGAGCCCCACCGCCACCAGAGCGCCGGCGGCGAGCAGATCGAGGCCGGTGCGGTGGTTGCTGCCCCGCTCCATGGTCAGCAGGAAGCCATGGCCCACCCCGAGCAGCAGCACCAGGACCAGGGCTGAGGTGATCAGCCAGGCGACCACCAGCCAACCGCCGCGCCGCAGCGGATCGGGACCGAGCAGCAGGAGCAGCAGCAGGCCGATGTGGAGGGGGCTGAAGCCGATCGCCAGGGCGAAGCCCAGCAGTTCACTGCCCAGGGAGAGGAGATCCAGAAGCGGGCTCAGGTCGCTCCTCCATTGTGGCGGGCGGCGGCGGCCAGCCATTCCAGCGAAGCAGCACCCGCTGCTCCCGCTCGTGGCCCAGCACCCCGATCCCGCCGGTGCCGAGCACAAGCAGGGCACCGCCGCCGGCGCCGAGGCCCAGCCAGGTGCCGGCCAGGCTGCGCAACAGATGGCCGTGGCCGAACAGGGCCACCCGGGCCGGGCCGGGCTCCGGGCTGGCCGCCGCCAGGGCGAGGGCCCGCGCGATCACCGCGCTGCAGCGCCGCTCCACCATCGCCTTGTCCTCGCCATCGGGGCAGCCATGGCTCCAGACCGTCCAGCCCGGGATGGTGCGGCGGATCTCGGCGGTGGTGATCCCCTCCCAGCGGCCGTAATCCCACTCCATCAGGTCGGGGCAGAACTGGGCAACGGCGCCGAAACCGGCCAGCTCACAGGTGCGCCGAGCCCGCTGCAGCGGGCTGGTGAGCACCGCGATGAAGGGGATCCCCGCAAGCAGGGGAGCCAGGACCCGGGCTTCGGCCTCCCCCTCCGGCAACAGGGGGCGATCGGTGCGACCGGTGTGGCGACCCTGCCGGGCCCAGTCGGTGGCGCCATGGCGAAACAACCAGAGCTCCACAGGACGGGGCGGCTGGGGAGGGACAGGCGTAGGAGAGGAATCAGGAGCGGATTTCAAACCAGTCATCCCCCCGCAGCGGAATACGGGTGGCCCCCACCCCGGTGACCTGGGCCTGGCGGGGCCCCCCTTCACACCAGATCTGGAACTCGGCCAGCCGCTGGGCCGAACCCTCCGCCTCCACCTCCACCGAGCCATCGGCCAGGTTGCGCACCCAGCCGCCGAGGTCGAGTTCGTTGGCGCGGCGGCTGCAGCTGGCCCGGTAGCCCACCCCCTGCACCCGGCCGCGCACGATCAGCCGCCAGCGCTCCAGGGGCGGCGCCGGCCGGGGTTCGCTGGGCTGGAGAAAGCGGCGCTCATCGGCGGCGGCGCGGCGGGCCTTGAGGCGCCGGGCCGGTCCCACCGAATCCCCTGGCATCCAGCCCAAGGCGGTGTCACCAAGCCGGCGGGAGCGTTCACTACTGTCCATCTCGGGATCAGCCCTGACCCCTGCAAGCTGGCACAGGCCCGGCTGCGGCGCCACGGGGGGCAAGACCCCCCAGGTGCCGATGCTGCAGATCCAAGGGGCATTCCTTGCGTTTTTTCAGGGTGGTCCGGCTCGATTCGGCGGCACTGTTTCCCCTTGCCGGTTGATCAGCCCGTTGCGTGCCCTCCGCCATGGGCCGCGCAGGGCCGCCCTTGAAGCTCCTAAAGCCCGAATCGTGATTTCTGCACGAACGGGATACAGTCGCGCATGCATTAACCATCCCAATCCCACTTGATTCACTGGGTGCATCACCACAGTCCATGCCCTCCTTCCCAGCTGCGCTGAATCGGCGGGGCCAAGCCGATACCCCACCATCCCCGGCGATCGCCACCCGCAGCAGCCGCTCGTGGGCCCCTGACCTCGTCGGAGGAACCGTGGGCGCCATCGGCAGCCCTGATCTCCTCCATGCCGTGGAGGTTGGCAGCCGGGCCACCGCTGCGAGCCTTGAGAAGGGGACCCCCATCGTGGGCCAAGGAGCAGCCCCAGCGATCCCGCCGCTGCTGCCGGCCCACCCCACGCTCCACCCGGCCCTGCTGCTGGCCCTCCTCCCCCTGCTGCTGCTGCTGAACCGCCACAACCGCGCCACCCTGCAGAAGGGCTGGACCTGGATGCTGTTCACCACCGGAGCCCTGCTGGAGCCGCTGCGGCCCCGCCGCCACCTGATCCACGACCGGCGCTACCTCGACCAGATGCTGGAGGCGGAGTTCGGCCCCGACCGCAACGACGGGCCGGAGGGATCCCGCCGCCGCCGCCGATCGTCGTCGGGCTCCGGTGGCCAGGGCTCGCCCACCCGCCAAGACGATTCCAGCGCTGGTGAGCGGCACCGCCGGCGCTCCTCGGACCCCGGCTCCAGCCGCGGCTCCTCCTCCCGAAGCCGTCAGCCCTGAAGGGCAGGGCGCCCCTCCCCGAGAAGGGCTGAGCCGCTGCGGGCGGCGGCGGCCAGGCGTCGCACCAGCTGCGGCGAGCCGGCCCAGTGGAGATGGAGCCAGCTGGCATGGAGCGTGGGGGAGCTCCAACCCTCCGGCCGGGCCGGCGTCCCCCAGCCCTCCAGGCGCCAGGGATGGCGCGCAGCAGCGGCGTCCGCCCTGGGGGCCTCCAGGCGGCCAGGGGCAATCGGGGCTGCCGTCAGGGGGCTGAGCTGCCAGCGGTGGAATTCATGGCCCCGGTAGGTCTCGCCACGCCGCACCAGCAGTCCATCGCCGAGGGCATGGGCCTCCCGGTAACCGAGGCTCAGTTCACCCCGCGCCGCCCGGAAGGGCAGAACGCCCGCCATCGGCTGGGGCGTGCCGTCGCCATCCTCGAGGCTGGCGCCAAGCAGCAGCAGCCCGCCGCATTCCGCCACGATCGGCAGCCCCCGCCGCGCCGCTGCCGCCAGGCTGCCCAGGCTGCGGCGGCTGCGGCCGAGCTGCTCGGCATGAAGCTCCGGATACCCCCCCGGCAGCAGCACGGCCGTGCAGCCTGGGGGGAGGTGCCCATCGGCCAGGGGACTCCAGGGCTGGGGATCGAAGCCGACCCCCCGCAGCAGTTCGGTGGTTTCCGGATAGCGGAAATGGAAGGCGGCGTCGCTGGCCACCGCCAGGGGCAGGGGCGGAGCGGCGGGGGGCTCGCCGAGCAGCAGGGCCACTGGATCAGGCCCCAAGGCCTGGATGGGCGGAAGCAGCAGCGACTCAAGCCGCTCCAGATCGAGGTGCCGCTCGGCCAGAGCCGCCCAGATCGGCCGCCGCTCATGCAGGTCGGCGAGCTCGTGGGCGGGAAGCAGCCCGAGGTGACGCGAGGGCAGGGCCAGGGCGGGGTGGGAGGGCACCACCCCCAGCAGGGGCACGGCGATGGCGGCCAGGGCCTCCGCCAGCAGGGCGCGATGCCGCTCGCTGCCGACCCGGTTGAGCACCACCCCCGCCAGCTGCACGGCGGGCGGGCCGTGGTCGCGGAAGCCCCGCACCAGGGCCGCGATCGATCCGGCCTGGCGGGAGGCCTCCACCACCAGCACCACCGGCAGCTCCAGCTGGGCGGCCACCGCCGCCGAACTGCCCTCGCTGCTCGGTCCCCGCCCATCGAACAGACCCATCACCCCCTCCACCAGCACCCGATCGGCCCGGGCACCGTGCCACTGGAAACTGCGCGCCACCCAGGGCGGGCCGCAGAGGATCGGATCGAGGTTGCGACAGGACACCCCCGCCACCGCGCTGAGCAACTGGGGATCGAGGTAATCGGGTCCCACCTTGAAGGCCTGCAGGCGTTCGCCCCGCTGCTGCACCAGGGCCGCCAGCATCAGGCTGAGCAGGGTCTTGCCGCTGCCACTGCAGGGGGCGGCGATCAGACAGGCCATCGGGTCAACGCCGCCGCAGGCTCAGGCTGCAGCTTGCCAGCCCACGGGCTGCGGGGGCCCGTCGGCCCACCACCCGGCGGCTCAGAGCGGCAGGATCTGGGCCGCCAGGGGGGCGGCGGCGGCCAGAAGGGGATTGGTGGAGTCATGGCCGCCCGCCAGCAGGCTCGCCATCTCCATTTCCTCGTTCTCCTCCGGCTGGGGCACCACCTCCTCCGCCAGCTCCATGGCGGCCATCCCGCCCGATTCGAGCCGCATGCAGCCGCCCGATTCGGAGCAGAGGATCACGCAGAGCTGGGGCCGACTGGCGGGCTCACAGATCAGGCGCAGCCCCACGATCGCGCCGGGGTGGGACTTCGGCGCCCCCACTGGCACGGCCATCAGCCGGAAGCGCACGGTGGCCCCGTCGCCCCGCTCAAACTCGGCGGCGATCCCGCCATCGCTGCCGCCAGCCTCGGCCGGAATCGGGCGGCTGTCCACCCGGTGCCAGCCGAGCCGGTCGGCGATCCAGGCGGCCAGCAGCAGGCCCTTCACCGGGTTGTTGCCCTCCACGTCGATGTCGAGTTGCACCACGTTGGCCAGGGCGTCGCGGCGGGCGGGGGGGTCGAACACCATCGCCAGCGACTCCCGCCAGCTGCGCAGCCGCAGCCAGTTGAGATCGTTCACCGCCTGGCCGGCGGCAATCCGTTCGACCAGCACATCCAGGCAGCGCCGGGGCTGGCCAAGGGAGGAATCGATCACCAGCCGCCGTGGGATCGGGGCCAGGGCCTCCAGCATGTCGTGGGGTTCATCGAGGCTGCTGTTCCACCACACCCAGCAGGGGAGGTCGTCGCCGACCAGGGGCTGGATCAGGTGCAGGTTCTGTTGGATGGCCCCCATGCCGCCCCGCAGCACCACCGCATCGCCGCAGGCACTGCCGGCGCCGCCCTCCTCCGGCAGGGGGCAGTAGGCCGCCACCATCGTTTCGAGCGGCCTGCCGGCATCGAGGGTGGGGGCCAGGGTGATCAGCCGCCGCGGCATGTGGGCGCTGATCGCGCTCTCCACGAACTGGCCGCGCAGGTCCACGGCGGTGTGGTTGCCGGGCCGCTGGCCCAGGGCCCAGGCCAGCCGAGGATCCGTGGGGGCGGTGCTGAAGGGCAGGCCGCACTCCCCCACCGCCCGGCGGGCGGCCTCCATCACCGCCTCGCGGTCGAGACCCCGGATCGGACCCTCGACCAGACCAGTGCGCACCATCTGTTGCTCCAGCCAGGAGGGTTCCCACACCAGCAGGGTGAAGGTGGCGGCGCCGGTGGATCCCTCCAAGGCACCCTTCCAGAGGCGCTCCAGGTAAGGACTCACCTCGGTGGGTGGGATGTCGAGCGGGGCCTGGAGGGTGAGCTGGGCGGCCATGGCACGGAAGCAAAGGGGCGGAAACGCTGGGGCGCGGGCGGGAGAGAGGTGGGGGGAAGCGCTAGGGCCGGCGCCAGACCAGGCCGTCGTCGGCGAGCAGGTTGTCGGCCGCGGCCGGCCCCCAGGTGCGGGCCTCATAGGGGTGGACCGGCAGCTGCCAGGGCGCCTCCTCGATCAGCTCGAGCAGCGGCGTGTAAAGCCGCCAAGCGGCCTCCACCTCGTCGCTGCGGGTGTAGAGGGTTGGATCGCCGAGCATGGCATCGGCCAGCAGGCGCACGTAACCCTCATCGGAGGGTTCGCCAAAGGAGTCGTCGTAGGAGAAGGCCATGTCCACCGGGCGGCTGCGCATGCCGGAGCCGGGGGCCTTCACCTCAAACTTGATCTCGGCCCCCTCATCGGGCTGGATCCGCAGGATCAGCTGGTTGGGGGTGGGGGCGCCGCCAGCGGCATCGAAGAGGTGCACCGGCGCCTCGCGGAAGGTGAGCACCACCTCGGAGAGCCGCTTGGGCAGGCGTTTGCCGGTGCGCAGGTAGAAGGGCACCCCCTGCCAGCGCCAGTTGTCGATGAACAGCTTCATCGCCACGTAGGTCTCGGTGGTGCTGTTGGGGTTCACGCCGCTCTCCTGGCGGTAGCCGGGCAGGGGACGGGCGCTGGTGCCACCGGGCCCATACTGGCCGCGCACGCAACAGCGCCAGGGTTCCTCCTCATCGGCGAGGTGGGCGGCCTGGAGCACCTTCGCCTTTTCGTTGCGGATCGCTTCGGCGTCGAAGCGGCCCGGCGGCTCCATGGCGGTGAGGGCCAGGATCTGGGTGAGGTGGTTCTGCACCATGTCCCGCAGGGCGCCGGAGCCCTCGTAGTAGCCGGCCCGGTCCTCCACCCCCACCGTTTCGGCCGCCGTGATCTGGACGTTGGCGATGTAGTTGCGGTTCCAGATCGGCTCGAAGATGGTGTTGGCGAAGCGCAGCACCAGGATGTTCTGGACCGTTTCCTTGCCGAGGTAGTGGTCGATCCGAAAGACCTGGCTCTCCTTGGCGCAGGCCTGCACCACCTTGTTGAGGGCCTGGGCGCTGCCGTAGTCGCGGCCGAAGGGCTTCTCGATCACCACCCGGCTGCGCTCGGGATCGGCCAGCAGGCCGGCGGCGGCCAGGGCACGGCAGCCGCTGCCATAGAACTCGGGTGAGACCGAGAGGTAGAAGGTGCGGTTGCCCCGGGTGGCCCGCTGGCGGTCGATCGTTTCAAGGCGACTGCCGAGGCGCACCAGGTGCTCGCTCTGCTGCAGGTCCACCGGCTCGTAGAAGAGACCCTGGCTGAACTGCTCCCAGGCGCTTGGGTGGTCGGCGATCTCGGCGGCGAGGGCCTCGGCCATGCGGCTGCGGAACTCCTCATCGCTCCAGGGCCGGCGGGCGCAGCCCAGCACGGCGAACTCGCTGGGGAGGCGGCGCTGGCGGAACAGCTCGAACAGGGCGGGAACGAGCTTGCGGTGGGTGAGATCGCCGCTGGCCCCGAAGATCACGATGCATTGGGGTGAGATCACCCGCTCCTGCCGCAGCCCCACCCGCAAGGGGTTGGTGAGGAGGGTGGTCATGCTGTCGATGCCGCCGGATGGTCCCGGTTTAACGACGGCAGCCGGCCTTGGCTGCCCGCGGCGGCCTCGGGCTCGCCTGTGTGAGGGTTCTCAGATCAGCGTAGTGACCCGGATCCGCACCGCTCAACACCAAAAAGGCCCGCCGGTGGCGGGCCCTGTCTGGTTGAGGCTGGTTGAGGAGGCAACGATCAGTAGGTTTCCACGTGCCAGCGCTCGGCCTTCTTGAGCTGGGGGCGCAGTTCGCTCCAGTCCAGGCCCTTGGCGGCGGCGGCGGCGGTCATCGCCTCGTCGATGCCGGGCTCCATGCCGCGCAGACCGCACATGAAGACATGGGTTTTGGGATCTTCAATCATCGCGAAGATCTCTTCGGAGTGCTCAAGCACCCGGTCCTGGATGTACATCCGGCCGCCCTTGGTGTTCTGCTGCTCGCGGCTGATGGCCTTGGTGTAGCGGAAGTTCTCGGGGAACTCAGCCTCGTAGCGGTGGAAGTCGTCGTCGTAGAGGAGGTTGGCGGTCTTGGGGGCGCCCATGAACAGCCAGGCCTTGCCGCGGAAGGTCCAGCCGTTCTTCTCGCGCTCGGAGGGCTCAAACATGCGGCGCAGGTAGGTGCGCATCGGGGCGATGCCGGTGCCGGTGGCCAACATGATCACGTTGGCCTCCTCGTCGTCGGGAAGGAGCATCTCCTTGCCCACCGGGCCGGTGATCTTCACCTTGGCGCCGCTCTGGATGTCGCAGAGGTAGCTGGAGCAGACGCCGTAGATGGTCTCGCCGTCCTTCTCGTACTCCAGCTGACGCACACACAGCGACACCGTGTGGTCGGCCATGTTGTCGCCGTGGCGGGTGCTGGCGATCGAATACAGCCGCAGCTTGTGGGGCTTGCCGGCGGCATCGGTGCCCTCCGGGATGATGCCGATGCTCTGGCCTTCGACGTAGTGCAGCTGGGGATCCCCGCCGGCCAGGTCGAAGGTGATGTGATTCACCCGGCCGATGGCACCGTCGGCCAGCAGGCTGTAGTTGTCGAGCACGGTGCCGATGAAGGGATCCTTCGGCTTGTAGAGGTTGACGGGAACGTCGGCGTGGCTCACGGCGGCGGTTGGCTTGGGTTGGGGGGACTGGGCGGGGGCCTTGGCCGGGGCGGCCTCGGCGGCGGCTGGGGATTCGGCCGCGGGGGCGGCGGCACCTGCGTCACTGGTAGCGGCAACGGCGGCGGCGGGCAGCCCCTCGGAGCTGACCACGCGGATCCGGCCACCATTGCGGGCGATGGTCTGCATCAACGCCTGCAGCTGGCCGTAGGGAACGGTGAAGCGGCGTTCCGCGCGGCGCTGGCGGCCCACCCCGAAACTCTCGACCACCACCGTGAACACCCGGTTCTCGGTGGCGGAGGCCTTACCCGTGGAAACGCGCATCGGAACCGTACCGCCGAAAATCGGGCCGATCATAGGCATCGAGGGGAGTTTCACGCCAAGCAGGCAAGTGCCGCTAGGTTTGGCAGCGGTCTCACGACCGCGTCCTGCTCCGACCTTCCCTTGGCGCAGCTTCTGGCAACCTTCCCCGCCTCGCTTCCAGCCCGCTCCCCCGAGCACTCCGGCGGCCAGTCGGCTTGCGGCCTCGACACGATCCAGCAGGGCATGGAGCGCCTGCCCCAGGGGGTGAGGCGGCTGGCGGCCCAGCTGCGCCTCAACCTCGATCCGATCTGGCTCTGGACGGTGCTGACCGACTACGAGCACCTGCATGAGTTCATCCCCAACCTGGCCAGCTCGCGGCTGCTCTGGCGCCGCGAGCCGCGGGTGGCGCTGGAGCAGGTGGGAACCCAGCAGTTCTGTGGCATGCGCTTCTCGGCCCGGGTGCAGCTGGAGCTCACCGAAGAGCGAGACCAGGGCTGCCTGCGCTTCCGGATGCTGGAGGGCGACTTCCGCTGCTTCGAAGGCACCTGGAGCGTCGGCGCCGACGCCACCAGCAGCTGGCTCTTCTACGACCTCACCGTGCAGGGACGCCCAGGCATGCCGATCGGCCTGATCGAGGAGCGGCTGCAACAGGACCTGGCCTCCAACCTGCGCGGCGTGCAACTCGAAGCGATCCGCCGGGCCAGCCAGGCGGCTTGAGCAGGGCCCTCCTCTCGGTGAGACAAGCCCCGATGGGACG
Organism: Cyanobium sp.; assembly: GCA_044370835.1. Taxonomy (GTDB): domain Bacteria; phylum Cyanobacteriota; class Cyanobacteriia; order PCC-6307; family Cyanobiaceae; genus Cyanobium. Next base: position 67,441 of record JBILUS010000002.1, on the reverse strand, counting down.
CGCTGCGATAGTGGAACCGCGTTGACGGTTCCACCAATACCCCCAAGGGGATTCGAACCCCTGTCGCCTCCGTGAAAGGGAGGTGTCCTAGGCCTCTAGACGATGGGGGCGAGGCCGCCGGACTTGGCTCCGACGTGTTGGACGCTACGGGTCAGGGCGACCCTTCGTCAAGGAGCCCCGCCGGGCCGGACGGGGGCACCGCGCCGGCGCGGGCGCCCGCCTGCGGATTGCTCTGGCCGCTCCAAACCGGCACGGTGAAGTGAAAACAGGCCCCTTCCCCCGGCTCGGACACCACCCAGATCCGGCCACCGTGCACCTCGGTGATGCGGCGGCACACCGACAGGCCCACACCGAAGCCGGAGGTGTTGCCGGAGGTCTGGGGCAGGCGCACCCGGTCCTGGAAGATGCGCTCCTGCTCCTGGCGGGGGATGCCCGGGCCGCTGTCGCACACGCTCACCTGCACCCACTGGCTGGTGCGGTGGAGCAGGGTGAGAGTGACCCGGCCGCGATCGGCGGTGAACTTGAGGGCGTTCTCGATCAGGTTGAGCATCACCTGGCGCATGCGCCGCTGGTCGGCGTAGACATCCGGCAGGTCGGCGGGGATGTCGGTCACGAGCTCCAGCTGGCGGCCCACCCAGAGCTTTTCGAGCTCCAGGATCGCCTCGGCCGCCACCCGGCCCAGGGCCAGCCGCTGGGGATTGAACAGGGCCTCCCAGCGGGTGGTGCCCACCTCCAGCAGGTCGAGGGAGAGGGCCTCGATGTCGTCGAGGCGGCGGTTGAGCACGTCGCGGAAGCGGCTTTCATCGATCTGGCCGAGGCCGTGGCTCTGCAGCGCCAGCTTGGCGGCGGTGAGGGGGGTGCGGAGCTCGTGGGCCACCATCCGCAGCAGCCGCTCCTGCACCCCGAGCCGCTCGATCAGGGTCTCGTTCTCCTGGCGCAGCACCAGCAGCTGGTCCTCGAGCTGCACTTCCCGCTGGTTGCGGCTGCCATCGATCTCGGCGGGCCGCAGGCTCAGGCCCAGGCTGCTCACCACCTCCATCTGCTTCCAGCGCGGCAGCCAGGTGCGCAGCTGCATCGAGAGGGTGGTGCCGGCGAACACCTGGCGCGGCGCCGGTTCGAGCTTCACCAGGGCAGGGGTGGCCACCAGGCGGTGCAGCTCCAGCAGCTCCGGACGGCGCGAGGGGTCGGCGATCTCCAGCGACACCGCGAAACCGCAGTCCTCACCGTTGAGGAAGGCCAGCAGCTGGCGCAGATCCGGATTGGCCAGGTGGTGGTTGGCCGCGATCAGCAGGAGCTTCAGCGGAGGCGCCGCAGGGGCGTTGTCCGCCGCGTCGCGCCGGGGGCTGGAGGGATGCTGGTTGGGCCCGGCGGCGGGCACGGCAACGTCAACTGCTGAGGGCCACCTTATGGGCGTCTTGGGCAGACCGCTGCGATCTGGCTATGACAGTGGGGCTGGTGCCCCCCTTTGCCGGCCCTTCGATGACCCACCCGATCCAGCCGGACAACGCCGCCCGGGCTCCGCTGGGCGCACCGGCGAAACCCCCGAACGGCCCACCCCGCCCCGGAGCCGCCCCCCGCAGCCGCATCCAGCTCGACAGCAGCCTGCGCCGCTGGTTCACCCGCAACCTCGGCCTCTGGCGCTCGCGCCGCACCTACTACTTCCCCGATGACGAGGTGCTGCGGGTCGACATGCTGCTGCGGGTGGAGGAGCTCAGCGATCCTGACCGGGGAGAGGCCGGCTACCTGTTCAGCTGGTGGCCCGAATTGGAGAACGGCCCCTTCTTCGAGCAGAAGCCGCGCTACTCCAGCGAAGGCACGATGGAGGCCTACCTCTGCGGCCACCAGCTCCAACGCAACAAGGGCTACCTCGATGGCAGCCCCACCCGCAGCCAGATCCGCCAGGTGGATGAACACGAGGTGGCCTTCGAATCCCATTACGAGGATTGGGACATCCAGGAGCACATCCGCCTGATCGACCAGGACCAGTTCCGGGCCCGCTCGATCTACACCTGGCGCCATGGCCAGCTGGAGGAGTCCGAAGTGCACCATGAGATCCGCCTCGAGGGTGCCGGCGGCAGCGGCCGGAGGGTGGCCTGAATCGAAATTGGCACCGGCAGCGGGGCCGCCGCGATGCATCAGCATGGGGATGTCCGATCAAGCCTCCCTTGTCCTTCCCCCTCTGCGGTGCCCGGCGCCTCCTGGCGGCCCCCTTCCTGGCCCTTCCTCTGCTGCTGGCCGGCCCCGCAGCCCAAGCTGCCCCGGCCACCCAGGCGGAGATGAACCTCTACACCCGCATCGCGGCGGTGAACGTCTGCATCGCCCGCTCGGCCGGCATCGATTTCGACAAGGCCGTGGGCGTGGCCGGTGAAACGATCGCCCAGCTGATCCAGGGCCAGCACCAGGGCCTGATCCAGCAGGTGGGCGACAAGCCCCTCAGCATCGAGCAGCTGCGCAAGGGAGCGGTGAATTCCGCCGTGCTCGGCGCGGCCGAGATCTGCCCCAAGGCGGTGCCGCCCGATGTGATGAAGAAGGTGGAAGCGGCGCTCAAGCAGGCGGGCGGCGCCAAAGCCCCCGCCAAGTAGGGCGGCGATGGGCGCCGTTCGCCTCGCCGACTACCGGCCCGCCCCCTTCCTGCTGGACCGCACCGATCTGACGGTGCACCTCTTCCACGACCATGCCGTGGTCGAGGCCGTGCTGGCCTTCCGGCCCAATCCGGCGGCGCCGAGCGCGCCGCTGGTGCTGAAGGGGGTGGACCTGACGCTGGAGGCGCTGAACCTCGATGGCGCCCCCCTGCCGGCCTCGGCCTACGCCCTGGCGCCCGACGCGCTGGTGCTGGCCGATCCACCCCAGCGGCCCTTCGAGCTGGCCAGCCGGGTGCGCATCCAGCCCCACCGCAACACCACCCTCGAAGGCCTCTACGTGAGTGGGGGCCTGTTCACCACCCAGTGCGAGGCGGAGGGTTTCCGCCGGATCACCTTCCACCCGGATCGTCCCGACCTGCTCAGCCGCTACCTGGTGCGGATCGAGGCCGACCGGGACCTCTGCCCGGTGCTGCTCTCCAACGGCAACTGCATCGACACCGGCATGCTGCCGGCCGCCGGCGAGGGGCCGGTGCGCCATTACGCCGTGTGGGACGACCCCTTCCCCAAACCCTCCTACCTCTTCGCGCTGGTGGCCGGCGACCTGGAGGAGGTGCGGGGCCGCTTCACCACCGCCTCGGGCCGGCCGGTGGCCCTGCGGCTGCATGTGGAGCACGGCGATGGCGCCACCACCGCCCACGCCCTGGCCAGCCTGGAGCGCTGCATGGCCTGGGATGAGCAGGTCTACGGCCTGGAGTACGACCTCGACGAATACAACATCGTTGCGGTGCGCCACTTCAACATGGGCGCGATGGAAAACAAGAGCCTCAATATCTTCAATTCCAAGCTGGTGCTGGCCGACGCCGAAACCGCCACCGATGGCGAACTGGAGCGGGTCGAAAGTGTGATCGCCCACGAGTACTTCCACAACTGGACCGGCAACCGCATCACCTGCCGCGACTGGTTCCAGCTGTCCCTTAAGGAAGGGCTCACCGTGTTCCGCGACCAGGGCTTCAGTGCCGATCTGCACGGGCAGGCCCTGAACCGGATCGAGAATGTGGCGATGCTGCGTAACACGCAGTTCCGCGAGGATGCGGGCCCCACGGCCCATCCGGTCCAGCCCGACAGCTACGAATCGATTGATAATTTCTATACCACCACCATCTATGAAAAGGGTGCCGAGGTGATCCGTTGCCTCCACACCCTGCTCGGGGAGGAGACCTTCCTACGCGGCATGGCCCTTTATGTGGCGCGCCACGATGGCAGCGCCGCCACCTGTGCCGATTTCGTGCAGGCGATGCAGGATGCCGCCCTCGAACGGCCCGGCGCCGGGCCGGCCTTCGACTTCGATCGCTTCCGCCGCTGGTACCACCAGGCCGGCACACCGGTGGTGCGGGTGCAGCGCCACTGGGATGGCGACACCGGGCGGCTGGAGCTGAACCTCGAGCAGCACACCCCGCCGAGCCCCGGCCAGCCGGTGAAGCAACCGCTGGTGATCCCGCTGGCGGTCGGATTGGTGGGCCAGGCCGGCCGGGCCCTGCTGCCGCGGCTGGAGGGGGAAAGCGCCGCCGAGGCGGAGGCGGCCTGCCTGGAGCGGAACCGCTGGGGTCATGGCACGCGGCTACTGGTGCTGCAGGAGGAGCGGCAGCGGCTCTGCTTCGAGGGGCTGCCGCGCCAGAGCCACCCGCCGGCCCTGTCGCTGCTGCGCCATTTCTCGGCGCCGGTGCGGTTGGAGATGGGCCGGCCGATCGCGGAGCTGGTGCACCTCTTCGCCAGCGACAGCGATGCCTTCGCCCGCTGGGATGCGGGCCAGATCCTGCTGCGCCAGGCGGTGCTGGCCCGGGCCGGGGGCCTTCCCCAGCAGGAGCTTGAAGAGGAACTGATCGATGCCTTCAGCCGCATCCTGGCCGACCCCTCCCTTTCGGAAGCCAGCCGGGCCGCCCTGCTGGCCCTGCCGGGTCTGGCGGAATTGGAGCAGGCGATGGCGGTGAGCGATCCGCCTGCCCTGTTCGAAGCCCTGCTGGCCCTGCAGCGCCGCTTCGGCGAGGCCCTGGCCGACCCCTTTGAGGAGGCCCTCGCGCGGATCACCCCCCAGTGGCCCCAGGCCTGGCCCGCCGGCAGCGGTGACCGCAGCCTCACCGCCACGATCTGGAGCTGGCGCGTGGCCGCGGGCGATCGCAGCGCCATCGCCGCCGCCCGGGCCGCCGTGGACGGCAGCTCGATGACCCTGGCCCGGGCGGGGTTGCGGGCCCTCCAGTGCCACCCGATTCCCGCCCGCCAGGCGGCGATGGCCGCCTTCCACGACCGCTGGCAGGCCAAGCCCGTGATTCTCGACGCCTGGTTTGCTCTGGAAGCCTCGGCCCCCTTCGAGGACGGGCTCGAACGGGTGGAGCAGCTGCTGCGCCATCCGCGCTTCGATCCGATGGCGCCCAATTCGGTGCGGGCCGTGCTCGGAGGGCTGGCCGGCAACCCGCCGGTGTTCCATGCCATCGATGGCAGCGGCTACCGCTTCCTGGCGGCCCGCATCGCCGAGCTCGACCAGCGCAACCCGATCACCGCCTCCCGCCTGGTGAAGGTGTTCAGCCGCTGGCGCAGTTACGGGCCGGAGCGCTCGGCGCGGATGAACGAGGCTCTGGAGCAACTGGCCGCCGGCCCGCTCTCGGCCAACAGCCGCGAAGTGGTGGGGCAGTGCCTGGGGGCAGCAACCACGCAGGGCTGAACCTGGCGACGGTTCCCCAGAACCCTCAGCGGCTGAGCAACTCATCCCTGGCCGAGGAAGCCAGCGACTTCATGGATCAGAACGGCTCATTCTTGATGCAATAGTGCCCTCGGCTTGATGCATTAATGCCATCTAATTGAGCATTAGATGCCCCCGGAGCAGATCTTCAGCGAATCGAGGCTAAAACAGCTTTGAAAGGAAGGATTCATTCGTCCAGGCCCATAGCGTGTGTCTAGTCTTTGACCTTGGATGGAAACACTCACGTCCAATTTTCCTTGCCTCGGCTGAGGCCGTCGAGGTCGTGCCACAACGACTTTGACACTGCTTGCCTTGCTCGCAGCTTCACCCCTGATCGGGACGGCTCAAGCGAAAGCCCAGGACTACCTGTTCAGTTTCACCAACAACATCGGCGCCGGTCCCGATCCATCAGGAGGCATACTCAATCCCTGGCTTCAGGCCTTGGTGCAGGACGGTCCGCCTGGCCAAGTGAAGATCACGCTGACACCAAACTTCAGCGATCTTGCTAATTTCGTCTCCTATGTTGGCTTCAGCATCGATCCATTTGTCAGCACAACACAGGGCATGCCTTTTTGCACATCCCTCAGTGCTGGCTATGACTGCGCCAATTCTTCCTTTAGTTCAACAGTAGACAATGGGGTTGGCTTTCCAGGAGGAGGAGTACAGATCGGCTTTCCGGCCACGAAATCTTTTGATCTTGTGATCAATGCGGGGACCGGCGCAGGTGGACCGAACAGTCAGCTTGGATCGAATGAATCCGCGGAGTTTTTGATCAATGGTGGTAACGGCTTCTCAGCCCTCTACTTTGCCAACGCCGTCAATCAGATCAAAGTTGGAGGTAATGTCATAGCTGGATACAATGCGGTGGCCAAAATACAAGGCCTTAGCTGCAGCCCCACCTCGCCGAGTTCCTGCAGCGGGACCAGCACCGAAATTGCGGCCGGTCCTCCTGAAAATCCAGAAGCTCCCCAAGAGCCAACTGATCAAGTGCCTGCACCACTGGCCATCCTGGGCTTGGGCTCCGCCTTTGCCTTCAGCCGACGCCTGCGCGAGCGTCAACGGCGCGATTCCCTGCTGATGGCTGGGCGTTGACCATCTGCTGTTTGCCGGCGGGCCTGAACAGCTGCGCCCGTCCGCAATCTCAAGCCCTCCTAGGGAGGGCTTTCTGATGGGAGGCGGCCAGCACCTGGAAGGGCGTGCACTGAAACTGCCGCCGGAAATCGGTGCTGAAGTGGCTGGCTGAGGAGTAGCCACATCCGCGGGCGATGCTGGCCACGGTGTCGCCGGGCTCGGGCTGTTCGAGCCGGCGCCGGGCCAGGTTGAGCCGCTCGCGCCGCACCCACTGCATCGGTGTGCAACCGAGGCGATCGCGAAACACCACCTGCAGCTCCCGCCGGGAGCGCTGCGCCCAGGTCTCCAGGGTGGGCAGGTCCAGCGGTTCGGCCAGGTGGGCGCGGAGGCGTGCCAGCAGGGCCTCGAAGGCCCGATCCCGGGGGGGTAGCGCAGCCCCGGCCCCCGACAGATCGAGCGCCTCCGGCCCCCCGGCCGCCGTGAGCAGCAGCGTTGCCACCAGCCGCTCCAGCAGCTGATCGAGCTCCAGCCGCGCCACCAGCCGCGGATCGGCGAGCACCAGGCGTTCGTAGAGCTCGAGCAGGCTGCCCATCGCCCCCACCAGGCTCACGAGGGGCCCGCCGCCTGGGCCGCAGAGCAGGGGTTGGCCCAGCAGCTGCCGGCAAGCCTGCTCACCCAGCCCGGCGGCGGCCAGGTTGAGCAGCTGCGCCTCCAGCCGGGCCTGATCAAAGGCGATCGCCACCACCGAGCAAACGCCGCTGCGCAGCCGGTAATCAGGGCTGTTGAGATACAGCAGCCCGCCGGGCTCCAGCCGCTGGACGCTGCGGGGACGGAGCCATTCCAACCAGCCGCCCCGCAGCAGATACAGGGTGGGAACCGGCTGCGCGGCTCCCGTGATCGCCAGCGCCGATCCCACCCAGGCGGCGATCCGGTGCGCCCCGATCGCATCGAGGCTCAGCTGATGGGCACTGGCGTTTCGAGCGACGCGGGATTCAAGGGCGGCCATCCCGAGCGGCCCGGCCAGCTGCCGCGCCAGGGTGGGTGTATCGATCACCGGGGCTGCGGCACCCCAGCGAAAGGGGTGGAGCAGACCGGCCATGCGGAGCTGGCCCCGGCGGGTCTGGGGCTTCACGGCAACGGGCCCCGCCGGTTCGGCGGGGCCCAATGGGGACTGCAAGAGCGCTCCTCCGCTCGCTTTGCTTTAGGGAGGGAAGGCCGCAGCGAAGCCGCCCAGCCGAAAAAGGGCCCCCGGTCTGCCCCGGATCGGGGGCAGGCCAGGGGCCACGACGCGGCCGAAACTCAGGCCGCAGCCCAGACCGACCGCCCCAGCGCGGCCAGGGGGTTCGAACCCGCCAGGGAGGAGCCGCTGCGCAGCAGGTCGGCCAGCGCGCCGGAGGCATCCGGGGCGGGGCCGGCCCCAAGCGGGGCGAGGAGGCCGCCCGGGACGATGGGCCCTTCGGACAGACCGGCCAGGCTGGCGGCGAGGCTGGCACGCAGATCCGGCAGCGATGGGGCGAAGCCGACCAGGGGAGCCAGCAAGGCGTCGCCCTGCTGCAGCGGGTTCTGGGCGGCGCCGGCGCTGACGCCCGTGAGGGGATCGCTCGGCGCCAACTCCTGCGCTACGGCAGCGGTGTCGACCGGGGCCAGCGCCTGCAGGATCCTGCCCACCGGGCTCAGGGCCGTGGGGGTGGTTTTGGTGGTGGTGCTGGTTGAGGTCGATCTGGGGGCGGCGGCGGTGATCAGCGCGGTGCTGTCGGCGGCATTGGTGATCGTGCCGCTGATCAGGTAGTTGCCCACGCTGCCGTAGTCGCTGTAGCCGCTCGGGGCGCTGGTGGTGGGGCTGCCGGTACCCACCCCATCGACCCGGAGGGTGTAGCTGCCGGCGGCCAGATTCGACCAGGCGACCGTGGTGGCCAGCCCGACGCCGTCGAAACTGCCGAGCAGGCCACCGAGGCTGTTGTAGAGGGATACGGAGAGGTCGAGATTGGTGCCGCTGTCGGCGTAGGGCGTGCTGCCGTTGCCATCGCTCACCGGGGCGGTGTAGGCAAGGCTGGAGCCGCCCCAGGCCCCATCGCGGTCGACGAAGGCGCGATAGACATAGGGATCGAATTTCAGGTTCACATCCCCCGTGCTCTGCAGCAGGAAGGCGTAGCAGTCGGCATCGGCGGCCGTTTCGATCCGGCCAAACTGGGACACCGATCCGCCGCTGATCGTGAGCGGCGCGGCACTGCTCAAGGTGTTGCCGACCTGATCGAGCTGATAGCCGAAACCGTTGTAGGTGCTGATCACGGTCATGTCATTGGGTCCGCGGCCGTAGTTGGCCGTGGAGGTGCGGTTGTTGCTGCCGGAGTAGGTGCCGTTATCCCACTGGGTGACGTTCTTGTTGTATCCGACCCCCATGATCGGTGCCCAGCTGGTTTCGCCACTGCCGTGGCCGTAGTAGTAACCGCTGCTGCTGGTGCCGTCGTGGGAGAGCCCGAGGGTGTGGCCCACCTCATGGCTGATCGCTTCGGCGGCGCCGGTGAGGGATTTGTTGTAGATGAAGCAGGGCGTATCGGTGGAGGCATTGAAGCTGTTCACCACCGCGATCCCCCCCGCCGTTTTTGAGGACGGTCCGAAGCTGGTGACCACGGCCCGGATGCCGTAGTTGGCATCGGTGGATCCACTCTTGATCAGCCAGTCGGTGGGCGGAGCCTGGGTGGTGACGTTCACATCAAATGGCGCATAATCGGCCGCCACCCGTTGCCAGATCTGCTGGATCCGGCTCAGTTCCTCGTTGTTGAAACTGCCCGGATTGCCGTCGAGATCGAAGGCCGGCGAATAGAAGGAAGCGCCCATGCTGTAGTTCCAGCTGGTGCCCGTGGTGGTGTGCCCATCGAAATCGAGATAGATCACCTTGCTCGAGGTGGGCGATGAATGGAGCTGGAAGGTCCAGCCCAGATTCATCAGCGCCGCGGTGCTGGTCTGGTCGGTGCCATCCACCAGGGTTGCCTCCTGCAGGTGGCAGTCGTCGTCCAGCGGGTGTTCCCCCTCCCCGTGGCTGCCGCTGCCTGAAAGGTCGCTGAAGCGCACGGGCAGGGCCGGGCGGTTGAACGCGGAGAGAGTCGCCGCAGCCAGCCCCACCCGAGCAGGATCCGTGACGCCGGAGGATCCCAGGGACAGGGCGGGAGGCCTCCCCAGGCTGAGCTCCGGTGTCGACGGACGGGCCGGAGCTGGGGCCGTATCGGCCCCGCTGAAGCTGAAACCGGTCCGCTGAAGGCTGAGGCTCAGATCCGGCACGCCCTGGAGCGGCGCTGGCACGGAGGTGGCGTGGATCGTGCTGGTGGCGCTGAGCGAATCGCTGGACGATGTGGAGCTCCTGTTTAGCCCTGGCCATCGATTCCTTCCAAAAGTTGAGTGACCACCGATGGACGATTGATGTTGGCCATGGAGTGCCGGTTGGGGTTGATTCACTGTTGAGCCCCATCTGCTGCAGATTCACCGCAGCTGAACGCTTCACGTTCTGGACCCGATTCACCTACACCGCCGTGTTTCATTCCCAGCGATCTTCAATCCATCGCCATTTCGGCAGCGACGGGCCCGGGAAGGTGCACCGCCACTCGACCTTCAGCCCAGCGGCGTACCACCCTCCGCCACGCCGCTGATCGAATCGCGCCGCGTTTGCGCACGTGAAGCCACGGCCGGGCCGGGGCCGGCCAACGAGCGGCTCAGGGCAGCGGCGGCAGCAGGGGGGGCGGCCGGCGCAGGGGGCGCTGGGTGAGCGGAGCCGGGAGCACCGGCCCCTCCTCCGCCTCGATCGGCGGCAAGGGCGGCGGCGGCGAGGACGGCAGTGGCGAGGATCTCTGTGGCGAGGACGGCTGGGCCACCACCGGCGGACTGGGGCGGAACGGCGTCGCCACCCGGGCACCCCCGTCGCCGAACACGGCGTTGTGGAGCTGGCCGAAGGTGGCCTGGCGGTAGGCAGCCCCCTCCCGGCCGGAGTAGCGACCCCAGAGGCCCTCCCAATAGAAATAGATCACGCCATGGCCGCGCTGGGCCGCCAGCTGCACCTTCTGGCTCAGGGTGTCCATCGCCGGGGTGCGGGCCCCGAAGCCAGCGAGGATGCCGATCTCCACCGGAATGCCCCAGGTGCGGGCCTTCACCAGGGCCGGCTGGTCGAGGTCGCGGCTGAAACCGGTGACCGAATAGGCGTAGTTCTGCACCACCAGGTCGTCGATCAGGCCGCCCAGGGCCCAGAGCTCCCAGTCCTGCAGCCACTGGTTGTAAGCGAAGCGGAAGGGGCCGGGCGAGAGGCTGATCACCAGCTTGCGGGGGCCGGAGACCTTCTCAAGCCGGGCGCGCAGCTCCCGCAGCAGGCTGGTGAGTTGCTGGCGGCGCCAGCGCATCCAGAAGCGGTCGTTGGCGTCGGCAGGCGGATCCTGGCCGGTTTCGGCCCGGTAGAGGGCCCGGGTGGTGTCGTCGTAGCCCAGCTCCACCGGCCAGGCGAAATGATCGTCCAGCTGGATGCCATCGACATCGCAGCGCTGCACGATCTCGAGGATCAGACCGATGAAGCGGGCCCGCACGCCGGGATGGGCCGGATTCAGCCACACCCGCAGGTCCCGCAGGGGGGAGGTGGCCAGGTTGGCGCCGTGCATGGCGAAGAGGGCACTGCCATCGGCGCGGCGCAGCAGCCATTCGGGATGCTGGCGCACCACCTCGGCATCGCCCGGCTCCATCATGCCGTACTCGAACCAGGGCACCACCTGCATGCCGCGGCGCCGAGCGGCCTGGGTGAGGGTGCAGATCGGATCGAGATCGGGGTTCACCCTGGCCAGGGTGGGCTCCATCGGCGCCCAGCGGCTGCGGTGGAAGGTGGCACCGCGGCTCCAGACGTTGGGATAAAGGGTGTTGAAGCCGGTGGCCGCGAGGGCATCCACGGCGGAGCGGATCCGGCCGGCGTCGTAATACAGGGGGCTTGGGCTGTTGGTGAGCCACACCCCCACCCGCGGCTCGGCCAGGCGGCCGGAGGGTTCCGCCGCCCGCGCCCGCTCCCGGCCGCCGGTGAGGGTGCCCACCAGCTGCAGCAGGGTGGTGACCGCCAGGGTGAGGCCCACCGGCAGCAGCCGCTTGAGGTGGGCCCGCCGACGCAGGGGGGCCAGCGGCGCCGGGGAAGGGGCGAGGTCGGGGTCGGTCAAGGACACGCCCTGATCAGCGGAACATCGAGCTCACCGAGCTCTCCTGATGGATGCGCCAGATCGCCTCGCCGAGCATGTTGGCCACCGACAGCACCCGCAGCTGGGGGAAACGACGCTCCGGCAACAGGGGGATGCTGTTGGTGACGACCACCTCCTCGAACAGCCCCGGTTCGGCCAGCCGCTCCACCGCGGGCGGGGAGAACACCGCATGGGTGGCGCAGGCCAGCACCCGGGCCGCGCCGCGGGAGCGCAGCAGCTTGGCCCCCTGGCAGATGGTGCCGCCGGTGTCGATCATGTCGTCGATCAGGATCGCCGTTTTGCCGACCACGTCTCCGATCACGGTGAGGCTTTCGGCCACGTTGTGACCGGAGCGGCGTTTGTCGATGATCGCCAGGGGCGCATCGTGCATCTGCTTGGCGAAGGCCCTCGCCCGCGCCACCCCGCCCACGTCGGGGGAGACCACCACCACCTCGCCGAGGTCGCGGGTGCCGAGGTAATCGACCAGCACCGGCGAGCCGTAGATGTGATCGCAGGGGATGTCGAAGTAGCCCTGGATCTGGGAGGAGTGCAGATCCATCGCCAGCACCCGGTCGACGCCGGATTTAACCAGCAGGTTGGCCACCAGCTTGGCGGTGATCGATTCCCGCCCGGCGGTCTTGCGGTCGGCGCGGGCGTAGCCGTAGTAGGGGACCACCGCGGTCACCTGCCGGGCGGAGGCCCGCCGGCAGGCATCCACCATGATCAGCAGCTCCATCAGGTGGTCGTTGACCGGCGCGCAGGTGGGCTGGATCAGGAACACATCGCAGCCGCGGATCGATTCCTGGATCTGGATGTAGAGCTCGCCGTCGGCGAAGCGCTTGATCACCCGCGGACCATCGGGAACGCCGAGGTAGGCGCCGATCTCGCGGGCCAGATCGGGATTGGAGGTGCCGCTGAACAGACGCAGCCGCCGCGTGTCATGGACCGCGCCGGGGTTCCCGCCACCCGATTCCACCCGTTCTGCAGTCGAGGAAGTGGTCACGGCGGTCGCGATCGCAGCGGCGCAGCTCCGATGGTAGAAGCGTGCCGGCCCTCCGGCGGCAGAACCTGAATCTTCCCTTGGCCGCAACCTCCCCCCACCCCAACGACACGCCAGCCGCCGCCGCCGGGGCTGTCCAGGCCCGCCGGCCAGCGCGGCTGGTGCTCGTGGCCCTCGGTGCCCCCGCCGATCCGGCCGGCCCTGCCCTGCTGCCCCCGGCCGTGGCCTTGCGGCTGGAGGGCCTCACGGGTCTGCCGCTGCGGCCGGTCCCCGACCCGGCCGAGCCCGATGCGGCGCTGGCGGCCCTCTCGGCGGCGCCGGGCCCCTGGCTGGCGCCCCTGACCGTCGACCCCGGCCTGGCGCTGCCCGGCGGCAGCTGGGCCACGGCGCTGGGGGCCTGGCGCCAGCCGGTGCTGCTGCTGGTGGGAAGCGCCCAGCTGGCCACGGGCCTGCCCGCCGCCGCCACCGCCCTGCTGCAGCAGCAGGGGGTTCCCCTGGTGGGGCTGATCCAGTGGGGCGAGCCCTGGGATGAAGCGGAGCGACGCCGCGATGGGCTGCCCTGGCTGGGCTGGCTCGACCCCCAGGCGACCGCGGCCCCGGGGCCGCCGCGTGGCGATGGCGAAGCTGCTCTGCTGGCGGCCCTGGAGCTGCGCTGGCGGCGCATCCAGGACCTGCTCGCCTGAGCCCGGCTGGGGCTCAGGGGCCGTTGGGGGCGGGCCAGAGGGGCTTGCCGGGGGGGCTGTCGAGCTGGCGCAGAGCGGCGGCGGCCTGCTCGGCCAGCTTCTGGTCCTTCTCCTTGGGAATGTCCTCCGGCGACTCCAGGGGCTCCGGTGGCGGCTTGATCGGCAGGATCGTGTACTGGATCGGGCGGCGGTCATCCAGAGCGGCGGCCAGCAGACTGAGGCTCTCGCGGCCGCTGAGGTTGGTTTCGACCTGACCCTGCAGGGTGCGGAGCAGATCGGGCAACCGGGCCAGCTGCTCGGGCCGGGCGAAGCGCTCCCGCAGCCCCGTTTCCACCAGCTGGTGGTCCCGGCGGCGGGCGGACTCGCCGAAGTCGGGATCGCGGAACCGCACCAGCTGCTCCACCTGCTTGCCATCGAGGCGCTGCAAGCCGCTCTGCAGATCGATCGTGTACTTCTGCGCCTTGTCCCGATAGCGCATCACCCGGGGGGGGCTGATCTCCAGCCCCCCGGCAGCATCGACGATGGTGCGCAGGGCCGAGCGGCTCAGCACCAGGTAGCGGTCGGGGCGGGGTGGCTCCAGACCCACCAGCTCCCGCACCACATCGGCGGTGAGGGCCACCCCACCCCGCTGGAAGAGGCTGCCGAGGGGCACCGGCTGGCCTTCACCGGGGACGGTGACCGCCAACTCGATCGGCAGATTCAGCACCTGCAGCGGCCCCTTCGGATTGACCCGCACCAGCATCAGGGCATCGGCGTTGGGCGGGCCGGCCGGGGCGGCCTGGTTGGGGCCGTCGCCCGGTTTGTTGGCATCGAGGCCGATCACCAACACGGTGATGGCCCGGGAGGGCTTGTCCGCCAGGCTGGCAGGGCTGAGGCTGACCTGGTCGAGGGAAGCCCGGTCCGGCTCACGCCAGATCAGGCCCAGCAGGCCACCGCCCGCCAAAGCGCCCAGGATCAGCAGAGCGAGCCGCCCGAGGCCCGCGGGGGTGGGCCGGGGAAGCGACGGAAGCGAGAGACCAAAGGGGAGCGCCCAACCACCACGGCGGGAGATGCCGCCGCTGCGGCGCTGGACAGTTCGGGATTCCCGGCGGGGAGGCATGGACGCCGAAGCAGGCCGATGAGGGCCCACTCTGACCCAGGAAGGGTCACCCGGGGCCGATAGCTTGAGCAGCACGGTGTACCGCCCCTCCCCCTTGCCGCCCGCTCAGCCCCCAGCCCAGCCCCCACTGCAGCCGCACCAGCGGGCCCGCCCGCTGAAACCGGGCAGCACCTATCCCGCCAAGGATCTCTGCAGCCAGTGCGGCCTCTGCGACAGCCGCTGGGTGGCCTACGTGCGCAACTCCTGCGCCTTCCTCGAGCAGCGCTTCGAGGCGATGGAGGAGGAGGCCCACGGCCGCAGCCGGGACCTCGACAACGAGAACGAGCTCTATTTCGGCGTGCACCAGCGCATGCTCACCGCCCGGCTGCAGGCACCGATCGCCGGCGCCCAGTGGACCGGCATCGTCAGCCGCCTCGGCGTGCGGGCCCTGGAGAGCGGCCTGGTGGATGCGGTGCTGTGCGTGCAGCAGAGCCCGGACGACCGTTTCACCCCCGTGCCGGTGCTGGCCCGCACCCCGGCCGAGGTGTTGGCGGCGCGGGTGAACAAACCCACCCTCTCCCCCAACCTGCGGGTGCTTGAGGAGCTGGAGGGCAGCGGCATCCGGCGGCTGTTGGCGATCGCCGTGGGCTGCCAGGTGCAGGCCCTGCGGGCCGTTCAGGCCACCCTCCCCCTCGAAGAGCTGTATGTGCTGGGTCTGCCCTGCGTCGACAACGTGAGCCGCGAGGGTCTGCAGACCTTCCTCAACAGCGCCAGCCGCTCGCCCGATACGGTGGTGCACTACGAGTTCATGCAGGATTTCCGCATCCACTTCCGCCACGCCGATGGAAGCGAGGAAACGGTGCCCTTCTTCGGCCTCGACACACCCGCCCTCAAGGATGTGTTCGCCCCCAGTTGCCTGAGCTGCTTCGACTACACCAATGCCGGCGCCGATCTGGTGGTGGGCTACATGGGCGCCGAATTCGGCCGCCAGTGGATCACGGTGCGCAACCCCCGCGGCCAGGCGTTGCTCGATCTGGTGGAGGCGGAGCTCGACACCGCGCCGGTGACCAGCCGGGGCGACCGCCGCGCCGCGGTGCAACAGGGCATTGAGGCCTACGACAAGGCCGTGCGCCTGCCCCGCTGGCTGGCGGAGCTGGTGGGACTGCTGGTGCAGCGGATCGGCCCGAAGGGGCTGGAGTACGGCCGCTTCTCGATCGACTCCCACTTCACCCGCAACGCCCTCTGGCTGCGGCGAAACCACCCGGAGCTCGTCGAGCGCCACATCCCGGCCTTCGCGCGCCGGATCGTGGCGCGCTACCGGCTACCTACCCCGTGAGTCATCCCTCCCGCAGCTGCGGCGTTCTGCTCCACCCCACCTCCTTCCCCGGCAGCGGCGGCAGCGGCGGCTTCGGCGCCGAGGCCCGCGCCTGGATCGACCTGCTCGGCCAGCAGGGCATCGGGGTCTGGCAGGTGCTGCCCCTGGCCCCCACCGACGGCACCGGATCGCCCTACAGCTCCCCCAGCGGCTCGGCCCTCAACCCCTGGCTGATCGATCCCCACGACCTGATGGAGGCGGGCCTGATCAGCCCCCAGGACCGCGATGCCCTGCCGGACGGCCCGGCTGGACGGCTCGATCCCGCCCTGGCCACGCAGCGGGCCGAGGCCATCGCCCGCGCCCTGGCCCGCCGCTGGAGCGAGCAGCCGGCGGAGCGGCGGCAGGCCTTCGAACGCTGGCGGCGCCGTGAGAACAGCTGGCTGCGGGACCACGCCTTGTTCATGGTGCTGCGCCGGCTCCAGGCGAACCAACCCTGGTGGGAATGGCCGGGCCCCCTGGCCCGCCGCCAGGGCCGCGCCCTGCGGGCCCTGGAGCGGGACCACGCCCAGGCCCTGCTGGAGGAATGTCTGCTCCAGTGGCAACTGCAGGCCCAGTGGCAGGCCCTGCAGCAGCGGGCCCGGGGCCAGGGGGTGCGGCTGCTGGGCGACCTGCCCTTCTACGTGGCCCACGACAGCGCCGATGTCTGGTGCCGTCCCCACCTCTTCTCCCTCGGCCTTGACGGCAGCCTGGTCAGCCAGAGCGGGGTGCCCCCCGACTACTTCTCCGCCACCGGCCAGCTCTGGGGCACGCCGGTGTACCGCTGGAGCCGCCACTGGTTGAGCGGCTTCCGCTGGTGGCTGGCGCGGCTGGAACGGCAGCTGGCCCTCTACGACCTGCTGCGGATCGACCACTTCCGCGCCCTCGAAGCCTTCTGGAGCGTGCCGGGGGCAGACGCCACCGCCGAACACGGCACCTGGGTGCCCTCCCCCGGCGGCGTGCTGCTGAGTCTGCTGCGGCGCCGCTGCCGCCGTCGCCGCACCCTCCTGAACGACGGGCGGCTCCCCCTGATCGCCGAGGACCTCGGGGTGATCACACCCCCGGTGGAAGCCCTGCGGGACCGCTTCGGCCTGCCCGGCATGAAGGTGCTGCAATTCGCCTTCGACGGCGCCGCCGACAACCCCTATCTGCCGGCCAACTTCGTGGGCAGCCGCTGGGTGGTGTACACCGGCACCCACGACAACGCCACCAGCCGCGGCTGGTGGGAGAGCCTCGACGACGGTGGCCGCCATCGGCTGCAGACGGTGCTTGGCGCCGCGGTGCAGTCCCCCTCCTGGCAGCTGCTGGAGCTGGCCCTGGCCTCCCAGGCGGAGCTGGCGGTGGTGCCCCTGCAGGACCTGCTCGAGCTTGGCGATGAGGCCCGCTTCAACACCCCCGGCACGGTCGGCGGCAACTGGTCGTGGCGGCTGGGGGGCCCGGTGGCGGAGCTGAGCGGCGCCCTCGGGGGCTACGGGGAGATGGCGGCCCGCTACGGCCGCGGTGCGGCGGCGGGTGCCTCCGGCTGAGGGGCGGCGGCGGGCCGGGGAGCGGCCGGCGGCGGCCAGCGGTAGGCGCCGGACTCCCCGGCCAGGGGCTCCAGCACGCTGCCGTTCCAGCGCACGGCGCCGGCGGCGGGGGCAGGATCGAGCCGGAGCCGGAAGGGGGGCAGGATCGGCAGGCTGAGCTGCCCCCGGGCCCCTTCCAGGTTGGTGACGCCGCTCAGGCCGCTGCTGATCTCCAGGCGGGTGGGCTGCTCCAGCGCCAGCTCCAGCGCACCGAGGGCCAGGCTCGGGCCGGGGGCCCCCGCCTCGGAGCGCAGCTGGGCAAGGGCTTTGCCGGCGGCGGCCCGGTCGGTCGGGCGGAGATCGGGAAAGGCCGCCAGCACGGCCGCATCGGCGCCGCCGGTCAGCGGTGCCCGGGCGGGATCGAGCACGGGAATCGGCCGGCTGCTGTGGAGCCCGCGGCTGGCGATCCGGAACTGCTGGAGGTTGAGCAGCTGGATCAGGCCCAGGGTGATCAGCCCGTAGAGCAGGGTGCCCTGCCAACTGGTGAAGACATCGATCGAGCCGGGGGTGAAACGCCGCAGCAGGGGCTCGCGGCCCGAGGCCGCCGCCTGGCGGGAGCGACTGGGCAGGGCGCCATCGAGGCTGCCGGGCGCCAGCGCCAGCTGGCGTTCCAGCAGGGGCAGCATGGTGCGCAGATAGGCCGGCTCCGGCAGGCGGTCACGCCAGCCCCGCTCCAGGGCCTCGATCACCGCGGTGCTGATGCGGGTCTGCTGGGCGAGTTGGCGCAAGCCCAGGCCCCGTTCCTCCCGGGCCTGCCGCAGCAGCTGGCCCGCCTCCTGGAGGGGATCCTGGGGCAGAGGCAGGGGCATGCCGGCGGGGACAGGATCCCCGGAGCGCCGCAGCCGCCGCCGCAGCCGGCCCAGCCAGCCGGCGGCCGCCGCGGGCAGGGTGGACCCCTGAAAGAGCGGGGGTGGAACCTTCAGGGCTGCAGCAGCGGCGGCCGCCATTCTCCGCCAAAGCCCCCGTCCGGGGGGAGCTCCCGCCACCGGCCCTCCGGCAGGTCGGCCAGCTGCACCGCTCCGATGGCGACGCGCTTGAGATCGAGCACCGGATGGCCCAGAAGGCCTGCAGTGCGACGGATCTGACGGTTGCGCCCCTCCCGCATCACCAGCTCGAGCCGGGTGGCGTCGCGGCGGTGATCCAGCACCCGCAACGCCACCGGCTGACTGGGCTGCCCCGCCAGGGGGACGCCGGCGGCCCAGCGCTCCAGGGTGGGATCGGCCGGATGGCCCGCCACCCAGACGCGGTAGGTGCGGCGATGGCCGTAGCGGGGATGGGTGAGGCGCAGGGTGAGCGCACCGTCGTTGGTGAGCAGCAGGGCGCCGCGGCTGTCGGCATCGAGGCGGCCCACCGGATGGAGCCCACGGCCATGGCGCAGCTCTGCGGGGAGCAGATCGAGCACGGTGGGGCGGCCCCGGGGGTCGTGGCAGGTGCTGAGCACCCCGGGCGGCTTGTGGAGCAGCAGGGTGAGGGGGGCCGGTGGGGTGAGCAGGGGGCGACCATCGACGCTGATCCGGTCCCGCAGGGGATCGGCCCGCTCCCCCAGGACGGCGCGCCGGCCGTTGAGCCGCACCCGCCCCTGCCGAAGCAGCTCCTCGGCGCTGCGGCGGGAGCAGAGGCCGGCGGCGGCGATCAGCTTCTGCAGCTTCTCGGAAGGGCCGGGCTGATCCGGAGGGGAGGGGGCCATGGGCAGCGGAAGGCGCTTCCAGTGTCCCGCGGGGGCCGACGGCACTCCACCAAGGCGGATCGATTCCGGGAAACGGTGATACATTTACGAAACACCTTCGTTTCGTAAATGGCGCTGGCCTTCACCAGCCCATCTGCCCCGACCACGCCCCAAACTCCACCCCCGACCATGCCCTCCGTCAACCTGGCCGGTTCCGCTGCCCTCGCCCCCGGCGGCGATCTGGTGCGCTCCTACCTGCGCGACATCGGCCGGGTGCCGCTGCTCAGCCATGAGCAGGAGATCACCCTGGGCCGGCAGGTCCAGGAGCTGATGGCGCTCGAGGAACTGCGCGAGGAGCTCGGCCTGCGCGCCGGCGGGCAGGAGCCGTCGCTGGAGACCCTCGCCGCCGAGGCCGGACTGACCGCACCCCTGCTGCGCCGCCGCCTCCAGGCCGGCCGCCGCGCCAAGGAGCGGATGGTGGCCGCCAACCTGCGCCTGGTGGTGAGCGTGGCCAAGAAGTACACCAAGCGGAACATGGAGCTGCTGGACCTGATCCAGGAGGGCACGATCGGCCTGGTCCGCGGCGTTGAGAAGTTCGATCCCACCCGCGGCTACAAGTTCTCCACCTATGCCTATTGGTGGATCCGCCAGGGCATCACCCGCGCCATCGCCGAGAAGAGCCGCACGATCCGCCTGCCGATCCACATCACCGAAACCCTCAACAAGCTCAAGAAGGGCCAGCGGGAGCTCAGCCAGGAGCTCGGCCGCACCCCCACCGTCACCGAACTGGCGGTGGCGGTGGACCTGCCCGAGGACGAGGTGAAGGACCTCCTCTGCCGCGCCCGCCAGCCGGTGAGCCTCGAAACCAAGGTGGGCGACGGTGAGGACACCGAGCTGCTCGACCTGCTGGCCGGTGATAGCGCCGGACCCGATGAGATGGTGGCCAGCGAATGCCTGCGCGGCGACCTGCGCGCCCTGCTGGAGCAGCTGCCCGAACTGCAGGGCCGGGTGCTGCGGCTCCGCTATGGCATGGAGGGCGATGAGCCGATGAGCCTCACCTCGATCGCCCGCACCCTCGGCATGAGTCGGGACAAGACCCGCAGCCTGGAGCGACGGGCCCTCGAGGAGATCCGCAACCGCTCCCGCGAGTTGCACGCTTACCTGGCGGCCTGAGCCCGGCAGGGGAGGGATCCGCACCCGCGCGCGCTGATCGCCTCGGTCCAGGGGCCGTAGGTTTCCAGCCGATCCCCCCGCCCGCCGCCGTGTCCCCCTCGCCGAATGCCGTCCCAGCGCTGCTGGGGGCCCTGGCCGGCCTGTTGCCCCGGCGTGCCAGCGCCCGGCGGCCCGACCTGGAGCGGGAACTGGAAGAGGCCCGGCGGCTGGGCCACTGGTTCACCGAGGAGGACCGCCAGCTGGTGCGGGAACACGAGGCCCGGCTGGCCGCCGAGCGACGCGGTGAGCTGGTGCGCCGGGCCGGCCAGGGTGGCGCCGTGGCCCTGCTGCTGATGGCCACGGTGTTGCCCCTGCTGTGGCCCCTCGCCCTGATCGGCAGCGTGAAGGCCTTCCCCCGCACCAGCCGCCGCGTTGGCCTCGGCCTGCTCGGCCTCACCGGCCTGGGGCTGATCGCCAGCACGGTGTTGGTGGTGCAGCTCGGCCGCGGCCTGATGGCACCGGAGCCCGCACCGGCCCTGGCCCCGGCCAGTCCTCCGGCAGCCGCGCCCGCCAGCCCCAGCCCCGCCGCCGGCGAGAGCCTGGGCCGCGAGATCGCTGAGCGCCTCGACCGCGCCACCGACTATTGGACCCTGGAGGGCACCAACCCCGACGGCACCGCCACCTACCGCAAGGGCCTCTACCGGAGCTGGAACGGCCGCAGCGTGATGGTGCTGCCACGCACCACCTGGGCCTACCTCAGCCCGCGGGAGCGCCAGGCCCTGGCGCGCCATGTCGCGGACAGCCGCGGTGTGGAGGCGATCCATGTCGGGCGGCTCACACCAGCAACGGGCTATGCGGGCAACGCGATCAGCATCGAACAGCAGGTCTGGCCCTGAGCGGACAGGAGGCCGGGCCTAGAAGAACTCATCGAAGTTGTCGAAGTCGACGGCCTTGAAGTTGCCCGCTTCCACCTGCTGCATCAACCGCACCAGCTGAGCCCATAGGGCGCCGGCCGTGGCCAGCGACAACAGAAAGGCCACCAGCAGGGCGGCGCCGGCGGCGAAGCCGAACACCTGGAGGCTGCCGCCGATGAACAGGGTCACGCCCAGCAGCAGGCCGATCCAAGGGAGCATCGTGGTCGCTCCGCCCAAGGGCAACATCGGCAGGCGGTCCTGCTTCCAGCCGTCGAGCCGCAGTTGCACCAGCTTGGAGAAGGTGAGGCCGCAAACCAGGGCAATCGCCAGCCCAAGGCCGGCCAACGCGTAGGGAGGTTGCTGGAACTGGGCGAATTCCAAAAGAATGTCGGCTCCGTCGAGATCGTCGTAGAAACCACTTTCTGCATCAAGGGCCGCCTCCTGCAGGTCAAGTGGTGGTGCTGCGGCGCTGATGGTGGAGACCAGCAGGGCGGCCAGGGTGGCGGGCGAGGGGATCACGCGGCATTGGCAGGCATTCGCCAGACCATAGAGGGCTGCTCATGCCAGGTGGATGAACCAGGCGAGCACCGAGGCCACCAACACCGAGATCAGGGTGAATTTCTGAAAGCGGCTGTCCACTCTGTTGATGAGGCGCACCATCGAACGACGTTCTTCCTCCCCCTCCGCCGCCTCGAGCCTGTTGCCCCCCCAGACGAACAGGCCGTAGCAGGCAAGGCAGACCACGTAGGCGATCGCATAGATCTTGTCGATGAAGGTCAGATAGGGAAGCTCTGGAATTGTGGTTTTGTAGCTTGCCTGCATGAACACCAGGGTGAGCACGGCCGTGGCAGGAATGGCGATTCTCACATCCCAGAAACTGCTGGAGAGGGAAGGCGCCACAATCACGATCGCCATCACCACCAGCAAGGGCTGAATCAACGACCAGAACGAAGCCCGGATCGATCGTTCGTAGGAAGCCTGAAAGACCAGCTGGCTGTAGGAGGAGGAAGCCCGAGCCGGATCATCCGAGACGCCGAAATTGGTTTCGTAGACATGTCTGTACTCCTCCATCTGCCAGCCCTGGGTGATGAAACCGGTCAGATCCGCCTGGCGGCCGATCCCTGAATTGGTCTGATCGGGCACAATGCGCAGACGATCGAACGGGAAACGATTGTCTTCGTCGTTGTTGACCTCAACGGCGATCGGCAGGTTAACCGAGAAGAAAGGATAATTCCTCAAGTCGAGCTTGCTGACATAAAATTTTCCCGAAAACCAGAAGAGTTGGTAAAATTCTCCGTTGTCCAGGAGCTTTGGAGCCTCTCCGATGGGGCGCAACCCCCCATCCCATGTTTCCGCCTGATTGTTGAATCCCAGCAGTTCCAGCGGCGAAAGGGAGAGATCCTCGAGCTTCCTTTGCAGATCGGCGCTCCAGCGCATCCAGAGATAGCCATTTCCCGTGAACATCGGCGCCTCGAGATTCAGGTTGTGCAGGCTGTCCACGAACAGACCCACCTTCACCACTTCGGTATCAGGCTGGAGTGGAATCGCCTCCTTCCCCCTTTCGGAGGCATAGTCGCTCGGCGCCATCGATGCCGGGGAGCGGCTGGATTTCTCCGAGACCACCACACCGGGCGGAGGGGTCTGCAGCACATAGCGATCCCGCGAACCGATCGGTTGCGGTTCGAGCAGGCGCAGTCCGATCCAGAAGGAGAGGAAGAGGAGGATCCCCGCGAGAAATCGGAACAGCTCCTTTCGGTTCTGCCGTGATCCATGCGGTGGAACTGGCATCCGCTTCTTCTAGGCCGCCAGCGGATTGAGCCGGGCCAGCACACCACCGGCCAGCCGGCGGGGCGAGAAGGTGCGCCGGATCAGGGCCAACAGGGCCGCGAGGTCGTCGGTGTGGATGCGGTTGTCGGCCACCAGGCTGAGCAGCAGACGCTGGCGCAGGCTGCCGCCTTCCCGGCCGAGCAACAGCCGCAGGCCATCGCGGGCCACCGGCAGCAGATCGACCGACGGACCATCGCTCTCCACCACCGCCAGCAGGTTCTCGAGGCGCTGGATGCGCAGCCGGCCGTTGGCATCGAAGATCACCTCCAACAGCTTCTCGCGCATCTCGGCGGTGTCGCCGGCCAGCAGGCGACGGGCCACGTAGGGATAGGCCACGTTGATGATGCGGAAATCGGGGTCGAGCCGCATCGCCAGGCCCTCCTGGCTCACCACCGCCCGGATGATCAGTGCGAAGCGGGCCGGCACCCGGAAGGGGTAGTCGTACATCAGCTCCGAGAAGCGATCGGTGATCGCCTTGAAGTTGAAATTGCCCACGTTCTCCCCCAGGGCACCGCCGAGAACCTCGGCCAGAGCCGGCACGATTGGGGCCAGATCGGCACGGGGGGAGAGGAAGCCGAGGGCCACGAAATCCCTGGCCAGGGCATCGAATTCCCGGTTGATCAGGTGCACCACGGCGCCGGTGAGGGTGAGCCGGTCGGCATCGCTGATCGAATCCATCATGCCGAAATCGACATAGGCCACATGGCCCAGGCCGCCGGTGCTGCCGTGCAGGGCAAACAGGTTGCCGGGGTGGGGATCGGCGTGGAAGTAGCCGAACTCCAGCAGTTGCTGAAGGCCGGAGATCACGCCGGTGCGGATCAGGGCGGCCGGATCGAGGTGGTTGGCCTCCAGATCACGCCGGTTCTGGAGCTTGGTGCCCTCGATCCACTGGGTGGTGAGCACCAGGCGGCTGCTCAGCCGCCGCTCCACCTGAGGAACCGTGACCTCCGGATGGGCGGCGAAGAGGGAAGCGAAGCGCTCGGCGTTGTCCGCCTCACGGCGGTAATCGATCTCCTCGAACAGGGTGGATCCGAATTCATCGATGATCGCCCCGAGTCCGAAGCCCAGGTTCAGGGGCAGGAAGGGGGCGCTCAGAACCCCGAGGCAACGGATGATCACCAGATCCCTCCGCATCACGAACGGCAGCCGCGGCCGCTGCACCTTCACCGCCACCCAGCGGCCGTCGTCGAGGCGAGCCCGGTAGACCTGGCCGAGGCTGGCGGCCGCCACCGGGAAATCGGGGAACTCGGCGAACAGGGTGGTGACCGGTGCCCCCAGTTCCGACTCGATCAGCCCCAGGGCCACGCCATGGGGGAACGGGGGGAGGTCGTCCTGGAGCTTGGTGAGCTCCTCGAGCCACTCCCGCTTCACCAGGTCCGGGCGGGTGGAGAGGGCCTGCCCCACCTTGATGAAGCAGGGTCCCAGACCACTGAGGGTGGTGAGGATGCGCTGGGCCAGGCGCCGCTGCACCTTCGGATCGGGGCTGCTGGACTGGGACGCCAGGGTGATCGCCAGCCCCCCCAGCTGCCAGAGCACCACCAGCAGACGGCTGATCCAGATCCAGGGGCGCAGCAGCAGCCAGCGGAAGTCGGCGGTGGGGTCGTAGCGGGGTGCGGGGGGCTCGGTACGGGTCCCCGCAAGACTTGCCGCGGCGGCCGTTGAGATCCGATCAGTCAGGTCGGCGGGAGGGGCCGCAACCGGCGTCACGGGTCCGGGGCGTTCGGCGGCGGAGGGCGTGCTGGTCAGGGCGAGAGCCGATGAGTGGCGAGACTCTAGAAACCTCACGCCGGCGCCATGGGCGATCGCCCCGACCGCCCCCTGATCCGCCTGCTGCGGGGCAGCGGCGACCTGGCCCTGCACCTGCCGGCCCACGGCCGGGGCCGGGGCCTGGCGCCCGCCCTGCGGCAGCTGCTGCGCAGGCCCCCCGCCAGCTGGGACCTGCCCGAACTGCCAGCCCTGGGGGGGCCCCTGGAGCCGGAAGGGGCGGTGGCCGAGGCCCAGGTGGGCTGCGCCGCCCTGCTGGGGGCGGACCGCTGCTGGTTCGGGGTGAACGGGGCCAGCGGCCTGCTCCAGGCCGCCCTGCTGGCCCTGGCGCCGCCGGGCTCGCGGGTGCTGCTGCCCCGCAACCTGCACCGCTCCCTGCTCCATGCCTGCGTGCTGGGCCAGCTGGAGCCCCTGCTCTTCGACCTGCCCTTCGATCCGCGCACCGGCCTCTGGCTGCCCCCCACCCCGGCCCACCTGGAGCGGGTGCTGGCGGCGGCGGCCCCGCTGCGGCCCGTGGCGGCGGTGCTGGTGGATCCCACCTACCAGGGCCTGACCGCGGAGCTGGCCGCGCTGGTGCACCAACTCCATGGCTTCGGCGCCGGGCTGCCGGTGCTGGTGGACCAGGCCCACGGGGATGGCCGCGCCCTGGCAGCCGGCGCCGATCTGGTGGTGCTTTCGCTCCAGAAGGCCGCCGGGGGGCTGGCCCAGTCCGCCGCCCTGCTGGCCCGGGGCGCGCGGGTCGATGTGGCGGCCGTGGAGCGCAGCCTGCTCTGGCTCCAGACCTCCAGCCCCAGCGCCCTGCTGCTGGCTTCGGCGGCCGCCGCCCTCGCCCAGGGCCGCTCAGCGGCGGGGCAGCGGCAGCGGATCCGAGCCGAACAGCGGGCCGCCCGGCTGCGGCAACGGCTGACGGCCCAGGGCTTCGCGCTGGTGGAGGGCGCCGATCCGCTGCGGCTGGTGCTGGCCACCGGCCCACTGGGGATCTCCGGCCTGGAGGCGGACCGCTGGCTGCTGGCGCGGGGGGTGGTGGCCGAACTGCCGGAACCGGGAGCCCTCACCTTCTGCCTCGGCCTGGAGCCGCCACCGGGGCTGGAGCGGCGGCTGCCGCGGCAGCTTGCCGGCCTGCGGCGAGCGCTGGGGGGGCCGGCCCTGCCCCCCTTCGCGCCGCCACCGCTGCCCCTGGTGGCGCGGCCGGCGCTGGGGGTGGGGGAGGCCTGGCGCGCCCCCGCCGAGGCGGTGCCGCTGGCGGAGGCCGCGGGCCGGATCGCCGCCGAACCGCTCTGCCCCTACCCGCCGGGGATCCCGCTGCTGATTCCCGGGGAACGGATCGATCCGGCCCGGGCGGCTTGGCTGGTGGCGCAACAACAACTCTGGCCCGGCCAGATCGCTGGTACGGTGAAGGTTGTGGCCTGCGAACGGGGGGGCCGATGACCCAGCGGAAGCCGCCGGATGCCTCCGGCAGCCATCCGGCCGATGGCTGGGATTTCGTGACGCCCGGCCTGCCCGACTCGGCCTTCGAGGACGCCCCCGGCTTCAGCCCCACCCCGATGGAACTGCGGGTGATGCTCCTGGCCCACCTGCGCCCCCGCTCCGATTCGCTGGTCTGGGATGTGGGTGGCGGCACCGGCGCCCTCGCCCTGGAGATCGCCCGCCTGCTACCGGCCGGGGCCGTTCACACCCTGGAGCGGGACCCGGAGGCGATCGAACTGCTGGAGCGCAACCGGCGCCGCTTCGGCATCACCAACCTCCACATCCACGCCGGTCGTGCCCCCGACGACCTGCCCCGGCTACCGCCCGGACCCGATCGCGTGCTGCTGGAGGTGGGCCGTCCCCTGGGCGATGTGCTGCGGGTGGTGTGGGAAGCGCTGCGGCCCCAGGGCCGGATCGTGATCAGCACCGCCAGCCTCGAAGGTCTGGTGGATGCCACCGACACCCTCAGCCAGCTCGGTGCCCATGACGTGCAGGTGGTGCAGGCCACCGTGCACCGCATGCAGCGCCGAGGCAGCCAGGCCAAGCTGGCGGCCGCCGAACCCCTCTTCGTGATCGCCGCCGAACGTTGATCCCCCGCCCCCGCACCACCACGTCCATCGCCAGGCTGGCCAGCGGCTGGGCCGCCGGGGGCGTCGGCTTCGTGATGGTGATGCTGGGGGGCTGGTGGTTCACCCTGGCGGTGGGGCTGATCGTGCATCTGGGCCTGCTGGAGTTCTTCCGCATGGCCCGCTTCAAGGGGATCCGGCCCGCCAGCCGCACCACCCTGGTGGCGGTGCAACTCCTGCTCCTCGCCACCCAGGCCGCTGCCGGGGGCGACTGGTTCGCGCCGGATGGGGCCAATGGGGTGGCCGCCGCGGTGCTGCCCGCCAGCGGGGCGGTGATCTGCGGCTGGCTGCTGCTGCAGCCGACCACCGGCAGCATCGCCGACATCGCCGCCTCAATTTTCGCTCTTTTTTATCTGGGTTTCCTGCCCAGCCATTGGATCAAGCTGCGGGCCCTGCTCGATCCCGGACTGGCCCCCTCCCTGGCCGGCGGCACCGTGCCCGGCACCAGCTGGCCCTGGAGCAGTGGCCTGGCCCTCACCCTGCTGGCCTGCTTCCTGATCGTGGCCACCGACATCGGCAGCTACGCGATCGGCCGCCGCTGGGGCCGCCATCCCCTCTCGCCGATCTCCCCGGGCAAGACCGTGGAGGGTGCCCTCGGCGGCATCGCCTGCGCCATGGGGGTAGGGGCCCTGGGCGGCCTCTGGCTGGGCTGGCGCTGGGGGCCGCTGGTGGGGGGCCTGCTGGGGGGGGTGGTGGCGGTGTTCGCCCTGGTGGGAGATCTCACCGAGTCGATGATGAAACGGGATGCCGGCCTCAAGGACTCCGGCGATGCGATCCCCGGCCACGGCGGCATCCTCGACCGGATCGACAGCTACCTGTTCGTACCGGCCGTCGTCTACGCAGTGGTGACCCTGGTCTATCCCCTCCTGCAGCGCACCTGAGAGCCGCGGCGGAGCCACGATCGCGCCTGGGGCCTCAGTCCTTCTGCTCCTCGATCGCCCGCACGGCGCCGGAGCCGTCACTGCGGCAGAGGCCGATCGGCACCGGCGCGGGCTTGCCCCGCACCATCCAGCCCAGCTGCAGGCCGTCGCGCCGCAGCGCAACCAGGGGCAGCGAACCGTCCTCGATCGCGATCGACAGCCCCGGCGCCAGCCAGACATCCACCTGCTCCGGAGCGGCGGCATAGCGCTGGACCAGGGCCGTGCGGCAGGCCGCAATCGCAGCCTCCACCAGGGGCTGCGCCGCGGCGGCCGGCGGGAGCGCCGCTGAGGGGGGCGGTGGCGGCGGGGGCGGTGCGGGATCGGCCGCCCGGGCCAGCGGCAGGGCGGCCGAGGCGAGGGCCAGCAGAACGCCAGCGGCGACGGCGGGGGCAGAGCGACCCATCAAGGCGCTACGGGACGGCAACGGCATCGCCACCCTGGCATTTCAGCGGCACCGGCGACGGGAGCTCCCTCAGGGGGAAACCCGCGCCTCTCCCTCCAGCTCCAGCAGGCCGGCCGCCAGGTCCGCCCGGGCGATCTGGATGGCCTCATCCATCGGCAGGCGGGCCACCGCACCGCCGGCCACGC
Source organism: Cyanobium sp. (assembly GCA_044370835.1). GTDB lineage: Bacteria > Cyanobacteriota > Cyanobacteriia > PCC-6307 > Cyanobiaceae > Cyanobium. Next base: position 39,258 of record JBILUS010000002.1, on the reverse strand, counting down.
TGCGCAGCTCCACGGTGCCTTGGGAGGCCGCCACCGCCGTGGCCACCTCCACCGGGCGAGCGGAGCCGGAGCCGTTGACCGCCAGGATCAGGCGGTCCCCCTCAATCCGCAGGCCCGCCAGGGGCGTGAGACCGAGCAGGTCCTCCACCAGGCCATCCCCCAGGGACTGCCACTGGGGGGTGGCGAGGGAGCGGCCCAGGTCGTCGGCGTTGAAGGCCACCGTGCCGTGCACCGCGAAGGGATGCTCCAGTTGCAGGCTCTGGCCCCGCAGCAGGGCCCCCATCCGCACCTGGATCGGCGCGCTGCGCAGTTGCACCCGATCGATGCGGAGGTTGCGATACACCACCCGCCGGGCCTCGAGCACCACGCCATCGAGCCGGCCCCGCACCAGGTGGGCCGCCGAGCCCTGGAGGCGGATCTCGAGCCGCTCGATCGCCTCGCACTGCTGGCGCAGCCAGAGTTCCAGACCCTTGGCCAGCAGGCCCAGCACCGGACCGCCGGCCCGCTCGGCGCCGGGATCGGCGGGGCTGGGGGAAAGGTCGCTGGCCATGGACACCGGAACGATGGCCACCTCCTACCAGAGGAACGGCCCCAGCGGTGGCAGCAGCTCACTCCATGCGAGCCCGGCGAGCCGCCAAAAAGGCCTCCGCGGCGGTGATGGCGGCGAGCAGCAGCAGGCCGGCCAGACCCGCCAGCTGGATGCGGGGATCGGGCGCCGTGGCGGCGGGATCTCCCTGCAGAACTGCCCCCAGCACGAACCAGCCGGTGGCGAGGAAGGAGGTGATCCACCAGGCGCGCCAGCGGCGCTGGTAGAGGTAGCCCGCCCCGAGACCCGGCAGCACGTTGAGCAGGGCGCCGAGCCAGGGGGCGGAAGCGGCCAGCACCGCCTGACGGCTGAGCGGGCCGGGGATGGACGGGGGGGACGCGGCGGGGTCGGAGGTCATGGCGGAGGGGCCTCGGGCCCGCACGGCAGGACCGTCATTCTCCCCAGAGGCGCAGGAGGTTGGTGTAGCTGCGGCTGATCAGGTCGAACGCCTCGCTCTTGCCCTCCTGCTGGAACAGGCTGCGGCGGGCGGTGTCGAGATCGAAGAGCAGCTCGCGCCGTTCCGCCTGGCGGATCCGGCTCTCCACCCAGCCCACCGCCACGAGCCGTTCGCCGCTGCGCACCGGTTCGACCTGGTGCAGCAGGGTGCTCGGATAGACGAGCGCATGGCCGGCTTCGAGCCGCACCTCCTGCTCCCCATCGAGACCCTCCAGCAGGAGGCTGCCGCCGCTGTAGGCGGCCGGATCGCTGAGGAACACGGTGAAGGAAAGGTCGGCGCGGCCGGCGGCCATGAAGGCGTTGTCCACATGGCGGCCGTAGCCCTCGCCGGGGCCGCAGCGGCTGAACAGGATCGTGTGGATCCGCAGCGGCAGGGCGGCCGACTGGACCAGCGGATGGCCCGCCAGGGCCGTTTCGATCTCGGCGGCGAGGCGCTGCTGCAGGGGGCTCTGACGATCGAGCTGACGGTTGTTCTTCACCGTACGGGCATGCCAGCCGGCGGTCTCCGCACCGCTGCGCCATGGCGCATCGTCGGCCAGCAGGGCCTGGCGGAACGCGGCCACCTGGGGCGCGCTGAGCAGGGGTTCAAGCAGGAAGCGCATGGCGGATCAGGCCGGCGGCCGGGGCAGCGGTGCCAGGTTCCTGTGCCGCCGGGCCGGCCGATGGTGACCAATGGCACAGGCCGCGGTGGCATCGGTTCGCAGCCGGCAGGGCAGGGGATCAACAATGAACCCATCGTTGAACGCATCGTTGCCACTGCCATGGCCCGCTCCCGAGTCGCCCTGTTTCTCGCCACCGCCGGCCTGGCGGCCGTCACCGCCGGCTGCGGCGCCCTCAAACCCCCCGGCGAGGGCGGAGAAGCGGGCGAGCCGGCCGTGAAGCCCCCCCCGGCGGCCCAGACCGCTCCGGCCGGGGCCGCCACCCCGAAACCGAACCAACCCACCAAGCCGGCCGACGAGGGCGGCGAAGGGGGCGAGGGCGGCGAGGGCGGCGAGGGCTGAGCGGAGCACCAGCTCAGGAGGGCTGCAGGGCCTGGCGAAGCCGGGCCAGGCGCTTGGCGTTGACGCCGAGGTCGGAATCGCCGAGGCGCGACACCGAACGGGCCTCGATCACACCGGCCTGGGGAGCGGCATGCAGCTCCAGATCGTCGACGAAGCCGAACAGCCGGCTGGTGGCGGTGGCGTGCAGATAGCCCGCTCCGGTTTCCACCAGTTCCACCCCCTCAAGGGCGAGCACGGCCGGCAGCAGCCGCTCGAGAGCAGCGGCAGGATCGGCCACAGCCCAGTCCTCACGGGCGCAATGGGCCGGCGTGGCACAGGGGGCCAGATGGCCCTGATGCACCCCCAGTTCCTCGGGCACCGGCCCCGCCAGGTGGAGGAGGGAGGCGGAGGCCGGCAGCGGCAGCCACACCAGGGAGACCACCAGGAGCAGCAGCGCCGCCAGCAGGGGCGATCGCCAGGGAGCGACGGCTCCCGCCCCGGCAGGGCGCAGCCGGAGGGCCCGGCGGGGAGCCAGGGGCAAAGCGTTCAGCACGGCTCAGCGATCAGGACTGCAGCCAGCATGCCGCCACCGCTTCGGGGCGGTCGATGTGGGGCAGGTGACCGCAGCGCTCCAGTTCGGTGATGCGATCGCCGAGCAACCGCTGGGCGGCCCGTTTCTGGGGCGGACGCAGGATGCGGTCGTCGGCGCCCCAGAGCACCGCCAGGGGCTGGGGGGGCAGGGGCTCGCCGCAGCCGGCGAAGCCGCCGGAGCGGGCGAAACGAGCCAGGGCCGGTGCCCAGCCCGGGGTGGCCAGGTGCAGCGAGGCGATCTCCAGTTCAGCCGCCCCCACGTCCGCGGCGGGATCGGCGAAGGCGGAGCGGCAGAGGCCACGCCGCACCCCCGGCAGGGCGAGGAAGCGCACGCCGAGCTGATCGAGCAGCGGCGGCAACGGCATCGGCCGGCCCGTGAGGCCCGCCGGGGCGAGCAGCAGCAGCCGGCCGAAGCGCTCCGGCTGGCGGCGGGCCAGGCAGACCGCCACGGAACCGCCCATCGAGGCCCCGATCAGGCCGAGCGGCCCGCGGGTTTCGCTCCGCGCCTCGAGCGCTTGAAGCAGGGCCTCCAGGTGGGCGAGCACCAGCTCGGGACCCTGGGGCGCAGCCGCGATCCTGGGGCTGAAGCCGAAGCCCCGCAGATCGGGGATCACCAGCGTGTGGTGAGCGCTGAGCAGGGGCGCGAGGCGGCGGAATTCCAGAAAGGAGCTGTCGAAGCCGTGCAGCAGCAGCAGCGGCGGCCCCTCCCCCAGCAGGGCCACCGGCCAGCGGCCCTCCAGGGAAGGCAGCTCCCACCACTGCACCGCCGCCGCCAGGTCCCGTCCGAGCGGATCGATCAGCTGCTCGGAGGCCCAGGCCACCAGGGCGGGGCCATCGGCACCGTCAGGCGGTTGCCCCGGCGCTGGATCGGAAGGCGGGCCACCCGGCAGGCGATCGTCTCCGGCGGCCGGCGCGGCGGCGGCCTGCTGATCCGTGGGCGTGCTCACGCGGGCTGCCGCTCGGCGGTGGTGGTGACCAGGGCCCCCAGCAGATCGGCCGGCCCCACCGGGAAGGGCAGATGGTGCAGATCGGAGCCCTCCCGGCAGGCGAAGGCGCAGACCTGTTGGAGCTCCTCAAGGGTGGCGCTGCCCAGGCCCAGATCGGCCAGCGAGAGGGGCAGGGCCAGGGCCCGGAAGAAGGGCAGCAGCTGGCGCCGCGCCTGGGCGGCCAGCTGGTTGCCGCCGATCTGCTCCTCCAGCCGCAGCTGCACCAGCACCCCGAAGCCCACCTTCTCGCCATGGAGCCGGCCATGGCTGGCCTCCAGCTGGGTGAGGCCGTTGTGGACCGCATGGGCGGCCACGGTGCGGCAGCGGGCCCCACCCAGCCCGCCGATCAGACCGGCGGTGAGGGCGCTGGCCTCGGCGACCCGCTCCCAGGCGGCGCCACCGGGCTCGGCGATCGCGGCCTGGCCCTCAAGCAGCAACTGGTCCCGCAGGGTGCGGGCCATCTGCACCGCCTGCTGCACCAGGCCATCGGTGCTGGCACCACTGCTCACTGAGGCCTCGTACCACTTGGCCATCGCATCGGCGATGCCGCTGGCGAGGGTGCGGGCCGGGGCCTGGCGCACCAGGCCGTGGTCGAACACCAGCAGGTCCGGGCAACGGGCCAGGGCCACATCGCCCTGAAAAGCGCCGTGGGGGGAATAGAGATTGGCCAGGGCCGTCCAGCCGGCACAGGTGGCGGCGCTGGAGGGGATGGTGGCGCAGGGCACGTCCAGCCGGTGGGCCAGCAGCTTGGCCGCATCGAGCACCTTGCCGCCACCGAGGCCGATCAGCGCATCGCAGCGGTGGGCCCGGGCCGCCTCGGCCAGGCGGGCCAGATCCTCCTCGCAGCAGTCCCAGCGCAGGCTCTCAACCAGCGCGGCGTTGCCATGGCCGGCGAGCCGGGCCGCCAGATCGCGCCGCCAGGGCGCCGTGGCCGCACTGCGTCCCAGCAGCAGGGGCCGGCGGCCCAGGGCGGCCAGGGCAGGCAGGGCCTGCTCAAGGGCACCCTCCCCGCGCAGCACGATGGCCGGAGCGATGGCGTGGCAGCTGGGCACGGACATGGCCGGACTTTAGGAACTGACGACCGGCCGGGAGGCCAGGTGTTCAGCCAGGAACGTGCTGGCCAGGGCCAGGGGCGTGGCCAGCTCCAGGCCCAGGACGTGGGCCCCGTGGACACAGTCGCGCCAGATCAGCCGGCAGGGCGCCTCCAGGGCCGGACCGCCCCCGGGCGGCAGAATCCGCAACTGCAGGGCCCCAGCGGACGCGGGAACGGCGGGAACGTCGGGGAAGCAGAGGCAGGCCCCCGATTCACTCACATCCCACACATGGCCGACCCAGGTTTCCGCCGGCCCCTGGGAGACGGCGGGCTGGAGTTCGGCCACCAGCTTGACGCTGGCGAAGGGCACCAGGTGCCGGCGGTCCCGGCGAGGGATCAGGGTGGAGGAGGGCAAGGGAGCGGACGCCGCCGGAGGCTGGATCAGGCCGAAGCCGTGGCCAGCTCCGGCAGGGCGGGGACGGCGGCCTGCTTGAGGATCACCACCTGCTTCTCGGCGTTGACATCGACCAGGGCGGCATCGCCCTCGCCGATCCGACCGGAGAGGAACTCCTCGGCCAGGCTGTCCTCGAGCAGGCGCATCACGGCGCGCCGCAGGGGACGGGCGCCGTAGCTGGGGTTGTAACCCTCTTCCACGAGCCGCTCCTTGAAGGCCTCGGTGACGGAGAGGCGGATGCCCTTGTCCTCCATGCGGGCGAAGACCTCGCGCAGCATGATCTCGGCGATCTCCTTGACCTCGTCGCGGCTGAGCTGACGGAAGACGATGATCTCGTCGAGGCGGTTGAGGAATTCAGGCCGGAAGTACTGCTTGAGCTCCTCATTCACCAGGGAGCGAATGCGGTTGTAGTTGGTTTCCTCCGCATCGCCGCCGCCGAACTCGAAGCCGAGGCCGCCGCCGCCCTTCTCAATCACCTTCGAACCGATGTTCGAGGTCATGATGATCAGGGTGTTCTTGAAGTCGACCGTGCGGCCCTTCGAATCGGTGAGGCGGCCATCCTCGAGCAACTGGAGCAAGAGGTTGAACACATCGGGGTGGGCCTTCTCGATTTCATCGAACAGCACCACCGTGTAGGGCCGCCGCCGCACCGCTTCGGTGAGCTGACCGCCCTCGTTGAAGCCCACGTAGCCCGGCGGCGAACCGATCAGCTTGCTGACGGTATGGCGCTCCATGAACTCCGACATGTCGAGCCGGATCATCGCGTCTTCGCTGCCGAAGAAGTAGGCGGCCAGAGCTTTGGTGAGCTCGGTCTTGCCCACGCCGGTGGGGCCGGAGAAGATGAAGCTGGCGATCGGCCGATTGGGGTTCTTCAGACCCACCCGGGCGCGGCGGATGGCGCGGGACACGGCCTTCACCGCTTCGTCCTGGCCGATCAGGCGCTGGTGGAGAGTCTCCTCCATGTTGAGCAGCTTCACCGATTCGCTCTCGGTGAGCTTCTGCACGGGCACGCCGGTCCAGGAGGCCACGATCTGGGCGATGTCCTCCTCGGTGACCACGGGGGTGCGCTCCTCCGATCCAAGCTCGGCGACAGCGACGGCAGCGGCTTCGGCCCCGGCTTCGACGCCGACGGCGGCCGCCTCGGCCGGTTCCTCATCGCGGCGGGCCTGCAGGATCGTGCGAATCTGCTCGCGCAGCTCCACCTCCTTGTCGCGCAGTTCTCCGGCCTTGGTGAAGTCCTGCTGGCGCACGGCATCCTCCTTCTCCTTCTGGACGGCGCGCAGCTGCTTATCGACCTCCTTGGCGGCCGGGGGCAGCTTGGAGTTGAGCAGCCGCACCCGGCTGCCGGCCTCGTCGATCAGGTCGATCGCCTTGTCGGGCAGGAAGCGGTCGGAGATGTAGCGGTCGCCGAGGGTGGCGGCGGCCACCAGGGCCTCGTCGGCGATGCGGAGGCGGTGGTGCTGCTCGTAGCGCTCCCGCAGGCCGCGCAGGATCTCGATCGTGTCGATCACGGAGGGCTCGCCCACCATCACCGGCTGGAAGCGGCGCTCCAGGGCCGCATCGCGCTCGATGTGCTTGCGGTATTCGTCGAGGGTGGTGGCACCGATGCATTGCAGCTCGCCGCGGGCCAGGGCGGGCTTGAGGATGTTGGCGGCATCGATCGCGCCCTCGGCGGCACCGGCACCGATCAGGGTGTGCACCTCGTCGATCACGAGGATCACGTTCCCAGCGGAGCGGATCTCCTCCATGATCTTTTTGAGGCGCTCCTCGAACTCACCGCGGTACTTGGTGCCGGCCACCAGCAGGCCGATGTCGAGGGTGAGGACCCGCTTGTCCTCGAGGATGTCGGGCACGTCGCCCTGGGTGATGCGCTGGGCGAGGCCCTCAGCAATGGCGGTCTTGCCCACGCCGGGCTCGCCGATCAGCACCGGGTTGTTCTTGGTGCGGCGACCGAGGATCTGGATCACCCGGTCGATCTCGTTGTGACGGCCGACCACCGGATCGAGCTTGGCTTCGGCAGCGAGCTGGGTGAGGTTGCTGCCGAACTCATCGAGGGTGGGGGTCTTGGTGGAGCCCTTGCCGCCGCCGCCGGCGGCCACCTCAGCGGTCTCGCCGAGCATGCGGATCACCTGGGTGCGCACCTTGGCCAGGTCGACGCCGAGGTTCTCCAGCACCCGGGCTGCCACGCCCTCGCCCTCGCGGATCAGGCCCAGCAGCAGGTGCTCGGTGCCGATGTAGTTGTGGCCGAGCTGGCGGGCCTCCTCAAGCGAGAGCTCCAGCACCCGCTTGGCCCGGGGCGTGAAGGGGATCTCCACCGCCACGAAGCCCGAGCCGCGACCGATGATCTTCTCCACTTCGACGCGGGCGTCCTTGAGGTTGACCCCCATCGACTTGAGCACCTTGGCGGCCACGCCGGTGCCTTCGCCGATCAGGCCCAGCAGGATCTGCTCGGTGCCGACGAAGTTATGACCGAGGCGACGGGCCTCTTCCTGGGCCAGCATGATCACCTTGATGGCCTTCTCGGTAAACCGCTCAAACATGGGCCGGGGCCTGGTGCACGTGAAACCAACCTATCAGGATTGAAGGCTGGCGTGGGTCGCGGGAGGCACCTTTTCCCAGAAAGCCCTGGGGAAGCGGTTTTTGACCCGTTTGGCTGATAAGTGAGCAGCAAGGATTGGGCGGTTGACGCAACACAAACAGCCGGTTTTCCGTACCGGCCCTCAGGGGCTCAACCTCAGCCATTGGATCAGGGCATCGTCGCCATTTCGGTAGTAACCACGACGAACGCCCGCTTCCTCAAAGCCCACTCCCCCATAGAGGGCGCGGGCCGCCCCGTTCGGGGCCGCCACTTCGAGGGTGGCGTGGCGGGCGCCGCCGCGGCGGCCCCGCTCCAGCAGGGCCTCCAGCACCCGCCGGCCGAGGCCGCAGCGGCGCCGGGGCGGATCCACCGCCACCAGGGTGATGTGGAGCTCATCGACGATCAGCCAGCCGCAGGCCATCGCCACCAGCACCTCCCCCGCCCACAGGCCCACCCCCGGGCGGGTCGGGGCGGCCAGTTCGGTGGCCCACTGGTCGGGGGTCCAGAGGCCCCCGAGGGCGGCGGCGTCGAGGACCAGGCAGGCGCTCTGGTCGGCGGGGGTGAGGTCCCGCAGCAGGGGAGGGGCTGTGCGCGGATCGGAATCCAAGCGGGGCCAGGCGGAAGCCATCCCTACGATTGCTGATCCGATCCCCGACGGGGCACGGGTTCCAAACCCCGCTCCACCCGCCATCCGCCACCCACCAAGCCCCATGGTGACCATCCCCGCCGCGCCCCATTCCGAAGGTGCCACCCCCGAGGTGATCCCGGGCGGCAGGCCCTACGAGGCAGAACGCGATGGCACCAGCCCCAACCGCAACCTCACGCCCCTGAGCACCGCCCTCGACGGCGAGGACCGGCTGGTGGTGGGGGGCTGCCGGCTCGAAGACCTGGCGACCACTTACGGCACCCCCCTCTACGTCCTCGACGAGGACACCCTGCGGGCCACCTGCCGTGCCTACCGCCGTGCCCTGGAGCTCCACTACCCCGGCGAATCCCTGGCCGTCTACGCCTCGAAGGCCAACAGCTCCCTGGCGATCACCGCCCTGGTGGCCAGCGAGGGCCTGGGCCTCGATGCGGTGTCGGCGGGGGAGCTGCTCACGGCCCTGCAGGGGGGCATGCCGGCCGATCGGATCGTGCTGCACGGCAACAACAAATCCGAGCAGGAGCTGCTGCTGGCCCTGGAGCAGGGCGTGACCGTGGTGCTCGACAACTGGCACGACCTCGAATTGCTGCGCCGCCTGGCCCCGGGCCGGCCCGATCCGGTGCGGCTGCTGGTGCGCTTCACGCCGGGAATCGAATGCCACACGCATGAGTACATCCGCACCGGCCACCTCGACAGCAAGTTCGGCTTCGATCCCGACCAGCTCGAGGCGGTGCTGCGCGAGCTGGCGAGCTGCCCCTGGGCCCTGGTGGATGGTCTGCATGCCCACATCGGCTCGCAGATCTTCGAGCTGGTGCCCCACCGCGATCTGGCCGGGGTGATGGCCGATGCCCTGGCCCTGGCCCGCGGCCTCGGCCTCCCCTGCGCCGACCTCAACGTGGGCGGCGGTCTCGGCATCCGCTACGTGGCCGGCGACGATCCCCCCTCGATCCAGGACTGGGTGCGCACCGTGGCCGAAGCGGTGGCACGGGCCTGCCAGGAGCGCAACCTGGCCTTGCCCCGCCTGCTCTGTGAGCCGGGCCGCTCGCTGGTGGCCACCGCCGGGGTGACCCTCTACCGGGTCGGCAGCCGCAAGGAGATCCCCGGCATCCGCACCTATCTGTCGGTGGATGGGGGGATGAGCGACAACCCCCGCCCGATCACCTACCAGTCGCGCTACACGGCGGTGCTGGCGGCCGCACCCCTGGCCGAGGCCAGCACGGTGGTGACCGTGGCCGGCAAGCACTGTGAATCGGGCGATGTGCTCCTCCACGACCTCGCCCTGCCGCCGGCCGAGCCCGGCGCCGTGCTCGCCGTGTTCGCCACCGGCGCCTACAACGCCTCGATGGGGTCGAACTACAACCGCATCCCCCGCCCGGCCGCGGTGCTGGTCCAGGGCGGCCAGGCCGAACTGGTGCAGCGGCGGGAACAGCCGGACGACCTACTGCGCTACGACGTACTGCCTTCACGGCTCATGCCGGTACTTTGAGCCGGATGGCTTCCGGCCCCAGAAGCCGGATCCCAGGCCATCCGCCCTCCTCCACCGAGCCTCCCGGAGCCTCAGATCGCTGTGACCTGGCAGCCGCCCAGCGATGTTTTCCTGTTGCTGGTCGATCTGCTCTTCGCCGGTCTGATCGGCAAACTTTTGCTGGGCCGGATCAGCGAACCCCGCACCCTCTGGCTGCTGCGGGGTTACCTCTGCCTGGTGGCCCTTTCCTGGTTCGTGAAGCGGTTCGTGCCGCTTCCGCTCACCAGCACCTTGATCGAGGCCCTGGTGCTGGCCTGCAGCCTGGCCCTGGCGATCCTCTGGCAGGGCGATCTGCGTCGGCTGATGGAGCGGCTCGGCACCGGCCGCATCGCCGGGCTTCTGGCCGACAGCAGCCGCGAGCAGATGGCCTCCGGTTCGGTGAGCGTGCTCACCGAGGCGGCGGGTCGGCTCTCCCAGGCCCGGCGCGGCGCCCTGGTGGTGCTCGATCTGGGCAGTGATCTGCGGCCTGAGGATTTCCTCAACCCCGGCATCCAGCTGGATGCACGGCTGTCGGTGGACCTGCTGCTCAATGTGTTCGCCGCCGACACGCCGCTCCACGACGGCGCCGTGCTGCTGCGCAACAACCGCGTGGTGGCCGCCGGCGTGATCCTGCCCCTCTCGCGCCAGGGGCTGAATCGCTACGGCACCCGCCACCTGGCGGCCCTGGGCCTCACCGAACGGCACGACCAGTGCCTCTGCGTGGTGGTGTCGGAGGAAACCGGCACCCTGTCCCTGGCCCGCCAGGGCCGGCTGGAGCGGCCGATCACCAGCAGCCGTCTGCACGATCTGCTCAACGCCGCCCTCGCCAGCGGTTCCGGCGGTGCACCAACGGGGCGTAGCGTGGCCGCGGACCCGCCGGAGCCCCGCGGATGAGTCGCGTCCTGGCGACCACTCCCCTTCCCCAGCGCCAGCCCCTGCCGCGGCAGCTGGACCCGGCGCGGCTGCCCGCCCATGTGGCGGTGATCATGGATGGCAATGGCCGCTGGGCCCGCCAGCGCGGCCTGCCGCGGGTGATGGGTCACCGGGCCGGCGTGGAGGCCCTCAAGCGCACCCTGCGGCTCTGCAGCGACTGGGGCATCGGCGCCCTCACCGCCTACGCCTTCTCCACCGAGAACTGGAGCCGACCCGGCGAGGAGGTGACCTTTCTGATGGCCCTGTTCGAGCGGGTGCTGGAGCGGGAACTCGAGGGTCTGGAGCGGGAGCAGGTGCGGATCCGCTTCCTCGGCGACCTTGAACAGCTGCCGAGCGGCCTCCAGAACCTGATCACCGAAGCCACCAACCGCACCGCCACCAACAGCGGCATCCACTTCAACGTCTGCACCAACTACGGCGGCCGCCGCGAACTGGTGCGGGCCGCCCGCCGGCTGGCCGAACGGGTGCAGGCCGGCGAGCTCGATGCGGCCGCGATCGATGAGGCCAGCTTCGCCGCCGAGCTCCACACCGCCGGCGAGGTGGACCCCGACCTGTTGATCCGCACCAGCGGCGAACACCGGATCAGCAACTTCCTGCTCTGGCAGCTCGCCTACGCCGAGCTCCACATCACCGATGTGCTGTGGCCCGATTTCAACGCCGAGGCCCTGCAGGCCGCCCTGGAGGACTACCAGAACCGCAACCGGCGGTTCGGCGGCGTGGAGACCCCGGCATGATCACCCGTCACGACTGGACCCAGGCCGAGATCGAGGCGCTGCTGGCGCTGCCGCTGATGGACCTGCTCTGGCAGGCCCAGCAGGTGCACCGGGCCGCCAACCCGGGTTACCGGGTGCAGCTGGCCTCGCTGTTGAGCGTCAAGACCGGCGGCTGCGAGGAGGACTGCGCCTACTGCCCCCAGTCGATGCACCACAGCAGTGATGTGAGCGGCCGCCCCGAGCTGGAGGTGGAGCCGGTGCTGGCGCGGGCCCGCGCCGCCCGCGAGGCCGGCGCCCACCGCTTCTGCATGGGCTGGGCCTGGCGCGACATCCGCGATGGCGCCCCCTTCGAGGCGATGCTGGCGATGGTGCGAGGGGTGCGGGAGCTCGGGCTGGAGGCCTGCGTGACAGCCGGCATGCTCACCGGTCCCCAGGCCGTCCGGCTGGCCGAGGCCGGCCTCACCGCCTACAACCACAACCTCGACACCAGCCCGGAGCACTACGACCAGATCATCAGCACCCGCACCTACCAGGAGCGGCTCGAAACGCTGGAGCGGGTGCGCACGGCGGGCATCCAGCTGTGCTGCGGCGGCATCATCGGCCTGGGCGAGAGCGGCGCCGACCGGGCCTCGCTGCTGCAGGTGCTGGCCAGCCTCGAGCCCCATCCCGAGAGCGTGCCGATCAACGCCCTGGTGGCGGTGGAGGGCACCCCCCTGGAGGACCGCCCGGCAGTCGATCCGCTGGAGCTGGTGCGCATGGTGGCCACCGCCCGCATCCTGATGCCCTACAGCCGGGTGCGGCTGAGCGCCGGCCGGGAGCAGCTGAACCGCGAGGCCCAGATCCTCTGCCTGCTGGCCGGGGCCGATTCGATCTTCTACGGCGACACCCTGCTCACCACCGCCAACCCCGCCGCAGCGGCCGACCGGGAGCTGCTGGCGGCGGCCGGGGTGCAGGTGGAGGCCGAGCCCGCCCTGGCGCGATGAGCCTGCAGGTGGCCGCCTTCTATCGCTTCGCGCCCCTGGCCGAGGCGGCTCTGCCGCTGTTGCGGGAGCGATTGCTGGCCGCGGGGAGCGCCGGCCAGGTGAAGGGCACCGTGCTGCTGGCCCGCGAAGGGGTGAACGGCACGGTGAGCGGGCCCGAGGAGGGCGTGGAGGCCCTGTTGGCGCTGCTGCAGGGGGCGGATCCGGGCCTGGCCTCGCTGGAGGTGAAGCGCCACAGCACGGAGGATCAGGCCTTCCACCGCCTCAAGGTGCGGCTCAAGCGCGAGATCGTGACGATCGGCCGGCCGGAGCTCGACCCCACCATGGCGGTGGGCGCCTACGTGGCCCCGCAGGCCTGGAACGCCCTGATCGCCGATCCCGACACCCTGGTGATCGACACCCGCAACGCCTATGAGGTGGCGGTGGGCAGCTTCACGGGGGCGATCGATCCGGGCACGGCCGCGTTCCGGGATTTTCCTGAATGGGTGGAGCGGGAGCTGCGGCCCCTGGTGGAGGAACGCCGCCCCCGCGCCCTGGCCCTGTTCTGCACTGGCGGCATCCGCTGCGAGAAGGCCACCGCCCACCTGATTCAGGCGGGGTTCGAGGGGGTGCACCACCTCCAGGGCGGCATCCTGCGCTACCTCGAGAGCGTGGACCCGGCTGAGAGCCGTTGGCAGGGCGAATGCTTCGTGTTCGACCAGCGGGTGGCGGTGAACCACCGGCTCGAGCCCGGCGTGCACAGCCTCTGCCACGGCTGCCGCATGCCCCTCTCCCCCGAAGATCGGGCGCTGCCCAGCTACCGCGAAGGGGTGAGCTGCCGCCACTGCGCCGATCACCTCGCCCCGGCCGACCGGGAACGGTTCCGCGAACGCCAGCGCCAGGTGGTCCTGGCCCGTCAGCGCGGCGAGGACCACATCGGCCGGGTGTTCGCGGCGGAGGACTGAACCGGGCCAGAACAGCCCGCCATGCCCCTGACGGCCCATGCGACATTGGGCCCACTCTTTGGCCGGGGCTGCCCCGGGGCAGGCATGGCGGAGCGGCTGCGGGCAGCGAACCCTCTGGCGAAGGCGGGCCAGAGGCGCTGGCTGGCGGTGGCGCTGAGCCTGCTGGTGGCGATCACGGTGGCGCTGCCCCTGCTCCACCACCGCAGCGCCACCGCCGCCGACGCCGTTGCGGGTCGCCCCTCCACCGACGGCACCCTGCTCCTGCCCGCGATGAAGCCGGCCGGGATCGGTCGCCGCGATCTCTACCGCCGCCTCGAGCCGGTGCCTGCAGCCCTGGCCGCGGCAAAGCGCATCCAGCTGGGGGTGCACATGGAGAACGCCTACAACCTCTCCATTCCCGACCAGACCTTCATGGCCGACGGCTGGTACTGGCTGGAGTGGCCCGAGGCGGTGCAGCAACAGATCGAGGCCGAGACGATCGACCCCGACGCGATGGTGGAGCTGGTGAACAACATCATCGGCTACGACTTCAGCGTGGAACCCGACAACCCGGAACCGCTCAAACGGCCCGACGGTACCTACTACAAGCTCTTCCGCTTCTCCGGCAGCTTCTACATCGACGATCTCAACCTGCGTCGCTCTCCCTTCAACCAGCTCTCGCTGCCCCTGCTGTTCGAAACCCGTCCCCAGTCGTTTGCCGTCGATGGCGCCACACCGGTGCTGCTGGTGCCCGGTTCGGACCGGGATGGCCTGGTGGGGGCCTATGCCTCGATCAAGGGCTATCAGGAAGTGGGGGCGAACATCCAGCCCCTGATTCACACCTACCCCACCGACTTCGGCGACAGCAAAACCCACGACTTTGCCATGACCGAACTGCGCCTCTACTACCGCATTCCCTGGTTCACGGCCTTCCTGCAGTGGGTGATGCCACTGCTGATCGTGATGGCGGTGGTGTTCATGGCCCCAAGCCTTGAGGGAACCCTCGGCGAACTGCGGCTGGCGATTCCCTCCACCGCCCTGCTGACGCTGGTGGTGATGCAGCAGACCTACCAGGCTGAACTGCCGCCCCTGCCCTACCTCACCTTCCTCGACATCATCTACGGCTATTGCTACCTGGTTTCGATCGCCCTGTTCGTGCTGTTCGTCTGGGGGACCAACGCCCATGCCAAGGCCGATGCCGAGGTGGATTCCGATCCGGCGGCGATGGCGGTGCGGCGGCAGCTGATCGACCGGGCCGACCAGCGGTTCCAGGTGGTCTCCCTGGTGGGGATGGGGGCGGTGCTGCTGCTGGCCTACCTCTTCTGACCATGGCCGCCTCGATGGCGCCAGGGACGGGCGAGGAGGCAGCGATCCTCTGGAGCTTCCGCCGCTGCCCCTACGCCATCCGGGCCCGGCTGGCCCTGGCGGCCGCGGGCATCGCCGTGGAGGTCAGGGAGGTGAACCTGGCCGCCAGACCGCCGGAGTTTCAGGAGCTGGGCCCCCCCGGCACGGTGCCGGTGCTGCAGCCGCGCGAGGGGCCGGCCCTGCGCGAAAGCCTGGAGGTGATGGTCTGGGCCCTGGAGCGCCAGGATCCCGGCGACTGGCTGGGGCGCCGGAGCGGCAGCAGCGAGGGCGAGGGGGCTGGGGCTGGTTCCACCGAGCGCTGGCAGCGGATGATGGCCCTGGTGGCCGAGAACGACGGAGCGTTCAAACACCACCTCGACCGCTTCAAGTACGCCAGCCGCTATGAGGGCGCCGATCCGGCCGTCCATCGCCACGAGGGCCTGGCCATCCTGCGGCGCTGGAACCGCCTGCTGGACGTCTCCAGTGAGGCCGAGGGCAGGGTCGCTGCGCCAACGGATGGGGTGTGCTGGCTGCTGGGGGAGCACTCCTGCCTGGCCGACTGGGCCCTGCTGCCCTTCGTGCGCCAGTTCCGGCTCGCTGATCCGCAGGGGTTTGCGGCCGCCGATGGGATCGGGACTCTGCAGGCCTGGCTGGAGCGCTTCGAGGCGGGCCCCGAACTGGCGCAGGTGATGGCCCCGCCCCTGGCCCCGGTTCAGCCGTGGCGCTCGCCGCGCTGGCTCTATCACCTGGCCCTGGCCGAGGAGTGGCAGCAGGCCCTGGCGGAGGGGGTGTACCGGCGCTCCACCCGGGGCCTGGGCCTTGAGCAGGTGGGCTTCCTCCACGCCAGCTTCGCCCACCAGATCGCCGCCACCTTCAAGCGCTTCTACGCCGATGCCGGCCCGGTGCGGCTGCTGAGCATCGATCCCGCCCGCCTAGCCGAGGCCGGCCTCCAGGTGCGGGAGGAGCCCGCCCCCGACAGCGGCGAGCTGTTCCCCCATCTCTATGGCGGCCCGTTGCCCTGCGAGGCGGTGGTGAGCGCCGAGCCCTTCCGCCCATGAGCGCTTCGCACCCTCCGGCCTTCCCCGAACCAGCGGCCTCCCCAGAAGCTGCGGCCTCACCGGCAGCGGCGCCCCCCGCTGGGGCCGCGCCCCCCCAGCTCGACCTGCGGGGGGTGGAGGCCCTGGCGTCGCAGCGGGGCCTGCTCCTGCGGCTGCGGGCGCCCCGACGCCTGGGGATCTGGAGCCTGCAGGTGGGGGTGGCTCGCCCCCTGGGGGAGGGTTCTGCGGCGTTGCTGGGGGAGCTGAAGGGCTGGGCGCTGCCCCTGGCCAACGGATTGCAGCTCGACACCCTGCGGGTGCAGGGTCAGGACACCGCCGCGGTGGGTCCGCTGATCTGGGCCGCCACCTTCGCCTGGGCCCTGGAGGCCACCCCCTGCCGCCGCGCCCGGCTGCTGGCGATCCGCGACACCCCACGCCAACACCGAGCCCTGGTGCGCTATTTCCAGCGACTTGGCTTTGAACCACTGCGCGAGATGGGCGCCGCCCCGGCCGATCTGCCGCTGCGGCTGGTGTGGGGCGGCGCGGGCCTGCTGATGGGGGGCGATTGCGCCGAGGGGCTGCGGCGCTGCGCGAGGCTTCTGGGGGAGTGAGTCGAGGGGGGTGGGCTACACACTCAGGTGGTGGATTGGTGCAACCCGTGCTCGCGTCTTCTGCATCTGCGTCTTCTTCATCTGGACGTTGGGCACCCAATCGCCGCCTCAGCCTCCTCCAGCTGGCGGGCCTCGACCCGCTGCTCCAGATCGCCAAGCACATCCTCAATCTGGGCCAGGGCTGAGCGCAGGTCGTCGGCGATCTCCTGGGCCAGCACATGGGGCTCGGGGAGGTTGGCGGAAATCGCGCGGGTTCTGGGGTCGGGGTCGAGGCCGTTGATGAAGCGGGTTTCCTCGCCCGTGCTCATGTACACGAACGGCAGGGGTGTGACGGGGGCATTCAGCCCCGCCGGGAGGCCCGCGGCGTACTTGCCGGATTGGAGCTCCACACCGCTGAGGGTGTGGCCCGCCGGCTTGGCTTCGATCGCGCCCACCGCCTTGCCGTTCACGAACAGCAGGTAGTCGGCGAAGCCATGGCCGCTAGCCATCTTGGCCTCACGCACCGCCACACCCTGTCCGGCGGCGAGGTTTATGGCGTCGCGGTTCTGGAGGATCCAGCCCGCGGCCTCCAGAGCCACGTCGATGTCCAGGCGGGCCTTCTGTTCGGGTGTGAGGTTCATTGGTGGCCACCCTCGGCCAGGAAGTATTTGCGCTGGGGATCCTTGGCACTGGTGCCGATCTCGCGCACCAGCCCACGATCGATCAACCGGGCCAGCCGCGTGCGAGTGGCCCGGGCGGACAGGCCGATGATGGCGGCAATCTCCCGGGTGGCCAATCCCTGGCCTTCCTTCAGGCTGGCGAGGATCGACTGCTCGGTGGCGTCGACCACCGTTGGGCCCACGGGGACGGTGGGAATGGTGACGCGAAAACGGGTGGCGATCTCCTCGAAGATCGGCGGCGGCAGGCCGGCGTCTCGGCAGACGGCCGTCATCCGCTGAATGCCGCTGCCCCATTGCTCAATCAGCCCCAGCGCCTGGAAGACGCGGCCGATCACGCGGTTGCGCAGTTTGGACACGCCATGGGGCAGATCCTCCACGGTGAGCCCAAAGGGCAGCAGGCCGGGATTTTCGATCTCCAGCCGGTCATCGAAGATTGACAGCCGGATCGGTGCGCCCCGCTGGGAATAGTCGGTATGAACCAACGCATTGATCAGGGCCTCGCGCACGGCCTCGGGCGGCAGGCTCCAGCGGTCGGTGCGGCGCACTGCACCGATACTGGCTCCATGCCAGGAATGCTTCTGCACGAAGGCAATTGCTTCCTCCACGGCCTGCACGGGGAAGGAGTGGATCTCAATCCGATCCAGGATGCGGCTCTTGTCGCTGCCGGCGAAGCGCCCGGCCTGGATCCAGGAATCGGGAAAGTGCCGCTCGCGGTCATGGCCGAAGAGGATCATGCCGCCCACGGTCGGCACGGTCTGCCCCTGGTGGTCTCCCACGAGCCGCAGGGTCTCCAGATCGCGACGGCGGAGTTCGCGGAAGGGTGCGAACGACTCGGAAGCCGCTCGGAAGTCGAGGTCTTCCGAGCTGAGCCCCGGCAAGAGCTGCTCGTCGAAGCCCTCGCACCGGGAGAAACGCCGCAGTTCCTCGATCAGCTCGGCATCGGCGTGGCGGTTGGTGGAGCCCACCCGCACGTGCACGCCTGCGACAGGCCCTTCCCGGACCAGGTGATGGGGGCGGCTTGAGCTGGGGTGAACCTGCAGCGCCAGCACCTGCGTCTGCCGCCAGGGCAGGATCTCGATCTCCGGCACGAGCCGAGGGCTGATCCGGTCACTGATGAGGTTGGCGAGTCGCTCCTCCTCATCGAGCGGGTCAGCCACGCCGCGCACATTGCGGTTGCGATCCTCCACCCCGATCAGCAGGATGCCGCCGGCCGTGTTGGCGAAGGCCACGATGGTCTTCAGCGCCCCATCCGGCGAGGAGAGATCACGCTTGAACTCCAGCGTCTTGCCCTCAGGGCGCTTGAGCAGGTCGAGGAGGTCCATGCTGCTCGGAACTATACTCGGAAGCAGCCAGCCTTGTCATTGTTCCGAGTTCTGCGCTGAGTGCGGGGCACCTGCCCGCAGAGAGCTGCTGGTTCGTGATCTCATTGGGCTCCGGGAAATTGAAGGGGGTGGGTCAGGTGCGTGGCTGTGTTAGCCGCCTACCTACGCGGTGACACTTTTCTCCAGTGCCTCCTGAGCCAGAGAATTGAGGCTTTTGCCTTGTGCCTGTGCAGTCAAGGCCAGCTTCTCGTGAAGATCCGGAGGAATCCGCAGATTGAACTTGCCAGAGAACTGCTTACGGGGTTCGATCCCCTTCTCTCGACAAACCTCCAAGAACACATCCAGCGAACGCTTGAACTCTGTTCGCAGCTCATCAGGATTGGCACCATAGAAATCTGCGCCGCCAGACAAGCCTAGAATTTCGCCACGGAATAGGTCGATATCACCATCATACTCAATCTTAGCGCTGTATCCATCAACTGTCATCAGGTTCATGGCGTGACTCCGTGTTCCTCAAACCATTTGCGGATCGAAGCAACGGCACCCTTGTCGGTGTCCGGAGAAGGGTGAGGCCGATGAAAGACCCTGACTTCGCCAAACATCACAACGGCAACCCGACTGCCAGCCCTCTCGCTGACCTCTGCTCCCAGCTCTAATAACAGAGCTTCGATGTCCCGCCACGGCAGGGTGCCGCTGACCGGCCGAGCAAAGATCAACTCGAGGGCGCGCTGGTGCTTGCGCTTCATAGCGTCCATAGTACCACTTTCCGGTACCGATACCAGCTGGGTCCCTGCCTCAAGCAAATACGGCTAACGTAGCGTTTAGGCGCGGGCGCGCTTGCCGGCTCGGACTAGCCTTTCATTTCGCCTGAGCATCTGCTTCTGAGGGCCAATGTGCAAGCGTGATCCGTCGGCTACAACGCCTTGTTAGCCAGATTTCTCAGTTCTTCCAATCTTTCCTCGACGAAGCCTCGAACAGCCTCAGGCAGAAGGTCGTCCTTGTCGGCGAATTGGCTCAACAGCGCCTCTGCATCTGGAACGCCATCACTAACCAAGATCGGAGCCATCTTTGGTCCGCCTGGTCGGCCTTCGCCATCGTCAACGCGGTGGTAGGAATACCCCTTCCCCTGAAACCAGGTCAATGCGTGTTCGTCTTGGCCTTTGTTTGCACACAATTGGAACCCAATGATCCGTTGCTCACCCGAAAACCAGACAATGAGGTCCATCTGGTCATCGATGAACCAGACGCGCCGCGGTTCCCCGTGGATCTGCCGAGTTGGGATGATCTCTTTCAACATTTCATTTTATGGATAAGGCTATTTAGGTGGTTTCCGAGAACCACAGCACTGCTCTTGCGGCTTTCCGAGAACCACTCGTAGCAAGAATCAGCAATTGCAGCAACTGCGGGTGCTTTCGGTGAAGTGTGTCCATGGCGAACAGTGGTTATCGGACCCGATATCCACCTATAGGCTCTCTTACAGGTGGTGGTATCGCTCATGGCTGGTGATGAGAGTTGAGTGCCCCATTTAGTCTAGAAAACTTCGGACATCCTTCCCACGCACTAGTTGCTGGGACGCTACCGAATGGCGGAATGAGGTGTAGCAACTGGCTGGTTTGGTAGGTCGCCGCGGCAAACGGCTTGCTTCAAGGCCTTTTGGAACAGACTCAGAAGCAAGTACTGGCTGCCCTCCTTTGCCGTGCTCGCGTCCTTCAGCCAGGCACGCCGTGGCAGGGCTGGCGGGAGATGAGGGCAAACGAAATCTGGAGCAGGAAGAAGTTGGCAGGCTGCAAGGGTTGGCTGGCGGCTCCAGGCAGGACTAGGGCAGAGCCGCAGCGTCGGTTCCCCTCTGGACCGGAAACCTCGAGCTGGAGCCCTTCACCCCTCGCTCCCCGCGTGGTAGCTGCTCCGCACCAGCGGGCCGCTGCGCACCTGGGAGAAGCCCAGCTCCCGGGCGATGGCGCCGAGCCGGGTGAACGCTTCGGGGCTCCAGTAGCGATCCACGGGAATATGGGCCAGGGAGGGCCGCAGGTACTGGCCGAGGGTGAGCCGCTGGCAATCCACCGATCGCAGATCCCTGAGGGCACCCACCACCTCCTCCTCGCTTTCGCCCAGGCCGAGCATCAGGCCGGATTTGGTGGGGATAGTGGGCGCCAGTTCCCGCGCCGCCGCCAGCAGGGCCAACGAGCGGGCGTAGGTGGCGCCGCGGCGCACCTCCCCCTGCAGCCGCTGCACCGTTTCGAGGTTGTGGTTAAAGCACACCGGCTGGGCCTCCAGCACCGCCGCCAGCCGCCGGCGCTGGGCGGCGCGGCCCTCGGCCTCGTCGCGGTGGCCGCCCCAGAAGTCGGGGGTGAGCACCTCGATCGCCACCAGGGGATTGCGGGCGCGGATCGCCGCCATCGTGCCGGTGAACAGGGAAGCGCCGTGGTCGGCCAGGTCGTCGCGGGCGACGGCGGTGAGCACCACATAGCGCAGACCCAGGGCCTCCACCGCGTGGGCCACCCGCTCCGCCTCATCCGGATCAAAGGGCACCGGCGCCTCACCCTTCTCCACCTGGCAGAAGGCGCAGCTGCGGGTGCAGACCGGGCCCCCCAGCAGGAAGGTGGCGGTGCCGGCGGCATAGCACTCGCCGCGGTTGGGGCAGCGGCCCTCCTCGCAGATCGTGTGCAGCCGCTGCTGCTTCACCACGCCCTGCACGGTTTCCAGGGCGGAGGCGTTGCCGATCGGCGTGCGGATCCACTCCGGCAGCCGCTCGGCCGGCGGGATGGCGCTGTAACGGGTGGGTCGCTGGGCCATGGCGTTCAATCCATCCTCCGGCGGCCCTCGAAGGCCCGGGCCAGGGTCACCTCATCGGCGTACTCCAGCTCACTGCCCACCGGCAGGCCGTAGGCGATGCGACTCACCGTGGTGAAGGGCTTGAGCAGGCGGGCCAGATAAAGGCTGGTGGTGTCCCCCTCCACGCTGGGGGTGAGGGCCAGGATCACCTCCGCCACCTCGAGCCGGTCGACCCGCTCCACCAGGGGCTGGATGTGGAGCAGTTCCGGACCCACCCCGTCCATCGGCGAGATCAGACCGCCGAGCACGTGGTAGCGGCCGCGGTACTCGCGGGTGCGCTCCATCGCCAACAGGTCGCGGGAATCGGCCACCACGCAGATCTGGGCGTCGCTGCGCTCGCTGTGGCGGCAGATCTCGCACTCCGGCTCGGCCGAAAGGTGGAAGCAGGTGCGGCACTGGCCCACCTGGGAGCGGGCGGCCAGCAGGGCATCGGCGAAGGCACGGATCTGCTCTTCCGGCTGGCGCAGCAGATGCAGGGCCAGCCGCTGGGCGGTGCGGGGACCGATGCCGGGCAGCCGTTCGAACTGGTCGATCAGGCGGGCCAGGGGCCGGGTGAAACCGCTCAGGGCTCAAGGGCTGCTGGCCGAAATCTAGGGGCGGCGGGGGGCGCGCCGCCGGGGTGCGCGCAGGCCAGGCGAGAATGCGCGCCAACACCGGATCCCCATCCCATGGCCCAGGCCACCGCCCCCCATGCCCGCCGCTGGCCCTCGGCCCTGGCGGGCCTGCTGCTGGCCCTGGTGCTGGTGGGCTGCAGCGCGGTGGCGGCGGGCCTCAACTCGTACCAGAGCCCCGATGGGCGCTACGCCTTCCTCTACCCCACCGGCTGGACGCGGGTGCAGGTGAGCGGCGGTCCCCAGGTGGTGTTCCACGACCTGATCAACAGCGACGAAACCCTCAGCCTGGTGGTCTCCGAGGTCGCCACCGACCGCGACCTCACCGATCTGGGCAGCGCCGTGGCCGTGGGGGAGAGCCTGCGGCGCCGCGTGATCGCCCCGGAGGGCAGCGGCCGCGAAGCGGAGTTGGTGGAGGCCCGTGAGCGCCAGCAGGAGGGCCGCACCTTCTACGACCTCGAATACCGCGTGCACCTGGCGGATCGGGATCGCCACGAACTGGCCACCGCCGTGGTGGATCGCGGCCGGCTCTACACCTTCGCCGCCAGCACCAACGAGGTGCGCTGGCCGAAGGTGCAGGAGCTGTTCCAGCGGGTGATCGGCTCGTTCAACCTGCTGATCTGATGGCGTCCGCCGACGTGGCGGTGGTGGGGGCCGGGCTGGCGGGTTCCCTGCTGGCCCTGGCCCTGGCCCGCCGGGGGGTGGCCACCACCCTGGTGGGACCGGCGGCGCCCTCGGCCACCGCCCTGAGCTACGGCGGCATGGCCGGCTGGGCCATCGCCCGCCAATGGCAGGCGCTCGAGCGCATCCATGGACCGCTGGGCTGGCGTCCGTCCCGGCTGGTGCTGCACGGCTGGCCGGAGCCCCTAAACCGCCTGCCGCCGCCGCTGCAGGCCCTGGCCACCGCCGTGGTGCCCCTCAGCCGGGTGGATGCACCCGCCCTGGCGGCGGCCCTGCCATCCGCGCTGGCGGCGGCGGGAGTGGCGCGGCAGGAAGCGGCGGTGCGGGGGCTCGCTCCGGCCGGCGGCGGCTGGGAGCTCGCGCTGGCGGGCGCCGCTCCGATCGAGGCCCGCCAGGTGGTGCTGGCGGCAGGGGCCAGCTGCCGCGACCTCTGGCCAGGCCTCCCGGAGCGGCTTCGCTTCAGCTGGGCCGGCGTGATCGTGGTGGCGGGCGGCGGCAGCGGGCCAATGAGCCAGGAGCCCGCGAGCCGCGGGCCCAGCGAATCGGCCTGGCTGGAGCAGGCGCGCCTCGGCCGGATCGTGCAGGCGCGTCAGTGGCGGCGCTCCGCACTGGAGGCCACGGCCGCCGAACTGCAGCAGGAGCGCTGGATCGTCGATGCGGGCCTGGCCCCCTGGGGCCACCACGTGCTGCTGGGTCAGATCAGCCTGGTGGGCCCCAACGCCGATCCCTGCCGCCCCCCCGATCCGGCGGCCATGGAGGCGCGGCTGCGGCAGGGCCTGGCGGAGCTGGATCCGCAGTTGGCCGCCCTGGCGGGCCACTACCGCCAGGTGCCGGTGCCGTTCTGCAGCAATGGCCAGCCCCTGGCCGGCCCGGTGGCAGGGGCACCGCCGGGGCTGTGGGCCTTCAGCGGCTTCAGCGGGGCCTTCACGGCGGTGCCGCCCCTGGCCGAGACCCTGGCCGAATCCGTCGCGGCCTCGCTGGCCGGCGCGGCGGATCGGATCAATCATGGGGGGACCACCCCGCTCTGAAGGCCATGGCTGCAGCCCCCCTGGCGGCGCTCTCCCCGGTGGCGGATCTGGAGGCCCTGCTGCGCATGGGCCTGGCCGTGCTCTGCGGGCTGGCGGTGGGCCTCAACCGCGCCCATCACGGCGATCGCCCCCACCCCAACCGGGTTCGGGTGCATGTGCTGGTGGGCCTGAGCGCCTGCCTGCTGCTGCTCGCCGCCGGCCCCGGCGCCGACGCCCGCAGCCGGGCCATCCAGGGGGTGGCCGCGGGCATCGGCTTCCTCGGGGCAGGCGAGATCCTCACCCCGCCTCCCAACACCGGCACCGCCTACGAGGTGAGGGGCCTGAGCAGCGCCGCCTCGATCTGGTTCACCGCCTCCCTGGGGATCACCGTGGCGGCCTCAAGCCCGGTGCTCGCCCTGGTGGCCCTGGGCCTGGCCCTGGTGACCCTCTCGGTCCATCCACCCCACGACCGGCGGCCGCCCGAGGAGCCCCGCGAGCGGGGTGAACCGCCGCACTGAGCCCCCGGCGCGAACGCCGCGCCAGGTCTGGGCTCAGAACAGATAGCGGAACGTCGGTTTCTCGGAGCGGCTGGCCTCGCCTGCAGCCCCATCGCTATGGGCCAGACCGTCCGCGCCGGCCTCGGCGCCGGGCCCCTGCTGCACCGGCCAGTCGGTGTCCCAGTAGCTGATGCCGTTGCGGTCGAAGGGACGGCCGGCCATCCGCTGGGTCTCGAGCCGGGTCGATCCCATCGCCGTGACCAGCCCCCCCAGCTCCATCGGGCCCAGGTCGGTGCGGATCTGCTTGCCCGAGGCCATCAGCAGCGAGGGCAGGCGCACCAGGCTCTCAGGCCGACCGAGCTTGTGGAACAGGGCCTGCAGCGCCAGCTGCTGCCGCTCCAGCCGGCCGATGTCGCCGGCCTCGTCGTGGCGGAAACGCAGGAACCCCTCGAGATCACGGCCCTTGAGGATCTGGCGGCCGGGCTGCAGATCGATCATCAGCCCCTGGCTGTTGTCGACGTAGTACATCCGCTTGGGCACATCCACCTCGATGCCGCCGAGCATGTCGGCGATCTGACGCAGGGAGGCCAGGTTCACGATCATGTGGTGGTGGATCGTGGTGCCCATGCGGCTGGAGAGCTCCCGCTTCACCTCCTCCTCACCGCCGAGGCTGTAGAGCGCGTTCACCTTGATCGGTCCCCAGCGCTCGGTTTCGAGATAGGAATCGCGCGGAATCTGGGTGACGCGGGTCACACCACCCTCCACCCGCACCAGGGCGATCACATCGGTGTTGCCACCGCCTTCATCGGTGCCCAGCACCAGCAGGTCCTGGCCGGCCCCCTCCACCCAACCCGCGAAAGGATTGGCGATCGGCAGGGAGCTGCCCTCGGCGATCGGCGCACTGATCAGGCTCGCCAGGGGTCCGGAGAGGGCGAGCCCGCTGCCGAGCCCCACGGCCATCGCCAGCAGGACCGGCAGGCGGGCGTTCATGGGCGGACCACCTCCATCACCTCACCCACCGGATCGGCATCCTCGGCCAGCAGGCCGGTCTGGACTCGCCAGAGGGCCGCGTAGGCGCCCCGGCGGGCCAGCAGGTCGTCGTGGCGGCCGCTTTCCACCACCTCACCTCGGTCGAGCACCAGGATCCGATCGGCATGGCGCACCGTGCTGAGCCGGTGGGCAACCACCAGGGTGGTGCGGTGGCGGGTGATGTCCTCCAGGGAACGCTGAATCGCCGCCTCGGTCTCATTGTCAACCGCGGCGGTGGCCTCATCGAGGATCAGCACCGGCGGATCCTTGAGAATCGCCCTGGCCAGGGCGATGCGCTGGCGCTGGCCGCCGGAGAGCCGCTGGCCCCGCTCCCCCACCACGGTGTCGTAGCACTCGGGCAGGGCTTCGATGAAGGCGGCGGCCTCGGCCAGGGTGGCGGCCCGTTCGATCGCCGAACGGGGCACGCCGAAGCTGCCGTAGGCGATGTTCTCGGCCACGGTGCCGTGGAAGAGGAACACCTCCTGGCTCACCAGACCGATGGCGCGGCGGAGGTCGTCGAGGCGCAGGTCCTCAATCGGCTGGCCATCGAGCAGGATCCGGCCCTCCTGCACGGCGTAGAGCCGCAGCAGCAGCTTGACGAGGGTGCTCTTGCCGGAGCCGGTGGCGCCCACGATCCCCACGGTGCTGCCGGCCGGCACCTCCAGGTTGAAGTGGCGCAGCAGCGGCTCGCGGCCGGCATAGGCGAAGCCCACGTCCTCGAACCGCAGCGCCCCCCGCACGCTCTCTGAGGGCAGGGGCTGGTGGCCGCTGGGGATGGCGATCGGGGTCTCCAGCAGGTCCTCGACCCGGTGGGCGGAGGCCATGGCCCGCTGATAGTCGTCGAGGGTGCGGCCGAGGGTGGTGAGGGGCCAGAGCAGCCGCTGGGTGATGAACACCAGGAAGCTGTAGGTGCCCACTGCGATCACGCCGCGCCAGGCCTGCAGGCCTCCGATCACCAGAATCGCCAGGAAGGCGAACAGGATCGCGAAGCGGATCAGGGGGATGAAGGCGGCCGAGAGGCGGATGGCGCGGCGGTTGCTGAGGCGGTAGGCCTGGCTTTCGCGCTCCAGCCGGGCCTTCTCCCACGCTTCGGCGGCATAGCTCTTGATCGTGAGCATGCCGCCGAGGTTGTTGGCGAGCAGGCTGGCCAGATCGCCGGCCCGATCCCTCACCTCGGCGTAGCGGGGGGCGAGGCGCCGCTGGAAGCGCAGCGAACCCCAGAGGATCACCGGAATCGGCAGGAAGGCCACACCCGCCACCTTGGGGGAGAGCCAGACCATGGCGGCCCCCACGGCCAGCACGGTGGTGACCAGCTGCAGGATCTCGTTGGCGCCGTGATCGAGGAAACGCTCGAGCTGGTTGATGTCGTCGTTGAGGATCGTCTGGAGGCGGCCGCTGCTGCCGGCCTCGAAGAACGCCATCTCCAGATGCTGGAGGTGGTCGTAACCCTCCAGGCGAAGCTCATGCTGCACCGTCTGGGCGAGGTTGCGCCAGAGCAGGGCATAGAGATATTCGAACAGGGATTCGGCGCTCCAGATCACGAAGGAGAGCACCGCCAGCACCGTGAGCTGGCTGGGCACGGTGATCACACCGAAGCCCGCCAGCCAGGACTGGTTGCCCTTCACGACCACGTCGACCGCCAGGCCGATCAGCACCGGCGGCGCCAGGTCAAAGAGCTTGTTGAGCACCGAGCAGGAGGCCGCCAGGATCACCTGGCGGCGATGGGGCCGAAGACGCGCCATCAGGCGCTCCAGCCCCGAAGCCCGGGTCATGGAGGGGTGAGGTGACGGGGTGATCGGCGTGGAGCCGCCATCACCAGCGGTTGCCGCCGCCGCCGCCATAGCCGCCCCCACCGCCACCGCCACCGCCACCGCCCCCGCCGGAGCGGCCGCCGCCACCACCGCCGTAGCCACCGCCGCCACCGGAGCGGCCACCTCCACCGCCACCGCCGTAGCCACCGCGACCGCCACCACCGCCGCCACCGCCGCCGCCCTCACGGGGGGTGGCCTTGTTGACGCGGATCATGCGACCCATCCATTCGACGTCCTGGAGGTCGTCGATGGCCTTCTGCTCGGCGGCATCATCGGCGAGCTCCACGAAGGCGAAACCGCGCTTGCGGCCGGTCTCGCGATCGAGGGGAAGGCTGCACTGGCGCACTTCGCCGTACTGGCCGAAGAGATCAAGCAGGTCCTCGCGTTCGGCCTGGAACGAGAGATTGCCGACGTAAATGGTCATTCACTGAAAAGCCTGGAACTGATTCGTCTGATGCTTGGGTACCCAGGGAAAGCCAGTGAACGGAAGAAGACCGGAGGTCGGAGCCTTGGAAGAGGTCGCGCCCTGTGGGGTCGCAGCCGGCTGAGCGTGCCGAAGGGAAGCCTGAACGCCTTGGAATCGGTTACAGCCTACAACTTGACCCCGCCGGCCCGGCCCGGAAGCGGGGCGGTCATGGAGAAGCTTGAAGCGGAGCTAAAGCGATTCCGAAGAAGGGGCGCACGCCGGACAGAATGGCCCATTGTCAGCAAACCCTGATCTCCGCGATCCCAAGCGCGGTCCCCGTGATGTCGATGGTCCCCGTCCCCTGGAGCCTCGCCTGGTGCGAGGACGGTGAGCTGGCCCCGCAGGACCGGTTCGATCTGCTGCAGAGCCTGGTGCGCTGCGAAACCCACGAGGTGCAGACCTGTCTGATCGCCTCGGTGGAGCGGCTCGCCAGTGCCGAGCTCAGCCTGGTCAGCAGCAGCGAGGTGACCGGCCTCTGCGCCTGATCAGCCGATAGCCGCTAGAACGCTGCCTGCTGAAAGGAACAGGGCAGAGCTGGGGGCTGAAGGGCGCGCTGGGCGGCCCCGCCCCGTTCAGATCGGGAACCGCTCAGCGGTGGCCGCACGGCAGGCGGAGCGGGCCGATTCGATCCCGCCCCCGGCCCGGATGCGCTGCTCCACGCAGCTGCAGGCGTAGGTGGCCATGCCCGGCGGCGGCACCTTGCCCACCTGGCTCATCTCGTTCTCGAAGGCCGAGAGGCAGACGGCCTTCACGATCTGCCCGAGGCCATCGGCGCGGGCGCCCCGAGGGAGCGCCGCCGCGAGGGCAACGCTGAACAGCAGGACGAGGGCGGCGGGCTTCATGGAGGGGGGAAGAGCCTGGGGAGAAGGGGGTCAGACGGGCAGCCGGGAGATCTGGAGTTCGCGGTTCATCACCCGCAGGCTGCGGAGGCTGGCGAAGACGTCGTCCGGCATGCCGCGGGGCAGATCCACGGTGCTGTGGGCGTCGAAGATACGGATCCGACCGATCGATCGGCCGTTCAAGCCGGCCTCGTTGGCAATGGCGCCCACGATGTTGCCCGGTTTGATCCGATCGCGCCAGCCCACCTCGATCCGGAAACGCTCCATGTGGGGCTCAGGCGGGCCATCCGCGAGCTCGAGGCCGGGACGGCGCCCGCCCCGGTCCGCTGGCAGGGGCCGGCCCCGATCGCCGTCCCGTTCCCGCAGGGTGCGGGGCTGGGACCAGTTCTCCGGACCCTGCAGCAGCAGCGGTTTGCCCCGCAGGCTGAGCTGCAGGGCAGCCAGAGCCAGCGCCTCAGGTTGGGCCTCCTGCTCGCGGGCCACCCTCTGCAGGATCTCGGCCAGCAGGGCCCGCTCCTCCTCACTGCCGGCCGGAGTCTGCAGCGCCTGGGTGAGACGCTCACGCATCAGGTCGAGGCGGTGCTGGTTGATCGTGGCGTTGGAGGGCACCTCCATCGGCTCGATCGGCTGGCCGGTGGCCCGCTCCAGCCCGCCCAGGAAGCGGCGCTCCCGCGGGGTGAGGAAGAGGATCGCGTCGCCGTTGCGGCCAGCCCGGCCGGTGCGGCCGATGCGGTGGACGTAGGCCTCCCCATCGAAGGGGATGTCGTAGTTGATCACCAGGCTGATGCGCTCGACATCGAGGCCGCGGGCCGCCACATCGGTGGCCACCAGCACATCCACCCGGCCATCGCGGAGGCGCTCGATGGTGCGCTCCCGCAGGTTCTGGGGCACGTCGCCGTTGAGCACCGCCACCTCGTAGCCGTGCTGTTCGAGCGATTCGGCCACCGTGAGGGTGATCGCCTTGGTGCGGGCGAAAATGATCGTCCCTTCGCTGCGCTCGGCCTCCAGCACCCGTTCGAGCGCTTCGAGCTTCTGGGGCGCATTCACCATCAGGAAGCGCTGACGGATGCGGCGTCCGTCGGCCGCCTTGGTGCGGATGGTGATCTCGGCGGGATCCCGCAGGTATTTCTGGGAAATGCGGCGGATCTCGGACGGCATCGTGGCCGAGAAGAGCACCACCTGGCGCTCGCTGGGGAGCTGCTCGAGCACCCACTCCACGTCGTCGATGAAGCCCATGCGGAGCATCTCATCGGCCTCGTCCAGCACCAGGGAGCGCAGGCCCGAGAGATCGAGGGTGTTCTGGCGCATGTGATCCATCACCCGGCCCGGGGTGCCCACCACGATGTGGACGCCGCGGCGGAGCTGCTGGATCTGCTCGCGAAAATCGGCGCCGCCGTAGATGGCCAGCACCTTCACCCCCCGCAGGCGGGCGGCGTAGGAGGTGATCGCCTCGGCCACCTGCAGGGCCAGTTCGCGGGTGGGGGTGAGCACCAGCACCTGGGGGGTGCGCTGGTTGAGGTCGAGGCGGGCCAGCAGGGGCAGGCCGAAGGCCGCGGTCTTGCCGGTGCCGGTCTGGGCCTGGCCCACCAGGTCGCGGCCGAGCAGGAGTTCGGGGATTGCAGCCTTCTGGATCGGCGAGGGTTCACGGAAGCCGAGGGCCTCGAGCCCCTCCAGCAGGGGCGCCCCGAGGCCGAAGGGAACGAAGCCGGAGGGCGGCTCGGAAGGAGCGGCCTGGCCTGCGGCGGCGGCGAGCTCGGGGGTGGCGGGCGCGGAGGTCGAAGGCTGGCCAGCGGCAGCCTCGGCGAGGTCGGTGGAAGCAGCGCTGGCCGTTCGGGGGGTCTCCGTCTGGGCTTCGGCGAGGGTCTCAGCGGTAGGGACGGCGGCGACGGCGCTCGTCGGTTCCGGCGAGGTGGTAGCGCTTGGGGCAGGCACAACGCCGTTCTGGGCCGGCATGAGCGCCTCGGCGGAAGCCTCGCCTCGGGCCGAAGCGATCGCTTCGATCACCGGGGTCGACTCGGTGCCGGCAGAGGGGGTGTCGACCTGCAGGGTCGCAGCGGAATCGGTGGCACCGGAGCGGGTGCCGCCTTCAAGAATCTGGGTCAATGGTGGGCCTGGGTGAATCCTTCTCCGCAGGCCGGCAGCGACCCGATGGCGTCCTGCCGGCCGAACCACAGGAGGTGGTTGGCGCAGGAATGGCTGCCTTGCCCTTGATCAAAGGCTGTGTGCGGACCTTACCACCCGGCCGTAATCGTCGGCGAAGCGCTCGATGTCATCCTCCCGCAGCTGCTCACCGCGCTGCACCTCGATGATCAGCAGTCCCTCGGCGCCGGCACTGGCCCGGTGGATGGCCCCCACCGGCACCACCAGGCTGGTGCCCGGCTGCGCCGCCGTGGCCTCCTCGCCGCATTCGAGCAGCCCCGATCCGGCCACCACCACCCAATGCTCACTGCGGTGCAGGTGACGCTGGAGGCTGATGCGGGCGTTGGGGTCGATCCAGAGGCGCTTGACGCCGTAGCAAACCCCGGCGGCGTGCGCTGGAGATGCGGCGACCAGGGTCTCGAACCAGCCCCAGGGCCGGTTCACCCGAGCCCAGGGTCGCGCCGCCGCGGAGCTGTCCTGCATCCCGCCGGCGCCAACGGCGGAACCCGGGCCGGATCCCGCCGCCACCGCACCACCGCTGGCGGTGGTGGGGCCGGTGGGGGCTCCGGCCGAGGAGAGGGGGGGAGAGGCGCTCATGGAGGCAGGCCGCTGTGACAACGGGGGCCCAGTGGGAGTCTGATCAGGCCTGCGAGGCGCCGCAAGCGCCGATGCCGCCACAGCAACAATCCCGCCGCCGGGCTCAGGGGGGCGTGATCAACAGGGCCCGCTCCCGGGCGCGGGTGAGGGCGGTGTAGAGCAGCCGGGCCTCGGCGTCGCCATCGCCGAGCAGCACGATCACCTCGGCGGCCTCACTGCCCTGGGCCTTGTGAACGGTGAGGGCGAGGGCGGGTTCAGCCGCCCCCGCCAGCTGGGCGGGATGGACCCAGAGGGGCTCCTCCCCGCCGAACAGCACCTGGCGGTCGGCGGCGCCCGGGGCTCCCACCAGCACCCCCACATCGCCGTTGGCCAGGCCCAGCTCCGGCAGGTTGCGGGTGCAGAGCACCGGCAACCCCTCGGGCCAGGCCGAGCTGGGGGCGGAGGCGGAGACGGCCGCCTCCCCAAGCAGGGCCCGGTGGATCGCCTCCACCCCCCAGGGGCCGCGGCGCAGGGGGGAGAGCACCAGCAGGCGGTCCCGCTCGGCCAGCAGGGCCTCCCAGCCAACGGGCCGCTCCGGACGGCAAGGGGCCGCCAGCGCCGCCAGGGCCTCAAGATGCTGCTCCAGCCGCAAACGCAGCGCCGCGGGCAGCCGGCCGGCCGGGGCCGCTTGCCAGAGCAGGTTGTCGGTGGGGCCCAGGGCCGCCAGCAGGGGGCGGATCAGCTCCAGCGGCGGCGGTGGGCTCAGGCCAGACGTGGGATCCGGAGCTTCCAGGCTGGCCCGCAGGGCGGCGGCCACCGCGGCGATGGCGCCGTTGTTGCGGTAGGTGGTGGTGAGGGTGATCGCCGCGGGCCCCAGGGCCGCCTGCTGAACGCTCTGCTGCAGATCCAGCAGCACCGCCCCGGGGGCGATCGGCGGCAACTGGGCCGGGTCCCCCACCAGCAGCAGCCGGGCGGCGGCGGGCAGGGCCTCCAGCAACGCCGCCATCAGCTGCAGGTCCACCATCGACACCTCGTCGACCACCAGCAGGTCGAGGGGGAGGGGATGGCGGCGGTTGCGGGCGAAGTGGTCGCCCCGGCTCTCCAGCAGGCGGTGCAGGGTGCCGCAGGGATGGGCACCGCCGGTGGCGGCCCGCAGCCGGGCGGCGGCCTTGCCGGTGGGAGCGGCCAGGTGCACGCGGGTGGTGGGCTCTCGCTCCAGGACCGCCGCGAGCATGCGGGCCACGGTGCTGGTCTTGCCGGTGCCCGGGCCGCCCTGGAGCAGCACCAGCCGGTGGCTCAGCACCGCCTCCACGGCCTGCCGCTGACGGGGATCCAGGCTCTCGGCGGCGGGGGGCGGCGGCAGCCGGGACGAGGCCCCCGGCCCGGGGGTGGCCTGCGGATCGAGGGGCGCCACCCGCTCCAGCAGGGCCGCGAGCACCGAGCGGCGCAGAACGTGCCAGCGGCGCCAGCCCACCTGGCCGGCCTCGATCACCAGGGGCCCGTCCGGGTCGCGGCAGAGGGCGGAGGCGGCCAGGCGCTCCGCCGCCGCTCCCGGCGGCAGGGGCAGGGCCAGGATCCCCTGCTCCAGCGCCACCACCAGCTCCCCGATCAGCCCAGCCACAGCCGCATCAACCGCCTCGCCGTAGAGCCGCGGCAGGGCCTCCACCAGGGCCACCTGCAGGGGCTCCAGCCAGGTCGGCTGCTCCCGCTCGCGCCGCTCCGCCGCCATCAGATCCCTGCCTCCGCTGTGGCGGCATCACGACCCAAGCTGCGGTCCAGGGCCCGATCCAGGGCCAGGATCCGCCCCAGGGGCGGCCGCTCCACCACCATGCCCGGCACGGCTCCGGGCAGGACGGCAGCGGCCTCGGCCCCCGGTGTGCCCCGCAGAAACACATAGGCGTAGCCGCCCAGGTGCCGCTCAGGGTCGTAGCCCGGGAGGCGCCAGCCGAGGTAGCGGTGCAGGGCCACCAGGTAGAGGTGGGCCTGAAGCGGGTAGTGGCTGGCCGCCATCAGCGCCGCCATCGCCTCCTGGCCGTAGTGGCGCGGACCGCAGGCCAGGGGCCGCCCCTCGCCATCGCGGCGGCCCAGCCAGTTGCTCTTCCAGTCGGCCACCCACCAGCGCCCATCCCCCCCGGCCGGGCCCGGATCGGCCCGGAACACCAGATCGATCGAACCGGTGAGGAAACCGCTGCTGTCGATCGGCAGGCCGGCCAGGGCGGCGGCGTAGTCGGCGCCAAACAGGCCGCCGGGGTGAGCGGCGAAGGCGGCCGCCAGATCGGCGGCCCGCACCCGCTGCAGGGTGAGGTCGAAGTTCATCTCGTGCAGCCGCCGCTGCGCCGGCAGATCCGCCACCCGCAGCCCCGCCAGGGGCCCGCCGAAGGGGGTGGTGCGCATCCGCTCAAGGCCCTCCAGCAGCCGGTCGGTCGGTTCGCGCTCCAGCCCGGCGCGGCGCAGCTCCCGCGCCACCAGCTCCGTGGCGACCGGGCCTTCGAGGGATGTGGTGAGGTCGAGGCGCTCGAGGATGCGGTGCAGGCAGTCGCCGGCGGCGGCACCGCGTGGGAAGGCGGCCAGGGGGCCCTGCTCGGGCCAGGCCTCCGCGCCAGGGGGGGCATCCGCCGGGATGCCTGCCCCGGCAGAGAGCGAAGCGGTGGAGGCGACCGGAGCAGCATCCGCCGGGGCGCCGGGAGCGGGAGGGGGATCCGCAGCGAAGGGTGCGTCCCCCAGGCCCAGCTCGGGGGCGGCGGGGTCGGCGGTGTCGCGCCCCTGATCAAGGGCCGCCGGCGCCAGGGCGCCGTGGCTGGCCTGGGTCCAGCTGGTGTAGCTGCTGCGGCCCCAGCGGCTGTCGAGGCTGCGGCTGGGCACCGGCCCGAGCGCCAGGGGCTCCGCCGGGGCCGGCCAGCGCCGCGGGGCCGTGGTGGGGGCCGGTGGGGGATCACGCAGGTCGATCGGCAGGGCGCGCTCGGTGATCACCTGCTGCAGCCGCTGGCGCCAGTGGGCCGGCGGGGTGGCGGCCAGGCTGTCCTCCTCCAGGTCGGGCAGCGGCTCGGCGGCAAACAGCCAGGAGAACAGGGGGTTGCACTGCTGCTCGCGGGCCGGCCCCCAGGCCAGCACGAGCCGGTGGCGGGCCCGGGTGAGGGCCACGTAGGCGAGCCGCTCCCGTTCCTGGTCCTCGGAGCGGCGGTGCTCCAGGTCGGCCCGGTAGCCAGGGCCCCAGCTGCTGCTGAGGTGCAGATCGAGATGGGGCCCAGCGGCGCCCGGGGGATGCCAGCGGCGGCCGATCCGCCCCGGCCCGGGCCGCGCCGCCGAGGCCGCTTCCCAGAGGTAGGGGCAGATCACCAGCGGGAACTCCAGGCCCTTGCTGCGGTGGATCGTGACCACCGCCACCGCCCCGTCGGCCTTGTCGCTGTGGGCCTGGTGCTCCTCGGGCACCACCCGGTCCTCCGCCAGGCGGAGGCGCCGCAACCAGTCGGCCGCCGCCGCGGCCCCGAGCTGCTCGCTGTGGAGCCGCTCCTGCACCAGCTCCGCCACCTGCTGCAGATCGGCCAGCAGCCGCCCGCCCCAGGCCAGGCGGGCCAGGGTGTCGGCCCCCAGCCAATCGGCGAGCACCCCCAGCAGCCCGCGGCGGCTGAGCTGGCGGGCGAGGCCATCGAGGCGGCCGGCCAAGGCGCTCCAACCGGCCGACGTGGTGGCGGCGATCCGCTCGGCGCTCCAGCCCTGGAGGGGGGAGGCGGCCAGCAGGCGCAGGCGGCTGGGGTCGGCCGGATCGGCGAGGGCATCGAGGAAGCGCTGCAGGGCCGTTGCCGCCGGGGTGTCGAACACATCGGCCCGGCTCACCAGCCGGCTGGCGATGCCGCGCCGCTCCAGGGCCTGGCGCAGCTGCTCGGCTTGGCGATGGTGGTTCACCAGCAGGCAGCAATCGGCCGCCTCCAGGGTTCGTTCGCACCCCTTGTCGACCACCCGCAGGTCGCTCGCGAGCAGCGCCTCCAGATGGGAGGCGATCTGCCCCGGCAGGCGGTCCTCCAGGGCGCTGCGGCTCGGGAGGGTGGGATCGGCCGGATCCTCGGGGCCGAGCCAGAGCAATTCGATCGGCTCCCCCGCCGGACCCTCGCGGCTGGCCCTGGCGTTCACCGGCGGTACCGCCAGCTGCGAGCGCCGCAGGCCGGGGCCCATCAGGCCGTTGAAGCCCCCCACCAGCGCTGCGGTGGAGCGGTGGTTGTCCACCAGCTCCCAAGGCTCGCCAGCCTGAAGGCCGGCAGCGCGGTAGGTGTCGAGGTCGCCGCCGCGGAAGCGGTAGATCGCCTGCTTGGGATCACCCACCAGCACCAGGGGATGAAGGCCCTGGCCGAAGGCCCGCCGCAGGATGCGCCACTGGATCGGGTCGGTGTCCTGGAACTCATCCACCAGGGCGGCGCGGTAGCGCCGGGCCACCGCCACCAGCAACGGGCTGGCGACGCTCTCATCAGGGCCCGGATCGAGCTGCTCGAGCAGCTGGGAGAAGGTGCACACCCCCCGCCGCTCCCGCCGCCGCACCAGCTCGGCGCGGCCCCAGTGGCAGGCGTGCAGCAGTACCAGCTCGGCCGGCCCCTCCACCAGGGCCGCCACGGCCAGCAGCAGCGGCTCCTGGGGCAGGCGCTGCGGCGGCTGGCCCTCCAGCCGACGGGCCGCGCGGCAGAAGGGAGCGGGGTGGAAATAGCCGCTGAGCAGCTTCTGTTCCCGTACCGCGCCGTAATCGGCCTCCGGAGGCTGGGCGGCGATCCAGTCGTCGAGCTGCGCCACCCGGTTGCTGCGGGGGCGGGCGGCGTAGGGCTTGGTGTCCGGGGGCGAAGAACCCTTCGGAGCTGCCCCTTTCCAGGCGGCAGCGTGGGCGCAGAGGTCGGCTTCCAGGTCCGCCCCCCGCTGCCGCCACTGCTCCAGGAAGCCCTCCCAGCGCCGCTGGAACAGCTGCGGCAGCACGGCGCCAAGCGGGGTCGCCGCCTCCAGGTCGGGGGGGAGGGGGTCAAGCAGCAGGGCCGGATCCCCATCGAGGCTGGTGAGCAGGGATTCGAGCAGGGAGGGATCAAGCCGGGCCGCCTGCAGCCCCGCCACCAGATGGACCGGCAGGCTGAGCACCTGCTGCTGCCAGTAGTCGTGAACGACCTGGGCCACGATGCCGTCGGCCTGG
This sequence comes from Cyanobium sp., assembly GCA_044370835.1. GTDB lineage: Bacteria > Cyanobacteriota > Cyanobacteriia > PCC-6307 > Cyanobiaceae > Cyanobium. The sequence continues at coordinate 3,276 of JBILUS010000002.1, read as the reverse complement.
GATTCGATCCGCAGCTCCGGCGGACAGGCGGCCTCCAGGGCCTGGCGCTGCAGGGTGCGGCGGCAGAAGCCGTGGATCGTGGTGATATCGGCCGCATCGAGCTCCTCGAGGGCCAGCAGCAGCCGGCCCCGCACCCGCGCCAGCTCCGGCGGGGCGCTGGCGGCCCGTAAGGTCTCCAGCCAGTCGCCGAGGGTGGCGTCCGCCACTGGGCGGCGGTCCGGGGCTTCAGCAGCGCACGGATCGGGGCCGGGCGGCTCGGCGGCGGCCGGCAGCTCCAGGGGTTCCAGCGCCGCCAGGGCCGCCTGCAGGCGGGTGGCGATCCGGTCCCGCAGTTCCGCGGCGGCGGCATCGGTGTAGGTCACCACCAGCAGCTCCTGCAGGGGCCAGCCCCGTTCTGCCACCAGCCGCAGCACCAGGTGGGCCAGGGCGAAGGTCTTGCCGGTGCCGGCGCTGGCCTCCAGCAGGTGCACCCCGGCCGTGAGAGGAAAGCCGTTGGCGTCGAAGCGGGGCATCAGCCCTTCCCCCGGGGCCTGGGCACCACGGCCGCCTGGACGGGGGCAAACAGCTCGCGGGCAAGATCCGCGAAGGAGCCCTCCAGCAGATCCACCAGCGGCAACGCCCCACCGAAGCAGGCCACCATCTCGGGCGTGTCGCGCTCGCCGCGCTGCTGCGGCCCGCCCTCCCAGATCGCGCGGGCCGCTGCCGCACCGGAGCCGTCCTTGTGTTCGGCCTCCCACCAGGCCCAGCCGGTGCGCGGCGGCACGGGCCAGCAGGCCAGGCGCCACCGCTCCCGCAGGGCGGCCAGCCGCTCCAGTTCCGCCAGGGCCGCCTCCGGTTCCGGCGCCGCGAGGGTGGTGGCGAGCATGCGGTCACCCTGCTCGCGCGCCAGCAGCACGCCGCGGCCGGGGCGGCGGCCATGGGCCGGAGCGGCGGCCGCCGCCAGCACCAGCTGCAGCCACAGATCCAGCAGCTGGATCGCCCCCCCCTTGGCCCAGTGCACCACCAGCACCGCATCGCCGCGCCACTCCTGGCGGCTGCGCCAGGGGGCCAGCATCACCTCCCCCTGCCAGGGATCCCCCAGGGCATCGGCCTGCTCCACCAGCCCCTGGCGGCGGGCCTCGAGGCGGCGGGCCTCCAGCACGGCGCCGCTGCCGGGGGGCAGCAGCCCCAGGCCGCGGCAGCGCTCCAGCCAGCCGGCCTCCTGCTCCGGGGCCGCCTGCTCGGGAGCCTGCGGATCGGGGGAGGCGGCCTCGAGCGGCAGGCTGCGCAGCAAGCCCGAGCGCTCCCGCTCCCCCAGGGCCAGGGGCTCGAGATCCTCCAGGCTCCGCTCCCATTCGGCGGGCCGCAGCCCCAGCTCCCGCAACCACTGGCGCTGAGGGGCCATCAGCCAGGCGCGGAGGTCATCGAAGGGCTCGACGGCCGTGACGCCGGCGGCCTGGCCAGGGGTGGCGGGCATCGGGCGCCGCAGCAGCGGCACCTCACCCCCGGCCCCGGGCTGATCCAGCAGCCGGCGCGCCGCCAGCTGGCGCCGGTCGCAGCTGGCGGGGGGCCGCCCGGCATGGGGCCGGAAATTGGCGCGCTCAAGGGGACTGGCGGCGTGCGCCACCAGCAACTGAGCGATCCAGTGCTCAGTGGTGCGTTCCGCTTGATCCTGTGAATCCTTCGCCGCCGCGGCCAGGCCCGCCCCCAGCCACTCCAGCCACTGCCGCACCGGGGCTGCGGGCTGGAGCCGCTCACCGCGGCGCTCCTCGCGGCAGCTCCAGGTGATCAACAGGTGGCTGCGGGCCGAGAGCAGCGCCTCCAGCAGCACGTAGCGGTCCTGGTCGGCGGGCAGGGGATCGCCGAGGCGCCGCCGCTGCTCCATCAGGTGAAACCCGGGCCGCTGACCGGCGCGGGGGAACACGCCCGCATCCAGCCCCATCAGCACCACCACCCGGTGGGGGATGGCCCGCATCGGTTCGAGGGCGCTGATCGTGAGGGCGCCGCTGCGATGGCCGAAGCGGCCGCTCTCGGCCCCCAGGGCCTCCTGCAGCACCGCCGCCACCACGGGCGCCTCCTGCAGCAGCGGCGAGTCGCCCGCCAGCTCCTGCCAGCTGTCAAGGGCGGCGAGCAGGCCGGGCAGCTCGGCGGCGGATCCGCCCCCCTCGCCGAACAGATCGGCCAGCAGGATCCGCAGCCGCTCCGCCCAGGCGGTGGGGTTGGCGGGCCGGCCCAGCTCCCGCAACCAGTGGCGCAGCCGGGTGAGCAGGTGGAGCCAGCGGCCGCTGAGCTCCAGGGGCGCCCCGCCGGGGGCCGGGGCGGTGGGAGCTTCGAGACCCGGCGCCAGGCCCACATCGGCGGGCAGCACCAGACCCAGCAGCAGGCGGTCGATCGCCCAGGCGAGGGAATGGGTGGGATCGCCGCCGCGGGCCGGGCCATCGAGACCCCAGCGGAAGCCGGTGCGCTGGAGCAGGTCGTTGAGGCGCCCGCAGGCCTCCGCCGTGAGCCCGAAGCGCTCCTGCAGGGCTCCGCAGGCCAGCACCGCCTCGAGGCCTGAAGCGGTGAGCCGCTCGCCGCCGAGCTGGAGCAGGGCCAGCAGGGTGCGGCCGATGCCCCCCTCGCCCTGCTGGCTGCGATCGGTGAGCCGCCAGGGGATCGACACACCGGTGGCATCGCTGTCGCCGAACATGGCCCCCACCAGAGGGGCGAGCCGATCCACCTGGGGCGTCATCACCAGGATGTCGCGGGGTTCGAGGCTGGGATCAGCGGCCATCAGCTGCAGCAGCCGGTCGCGCACGATCTGCACCTGCCGCAGCGGCCCCGGACAGGCGTGGAACTCCAGGGACGCATCACCCGGCCGCCAGCGCAGCCCGGCGGAGCCGGTGCCTTCGGCCAGCTGCTCCTGGAGTTGGTGCAACAGGGTCGGCGTGCCGAGGGAGTCTCGTTGATCCGGAAGGGCGTTGGAGCCCTGGGGATCGTCGCCGGCGGCCGAATCCCGGTCCAGCTGCGCAGGCGTGGTCGCCGGTGCCGCCGGGAGCGCGAACGCGGAGGCGCGCAGGAACAGATCCTCCTCCCGGCTGGCGCCGAACTGCACCTCGCCGGTGCCCTCCAGCAGCTGCTGGAACTCGGCTCCGAGCCGGCCGAAGCGAGCCTCCAGGCCCGGGGCCTCGAGCAGCCAGTCGGTGTCGAGGGGATCGGCCAGGGCCAGGGCATCGCCGAGGCGGTGGCGGCGGCTGCCGCAACGCCGCCAGAGATCAGGGCAGGGGGTGAGCAGGTAGAGCTCCACCGACTGGCGGC
>JBILUS010000053.1:0-8776 GCA_044370835.1 Cyanobium sp. | reverse complement strand
CGATCAGGAAGTGGAACACCACCAGCTGGTAGGGGCCACCGTTGTAGAGCCACTCGTCGAGCGAGGCAGCTTCCCAGATCGGGTAGAAGTGCAGACCGATGGCGTTGCTGGAGGGGATCACAGCGCCGGAGATGATGTTGTTGCCGTACATCAGCGAACCGGCAACGGGCTCACGGATGCCGTCGATGTCGACGGGGGGAGCGGCGATGAAGGCAACGATGAAGCAGATGGTGGCGGCCAGAAGGCAGGGGATCATCAGCACACCGAACCAACCCACATAGATGCGGTTGTTGGTGGAAGTGACCCACTGACAGAAGGATTCCCAGTTCTGGGAACGGCCGCTGCGGATCGCAGTGGTCATGACAGAAGTGCGTGGAAGGGATGGATGCATACCGCCCGCACCCGGAATCCAGATACGGGAAGTGAATTCACGCTACGGCGAGAGCATCGCCCCGCCACCAAACGCAAAGCAACGTCAAGCCAGGCAAGCAAAGTTCATGAAGATCGCTGTACAGCGATAGCAGATGGCCGTGGGCCGGTGGGCGGGGCTGCAGAGCCTGCGGGCTCGATGCACCCAGCTCCGGCGGAAGAGCTGCTTCAGCCGGTCGCTGCGGCCGCGGAGCTCTCCCACCAGCGGCGGCCCTGGCGCAGGAAGGCGGCCCAGTCGAGCTTCTCCTCCTCGGCGGCGCGGGCCACCAGCAGCGGTGCTTCACGGCGGATCGCTGCGAGGTCCGGTTCCGCCACCCCCGCCGAAAGGGCCAGGGTGTCGGCCATCGCTCTCCCCACCACCCGGGTGAGGTAGGCGGCGCTGAGGGCCTGCAGGGCACCCCCCACCAGCCAGGTGGCGCCGTGCAGCTTCACGGCAGCCGCCAGGGCCTGGGTGCTCCACTCCACCACCCCCTGGGCCAGGGCGGCCCGGGCCAGTTCGGTGGCGGCGGCGCGCAGTTGCTCAAGGCTCCAGGGGCAATCCCAGAGCTGGGCCATCTCGCGCAGCATCAGGCCGTTGGCAGTGGCCAGCACCAGGAGATCCAGGCTCGGCAGGGGAGCGACCAGCACGCCAGCCGCCACCACCCACTGGGTGCGTTGCTGCAACTGCTGCCACTGGCGGCGCCGCAGGCGCTCCAGATCCGCCTGCCAGGAGCGGTGCAGGGCCTCCAGCCGGCGACGCCCCGTGCGCCCCCGCAGCAGCGCACCCTCGCGGGCCAGCCAGCTGGCCAGGGGAGCCAGGGCCCCAGCCAGGCTGGCCGGATCGCCATCCCAGCGGAGCAATCGTTCCGGATCGGCACCAGGCCATTGCTGCAGCAGTTCGGCGGCCGCTTCAGGAGCTTCGGCGGCTTCGCTGTCTTGAAGCAGCAGCCAAACCGGCTGGCCCGCGGGTACCGCCTCCAGCCAGCGCAGCTCGGAGGCCCGCAGGGGGGGCTGGACCCGAAACACCAGGGCATCGGAGGCCGCCAGGCCCTCCGGCCAGATCCAGCCTTCGGCGGCGCTGGCCAGGGGGTGGCCCAGGTGCAGCTGCAGTGGCTGGGGTCCGCGCAGGGCCGCCACCAGTCCCTCCTGCAGGGAGGCCTCAGGGCTCTGGCCGCCCACCAGGGCCAACTGCAGCGCATCGGCGCGCCGCTCGGCCGCCAGACGATCCAGGGCCGCCTGCCGTTGGACCAGGCCATCGGCGTCGATTCCGAGGCGCTGGAACTGGGGCATGAGGCCCTCACAGCGCGCGATCCAACCCTGGAGCGTGTCGATCCGCTTCGGAGCCAGGGGCAGGCGGACCGCACCCAGCACCCACCAGCCCCCGGCCAGGGCGCCCAGACCCAACACCATGCCGGAGGCGGGATGGAGGAGGTGTGCCACCCCATCGACGGCCACCAGAGCGCCACTCGCCAGCAGGGCCGGCCGGGCCCAGCCGGGCAGCGCCGCCCGACCCGGCAGGGATCGAAGCTGCCCCATCAGCCGACTTGATGGCCGGACCGGCCCGCTGCCGGATCCCGCTGGAGGCTCGGCCGGCAAGGCGGTGGTGGGCAGCGACACGGGACGGATTGGAGGCATCGGATCCGGATGGGGCGGAACGCACACCGGGGACAAGCGCTTCTCTAGCTCAGATGCGGCGGGTCTGATCTGGCTTGGTCAGGGAGAACACCGCCCCCCACCGTTTCCAGCCATAGGGTTGAGGCTGCCTGGACCGGGTTGATGAGCCGCCGTGACCCCTCGGAGAACAGGCCGGAGACCACCACCCGAGCGAGGGGCGGCAGCCGCCCCCTCGCGCTGACCGCCCAGCAGCGCCTTCAGCTCTCCCCCTGGTTCGCGGAGCTGCAGGCCGCTGAGCAGTGGCATGGCGGACTGCCGGTGCTGATTCTGGAGCGCTGCTGGCTGCGGCTCAGCGCCGTGCCCGTTGAGGATCTGGCCCGCCGATTGCCGCCGGACAGCAGCCGCGAAGCGCCGGAACTGGTGCTCTACCGCGCGCTGCTGGCCGCGGGCCATGGCCCGCTGGAGGCCGAACAGCTCTGCTGGCTGGAGTTCGGCATGGAGGCCTGCCGCCAGGCCCAGCGGCGCCTCTGGGATGCCCAGGAACGGGGCAACCGCGACTGGACCCTGGAGCGGTATCTGGAGCTGCTGCGGCGGTACCGCCAGCGCTTCGCCGAGGAGCACCCCAGGTCCCTGCCCCTGCTGGTGCTTGCCCGTCCCGATGAACCGGCCGCCAGCGCCCGGCACAGGCTGCACTGGCTCGCCCCCGGTGATGGGGAGGGGGTGCGCTCGATGCGCCACACTTGCGCCTGAATGCAGGCTGCGGCCATGGCCGACGACACCTACCGTCCCACCTCAGAGCACTCCCAGGAGGGGCGCGGCCCCGGCCGCGGTCCCGGGCGTGGCCCGCGGGACAACCGCGAGCCCGGCGGCTTCCGGATCCGGCTGAGCGACAACGAGATGCAGGCGGCCCAGGCGCTGCAGGAGGCCCTAGGGCTGCGCTCCACCGTGGCGGTGCTGGGCTTCTGCCTGCGGACCCTCGCCCAGCAGCTCGAGGATGGCCAGCTCGAGGCGATTGTGGCGCAACAGCGCGCTCAGGGCGGCTCCCGTGGGCCCGGCGGCGGTCCCGGCCGCGGTGACGACCGACGTCCTGGCCGGGACGGCCCCCGCGGTGGTGGCGCTCCCCAGGCCAGCCGGGCCAATCCGTTTGCACGCCCCAGCCGTCCGGCACCCGCTCCAACCGCTGCGGATGAGCAGCCCGCCTCCGGCCCTGAAACCGAGGCGGAGCCTGTCATCCCCACCGAAGCCAACGGCAGTGGGGATCCCCCCGAGGGCGACGCCGCCGTCGCCGTGGCGGCCGAGGAGACCACCACGGCAGCCAGCAGCGAAGCGCCCGAAGCCCCTGCCGAGGCCTGATCCAGCGCGATGGACACGGCACGGCCACGGGTGCTGTCGGGCGTTCAGCCGACAGGGGCCCTCCACCTGGGCAATTGGCTCGGAGCGATCCGCAACTGGGTGGCCCTGCAGGACAGCCACGACACTTTTTTCTGTGTGGTGGACCTGCACGCCATCACCGTGCCCCACGATCCGGCCCGGCTGGCGGAGGACACCCTCACCACCGCTGCGCTGTATCTGGCCTGCGGCATCGATCCGGCCCGCTCCACCGTGTTCGTGCAGAGCCATGTGAGCGCCCACAGCGAGCTCTGCTGGCTGCTCAACTGCGTGACACCGCTCAACTGGCTGGAGCGGATGATCCAGTTCAAGGAAAAGGCCGTGAAGCAGGGGGCTGACGTCTCGACGGGCCTGCTGGATTACCCGGTGCTGATGGCGGCTGACATCCTTCTCTATGACGCCGACCGGGTGCCGGTGGGGGAGGACCAGAAGCAGCACCTGGAGCTCGCCCGCGACATCGCCCAGCAGCGGATCAATGCCCGCTTCGGGCCGAAGGGGCCCGATGGCGAGCGCTTGCCGATCCTGAAGGTGCCCGATCCGCTGATCCTGCGGGAGGGCGCGCGGGTGATGAGCCTCACCGATGGCCGCAGCAAGATGAGCAAGAGCGACCCCAACGAGGGCTCCCGCATCACCCTGCTGGATCCGCCTGAGCTGATCACCCGCAAGATCAAACGGGCCAAGACCGACCCGGTGATGGGCCTGGAATTCGGCAACCCGGACCGTCCCGAAGCCGACAACCTGCTCGGGCTCTACGCCCTGCTCAGCGGTCGCAGCCGGGAGGCGGCCGCCGCCGAGTGCGCGGCGATGGGCTGGGGCACGTTCAAGCCCCTGCTGGCCGAGGCGGCGGTGGAGGCGATCCGGCCCCTCAAGGAGCGCTACGCCGAGCTGCGGCGCGATCCGGCCACCGTCGAGGCCGTGCTGATCGAAGGCCGGGAGCGGGCGGCCGCTGTGGCCCACGACACCCTTGAACGGGTCCGCAACGCCCTGGGCTTCCTGCCGATCGCCCGGATCGCGCATCCCTGAACGGTTCTGCGGCCACACATCAGCGCTGCTGATCATATCTGCAGCATGTCGAAATGCTGACGGTCCCACAATCCCAGGCTGAGTCCCAGCCCAGGGGTGCCGCGACGACAGGGATCTGGCGGCAGTGGTCGGACCAGGACTGTCCATCAGGCATACATCGGTGGATTTGTCCAGGGCGGTGGCAAGGGGGGTGGGCGGACGTGATCGCTGGCCAGCAGGGTCGGGGGCATTCGAGCTGTTGTTGCCCTTGCTGCGCCCCTGCCGCCCCGTTCGTCCCGCCGCCCGCTTGGCCCAACCGCTGGAGGCACGGGCCTGGTGCTGCATGGCCCTGGTGCTGGCGCTGCCCCTGGCCATCGGCCGGGAGCCGCTGGGTGAACGGCTGCAGGGGCTGGTCGGCAGCCGGCAGGTGCAGCCCACGGCGTTCCAGCTGCCGGCCCTCACCACCGCCCCTTCGGCATCGCCGCAGCTGGCGGTGCCGGTGGTGGCCGGTGACGGGCCGTACCGCATCACGCCGGAGCGGCGGGCCCTGCTCAACACGATCCGCTTCGCCGAGGGCACCTGGACGGCCGGCAGTCCCATGGGCTACCGCATGCTCTATGGCGGCGGCCAGGTCGAAGACCTGACCCGCCACCCGGAGGTGACCGTGGTGAGCAGGTATCGCAGCGCCGCCGCCGGGGCCTATCAGTTTCTGCCCGACACCTGGCACGAAGCCGCCCGTCGCTTGCGGCTGCGGGATTTCCGGCCCGCCAGCCAAGACCAGGCAGCCCTTTATCTGGTTGAGAAGCGCGGCGCCCTGCAGCAGTTCGACAGCCAGGGACTCAGCCACGACGTGCTGGCGCGGCTCGCCCCGGAATGGGCCTCCCTACCGACCCAGGGCGGTGGCAGCTACTACGGCCAGCCCGTGAAGGACGGTGAGGAGCTGCGGCGTTTCTACAGCAGCGAACTGGCCCGCCAGCGCAGCCGGCGCCTGATCTGATTCCAGGGGCTGGCCGATCGGCGCCCGGGGCCCTCAGGGCTCGCGATAGACCACCCGGCCGCGGCTGTCGTTGCCCACCTCCAGCAGGTGGCCGTACAGCAGCCGTTCGATCTCGGCCCTCACCGCCTGGCTATCCACGCTGGCGGGGCGCTGCAGCTCCAGCAGGGCATCGTTGAGGGTGAAGCCGGCATCGCCACGGCGACGGGCCAGGCCGAGCAGCTGGACCTCCAGGGAGGGGAAGGCCTGCGCCTGCCCCGCGGCAATCGCGGCCTGGAGCGCCAGGGGCTGGTTGGCCTGGTCCACCAGGGAAGGGATCAGGAACAGATCCACCAGCTGGCCGATGCCCAGCAGGCCGAAGCTGAACAGCCACACACCGCCACTCAGCGGTTTGCGGCAATAAAAACGATGCAGGCCATTCAGGCCGGGCAGCCCGAAGGGAGCGCCAAAGAAGGCCAGGGCCCAGAGCAGATAGGCCACAGCCACACTGCGCCGTTCCTGGCGCAACAGGGCCAGGGGCGAAGCGGTGGAGGAGAGGGGTTCGCTCACGGCGCCGGACCAGCGACGCCAAGGATTCTCCTGCGTAGGATCCGGCTTTCGCGGATCGGATTGCCGTGCCAGCAGCGCCCTCCACCAGCAGCAGCCCCCTGGTGACGGACCCTGCGGCATCGACGACCGGCGGCAGCGGTGGCTCGGACGGAACGCCGGCTGCAGCGATCGCCCTGCCGAAAACCAGCGAAAGCCCCCAGCTGCTGCGCATCCGCCACTCGATGAGCCACGTGATGGCGATGGCGGTGCAGAAGCTCTTCCCCAAGGCGCAGGTCACGATCGGGCCCTGGACCGAGAGCGGCTTCTACTACGACTTCGACAGCCCCGATCCCTTCACCGAAGCCGACCTGAAGGCGATCAAAAAAGAGATGATCCGCATCATCAACAAAAAGCTGCCGCTGGAGCGGATCGAGGTGAGCCGCGCCGAGGCGGAGCGCCGGATCCAGGCTCAGAACGAGCCCTACAAACTGGAGATCCTGGCCGGCATCCACGAGCCCATCAGCCTCTACACCCTCGGCGAGGACTGGTGGGACCTCTGTGCCGGCCCCCACGTGGCCAACACCAGCGAGCTCAACGCCAAAGCCTTCGAGCTCGAAAGCGTGGCCGGCGCCTACTGGCGCGGCGATGAGACCAGGGCCCAGCTGCAGCGGATCTACGGCACCGCCTGGGAAACCCCGGAGCAGCTGGCGGAACACCAGCGCCGCAAACAGGAGGCCCTGCGCCGCGACCACCGCCGCCTCGGCACCGACCTGGATCTGTTTTCGATCGAGGATGAAGCCGGCGCCGGCCTGGTGTTCTGGCATCCCCGCGGCGCCCGCATGCGGCTGCTGATCGAGAACCTCTGGCGGGAGCTCCACTTCGAGGCGGGCTACGAGCTGCTGTACACCCCCCACGTGGCCGACATCAGCCTCTGGCAGACCTCCGGTCACCTCGATTTCTACCGCGAGTCGATGTTCGGCCCGATGCAGGTGGACGAGCGGCAGTACCAGCTCAAGCCAATGAACTGCCCCTTCCACGTGCTCACCTACGCCAGCACGCTGCGAAGCTACCGCGAGCTGCCGATCCGCTGGGCCGAGCTGGGCACCGTGTACCGCTACGAGCGGCCCGGCGTGATGCACGGACTGATGCGGGTGCGCGGCTTCACCCAGGACGACGCCCACGTGTTCTGCCTCCCAGAGCAGATCACCGACGAGATCCTGGCCATCCTCGATCTCACCGAGCTGATCCTCTCCAGCTTCGATTTCCGCAGCTACGAGATCAACCTCTCCACCCGGCCCGAGAAATCGATCGGCGACGATGCCGTGTGGGAGCTGGCCACCCAGGGCCTGATCGAGGCCCTCGATCGCAAGGGCTGGGCTTACAAGGTGGATGAGGGCGGCGGTGCCTTCTACGGCCCCAAGATCGACCTCAAGATCGAGGATGCGATCGGCCGGATGTGGCAGTGCTCCACGATCCAGCTCGATTTCAACCTGCCGGAGCGCTTCGGCCTGGAGTACGTGGCCGCCGACGGCTCAAGGCAGCGTCCGATCATGATCCACCGGGCCATCTTCGGCTCGCTGGAACGGTTCTTCGGGATCATGACCGAGAACTACGCCGGCGATTTCCCCTTCTGGCTGGCCCCTGAGCAGATCCGGCTGCTGCCGGTCACCGACGAGGTGCTGCCCTGGGCCGAGGAGCTGCTGGCGCTGCTGCGGGCAGCCGGGGTGCGGGCCAGTCTGGATCGGAGCGGCGAGCGGCTCGGCAAGCTGATTCGCAACGGCGAAACGATGAAGATTCCCGTGCTGGCGGTGATCGGTGCCAAGGAGGCCGAGGCACGGGCGGCCAACCTGCGCAGCCGCAGCCAGGGAGAGCTCGGTGTGGTGGAGGCCGGGGCGCTGGTAGCGGCGGCGGGTGCGGCCTGCCGCGAACGGCTGGCGGCCCTGCCCCTGGAGCCCGCGCTGCCCCCCACCCCCTGAGCGGATCCGCCATGGCGACCCTGCTGGCCGGCGACATCGGCGGCACCAAAACCCTGCTGAGCCTCCACAGCGCCAGGGGTTCCCATCCCGAGCTGCTGGTGCAGGAGCGCTACGCCTCGGGCGACTGGGAGGACCTGATGCCGATGGTCAACCACTTCCTGAAGGAGGGCGCCGGCCGGGACCATCCCAGGCCCGAGGCGGCCTGCCTGGCCGTGGCGGGGCCGGTGCAGGGGGGGCGAGCCAAGCTCACCAACCTCCCCTGGCAGCTGGATGCAGCCCTCCTGGCCCAGGCCTGCGGGCTGGCCCGGGTGGAGCTGGTGAACGACTTCGCCGTCCTGATCTACGGCCTGCCCCACCTGCAGCCCCCCCAGCTGGCCCAGGTGCGGGGCGGCGAAGCCCTGGGGTCGGCCCCGCTTCTGGTGCTCGGCGCCGGCACCGGCCTGGGGGTGGCTCTGGGCATCCCCACCATGGCGGGGCTGCAGGCGGTGGCGAGCGAGGCGGCCCATGGCGAATTCGCCGCCCGCAACGAGGACGAATGGGACCTGCGCAGCTGGTTGCGCCAGGACCTCGGCCTCGAGCGCCTCTCGATCGAGCGCGTGGTGAGCGGCACCGGGCTGGGCCATGTGGCCCGCTGGCTGCTGGCAAGGCGCCATAGCGGCGGCGACCACCCCCTGGCCGGGGAGGCGCAGCGTTGGCAGGACGCGGGATACGGCAGCAGCGGCGCCGACCTGCCGGCGGCGGTGGCGGCGGCGGCGGCGGCGGGAGATCCCCTGGCGGTGGACGCCCTCGATCTCTGGCTGGGGGCCTACGGCGCGGTCTGCGGGGATCTGGCCCTGGCCTGCCTCAGCCGCGGTGGCATCTGGCT
>JBILUS010000012.1:0-81397 GCA_044370835.1 Cyanobium sp. | reverse complement strand
CCGTGGCGGGGACCATGTGGGCGACCGCCGCCGCCGGCAGCACCGGCCGTGCCCCATCCCATACACCGAGCGCGGCGGGCACCTGCACCACCGCCAGCAAGGGGGCCGAGGGGTCCACCACCGTGCCCTCCGTGGCGGCGAGTGGAGTCTGCACCGGCACTGTCCGCTGGGGCAGCCAGTCCCGCAGAGCCTCGTAGGTGAGCCACCGGCCCAGTTCGGCCATCGCCGTGGCCACCAGGGGGGAGGGGGTGGAGCCATCCCGCAGCACGGTGAGCCAGTGGGCGATCAGGGGGTGGGGGGGAACCACCACCCGCAGGGACATGGCCATGCCTGCCATAACTTGGGCCAGCAGCGTACCGACAGGACATCGCTCTGCCCGTTTCCATCGCCTCTGTTGGATGCCTCGCCCCGTTTCCGGCCCCTGCTCCGCCTCCAGCATCCGATTCGGCATCGGCCCCTCTCCCCGGGCGGAGCTCCCCCGCGAACCGGCGCCCTTGGGCCATGGACGGCCGCTGCTGAGCCTGCTGGTGCTTCCGCTGCTCCTGGCGGCTCAGCTGCTGCTGCCGCCCCATCTGGCGGGGTTGGCCCCGGCCTGGGCGATCACGGCACCGGAGCTGCGGGGCCAACGGAGCCTGCAGGATCTCGATCCCGACATGCACGGCCGCGATCTGCGCCAGCAGGAATTCCTCAAGGCCAGCCTTGAGGGCTTTGATCTGCACGACGCCGACCTGCGCGGCGCTGTGTTCAACACCAGCAACCTCAGCGGAGCCGATCTGCGCGGCGCCGATCTGGAGGATGTGGTGGCCTTCGCCAGCCGTTTCGACGGCGCCGACCTGCGCGGGGCCGTGTTCCGCAACGGCATGCTGATGCAGAGCCGTTTCCGGGACGCCAGCATCGAGGGGGCCGATTTCTCCGATGCGGTGCTCGATCTGCCGGAGCAGAAGGCCCTCTGTGCCCGCGCCAGCGGCACCAACGCCCGCACCGGCGTGACCACCCGCGAGAGCCTGCGCTGCCGCTGATTCTTGCTGCTGCAGTCGTGGCGCTGAGCTGATGCCGCGCGGCGAGCCCGCCGCTCTGGGCGGCGTTTCCGTGATGTCCGCCGCGATGGGCTCGCCTAGAGTTCAAATGATCGGTTTTGCGGGGGATCAGCCCGCGAAGGAAACGGGGAAAGCCCGGTGCGGGATCACTCCCAAAGCCGGCACTGTCCCGCAGCTGTGAAGGCCGCCCCTGGCGGTCCAGTCAGAACGCCCGCCGGTTCGTCACCCCATCCAGCCCGGCGCGGACCGGCTTCCCCCACGATGTTTGTTTCCAAGGGGCGCGAGCCCTCCACGGCCAAGGCCCTGCGTCTGGCTGCCGCCGTCCTGCCCTTCGGCCTGCTGCTGCTGCCCCTGCTGCTTCCTCCAGCGGCCCAGGCCCACCACCTGATGCACCTGCTGCATCTCAAGCCCACGCCGCTCACCGGCCTGCTCAGCGGCCTGGCCCACCCGGTCCTGGGCCCCGACCACCTGCTGTTCCTGCTGGCCCTCTCCCTGGTGGGGCTGCGCCAGCGGGCCAGCTGGATGCTGGGGCTGCTGGCGGTGGGTCTGGGCGGCAGCGTGCTGGGCCTGGCCCTGCCCGGCCTTCCCCTGGCCGAGCCCCTGGTGTCGTTCTCTCTGGTGGTGGTGGCCCTGGTGCTGCTGGGTCGGCTGGACCGGCGGCTGCTGCTTCCCGCCTTCGCGTTGCACGGCTATGTACTCAGCGCGGCGGTGCTGGGCTGGAATCCGGCACCGATCGGCTTGTATCTGGTCGGACTGCTGCTCAGCCAGGGCGCCCTGCTTCTCTTCGCTCTTGGCGCCCTGCGCCACACGACCGACCGTTTCTCCGTCACCACACTGCGAACCCTGGCGGCGGTGCTGCTCGGTTGTGGCGCCGCTTGGACCTGGTCGGCCCTGGTGGGCTGATGACCCCTTCCACCCCCACCCGTCTGCCGGTCACGGTGGTGACGGGCTTCCTTGGCGCCGGCAAGACCACCCTGCTGCGTCACCTGCTGCTGGAGAGCGGCCAGCGCCTGGCGGTGCTGGTCAATGAATTCGGTGAGATGGGAATCGACGGCGATCTCCTGGCCGCCTGCGGTTTCTGTGAGGCCGGCGAGCTGGAGGAGCGGCTGGTGGAACTGGCCAATGGCTGCCTCTGCTGCACGGTGCAGGATGAGTTCCTGCCCACCATCACCCGCCTGCTGGAGCGGGCCGACCAGCTCGACGGCATCGTGGTCGAAACCAGTGGCCTGGCCCTGCCGGAGCCGCTGGTGGCCGCCTTCGGCTGGCCCGAGATCCGCACTCGCACCCGTGTTCACGCGGTGGTCACGGTGGTGGATGGCGAGGCCCTTGCCGCCGGCCATGTGGTGGGCGATGCGCGGGCTCTGGAGGCCCAGCGCCTGGCCGACCCCAGCCTCGACCACATCCGCGCCATCGAGGATCTGTTTGCCGATCAGCTCGAGGCCGCCGACCTGGTGCTGGTGAGCCGGGCCGACCAGCTGCCCCCCGAGGCGCTGGCCGCGGTGATCGGAGACCTGCAGCCCCGCCTGCGGCCCGGTACGCCGGTGCTCCCCATGGCCCGTGGTGTCGTGGACCCCGGCCTGTTGTTGGCTGGGGCGTTGGGACACGGGCACGCTGAGCACCACAGAAGGGAAGCCCACGACGATCACGATCACGATCACGGCCACGACCACCCGCACGACCACAACCACGACCACGACCACGACCACGATCACGATCACCACGACCATGCCCATGTGGCCATGCATGGTGTGGTGGTGCGCCGACCCGGCTCCTGGGGCCGAGAGCAGCTGGAGGAGCAACTGCGCCACCTGATCCGCACCGAACCGGTGTTGCGACTCAAGGGCCGCCTTCACCTCGAGGGGCGGCGGCTGCCCCTGCAGATCCAGGCGGTGGGACCTCGCCTGGATTGCTGGTTCGAGGGCGGCGGGGACTCTGCCCAGACGCCGCAGGTGCCGGGTCTGGAGCTCGTGGTGCTGGGTGCAGCCGCCGATGCGGCACGGCTGGAAGCGGCCTGCGCCGGCCTGCAGCCGGCCTGATCCGCCTTGATCAGTCCAGCGGGATGGCCCCGCGGGCACAGACCCCATCCCAGCAGAGGTCCAGGGGCTGCTCCCAGCGGCTACTGACCGTGCGCCAGCCGCCGCTGCCCTGCTGCATCGTGACCCCGCCTCGGCCATCGTGACGGAATTCCAGCCGCTGATCGCCAACCTGCAGGGTCCAGTGGCTGCCCACCGCCATCACGTCCATCTGGCAGGGCTGCCAGGTGCCGTTGCCGAGCCGGCACTGCAGCGGTATCGAGAGGTTCCGCTCCGACCCGGACGGCTCCGCTGCCGCCGGTGCAGCCTGCAGCGCGGCAGGAACAAGGCCGCCCGCTGCCAGCACCACCACCAGGGCGGCCAGGCGCAGGGGAAGGGGGGCGGCCACGGTGCCACTCCAGGGGACCGTCTTCACCCTGGATCCCCCGAGGCCGGCTGGGGCGGATGGGCTGCCAGGATTTAAGAAATCCGCCCGCCGCCGGTGCCCCTCTTCCAAGCCCGTGTTCTGGTGTCCCTGAGGCCTTCGGTGCTGGATCCCGCCGGGGAAGCCACCCGGGCCGCCGCCGCCCGGCTCGGCGTCGACGGCGTGACGCGCCTGAGGATCGGCAAGGCGATCGAGGTGGAGCTGGAGGCCCCGGACCGCGCCGAAGCCCAGGCCCGACTCGAGCTGCTGGGCGACCGGCTGCTGGCCAATCCGGTGATCGAGGACTGGCGCCTCGAACTTCCCGAACAGGCCTGAGGCGGATCGATGAGCGTCGGCATCGTGGTGTTCCCCGGCTCCAACTGCGACCGGGATGTGCGTTGGGCCCTGGAGGGCTGCCTAGGGCTTCCAACCCGCTTCCTCTGGCATGAAGAGCGGGATCTTGGCGGTATCGAAGCGGTGGTGCTGCCCGGAGGCTTCAGCTACGGCGATTACCTCCGCTGCGGTGCCATCGCCCGCTTCGCCCCGGTGCTGGAAGCCGTGAAGGCGTTCGCGGCGGCCGGCGGCCCCGTGCTGGGCATCTGCAATGGCTTTCAGGTGCTCACCGAACTCGGTCTGCTACCTGGAGCACTGACCCGCAACCGCCATCTCCATTTCCTCTGCCAACCCGCGGAGCTGCGGGTGGTACCGGGCACCTGCCGATGGCTGCAGTCCTACGGCAATGGCGAAGCGATCACCCTGCCGATCGCCCACGGCGAAGGTCGTTACCAGGCCGATCCAGAGTTGCTGCAATCCCTGCAGGACAGCGGTCAGGTGGTGCTCCGCTACGCCGCCAATCCGAATGGATCGGTGGGGGATGTGGCCGGTCTCTGCAATGAACGTGGCAACGTGCTCGGGCTGATGCCCCATCCCGAGCGGGCCTGCGATCCATTGCTCGGCGGCCTCGATGGCCGCCGCCTGCTGGCCGCCGCCCTGGGCTGAGAATCCTGCGGTGATGCCGGCCGTCAAGCCTTTCGGGTCCGGGCCGATCACCGGGCACAATAAAAGCCTCCCGTAAGGAAGGCCTGCAGAGATCGGGGCCGGAGTTCGGCCCCAGGAGCGGTTGTTCAGTTCACAGCGGCGAAGAAGTCCTTGCTCTTCACCGGATCGGGATTCATGGTCTTTTCGCCGGGCTGCCAGTTGGCAGGGCAGACTTCGTCGGGATGGGAATCGACATACTGGAACGCCTGCAGCACCCGCAGGGTTTCGTCGACGCTGCGGCCCACGGGCAGGAAGTTGATCGTGCTGTGGCGGATCACGCCATCGGGGCCGATGATGAACAGGCCGCGCAGCGCGATGCCGGCAGATTCATCGAGCACCTCGTAGTCCGAGGCGATCTCCTTCTTGAGGTCGGCGACAAGGGGGTAAACGATGTCGCCCAGACCGCCATCCTTGCGATCGGTCTGCACCCAGGCCAGGTGGCTGAACTGGCTGTCCACCGACACGCCGAGAACCTCGGTGTTGCGGCTGCTGAAATCGGCGTAGCGGTCGCTGAACGCGGTGATCTCAGTGGGGCAGACGAAGGTGAAATCGAGCGGATAGAAGAAGAGCACCACGTACTTGCCGCGGTAGTCGGACAGCTTGATCTCCTTGAACTCCTGATCCACCACGGCGGTGGCGGTGAAATCGGGGGCCTGGAGTCCGACGAGCCTGGTCATGGGAAAAGAGGGGTTGGCGGGTGTCGAAGGGGAAGAGGAGATACCTGCCTGGCGGAGGCCGGAGGACCTTGGCGGGCGAGATCCGGAGCAGGGGAGCTGGATGAGCGAAGTCGATCCGACTTCCGTTTGCCTCGTTTACAAGCTATCACAATTCCTTCGCTTCGGACGGCCCGCGGCGCCATAGGCTCTGATCAACTGCCGATCACCCCGCGATGGCCTGGGATCCCGCCGTACTGCGCAAGTACAACACCACTGGCCACTTCCGCCTGCTTAATCAGGTGCGCAGCGAACTCAAGGGGAACCCCCTGATCCGGCCCAAGGATGGCGAAACCGTGGGAGCCGCCAACCGCAGCCGCAGCCTCACCCGCGCCATTGAGGCCCGCGCCCAGGCCGGCGTGGGCCGCAGCAAGCGATCGCTGGCCGCCACGGCGGAGGTGGTGGTGGTGAGCGATCCGCGTGACCTGCCCGCCGCCCCCGGCAGCCTCTCCTCTAGCCTTGCGCAGATGGAGGGTTTTGATCAGCCTGATGAGGGCTCCGGAAGTTTCCGGGACAGGCTCAACGCCATCGACATGCGCTGAAGTCGGCGGCGAATCCTGATCGGTTGACGCGGCAGAGCCGATGGCTCGGGGGAGACTTGAACTCCCGACCTTGGGGTTATGAATCCCACGCTCTAACCAGCTGAGCTACCGAGCCGCGGTAATTGGATTGTAAGCGAGCACCGGTCGGCGGAGTGCCGTTCAGGCCCGGGGGGGGAGGAACAGCAAGGGATTCATGGCCCCCTCACCGGGAGGAAGGATCTCGAAGTGGAGGTGAGGTCCGGTGCTGCGACCGGTGCTGCCCATTTGGCTGATCACCTGGCCCTGATCCACACTGTCGCCCTGGCGCACCAACAGACGGCTGTTGTGGCCGTAACGGGTCAGGGTGCCATCGTCGTGGGTGATCTCCACCAGGTAGCCGTAGCCCCCGTCATGCCAGCCGGCGAAGGTGACCCGGCCCCGGGCTGCCGCCACGATGGGGGTACCCACGTTGTTGGCGATGTCGATGCCCTTGTGCATGCGGCCCCAGCGCCAGCCGTAACCGGAGGTGAAGGTGCCCTCAGCGGGCCAGGCCATGGCGGCATTGCCACGGCCCGGCAGGCTGCGGCGGCCCTCACGCCCCTCACCGAACTGGGGCAGTTCCGGCCAGCTGAGGCCGCCGCTGCCAACCGGGGCCAGGCCCAGCAGCATGCGGGAACCACCTGGGGCGGAATGGGCGACCTGGATTTGGCTGCCCGCAACAAGGCGAGCGGTGTCGAGACCTGGATTGAGACGCAGCAATTCGGCGATCGACAGGCCGTAGCGCTGGGAAATCTTCAGCAGGGTGTCGCCGAAGCGGACCACGGCCGAAGAAGCGACCGGCGGTGGCGGGGTGGCAGGGGCGCTGCGGCGGGAGGCGGTGGGATCCAGGGCTAAGAGCTCGCCGGGACGGCTGCGCTCGAGAGGATCAATGATCCGGTCGGGCTGGCGAACGGACTCTGGACGGGCTCCGAAGCGAAGCGAGGTGGAGCCGAAGGGCGACGACGGAGGCTGCGCGTCGGGGGACTCGGGGAACCCTTCAGCCTGAAGGGCGGAATCACTGGGATCCCGCAAAACGGATGGATTACTGGCCACAGCCCCCACCAGGGGAAGCACAGCTGGGGCAACCAGCAGCAGGGGCAAGATGGACTGGAAAGGCTTCATGCAGTTTCACCCGTCGGACAAACCCAGGGGAGAAGCCGACATCCCCCGAGCCGCGCAGAGAGTAACCCGTTGAACAGCAGGGCACAAGTGCCCCTGGTGACAGAAACGGCGGGATCGCCCACCAGATCTGGGATCTGCCGGTTCAGACCACGCTGCCGCTGGAGCCACCGCCCCACGGATCGGCCGCGCCGAGCTGTCGTAGGGCCTCGAACAGAACCACCCCCACGGCGACCGAGAGGTTGAGGCTGCGCACGGCGAGGCCAGATTCCGCAGACGGTCCGAGCATCGGAATCGTGAGCCGCTCGTCGGCTAGAGCCTGCAGGTGCTCCGGCAGTCCATCGCTCTCGCAACCGAACATCAGCCAGTCGTCTGGGCGGAAAGCGACGGCGGTGTATGCCCGCTCGGCCCGCGCACTGAGGGCGAGCAGCCGACCGCCGCGGCGGCGGCGATGCTCCAGGAAGGCCTGGGAATCGGCGTGGCGGTGCAGGGGCACCAGGGGCCAATAATCGAGGCCAGCACGGCGGAGCTGGCGGTCGTCGATGCGGAACCCCAGCGGGTCCACCAGATGCAGTTCGCAGCCGGTCGCGGCGCAGCTGCGGGCCACGTTGCCGGTGTTCGGCGGAATCTGGGGCTCGATCAGCACCACCTGCGGCATGGTGTCAACCGTCCGGAGGCAGCGGCAGGCCGAGGCGATGCAGATCGAGAGCCCGGCCCTGCAAGACCAGCCAGGCGGCATCGGCCCGCTGGCCGAGCCGCTGCTGCAACTCACCGAGCCGCTGACGGAACAGGCCGCCGGCGGCGCTGGCCGGCACCACACCCCAGCCGGTCTCCTCCACCACCAGCAGCACCGGGCCGGCGCAGCGCTCCAGCGCAGCCACCAGTTCCACCGTCAGGTTTTGCCAGGTCTCCTCGAGGCTGTCGAGGTGAGCGGCCACCCAGGTGCCGAGCGAATCCACCAGGGCCACCTGGCCGGACTCAAGCTGCTCAAGAGCCCTGGCCAGGTCTCCCCCAACCTCGCGGCAGACCCAGCTGGCGGGCCTGCGGCGGCGATGGCGATCCAGTCGCTCCTGCCAGGCGCTGTCGTGGGGAAGATCGGGACCGGTGGCGAGGTAAACCACCCCCAGGCCGGAGCGGCTGGCCAGGTGTTCGGCCCAGCGGCTCTTGCCGCCGCTCGCCGGACCGCTGACCAGGCTGAGGCGGGGCAAGGACTCAACCGCCACCATTCATATTGCGAAGGGTCGCCACCGAGGAGGGAGAAACGCGGTTGAGGTAGCGGAAGATCCAGTACTTGAAGATCGTGGCCAGCACCACCGGGAAGGTGGCGATGAACAACATGATGAAATTTTCCTTGGCCGGCAGTCCCAGATGGTTGGCGATGCCGTCGAGCAGAACGGTCCAGCCCTCGGGACTGTGGAATCCCACGAAGATGTCGGTGGCGAGAATGATGGCAAAGGCTTTTGCGCTATCGCTCAGGCCATAGACCACCTCATCGAGAAAGCCGCGCAGCACCTGGATGTCGCGTTGGCCAAACAGGCAGACCAGCACAAAGCCAATGAAACCGAAGACATCGGCGATCACATTCTTAACGGCGTGGGTCCCTTCCTGCTCGGATTGCTTGCTGAACTCGAGGGCCTTGGCGCTGAGTTCCTTCTGCAATTCCTCCTGGGTTGGCATGGCCTTGCTCCTGAGCAGAGCCTCGAATTCCACTTCCGCCTTGTAGGCCCTCAATTTCTGCACTGCCCGCTCCTCCAGGTGGGGGCGTGAATAGCTCAGCAGCGGATTGCCCGGAGCGAAGTGATCGACGATCGGCGAGATCACATAGGTGCGGCTCACCTGCTGCACCAGAATCGGCACCAGGATCAGCAGCAGCAGGATCCGCAACGACACCAGAGTGGAATCGCGGCGGCGCCGGAACCCCGCCACCACGCTGGCTTCGGCCTCGGGATCAAGTTGCCGCCGCACCTGGTCCACCACCCCCATCAGGCTGCGGGGCAGCACCTCCGGGGCCCGGCTGAGGGTGGGCAGGGGGGAGCGCCGCGGGTCGTAGCGCTCCATCACCGATTCGATCAGCTGGAGCTGGCGCAGCTCCTGCCCGGAGAGCTCCTGCCGGTAGGGCTTCACGGCCTGGAGGGCCTGCTGGCAGACCTGGCTGGCGGCCCGGAAGCGCCGCAGCACCTGGGCCTGCAGGGAGCGGGGAATGCGCAGTTCAAGCTCCGGCCGCACCGGCCGGTCGTTGTAGTGCTCCAGCTCGATGCTCTGGATCTGGAGGGCGGCTTCGTAGCCCCGTTCCAGATCACTGCTCAGATCAAGGGTCTGAGCCCTGCCGAAGGTGCCGATCCAGTCGCTGAGACCCATGGTTCCTGTGTGTCGATCAGCGGGAGAAGACCCACCAGGTGAGCATCGGCACCAGCGTGCCCACCACCAGCAACACCACCACCCAGGTGAAGGCGTTGCTGCCGGCCGTTTCCTCCCGGGTGGGGATGTTGGTGACCACGGCACTCTCCTCGGCCACCGCCGGTTCGCCGGGATCCTCACCGCCCCGCAGCACGGTGGCCAGCCGTTGCAGGCCGTCCACGGCGGCCTGGCGGTAACGGTTGCCCTCCCGCAGCGGCAGGGCCATGGTGGTCCGGGCCGTGCTGCGCAGCAGGTCCGGAGGCAGCTGGCGCTCCAGGCGCGGCGAGGCCACCACCACGGCCGCCTTGGTCTGGCTGTCCACCAGCACCAGCAGAAGCGCATCCTCACCGCCGGTCGGGGCCTCGGAGGCGGGAGCTTCGGCCCGCTCGCCGGTCCACTGCTGCAGCAGCTCCTGGCCGAGGGTTTCCAGGCTGAGGCCGTAATCGAGACGCCCCACCGTGATCAGGCGGGCCTCCACCCGTTCGGCTCGAAAAGCCTCCAGCTGCTTCTCGATGTCGGCGCTGGCGGCGCGGCTGAGCACATCAGCGCTGTCCAGCACCAGGGCCGCCGGCGGGGTGGTGGGCAGATCCTTCAACGACACGGCCATGGCGCTGGCGGGGGCCAGCAACAGCACCAGGGCCGCCAGGGCGGCGACCAAGGCCGGCAGGGGCCCCAGTGGCCGGCCGTTGAAGCGGGACCGCAGGGAGCGGAGGGAAAGGATCACGGCGGAACGCTCACAGAGCCGCGGCGTTCCCAGTTTGGCCCCCGTCGGCCAGCCTGTCGCCCTTCGGCCATGGTGGGATCGCCTTGCCATCGCCATTTCGCCATGGAGTTGTCCCCCGCCGCCCGCGCCGCCGTGGTCCTTGGGGTGGCCGGACTGATGCTCTGCGTGGTGAATCAGGTCACCGCCCCGGTGCTGGAACCGCCCCTGGAGCGGGCTTCGGTGCTGGCGGGACTGCTCGCGGTGCTGCTGATGCTGGCGGGTTTGCTGGGGCAGAAGGTGCTGCCAACGCCGGCCCAGCGGGCGGAGCTTGAGGGTGAGGAGGGCCTGCAGCTGCGGGCCGGCCTGCCGGAGGACCTTCGGGAGGAACTGGGCTGGGGCAGCACCATGCTGCTCACCGCCACCCCCGCGGCGGCGGTGCTGGTGCAGGCCGGAGAGGTTCCCCTGCTGCGCCGAGGCCTGCTGGCGCCCACGCCGTTCCGGCCGGGGCCGATCTGCCGCCAGGCCCAGGAGCGGCAGCGGGCGATCTCTCTGGTGGATCTGGCTCCCTATCCGGGCCGCGAGGAATTCATGGCCCTGCTCGAGGGGCTCCCCGCCGTGGTGGTGCAACCCCTGGGCCGCTCGGGCTTGCTTCTGGTGGGGGGCTGGTCGCCCCGCTGCTTCTCCCGCGCCGATCTGATCTGGATCGAGGGCTGGGCCCAGCGCCTCACGGCACGATGGGCTCCGGTGCTGGACGCGCTGGCGGCGGAGCCTGGGCCGGACGCCGCGGCACCTGGAACTGGCTCACCACCCGCCCCCCCGGCGCCCTGAGCAGAACGGAGCCTTCACGACCCAGCCGGCCGCTGAGGATGGCGCCGCGGCTGATCTGGTTCTGGGCTGTGCGCTCCACCACCACGCCGCCCTCCGCCTCGACGGCGCCGCTCTGCCAGTTCCAACCGCAGCGGTCGGCCTGGAGCTTCGCCTCGGGTTGGACAAGGCGGCAGGCCCCATCAATCCGTACCCAGTGGCTGGTGCCCTCCACCCGCAGGCTGGCACCGCTCACCTGCAGGGAGCCGCGGCTGGCCTCGAACGGACTGGCGCTGCTGCCCACGTTGGCGGCGGGATTGAGGCGCACATCGCGGCCGGCGAAGCTGTCGCCCCGGGCCGGGTCGTTGAAGCGGACGCTGCCGGTGAGGGTGAAGTCCTGGGTGAGGGTGTTGCCGGAAAGGCCGTCGGCGGAGAGCTGCTGGGGGGCGGCAGCGGCGGCGCTTGCCGAAGCGATGCGCTGGCCGATCAGGGGCCCATCGGCCTGAAGCTCGCCGCTGCCGGGTTTCCAGCGGACGGCTGCAGCCTGCACCGCGATCGCCGGCGGGGTGGTGGGCAGGGCGTTGAAGGGATCGAACCGTTGGTTCCAGCGATCCAGCTGGGGCTGGCCGGTGAGCTCAAGCCGGTCCTCCTGGAACAGGAAGCGGGCCCGTTCTGCCCGCAGCCGGCCCTGGCGGTCCCAGGCCACGGGGCGCCGGTCGATCAGCATCAGCTGCTGGCGGGGCAGCCAGCGGGCGCGGGACGCCTGGATCAGCACCGGCTCCCGACCGATCCGTTCGACCCGCAGATTCCCCTCCAGCAGGATCGCCTCGCCGTCGTTCACCACGGTGCCGCTGTCGGCCTGGACGCGGTAGAGGGGGCGGCCGGCCGCGTAGATCACCCCCTTCGGACTGATCGCCTGGGCGATGCGGCGCCGTAGGTCGTAGCGGGCCTCCGGCGAGGTGAGTTCCCAGGCCGGTTTGCCGGTGGGGGTCTGCTGGCGGAGGTTGAGCGAGCGGAACACGAAGGGGGGCACCACCTCCTCGCGCCGGGGCTTGCTGCCGCCGCCGCAGGCCATCAGGGGAAGGAGCGGTAGCAGGGCCAGCAGGGCCGGCCGGCGCAGCAGGCGGTGGCGACTCAGGATCCGGCGGTAACTGGCTGGCTGGCTCACAGGGGCCCGTCCAGCTCCAACCGCTGCATCACCGGCACCGGCTCCGGCAGTGGTGCTCCGCCGGCCAGAACGCCCCAGGCGCGGGCGGCAGCCCAATCCGAAGCCGTGCTGCCTGGGGGGGGAGCGCTGCCATCGCTGCAGAAGGGCTCCAGGCCGAGCTGTTCGAGCATCCGGGCGGCCAACTCGGGCACCAGCGGCGAGAGCAGCACCGCCACAAGGCGGGTGGCCTCCAGCACGGCGTAGAGGTCTTCCGCCACCGCGCCCTGTTGGTCGGGCTGTTTGATCCGCTTCCAGGGGGCCCGCTCGTTGAGGTAGCCGTTGGCCTCGATCGCCAGCGCCAGCACCGCCTCGGCGGCGGTGCGGAAGTCGAGACGCTCAAGCGCCTCCTGCACCGCGGCATCGGCGCCGAGTGCGGCCCGGCCCAGGGGATGGTCGGCGGCGGCGGCACCCCCGGCCGGCGGCACCGCGCCATCGAACCACTTGCGGGCCATCGAGCTGGTGCGGTTGAGCAGGTTGCCGATCGTGTTGGCCAGGTCGTTGTTCACCAGGTCGCTGAAGCGCTGCTGCTGAAAGTCGCCGTCGTCGCCGAAGGGGATATCGCGCAGGAGATACCAGCGCACCGCATCGCGGCCGCAGCGCTCCAGCAACACCTCCGGATCGAGCACATTGCCCAGGGATTTGCCCATCTTCTGGCCCTCGCGGGTAAGGAAGCCGTGGCCGAACACAGCCTCCGGCAGGGGCAGATCCGCCGAGAGCAGCATGGCGGGCCAGAACACGGCGTGGAAGCGCAGGATGTCCTTGCCGATCACATGCACCCGCGCCGGCCAGCCCCGCTCGGCCAGCAGGTTGAGGTCGATCGGATCCTCGGGCTCGAACAGGGCGGTGAGGTAGCCCACCAGGGCATCGAACCACACGTAAAAGGTGTGGCCCGGATGGCCCGGCACGGGGATTCCCCAGGGCAGATCGCGACGCGAGATCGAGAAATCCTTGAGGCCACCGGCCACGAAGTTCTCCACCTCCCGCCGCCGGCTGGCCGGGGCGATGAAGCCCTCCCGAGCCACCAGGGCGGCGATGGCGTCCTGGTAGCGGGAGAGGCGGAAGAAGAGGTTCAGCTCATCGCGCCACTCCAGGGGCCGCAGATGGATCGGGCAGGTCGGGTCGGTGGCCTCGGCCGGGTGCTCCTTGAACTCTTCGCAGGCGACGCAATACCAACCCTGCTGCCGTCCTTCCACCACGTCGCCGCGGGCCTCCACCCGGGCGAAGAAGGCCTCCACCACGGCTCGGTGGCGGGGATCGGTGGTGCGGATGAAGCGGTCGTTGCTGATCTGCCAGCGGCGCCAGAGATCGCGGTAGCCCTCGCTCACCGCATCGCAGTGGGCCTGGGGGGAGATGCCGGCCGCCTCGGCGGTGCGCTGGATCTTGAGGCCGTGCTCATCGCAGCCGGTGATGAAGCGCACCTGCTCACCGCGCAGTCGCCGGAAGCGGGCGATCGCATCGCAGGCCAGGGTGGTGTAGGTGCTGCCGAGATGGGCCCGATCGTTGACGTAATAGAGCGGCGTCGTGAGCGTGTAGGGCATCGGCGGCGGCTGGGCGCAGGGGGGGCCCGATCCCGCCGGTTGATCCTACCGGCGCATCCCGGCGCGGACAGCCGCACCGCTGGACCCGGCGAAGGGCGCCGGCGGGGTGGGCCGCCGTCCAATGGGGGCACCTTGGCTGCAGCGGCGTGGTGATGGGGGATGAGCGGACGGCCGTGCTGGTCTGGGGAGGCGGCAGTGGCGGCGTGGCGGCGGCTTTGCAGGCCGCCCGCTCCGGGGCCGACACCCTGCTGCTCACCCCGGGGCCCTGGCTGGGGGGGATGGTGAGCGCGGCGGGGGTGTGCGCCCCCGATGGCAATGAACTCACCCCCTGGCAGACCGGGCTGTGGGGGGCGCTGCTGCGGGCCTTGGCCCGAGAAGAAGCCGGCGGCCTGGACCACAACTGGGTGAGCTGCTTCGGCTACCGGCCCGCCACCGCCGAAACGATCCTGCGGCGCTGGGTGGCGGCGGAGCCCCGCCTGCGCTGGTGGCCCGGCACCCGGGTGTTGGAGGTGCAGCGCCGGGGGAAGCGCATCACGGCCTTGCGGATCGAAGGTCCGTCGTCCGCCTCCGGAGGCCCCCGGCAGGCCACGGTGGCGGTGCAGATGGTGGTGGATGGCAGCGACCGCGGCGACCTCTTCCCCCTGGCCGACGCGCCTTTCCGGCTGGGTTGGGAGGCCAGGGAGCTCTGGGCGGAACCCAGTGCGCCCGCCGCAGCAGACCTGGCCGCTGACGCGTTCTTTGCGGCCCAGCCGGTGCAATCCCCCACCTGGGTGGTGATCGGCCAGCTGGCGGAGCCCGATCCGGCCGTGGCCAACGCTCCACGGCCTGCTCCTGAGGCAGCGGGTCCGGCGCCGGAGCTGCCGCCCCCGTTTGCGGGCGCCTGCGCCAACTTCGGCCTGGAGCGCACCCTGCGCTACGGCCGTCTGCCTGGCGGGGCCGTGATGCTCAACTGGCCCCTGGCCGGCAACGACTGGCACGTCGGCCTGGAGCGGGCCTTTGATGCGCCCGTGGCCGCCGATTGTCCGGCCACACCGGCGGAGGAGGCGCTGGCCGGGGCGATGCGGGAGCACAGCCTGGCCTTCGCCCGGGTGCTGCAGGAGGCCAGCGGCGGGGAGCTGCGGCCCGGCGGGATCTTCCCGAGCCGGGCCGAGGCCTTGGCCGGTGCGCTGGTGGGCCGCGAACCGCTGGCCCTGATGCCCTACTGGCGGGAAGGTCGCCGGCTGCAGGCGCTGGAGCTGGTGCTGGAGCAGCATCTGCTGCCCCAGGGGCCCGGCGCCCGGATCGCCCCCCTGCCCCTCGCCGAGGGCCAGTGCAGGGCGATTGCGGTGGGCAACTACGCCAACGACCACCACTACCCCGGTCCCGATTGGCCCCTGGCCCCCAAGAGCTGCCGCTGGGGCGGCCGCTGGAGCGGCACCCCCTTCACGATCCCCTACGGCGCTCTGGTGAGCGCCGGGATCGACAACCTGCTCGCCGCCGACAAGTGCCTGGGGGTGAGCCACATGGCCAACGGGGCCACCCGGCTCCAACCTCTGGTGCTCAACATCGGTCAGGCGGCCGGCCTGGCGGCGGCCCTCTGTGTGGCCGAGGGTCTTGCACCCGCCGAGCTGCCGGTGCAGCGCCTCCAGGCGGCCCTGATCGCCGACCCCCAGGCCCCGGCGGGACCCTTCCCGATCTGGAATCGGCCCTGGCACGACCCCCACTGGGCGGAGGACCAGCGCCGGGTGCTGGCCGATCCCTCCCTGCTGGGCCCGGATGGGCTGCTGCCGCAGCAGGGCGATGCCGCAAGCCCGGCGGCAGCGGCTGAATCGGGCGAATCGCTCTGGGAGGGCACCCTGGTGGTCGATGGAACGGGCGGCTATCGGCTCGAGGGTTCCTCCGGGGACTGGCCCCTGATCACCCTGGAACCGGCGATGCACCGGTGGCTGCTGCTGCAGGAGCGGCCCCGCCCGGTGCGGCTGGTCGCCTGCGCCAACCCCTGGGGGCCCTGGTTGCGGGTCTCTCGCCTGGCGGACGGCCCCTGAACGGGCCCGGCCTCAGGCGCTGGCCTCAAGCCGCAAGGTGTCCCGCAGCGAATCGACCTCCACCACCCGCACCAGCAGGTGGCGTCCCGGTTCACTGCGGGGCGGGCAGTGGCAGGGGAGCGACTGGCAGAGGGCTTCCATCCAGACCAAGCCAAGCTGCTGGTCGGCCCGCAGCCAGCGCAGGAACAGCGCCGGCAGGGCCTGGGGGTCCTGCTGTTCAAACCACACCTGCAACCAGTGGCGCTGGTCGTCGCGGCTGATCTGCTGGCCCTGGCGCAGGGGCCCCTCCAGCGCTTCGAGCACCAGGGCCACCTCTGGCTCAGGCAGAGGAGCATCGCCCTGGAGCAGGGCTTCCAGCTGGCGCTGCACCAGCAGATCGGCGTAGCGACGGATCGGTGAGGTGGCCTGCACGTAGGCCGGAAGCCCCAGGCTGAAGTGGGGGGCGGCAGTGGTGCCCACCAGGCCGCGTCCCAGGCAACGCTTGATCGCCGCGTTCCGCACCGGCCCCGGTGGCAACGCCTCAAGCTCGGCAGCGGAGGGGAGATCGGCGCTGGGTTGGGAGCGGTAGGGCAGGGCAAGCCACTCCCGCTGACCCCGTTGGGCCACCAGGGCGCCCGCCAGCACCATCGCCTCGGCCACCATGCGGCGGGCGGCCGAGGGCTCCACCACCTCCACCACGGCCTGCAAGTCGCCCCCCTCCGTGGAGGCCTGGCAGCGGATCCGGCCCTCGGGGTCCTCCAGCTGCAGCGCCCCGCCACGGAGCCGCCAGCGCTGGCGCCGCTCCAGCAGGGTGTGGATCGTGAGCAGCTCCCGTTCCTGAGGCGGTGCCAGCTCGATCAGTTCCTCGGCATCGGCGTAGGCGAGGCGGTAGGCCGGGCGGATCCAGGTGCGCTCGAGGCCATCGGCGATCACAGCCCCTTCAGCATCGAGATCGACCCAGAGGCTCCAGGCCGCACAGCGTGTGCCGCTGCGCAGGCTCATCGGCCCGTGGGCCAGCTGGGGCGGGAACATCGGCAGGTTGCCGCGCGCCAGGTAGAGGCTGCTGGCCCGCCGCCGAGCCTCCTGGTCGAGGGGGGTGCCGGGCTCCACCAGGCGGCCCGGGTCGGCGATGTGGATCCAGAGCCGGGGGCTGCCATCGGCCAGCCACTCCAGGCCCAGCCCGTCGTCGATGTCCTGGGTGTCGGCGTCGTCGATGGTCACCACCCACTGGGCGGTGCGGTCGTGGCGCAGGCCATCGCAGGGCCTGGGCTCGGTGGCCGCTGCCACCAGCCGCTCGGCCTCGAGAAGCAGATCGGCGCTGAAGCCCAGCTGCCAGGTGGTGGCCTCGAGGGCCGGCAGCTGGTGCCGCTCCCACTGGCCCAGGTCCGCCAGCAGATGGCGGAGCGCCCCGGGCTCCAGGGGGCAGTGAAGGCCATGCAGCAGCTTCTGCAGCTCGGCCGGCAAGGGGGTGTCGGAGTCGCCGCCGGCCCAGCGGCGCAGGTGCTGCAGATCGGCCCGGGCGGCGGGATCAAGTGCCTCGACCTGGATCGGCAGCCGGGCCCGCAGGGTCTCGCGCCAGCGGCTGCGGCGCTGCTCCTGAAGCCGCTGGAGCTGGCGCTGATGGCGCAGGCTGCGGAGCTCTCCGGCAGGCCGGGCCTCGAGCAGCTGCTGGCGCCAGCGAAACAGGGTCTGCTCGCCGTGGAGCCAGAGCCAGCAGGCGGCACGCTGGGCCGGATCGGACCCATCCCCCACCAGATCCACCAGCCCGGCCAGATCGGTGCCGCCGGGAGGGGCGCCATCGGCCAGCAACAACCAGGCCGCCCCGAACTCGCGGGGGCGGGGCCGGGACGCAGCAAGATTTGCGGCGCTGATGCCCCAGGGGGAATCGTCGATCCGTTGGGGCAGAGCCGCGCTGGGACTGTCGGCCCCGTGGCGGGCGAGCGGCACCAGATCGCGCAGGGGCAGGGACTGAACCTTGCCCTCGTGGCCGATCCGCAGCTCGACCCGGTTACCGCGCACGGCGATCACCACGGCCAGGCGGGGACCGGCCGGGGTCAGCAGACCCACCAGATCACCGGCGCCGCAGGGATCAGCAGCCACCGCCGCGGACCTGCCAGGGGGCCTCAGCCTTCGGGATTGACAAAGGGCAGCAGGGCCACGATGCGGGCGCGCTTGACGGCGTTGGTGAGGTCGCGCTGCTGCTTGGCGGTGAGACCGGTGAGGCGGCGGGGCAGGATCTTGCCGCGCTCGGTGATGAATTTCTTCAGCAGATCGACGTCTTTGTAGTCGATCGGATCACCGGGCTTGATCGGTGAGAGGCGCTTCTTGAAGAATGAACTGGACATGGCGATCAGGCGGAAGGGAACGGATGGAGCGGTGCCGA
Organism: Cyanobium sp.; assembly: GCA_044370835.1. Lineage (GTDB taxonomy): Bacteria > Cyanobacteriota > Cyanobacteriia > PCC-6307 > Cyanobiaceae > Cyanobium. The sequence goes on along the minus strand of JBILUS010000012.1, from coordinate 63,459 downwards.
CTCCGTCGCCTTGCCCTGAGCAGCCCGGGGAATCCGGCGGCTGGCTGAGGGGACGGGATGGCGGAATGCTGGGGGCTGCTCAGCGGCTGACCAGCGGTGGCACGGAACTGCCGCGATGGATTGCGGCGGAGATTCAGGGAGCGGAACCGGGCACGCGCCCGGAGCTCACTTGATCTCCTTGTGCACCGTGGAGCTGTTGCAGTGGGGGCAGAACTTCTTGAGCTCCAGCCGTTCGGTGGTGTTGCGGCGGTTCTTCTGGGTGGTGTAGCGGGACACACCAGGAGACCGCTTGGCGGGGTTGGACCGGCACTCGGTGCACTCGAGGGTGATCACGAGCCGGACGCCCTTGTTCTTGGCCATGGAAGGACGTTGCGCCGCGTAAGCGAAGCGGGAATGACAATCGGCAACCTTACCTCCTGGCGGTTCAGCCCCCTTCGCACCCGGATTGATGGCGCCGGCAGGCGGCCGGCCGATTCCTAGGATCCGCCGCTGTGACGGCGGCATTCGGATGAGGGTTTCGCTCCAGTGGCTGCGTGAGCTTGTGCAGGGCGAGGGCGACGCCCTGGCGGCGGAGGGGCTGGCGGAGCGGCTCTCGATCGCGGGCTTCGAAGTGGAGGCGATCGAGGACCTGGCGGCCCGGGCGGCCGGGGTGGTGGTGGGCTTGGTGGAGCGCCGCGAACCCCATCCGGCGGCCGACAAGCTCAGCGTCTGCAGCGTGGCGGTGGGTGCCGCCGAGCCGCTGCAGATCGTTTGCGGCGCCCCCAATGTCCGCGCCGGCATCCATGTGCCGGTTGCCCTGGTGGGGGCCACCCTGCCGGCGGTGGGGCTCACGATCAAACCGGCGGAACTGCGCGGGGTGGCCAGCAGCGGCATGATCTGCTCCCTCCAGGAGCTGGGGCTGAGCGGGGGCGAGGGGATCGCGATCCTCGATGAGCTTGGGGTGGCGCTACCGGCCCTGGGCAGCCCGGTGGGGCCGCTGCTGGGCCTCGATGACCAGGTGCTGGAGCTGGCGATCACCGCCAACCGGCCCGATGGTCTTTCGATGCAGGGAATCGCCCGCGAGGTGGCGGCCCTGATCGGCGGCCGCACCAGCTTTGCGGCGGTGCCCGCTCTGCCGCCGGCCGCAGCACTCGAGGCCTCGGCGGAGGATCGCGCCCGGATCGAGAAGGGCGGCCTGTTCAGCATCACGGCCCTCGATGGGGTGCGGGTGGCCCCGTCGCCGACGTGGCTGCAGCAGCGCCTGGAGCGGGCCGGCGTGCGCCCGATCAACAACGTGGTGGACATCACCAACCTGGTGATGCTTGAGACCGGTCAGCCCCTCCACGCCTTCGACCGCAACCGGCTGGCGGGCGCCGGGGGCTTGGCCGATCCTGCCGCGGTGGGTCTGCGGCCGGGCCGCAGCGGGGAGTGTCTCACCACTCTCGATGGCGAAGCGCGGCAGCTCGATGGCGAGGCCCTGGTGGTGACCTACGCCGACCGGCCGATCGCCCTGGCCGGCGTGATGGGCGGCCTGGATGAGGCCGTGAACGATGCCACCACCGCCATCTGGCTGGAGGCGGCGGTGTTTGAACCCCAGGCGGTGCGGCGCTCGGCCCGCAGCCTGGGCCTGCGCACCGAGGCCAGCAGCCGTTTCGAGAAGGGGCTGCCCCCCGAGGCCACCCTGGCCGCCAGCGACCGGGCGGTGGCGTTGCTGCAGGAGCTGGCCGGCGCCTGCTGCGAAGGCCGCTGGTGCCACAGCCGCCCGCCCCAACCCAGCGCGCCGCTGCTGCTGCGCCGCGATGCCTTGCACAACCTGCTGGGTCCGGTGGAGGCGGAGGACGGCAGCGAAGAGGACCTCGGCGATGAACCGATCGAGGCCACCCTGGAGGCCCTCGGCTGCCAGCTCGAACCCCACGAGGAGGGCTGGGCCGTTACGGTGCCGCCCTCCCGCGCCATGGACCTGCGCCGTGAGGTGGATCTGATCGAGGAGGTGGCCCGCCTGGTGGGCTACGACCGCTTCTGCTCCCACCTGCCCGATCCGCTGGAACCCGGTGGCCCCGATCCGCAGCAAGGGCTCGAACGGCGCCTGCGGCGCCAACTCTGCGCCGCCGGCCTGCAGGAAACCTGTTCCTTTTCGCTCACCACCGCCGCCCCCGGACGGATCCCCCTGGCCAATCCGCTGCTGGCCGATTACGGCCACTTGCGCGACAACCTCCACGAGGAGCTGCTGCAGGCGGCCCGCCGCAACCTGCAGGCTTCCCGCAGTGGCTTCTGGGCGTTCGAGATCGGCCGGGTGTTTCACCAAGCCGGTGACGCGATCGAGGAGCGGCCGCTGCTGACCGGGGTGATCGCCGGCGAGCGCCGCAGTGAGCTCTGGAGCAGCAGCGGCAAGCCCCGCCTGCCCGATTACTACGAGGCTCGCGGCGTGCTGCAGGCCGCTCTGGAGGGACTGGCGGTGCCCGTGCTTGATCGCCCCCTGGCGCCCGAGGAAGCCCCCGAGGGGCTGGCCCCTGAGGGGCTGCTCCATCCCGGCCGCAGCGCTGCCCTGCTGCTGGAGGGCCGGCCGGCCGGCTGGTTCGGTCAGCTCCATCCCGGCCTGGCCGGGGAGCTGGATCTGCCGGAGGCCACCTATCTGTTCCAGCTGGGCCTGCCGGCGCTGCTCACCGCGGCGGCCCGTCCGGCCCGCCTGCAGCCGGCCTTCCGCCCCTTCGCCACGGTGCCGGCTTCGGAGCGGGACCTGGCCCTGGTGGTGGCCAACACGGTGATCGCCCAGGATCTGCTGAGCGCCATCCGCAAGGCCGGCCGCCCCCTGCTGGAGGCGGTGGAGCTGGTGGACCGCTACGAGGGCAGCCAGGTGGAGGCCGGCCACTGCAGCCAGGCCTTCCGCCTGCGCTACCGCGATGCCGCCCGCACCCTCACCGACAGCGAGGTGGAAACGACCCACAACAAGGTGCGCCAGGCTCTCGAACGCCAATTCGGCGCCCAGCTGCGCAGCTGAGGCTCAGTGAGCCAAGGCTCAACTAGCCGAGGATCAACAGCGCTCCAGCAGGGCCAGGCACTCCACATGGCTGGTGTTGGGGAAGAAATCGAGCGGTTGCACCCACACCGGCCGGTAGGGGCCGCCGCTGCAGAGCAGGCCCAGGTCTCGCGCCAGGGTGGCCGGATCACAACTGAGGTAGAGCAGGCGGGGCGGCGGGGCGGAGCGAATCGCGGCGATCACACCACCGGCCAGGCCCTTGCGGGGAGGATCAAGCAGCAAGGCCTGGGGCGCTCCCTCCGCCAGCCTTACCGCCAAGAGGTCGGCCACGTCCTGGCCGTGGAAGCGCAGGTTGGATTCCAGCCCGTTCAGGGCGGCGTTGCGCTGGGCCAGGGCCACGGCGGCGGCCTGCTGTTCGATGCCCTCCACCTGCCAGCCGTGGCTGGCCAACGGGAGCGAATAGGTGCCGATGCCGCAGTAGGCATCGATCAGGCGGCCGGGGGTGTCGCCGAGGGCCTCGAGCAGCAGGGGCACCACGGCTTCGGCCTGGGCGGTGTTCACCTGGAAGAAGGTATCGGCGCCGATCTGCAGGCGCAGGCCGGCGAAACGCTCCTCCAGAGTGGGGCTGCCGGCCAGGGTGAGGGTGGTCTCGCCCATCAGGCGGTTGGTGGCTTCGGGCTGGAGGTTGAGCCCCACCCCCACCACCGCAGGCCAGCGCGCCATCCATGCGGCGGCCTGCTCCTCCAGGCCGCTCAGGCGGGCATCGGTGGCCACCAGAGTGATCAGCAACTCGCCGCTGTTGGCGCCGACCCGCAGACCCAGGTGGCGCAGGCCGCCACTGCCATGACGGTCCACCGGCCAGGGGCTGGCTTCGAGGTCGGCCTTGAGCGGAGCGATCAGGGCATCGATGCGCGGATCGAGCACCGGGCAGTGGTTGAGGTTCACGATCCGGTGCGAGCCACGGCGGTAGTAGCCGGCCCGCAGCACCCCATCGGGGGTGCGCTCAAGAGGAATCAGGGCACGGTTGCGGTAGCCCAGGGGGTGTGGTGCCGCCAGGATCAGCCGGACCGGGATCGTGATGCCGCCGAGCCGCTGCAGCACCTGCCGCACCTGGGCTTCCTTCCAGCTGGCCTGGGCCGGATCGCTGAGGGGCTGCAACGAACAGCCGCCGCAGTGGTCGGCCAGGATGCAGGGCGGGCGGCGGCGGTCGGGGGAGGGGTCCACCACCACCACCAACTCCGCCTGCCAGAGGCGGCGGCGGCGTCCCTGCAGCCGCACCCGCACCCTGTCGCCCGGTACGGCCCCGGCCACGAACACCACGCTGCCGTCACCCTCTTCGAGGCGGCCGATGCCGTCGCCGTGCTGGGTGAGATCGGTGATGCTGATCTCAGCGCTCGGGCCAGGGCCCCCCATCGTGTTTCGCCGGCCAGCCCCGACCCTATCGCTTGCAAAGGGCCGTTACACCTTGTCGCCGGGGCCCGGGTTCGCCCCGCCAGGCTCGATAGGATGCCCGCGCCCGGGTTCGCTGCCATGAGCGTCGTTCGCGATCTGATCCTCCAGGCTGATGATCAGCTCCGCTACCCCACCAGCGGCGAGCTGCGCTCGATCGTTGATTACCTCGGCGGCGGTGCCCGCCGCCTCGCGGTGGTGCGGGTGCTTACCGACAACGAGAAGAAGATCGTTGATGAGGCGGCCAAGCAGCTGTTCAGCCGCAAGCCCGAATACGTGGCTCCGGGCGGTAATGCCTACGGCCAGAAGCAGCGGGCCCAGTGCCTGCGCGATTTCAGCTGGTACCTGCGCCTGGTGACCTACGGGGTGCTGGCCGGCAGCACCGAGAACATCCAGAAGATCGGCCTGGAGGGTGCCCGCGAGATGTACAACAGCCTCGGGGTGCCGATGCCGGGCATGGTGGAATCGATCCGCTGCCTGAAGGAGGCTTCCACAGCGTTGCTCACCACCGAGCAGGCGGCTCTGGCCTCTCCCTACTTCGATTTCCTGATCCAGGGGATGCAGACCACCACCTAAACGTTGGGTCCCGATTCCTGTGTCCCTTCGCCCCCGACCTGCCAAGCCGGCGGCTTTTTGATGCACGAGATCCCAAGACGGATTGGCCGGAGACGCTGAAGGGACAGGCCACTGGACGCCGGATCGGCCACCCCGGGGAGACGCCAGCATGTCCGCAAGTCCAAGACGAGAACCATTCGTGGACTCATTAAGAGTCTCACATGAGCCTAGCAAGCATTACGGGTTGCCGTCCCTGGCCCCGTTGATGGGCGGGACATGTCGTGTAATGATCATGTACAGACATAGTCGAAACCACCTCTTCCGTCGCGCCGCTCCCCATGGCCTACACATCGCCCTCCCAGCTCTCGCCACGCTCGGCTCTGATCGGAAAAAGCCTGCTGGGTCTGCTGATGTCCATCTGCAGCCTGCCGGCTGGTCAGGCCATGGCCGTGACCTTCTCCCGGGATCCTGCAGCCGACGGGTGGAACAAGGTGGGGAACTCCAAGACCCAAGGAACGGCCAATTTTGGTGGCTGGGCTGCCAACTCCGCCAATGCCGATTTCGATATCTACAGCACCAGTTTTCTGCTTTCGGCCGCTGACACCGTCTCAGCGCCTGCCACGGGAGCTGCACGAGGTGATGCCTACCTGTACTCATCAACATTGGATGGAACAGCCACCAACAAATGGAATGTTGGTGACAGGATCGTTGGTCTTGGCGTGAAATTCATCAATGGTCAGGTGGGCTCAGCTGCTAATGGCAGGGCAATTTTCCTGAATTTCGAGCCCAATCCCCAAGTCGGTACAGCATTTGTCGCTGGAACGCTGAGCACCACCACTGATGGGCAATGGGATTTCTTCGCTGGAGGTAACCAAAACGGGGCTTCTGCCGGTTCGATCAACTTCAATGTGGTCACTTCAGCAACTGTTCAAAACCAATCCCCCTATGGAGCTACCTACAACGTCAAGACATCGCCCGGAGGTATCAACACAGACACCAAGCCGTACGGAGAAATCAATTCCAATGGGAATAACATCTCTACAAGCGGATCCTTGCCCCAGGGAATAGCTCCAATGCGCGTGTTCGGCAATTTGGTCTCTGGCTCACCCAATACGTGGACGTCCTACCAGATTTTCCTCAATGAGTCGTTGATGACACGCAATGGCAAAGGCGAAGCCGCGTTTACCAGCAACGCGCTTTGGTCGGTAACGACTTCAAACTCCGCTAGCCAATTCACCACGGCCACTGGCCCGATGCTGTTGGGCGGCTCTGGCCCCAGCCCCAGCAGCCAGGTTCCTGGTCCGCTGCCCCTGCTCGGCGCCGGCGCCGCCTTCGGCTGGAGCCGCAGGCTGCGTCGACAGATCACAGCTCGTCATGGGGGCTCAAAAATCACCGCCTGAAGTCCGGCGCATTTGCCGTTTCTTCTCAGCCCCTGGCCATGATGCCGGGGGTTTTTTGGTGACTTTTTTCGTCATGATTGGCGTACGGCGGAGCCACAGGACCTCGCACGCAAGCATGCCAGCAGGCCAGTTCTGGCGTCTCATCCGAGAGCCATATCTAGACCTTTCCTAAGTCTCATCTGCGATCATCAAGCCCAAGGAGGGCTGTCCTTGCACCCCGCTTGCGGTGCGGCGACGGCGCGTGTATGATGGGTGTAGCTTGGCTGTAACGGGGCATTCGTGACCCTGTCGGCCCTGGGCACCACAACAACCCAGCCCTTCCCTTGCTTGCCATGGCTTCGTCGCTCTTTGGTCTGTCCTCACGCCGATCGGCCCAGATCCGCACCGGTCTGCTTGGGATACTGGTTCCGATCTGCAGCCTGCCGGCTGGTCAAGCCATGGCTGCCACCTTCTCCCGGGATCCTGCGGCTAATGGCTGGACCAAGGTGGGCAATTCCAATAGCCAGGCCAATCCGAATTCCGGTGGCTGGGCAGCTGGATCGACGACTGCAAACTTTGATATCTACAGCACACGATTCATTTTGGATGCAGCCGATACCGTATCCGCTCCAAGTGCTGGCACCGCTAACGGGGACTGCTATCTGGCCAGTGGTGGGGCCCGAGCCGGTGGATGTCCAACAACACCCGGTTCCAATTCTGGCGGCAACAACACATGGCAGGCCGGTGACACCGTCATCGGTTTCGGTATGAAATGGGCTTCGGGCCAAAAGGGATTCATCGGTACAACAGGTACAACAGTAAGTTTCGATCCACTTGGTACCAGTGGCTTTACAGCTGGTACAGCCTATTCCTCTACTGGATCCACTAGCTTCACTTCATTCTCATCGGATGGATCGTTTAGCTTTAACTTCTATCCAGAAGCTAGCGGAGTGCAGAATCAAACCCCCTACGAAACCTACAGAGTTAATCCCGCTGTACTAAATATCAACAACCCCTCTGGAGCGATCTACAACCCCTATGGTAATCTCAACAGCAATGGCAATAATCTCTCTACGATTGCAGGCAACGGCACTGGTCCCATGAACGGAACGCTGCCAATGCGAATATTTGGCAACAATAATGGTGGGGGCTGGGACTATTACACGGTCTATCTCAACCAAAGCTTGATGCAACGAAACGGCAAAGGTGAAGCGGAGTTTAACGATCAGGCAAAGTGGGTTGTTGTAACCAACCAGAATGGTGGCAGTCAGATCACAGCCTCAGGCCCCATGAACCTGCCCAGCGTTGCTCCCCCCTCCTCAGGCGTGCCGGGTCCTCTGCCTCTCCTAGGTGCTGGAGCAGGCTTCGGTTGGAGCCGCAGGCTGCGTCGACAGATCACAGCTCGTCATGGGGGCTCAATCAGGATCTGAGCAGCGATCAACCCTCAACAACGTCGTAGGGGATTGGAGCTTGGTTTAAGCTCGGACAAGTGTTTCACATCCAGTGCAGCAACCTGCCAGTCCCCAGCAAGCGGGCCACCCACGCGAAGATTTAAGCAACAATGTTGCTGAGATGTTGGCTGATGTTGCCATCGGGCTCTTTCTCATCTTTATCGTGCTCGTTGGCTTTGACAGCTTACCGCTGCGGATCAAGGATCCCAATTGGGTGCTGACAACGGCCCGCAACCTCTGCAACACCATGCTGTTTCCCCTCGTGGGAATGGTGCTGCTCCATCTGGCCGGGGCCCTGGCCACCCCGAATGAACCCGTGCATGCGCGACGGCGATATTTCAGCCGCCTGGCCATTCTGGCTGCATTGGGTTACCTGATGCTCGTTCCCCTGATCGGGTTTGCGAATTGGCGTGGTGTGCGAGCGCTGGATGCCGCCAACAAAGCCGATATCGACCGAATCAAGCAGAACAACCAGCGGCTCACCAGCGAGATCGACGCTGCCACAAGCCCGAAGGATCTGCAGTTCCGGTTGAGGGCTTTGCGAGGACCTGCCCTTCCTGATTCCTTGCTGGATCAGCCGTTGCCCCTGTTGCAGAAGCAGGCCAAGAACATCATGCGCCAAGCCACCAATCTGGCCGTGATGCAGGCGCAAACGCCCTACTCCGCTTCACTGGTTCCGATTTACGTCCAAAGCGCCAAGCTTGCTCTGCTGGCCTTGCTCTGCGCCTTCAGTTTCGCTGCCGTGGCCTGGTTGTCCAAGGGGAATCTCTCGCTGTACCAGTCGTTCTTCAATAACTAAGCCTTAAAAGCCTCATCTGGGACTTGATGTGAGTCCTGTAGCGGTTCTCGCGTGAGATACAAGATGTCCACTCCGCTGGATTGGCCTGAACCGGGTAAGCCGCAGCGTCAGCAGAATCGCCTCCCATGCGTCGAAGGCTCCCTCGGCAGGGCGGAACGAGCGACGAAACCCAAGTTACGTCTTGCGTACCTGTGTTTCTCACAGGTACGCGGATTGATCAACTGACTGCGCTGCAGTCGATTTCAGGGTTGATGGGGACGCAGAGATTCTGATTTGGCACGCTGTCCCACCGTTTTGGCACGCTCGTGGGGCTTTGATCTCGCGATTGGCTCGCGAACGACGAAGAATTCGCAGCCACCGGGGGAGAACCTCCAGGAGCACGGCGTCACCGGCTGAAATCACCGATTTCTGGGATTCCAGAGGGCACCGTTCAAGACTTCATTCGAGACCAGGACAGGTTCCCATCTGAGACGCCTGGACTGAGCTGCTTGGTGTCCCTGGGTGGTGGACCGAGGCCATCGCCTACTTCAGCGGTCGCAGTCAAGATGCAAGACGGGACCGGGGTACAGACTTATTTGAGACTTACAAGATCAATTCGGCCGGAACGTGGATTTTCATGTCTCAAAAGATGCATTGGCGAAGCTTGAAGGGACTAACTCAGGGTCCCGATTGGTACAAGTGAGACGCATTTATAAATCGATGGGGATCAGTCCAGCCTCGGGCCCTGCGGTTGAGACTCCGGTTGGCGGTACAGCTCCTTCAGCAGTTGGTACGCCTCATTCAGGCGGCGCATCGCCTCCACCGAGCCGCCGGAATCGGGATGGTGCCGTAGCGCCATCTCGCGGTAAGCCTCACGGATCTGGGCGAGGGTCACACGCCGCCCCAGCTCGGCCGGGATGTCCAGCAGCTTCAAGGCCCCCTGGAGCGTCATGGTGTGCTCCAGGGTCTGGAAGGAGGTGCCCTTGGGGCGCCGCCGGAACCGCTGCACGAAACGGTGAATCAGGGTGGGGATGCGCAGCACCAGGGTGCCGGCGCTGAAGGGGTCCTCCACCACCCCGGCGGTGACGATCACCCGCGCAAAATCCGGCGGCTCGCTGCTCCACCCCTCCACCAGCTCCTGCATCAGGGCGCAGGCCGCCGACCAGGTGAAGGGCCGCCCTTCCACCGGCTCGGCCTGGGGCCAGATGTCCTTGGCCAGCCAGGTCATCGCGGCCTCCAGCACCGCCTCGTTGGCCTCGCTGCCGTAGAGGCCGATCCAGTGGTTGCGGGCCGTCTCAAGGGCCAGCCGGGCGTTCTCCTCGGCCAGCCGCGGCAGGGGCGAAGCGGCGGCCGGATCGGCCGGGGTGCTGTTAAGGCTGCGCCGCAGTTCGCCGGAGCGCTTGCGCACGAATCCAGGCAGGTCGATGCCACCGCCGCCCCGCCCGCTGGAGCGGCCGCCAGGGCCTTGGCGCGATCCCTCGGACGGCTCGAAGCTGGCACCGATCAGCTCGAGCCCCCCCCGGGAGACCAGCACCAGGGCACCCTGCTCATCGAGATCCGCAGCGGCCGCAGCGGCGGAATCCTCCAGGGATCGTCCGGCCTCCAGCGCTCCATCCTCCTCATCCGGGGCAGGAAACAGCGTGTCGAGCAGCCGCTCGAGGACATCGCCGCGGTTGCGCAGGCCCCACTCCCGCTTGAGGGAATCAAGATGGCGGACCCGAGCATCGGAGAGGTCCAGGGAGATCCGCCGCCGGTCGGCCTTGCCCTGCTCAGCCACGGCTTCTGATCGGTCGGTGGTGGGCTGGCACGGCGGTGGCCTGGGATGGAGTGCGGGGACTGCAGGAGACGCTCAGGGTGCCGTCCAGCGGCGCATCATCCGTTCCTGAGCTTCCAAGGCCTGACGGTAGCGATCCACCAGGGTGCCGGCTTCACCGGCCGCACCACCGCGCGGCAACCAGCTGTTGCGCTGCGGCTGGGGCACCACCGGGTCCCCCTGCTGCCTGCGCAGCGAGGCCGGAGGGCGCAGCGGACTGCGGCTGGGGCTGCTCCCCAGTTGCTGGGGTGGGCGCAGCGGTTGGGTGCCGCTTGGAGGCCGGCGGGACTGGTTGGCGCGGGCGGCCCCAGCCGGACCTGGGGGGCGGACAGGGCGCAGCGGAGCCGCACGCACGGCCTGGCCGTTGGAGCGGGGGGCAGCGCCATCGGCCACGGGCAGTGGCGGGGGGGGATTCAGCGGTGGTGGAATCGGGGGCGGTGCCACAGGACGGAGCCGGGCCAGCTCCAGCTGTCGCTCCCGTTCCCGGAACGCGACGAGCTGGGGTTCACTCACCACACTCAGCAGATGCCCGGGGGTGGAATCGGCCGGATAGACGAGGCTGACGCGCACCGTCTGGGGTTTGTCCGCGTCCAGTTGGAGGGTGGTGAGGGTGAGGCTCTCGCCGGACCGCATGCCCACGTGCACATCCTGCTGACCCTGGGGGGTGCGGATCTCGATCGAGCCCCGGAAGGCCGTGATCGTGCGGCCGCTGCGATCGGTGGGATGGCTGAGCACCAGGGCGTAGGCGCCCTCGCCACGCAGGTTGAGGTCGAGGTCGTACCGCACGCCGTAGGTGCCCACGTTGTCGAGGGAGGAATCCAGCATGCGGCTAAGCAGGGGATTCACCTGCACATCCCCACTGCCGAAGTGGGTGCGATCGGTGCTGGTGAGGGGAACGTGCAGGGGGCCCTGCAGCGGAAGGTTGTGGCTGATCGAAGCGCTGTAGGCATCCCCCAGGGCCACTCCGCCGACCCGGGAGAAGACGGTGCGGTTGTTGATCGCCTCGATCATCGCCAGGTAGGTACGCCCCGGCGCCAGGCGGCGCGAATCCAGGGTGGCCAGAACGCTCGCATCGTCGCCAGGAGCAGGAGCCGCCACCACCGCCACATCGAACGGGCCGTCGCTGTGGCCGCGCAACAGGGCATTGGCCACCCCCAGGGCCGGCAGGGCGGTGCGGAACAGCACCACCCGCCCCAGGGGGGGAAGGATGATCTGCTGGTTGAGGTTGCGGTCGAGCCGGCCCCGCAGCATCTGCACCGCGGTGGCATCGCCCGGGCCGGTGTTCCAGGGACGCGGTCCGAGGGGCTTGACGCCCATCAGGTTGGTCCCCAGGTAGGGCGCCTCAAAGCTGTTGCGCACCGCACCCCGGTCAAAACTGATGCGCACCGGGCGTCTGCCCGGATTGATCAGCACCGCCGCCATCGTGAGCTCGCTGCGGCGGCCCGGTGCCACGAAGCGCGCTCCGGGCGGAGCGGCGTACTTGTGGTGCAGGTGCAAACCGAAGGGGCCGTTGAAGCGGTAGGTGGCATTGGCCAGCTCGGCGCCGGTTTCGGCGGCGAACGCCGTACCGGGGCTGGTGTCGATCAGGATCCCGGGTCCTTCCACCTCCTCCGGCTGGTTGGAATGCAGCACCGGCACGGTGTTGAACTGACCCTGCAGCGGCCGCACCGCTTCCGTGCCGAGCAGGGCCACGGTGGCCCGGGCAGAACCGCCCTGGAGCAGAAAACTGCCCGCCAGCAGGGCCAGGAGCCGCTGCCCGGTCCACCTGGCTCGCCGCGGAGCTGGTTGATGGGGGACCGGAACCAAGGACGGCAAGGCAGCGACGGGTGGCCGATCCGGTTGATGCCGATCAGCCCGGTACAGATCCTGACCGATCAACCGCCAAACGGGCGGCCATCCCCATCCGCAGCGCTCCCGCTCGCCCGGCTCGGCTGGCTAAAACCTCCGCACCTGCCTCGCGCTTGCATGTTTCCCTTCGCCTGTTCCACCCCCCTCGATCCCCGCGCCGCCTGGAGCCAGCATCAGGACCACAAGCTCCGCCTGCTGACCGCCTGGCGCGATGCCACCGAGCGGCGCCTGGCGGCCCTCAATGCCGCCATCAGCACGCTGGAGCAGCAGATCGCCCGCGACCGCCCGACAGGCACGAACTGAGTGCGGGATCGGCCAACTCGGTGCGCAGCCGCTCCAGCCCCCGTTGCAGCAACCGCTGCACCGTCATCGGACTGACCGCCATGCGGCGGCCCAGTTCGCGGTAGCTCATGCCGCCGAGAACCACCTGCCGCACCACCAGCCGCTGACGCGGCTCCAGCCGGGCCAGCAGCCGTTCGGCACCCCCCTCCACTCCCAGGGCCCCGACCAGCGTGTCCCCAGGCTGTTCCGGGCCCTCAGGTGCCTCCAACTGCTCTTCCAGCTCCGGTTCGAGGGGGAGTGGTCGGTTCAGCTGGCGTTGCCGCAGCAGCAGGGCCAGGTGGTCGCCGTCGACGCCGAGCAGCCCGCCAAGCTCCGCCAGGGATGCTCCGCCCTGCCCTTGGCGCTCCCGCTGCAGCCGCAGCAACCGGTCCTGGAGTTCGGCCTGACGCCGCGGCAGCCGCACCGCCGGGGCGCAGTCGCGCAGGTGGTGAAGGATCGCGCCGCGGATGTGGGGCCTGGCGAAGGCCTCGAACGGAGTGCCCTGGCTGGACTGGAACAGTTCAGCGGCCCGGATCAGGCCGAGCAGACCCACCTGCAGAAGATCTTCAAGGGGCTCCGCCGTGCAGCGGCCGTAATGGCGGGCCAGGGGGCGGACCAGGTCGCGGTGAGCCTCCACCAAGCGGTTGCGGCGCTCCAGATGGGTGCGGCGGCGCAGGCGCCGTCCGGGGGCGGCGAGGGTGGTGCGTGTCGACATAAGGGTTGTTGGAAACGTGGGTGGAGCCGGCCCCGGGACCCTTCGGTCGCCGGAGCCGCTTCCTTTCCAGGGAGAACCGCCGGCCCGCACTTCGCCAACCGTGGAACCACGGAATCCGCCCTTGCTGGTCGCCGCGGCGCCGGATCCCGCCGGGCGGACGTCAGCGGTCCGGGCTGCACCGATCCACCTGCCCTTCACCCGCCGCCGCCACCGAGGCCAGCAGCGCCCAGCCGCCCTGGCGCTCCAGCCAGTCGCGGTCGGAGCGCTCGGTGCAGAGCAGGTAGCCGGCAAAGCCGAGGCCATTGATGCTGAAGCCCGCGCCGTGTTCCCGCACCCGCCGCACACTGAGGAACCAGTCGTCGTCGAACAGCAGGTTGTAGGGATGGCGGGGCATCGCCTCGGCAGCGGGGCTGCCGAGGCCGAGCGTCTGGGCATGGCGGCGGTAGAGCTCGGGAAGGTCGGAGCCGCCAGCGGCATCCCAGCGGGGGCTGAGCCGGTAGGCCCAGGGCCAGGGCGGCGCTTCACCGGCCAGCTGGGAGCGCAGCAGGGGGGCCAGGGGGCAGCTGCTTTCGCCGGTCTGGCGCGGCAGCACCTGCAGATGCCGGTGGGGCTGGCTGGCGCCGGCGATGGCGCCGCTGTTGAAGAACCAGAGCCCGCCGACATCCTCCCCCACCCGGGCCACCGCCTCCCAGTCCTCGGCGTCGATCCAGCCCCCCTGGGGCTGCCACTGCTGGGTGATCACCAGCAGGTGATTGGGCTGCACCGGGTATTTGTTGAGCAGCAGCACGTGGCGGTCGCCGAAGCGGTCGACCTCCAGCGGGCGGTCCCAGGGGAGGAAGGGATTGGGCTTGGGACCCTCGGGCCGCAGGTGGCGCGGGGTTCGCGAGAGCAGCTCACGCACCACGAAGGGTTCGAGCTCTGGCAGGTCATGGACGCGGGTCTGCAGGGGCACCAGGGCTCCCTGGGCCAGGGCCTCGGCGGACACCGCCTCGGCCCGGCGCAGCCAGTGCTCAGCCCGCACCGGCCTGCAGGCGGGCCAGGGAGGCTCCCTGGTAATAGCGGCCGAGGATCTCGTTGTAGCGGAGGCCCTGCTGGGCCAGCTCCTGGGCGCCGGTCTGGCTCATGCTGGCGCCGAGGTGGCCATGGGCCTCCTCCACGATCTGCTGGGTGGCGGCATAGAGGCTTTCGACGATGCCGCCCTGGTAGCTGAGGATCACGCCACTGGTGCTGGCGGTGGCCTCTCGGGTGGAGGCGGTCACGCTGGAGAGCCCCTCGTAGTTCTGCCAGCGGGTGGTGTCGCCCAGGTGCCACTGGCCGTCGGCGGGCCGGGCCATGTGGGCCAGCGCGTAGGAGCGGGCCGCCACCGCCTGGGCGCGCAGGGCTTCGCGGTTCCAGGAACTGGGCATCTCACCGCCCACCACCGAGCTCACGTAGCTCTCGAGCGGCAGGTGGTTGATCACCTGCAGGCCGTCACTGGCGCGCAGGATGCGGAAGCGTCCCTCGTAGGCCCGGCCGGCGCTCAGCAGGCTGCTGCCTGCATCCGACTCCAGCCACACCTCGGCTTCGCTGCCGAGGAAGGCGGCCGGATCGGGGCTCTCGGCGGTGCCGCCCCGCTGCAGAACCCGACCGTCACGACTGAGCAGGCGCCAGGGGCCGGTGGCGCCGAAGGCCGGCCGGGCGGGCAGCTTGAGCAGGGCCACCCGGATCTCCAGGGGAAGGCTCGGACCCGCCTCCGGTTCGCGCAGGCCCCCATCCGACGTGGCGGCAGCCGCCGCCCGCTGGGCCCGCAGCTGGGGGGCATCCAGGGGGGTGTCTGCGCCGGTGGACGCTGCCGCCGCCGGCAGCTCCGGTGCGGACGGGGCCGCTGGGGTGGGCCGCGGGGCAGCGATCAGGGCATCGAGCAGGTCCCGGTCGGCGGCGGGGGTGCCGGGCCGCAGCAGGGCCTGGGCGCCGATCCCCGCGCCGACCGCCAGCGCGGCCAGGGGGGCGCTGATCAGGACGGGATGGCGCCGGAGGGCGTGGACCACCCGCAGGGGATCGCTGTGCGCCAGGCGTTCCAGGCGGCGGCCAAGGCCTGCTCCGGCGCGGCTTCTGAGCTGCCGTCCCAGCCTGGGGAGGCTGTCCGCAAGGTTCCATCCCACAGCAGATGTCCCGATCCGGTCAGGCGGATCATGCCCGAAGACGCAGCCTCGCAGACCATCCCCCCAGGACGGTCGGAGCATTGCCAGCCCACCACCCGCTCCCGCCCCAACCGCTTCATCCACCACGGGGCCACCAGGGCATGGGCCGATCCGGTCACCGGGTCCTCCGGAATCCCCAGGCCGGGCGCGAAGAAGCGCAGCTGATAGTCGGCCTGTTCGCGGCCCAGACGCGGCAGCGCGGCTGCGGAGGCGCCCCCGAGGGCCTGCATCAGCACCAGTCCGCGGCGCAGGCTCCCCTCCAGCGCGGCGGCCGGCAGCTCCAGGCCTGCCAGGGGCGCCTCCGGGGGCAGCAGGGCCACGCTGTAGCCCAGTGCGGAGGTCCAGAAGCCCTGGAGGGGGCCCAGGGCCCAGGGACCCCCATCGCCGCCCAGCTGGGGGGGGGATGGGGCCGCCACCAGGCTGCCCGAGGGCAGCTCCAGCCGGCCCCAGCCCGGTGCACCAGCCACCAGCTCCACCGCCAGAGGCCCGCTGCGGCTGAGCAGCGCCGTGGCCTGGCCCGGCGCCAGCAGGCCCCAGTGGCCCAGCGCCAGCAGGGCCGCCAGGGTGGCGTGACCGCAGAGGGGCACTTCGCAGCTGGGGGTGAACCAGCGCAGCAGCCAGCCCCGCGGTCCCTGCAGCAGGAAGGCCGTTTCCGACTGCCGCAGGCTGGCGGCCACCCCCTGCAGCCAGGCCTCCTCCATCGGGGCTTCCAGCAGCACCACGGCCGCGCCGTTGCCGGCGCAGGGGATGGCGGTGAAGGCCTCCACCAGCAAGGCCCGCAGGCCTGACGCCTCAGCTGCCATGGGCCAACTCCGGACGCAGGTCGCGCTCCATCAGGGCCCGCACCGCCCCCCGGGCATCGACCTCGCCGTCGATCAGGCGCACCACCTGCTCGCAGATCGGCAGCCGCAGGCCCTTCCTTTCAGCCAGGGCCAGGGTGGCGCGGGCGGTGCGGGGGCCCTCCACCGTGGCGCCGATCCGCTCCAGGGCGGAGGCTTCATCCAGCCCCGCGGCCAGCAGGGTGCCGAAGCGCTGGTTGCGACTCAGGCTGCTGGTGGCCGTGGCCAGCAGGTCCCCCAGGCCCGCCAGCCCGTAGAGGGTGGCGCTCTGGCCGCCGAGGGCCTCGAGCACCACCCCGATCTCCGCCAGCCCGCGGCAGAGCAGGGAGGCGCGGGCGTTGGCCCCGAGGCCGAGGCCATCGCTGATGCCGGCTGCCACGGCCATCACATTTTTGAGGGCGCCGGCCGCCTCGGTGCCGATCGGATCAGCGTTCGTGTAGAGGCGCAGGTTGGGGGTGCGCAGTTCCTCCTGCAGCCAGCCCGCCAGGGGGGTGCTGGCCGAGGCCACCACGCTGGCGGCCGGCAGCCCCCGATCGAGTTCATCGGCCAGGTTGGGGCCGCTCAGCACTGCCAGGGGCGCCTCGGCCAGCTCCCGGCGCCACAGCTGGCTGGCGGTGCAGAGACCGGCCAGATCGATCCCCTTGCTGCAGCTCAGCAGCGGCAGCTGCGCTGGCCAGGCGAGCGCCAGGCTGCGGGCCAGCGGTTCCACCGCCGCCATCGACACCGCCACCACCACCAGATCGCTGCCGTCCAGCAGCCCCAGGGGGCTGCCGCCGTCACGCCGGGACCAGGTGCGCAGCACGTGCCCCTGGGCGCTCCAGAGCCGCGTCAGCGTGCTCCCCCAGGCGCCCCTGCCGATCAGGCTGATGCGCAGAGCCATGCTCCCTCCGATCGCCGCTGCGGGGGCAGGCGGCCCTTGCTCCGGTGGCGCAGCCATCATGCGCCATCCGTCAGGCCCCTGGGGCCTTGGGGGCTCCCGGCCGCCGGCCCTGCGTTACGGCTCAGGCCACAGCGTTACGGCTCAGGCCACGGCGTTGCGGCGCAGCACCTCGAGGGGGATCACCTCCAGGGTGCTGATTTCGCAGGCCTCCAGGCGCACCGGCGGTGCCATGCCGTCCTCGTAGGCCTCCAGCCAGCGACGGGCGCAGACGCACCAGCCATCGCCGGGCCGCAGGCCCGGAAACCCCCAGGCCGGCGCCGGGGTGGAGAGATCGTTGCCCTGGGCTCGCGTGTAGCTGAGGAAGGCCTCGTTCACCACGCAGCAGACGGTGTGGCGGCCCAGGTCGGCCGGATCGGTGTGGCAGTGGCCATCCCGGAACCAGCCGGTGAGCGGGGTGCAGCCGCACACCACCAGGGGCTCGCCGAGCACGTTGCGGGAGGCGGGCCTTGCGGGGTCCGGGCTGCTGTCAGGCGGGTGATCGGTCATGCCGGCAGGCGAAGCGGATGGGGGCGATTCTGAAAGTGTTCGGCACAAAAAGCTGACGGATGGTTGACGGGTTCCGGGGGGGAGGCGTTAAAGGTCAGTGATCCAACCTCCACCCCCGTCCGCGCGCGCCCCCTTACATGAGCTGGGATTTCACCGAGGATGCGGCCTTCCTGGCCCTCTGCGACGCCTACAAGGAAAGCGGTGAACCCTCCGCCATGGAGTTCCTCGCCCATGGTGAGGGCGCCTTCCATTTCCAGGAACTTGCCCAGAACGCCGCCGGCGAGGGCATGGATCTCAGCGACTCCGACGACCTCGAAGCCTTCCAGCAGGAGGTGATCGACACCCTCGAGCAGCTCTGCGCCTGAGCGCTCAGCCGTAGAAGAAGGCCACCTCCTTGTCCTTGAGACCCTCCCAGCCCGCCTCCTTCAGCCGGGCATCGAGGCTGGCCTGGTCCAGGTGCTTGGAGCCGGTCTTGACGATGCGGTTGCGCATCGACTTCTTGACGCCGCTGCGAGCACGGCGGCTTTCGAGCTCCATCACCTCGTTGTAGAGGGCGAGCATCGGGGCAGGAATGGGGGTGCCGTCGAGGTCGAGACCCGCGGCGATGGCGTCATCGACGCCACCGGGACCGGCAATGGCCATGGCAGGGGTGGATGGGGGACGGGCGTGAGCCTGCCATGGCGGCGGCGCCGCGCCCTCAGGCGCTGAAGTAGCGCGCCTTGCTGTGCAGAGCCACCAGGGCCGTGGTGCTCTGCTCCGGCTCGAGCTGATCGCTCTCATCCATCTGCAGCCCGATCCGCTCGGCCTCCAGCCAGGCGAGCTGCTGGCGGGAATCGGCCACGTTGGGACAGGCGGGATAGCCGAAGGAATAACGGCTGCCGCGGTAGCGCTGGGCCAGCACCTCCCGCAGGGGCATGGCGGCGGGATCGGGAAAGCCCAGTTCGCGGCGGATGCGGGCGTGGGTCCATTCGGCCAGCGCCTCGGCCATCTGCACGCCGAGGCCGTGGAAGTAGAGGTAGTCGCTGTAGCGGTCGGCGGCGAACAGCTCACGGGCGAAGGCGGTGGCCTTCTCCCCCATCGTGACCGCCTGCATCGGCAGCACATCGGCGCCGTGGGGGCTCCCCTCCGGACCGAGTTCCAGATCGCGGTAGAAGTCGGCGATGCAATAGCGGTTGCCGCCCCGCTGGCGGGGGAGGTCGAAGTGGCCGAGCACCTGATCCGCCCCGCCGGGGCTGGCGCCATCCGCCAGGCCGGCCGGATCGAACACCACCACGGCATTGCCCCGGCGGCCGCATGGGAAATAGCCGTAGGCCACCCGCGGGGTGAGCAGCCCTTCCGCCAGGCAACGCTCCATCCACGCGGCCAGTACGGGCTCAGCCTTCTCGGCCAGCATGGCGTCGTAGGCCTCGCGGCTCTGCTCCTGGGCCTTGCGCAGCTGCCACTGGCCGGCGAAGAGGGCGTTGCGGTCGAGGTAGGCGAACACCTCCTGCAGATCGATCTGGCCCTCATCGAGCAGCCGCGAGCCCCAGAAGGGAGGTCGGATCGCCTCCTCCTCCGGCACGGACTCCGAGCGGTGATCGCTGGCCGGCGGAGCGGCCTCTGCAGGGGAAGCTGAATGGGCCTTGGACGGGGGTTGCGGAGCCTCCGCCCCGGCCTCCACCCCCTCACTGCTGCCGAGGCTCGGCCCGAGACCCTCCGGCGTGCCGTCGAGGAAGCCCTGGCCGTCGTCCCAGCGGCCGGCGGTCTTGGCTTCCATCAGGGCATCCATGAAGCGCAGATCGGCGAAGGCATCGCGCCCGTAGATCACCTGGCCGCGGTAGGCGGCCCGGCAGTCGCCATGGACAAAGCGGGGCGTGAGGGCAGCGCCGCCGAGGATCACGGGCACGTTGATGCCCGCGTCGTTGAAGGTGAGGAGGTTGTCCTTCATGAAGGCGGTGGACTTCACCAGCAGGCCGCTCATGGCGATGCAATCGGCCTGGTGCTGCTGCTGGGCCTCAACGATCGCCTCGACGCTCTGCTTGATGCCGAGATTGATCACCTCATAGCCATTGTTGGTGAGGATAATATCAACGAGATTCTTGCCGATATCGTGCACGTCGCCCTTCACTGTGGCGATCAGAAATTTGCCTTTGCTGTTGCTCTTCTGGTTGCCCTCGGGATCTTCCTGTTTCTCCATGTGGGGCTCGAGAAAAGCCACGGCGGATTTCATCGTTTCGGCGCTCTGCAGCACGAACGGCAGCTGCATCTGGCCGGAGCCGAACAAATCACCCACCACCTTCATGCCGTCGAGCAGGAAGGTGTTGATGATCTGTAGCGGCGGATAGGTGGTGAGGGCCTCGGCAAGCGAGGCCTCCAGACCGATGCGCTCACCATCGATGATGTGCTGCTTGAGCCGCTCCTCGACCGGCAGGTCCGCCAGGGAGGGGCCTGAGGCGCGGGCATCCTTGGCGGACACCCCAGCAAACAGGGTGGTGAGGACCGTGAGCGGGTCGTAGCTGCAAATGCCGTTCTCGAAGCGGCGCCGGTCGTGGATGAGATCGCGGCAGACCTGCTGATGCTCATCGCTGATCTTCACCAGCGGCAGGATCTTAGCGGGGCTCACGATCGCCGCATCCATGCCCGCCTCGCAGCAATCGTGCAGGAACACCGAATTCAACACAATCCGCGCCGCCGGCGAGAGGCCGAAGCTCACATTGCTTACCCCCAGCACCACATGCACACCGGGAAGTTCGCTGCGGATCCGGCGGATCGCTTCCACGGTGGCGGCGGCGTTGCGGCGGTCCTCCTCGATACCAGTGGAGATCGGCAGGGCCAGGGGGTCGTAGAAGATTTCGTGGGCCGGAATGCCGAATTCAAGGGCATCGCGGTAAGCCCGCTGGGCAATGGCAAATTTGCGCTCCGCCGTGCGGGCCATGCCCTCCTCATCGATGGTGCCCACCACCACACCGGCGCCGTAATCGCGGGCGAGTTCGAGCACCTTGAAAAAGCGCTCGTCGCCGTCCTCGTAGTTGGTGGAGTTGAGGATGCACTTGCCGCCGGCCACCTTCAGGCCGGCCTCCATCTTCTGCCACTCGGTGGAATCGAGCATCAGCGGCAGGTTCACATTCGTGACCAACCGGCTCACCAGTTCGCGCATGTCGCGCTCGCCGTCGCGCCCCACATAATCCACGTTCACATCGAGAACATGGGCGTTCTCCTTCACCTGGCTGCGGCCCACCGCCACCAGGCCATCCCAGTCCTCCTCGGCCAGCAGTTCGCGCACCTTCTTGCTGCCGCTGGCGTTGAGCCGTTCACCGACGATCAGGAAGGAGTTGTCCTGCAGATAGGGGGTCACGCCATACAACGAAGCGGCGGCGGGTTCGTAGCCCAGGGCCGGGCGCACGGCGGCGGCATCGGGGGGGGCGGCATGGCCGTTGGCGGCCTGCCCCGGGGCTCCGGCGCTGCGCCGCACGGGCCGGGGGGCCGCGTGGAGCTCAGCCGCCAGTTCGGCCAGGGCGCCGATGTGGGCCGGGGTGGTGCCGCAGCAGCCACCGATCACCTGCACCCCCAGATCCTCGACGAAATGCATCAGCTGCATCTTCATCTCGGTGGGGGTAAGGCGGTAATGGGCCACCCCGCCGATGTTCTCCGGCAGGCCGGCGTTGGGGATGCAGCTCACCACGAAGGGGCAGTGCTCGCTGAGGTAGCGCACGTGCTCCTTCATCTGCTCCGGCCCGGTGGCGCAGTTGAGGCCGAGCACATCGATTGGGAAGGGCTCGAGAATCGCCACCACCGCGGCGATGTCGGAGCCCACCAGCATCGTGCCGGTGGTTTCCATCGTGACCGACACCATCAGGGGCCGGCGCTCGCCCGCCGCGTTGAAAGCCTCCTCGATGCCCTGCAGAGCCGCCTTGATCTGCAGCACGTCCTGACAGGTCTCGACGATGAACAGGTCCACGTCACCGGCCAGCAGACCCTCCGCCTGCTCGCGGAACGAGGCCTTCATCGTGTCGAAATCGATGTGGCCGAGGGTGGGCAGCTTGGTGGTCGGCCCGATCGAGCCGGCCACGAAGCGAGGCTTGTCCGGGGTGCTGTACTGATCGGCGATCGCCCGGGCCAGTTCAGCGGCCCGCTTGTTCAGGGCGAAGGCCTGGTCCTCAAGGCCGTATTCGGCCAGCACGATCGAGGCGGCGCCGAAGGTGTCGGTCTCGATCACATCGGCCCCCACCTCCAGGAATTGGCGGTGCACCGCCTGCACCGCATCGGGCCGGGTGACCACCAGGTTTTCGTTGCATCCCTCCAGGGCCGCGCCACCGAAATCCTCAGCGCCCAGGTTCATCTGCTGCAGCGAGGTGCCGGTGGCACCGTCGAACACCAGCACCGGCCTGGAAGGAGCGTGGAGGCGATCCAG
This sequence comes from Cyanobium sp., assembly GCA_044370835.1. GTDB lineage: Bacteria > Cyanobacteriota > Cyanobacteriia > PCC-6307 > Cyanobiaceae > Cyanobium. The sequence continues at coordinate 41,359 of JBILUS010000012.1, read as the reverse complement.
GAAACCGATCCGGCGGGTGGCGGTGGCGGCGGTCATCAGGCGTCGATGCGGATGCGGGTGACCCAGTGTTCATAGGCGGAATCTCGGCCTTCCGTGATCGCCGTGAGCTTGTCGCGCAACCGGTCCATCACCGGCCGGGCGCTGGGGAGGTCGGTGGATTCCAGCCGCCGGATCGGCGTGACCCGGGCGGCGGTGCCGCTGAGGAACGCCTCATCCGCGATGAACAGCTCGGTCTTGTCGACCGGACGCTCCAGGACGGGAATGTCCATGGAGCGAGCCAGCTCGAGAATGCTGGCGCGGGTGATGCCCTCGAGGATGTCCTGATCCACCGAGGGGGTGATCAACACGCCATCGCGCACGATGAACAGATTCATGCCGCTGGCCTCGCTCACCTTGCCGCGGCTGTTGAGCAGCAGGGCCTCGTCGAAGCCACTCTTCACCGCTTCGGTCTTGGCGAGGGAACTGGTGATGTAGGCGCCGCTGATCTTGCCCCGCAGGGGCAGGGAGCGGTCCTCCTGGCGCGTCCAGCTGCTGAAACGGCAGGTGACCCCTTCAGGCGAGAGATAGTCGCCCATCTCGATGCCATAGATCAGAAAGTCCGTCTCCACATCGTGCAGCCGCGGTGAGATACCGAGTCCACAGGTGTAGACGAAGGGACGCAGATAGAACGGTTTGCGCGGCTTGTTGGCCTTCAGGAAGGCGTCGATCGCGCCGTGCACCGTGGTCTCGCTGAGCTCGGTGAGCAGCAGGCGAGCGCTCTGGGTGAGCCGGCGGGCATGGCGGTCGGCACGAAACAACAGCACCTCGCCCGGATCCTCCGGATTGGGCAGGCCCCGCATGCCCCCGAAGGCGCCGGTGCCGTAGTGGAGGGCGTGGGTGGCCACCGACAGGGTGGCCTCCGCGAAGGGAACACAGGTTCCGCCGAACCAGGCATAGGGGAGGAATTGATGCATGGCGGGCGGTGCTGACGCAGCGATCTTCTCACTGCGGACAGCAGGATGGAGTCCATGCACCGCCTCGCCACCGTTCCGGGCGCCCCCCGCGACGACGACGCCCCCCTGCCCTTCGTGGAGCAGGCTTCTGCCCCCGTGGTGTTCCTCAGCAGCGCCGACACGGACCTGCAGGCCCTCTCCACCCTGTTGGAGGCGGAACCGGCCCTGCTGGGCTGTGCGCTGCGGGCCCTGAACCTGGCGGCCCTGGGCCATCCCGCCGTGATCGACCACTACCTGACGTTCACCCTGGCCCAGGCCCGGCTGGTGGTGGTGCGGCTGCTGGGGGGGCGGGGCCACTGGAGCTACGGGCTTGAGCGCCTGCTGCAGTGGCGTGACCGCGGCGCGGACCGCACCCTGCTGCTGCTCGGGGGCACCGCCGATGAGGAGGAGGCCTTGGCCGCTCTGGGGGGCGGAGATCCAGCCCTGGCGCGGGGCCTGGCCGGCGCTCTGCGGGAAGGAGGCCCCACCAACCTGAGGGCAGTGCTCCGCTGCTGGGATGCCCTGCAGCGGGGCCTCAGCCCCGCCCCGCCAGTTCCCGTGGCGGCGCCCGATCCCCTTCCCCACGACTGGCGCCGCGAGCCCGGGGCGCGGGTGGGGGTGATCCTCTACCGGGCCCAACTCCAGGCCGGCGATCTCGATCCGATGGCGGCGATCCTCACGGCCCTGCGGCAGGAGGGCCTGGCGCCCCGGGCCCTCTGGGTGAGCAGCCTGCGGGACCCCGCCGTGCAGCAGGGTGTGGCCGACCTGCTGGGCCGTGAGGGGGTGGGGGCCGTGCTCTGCGGCACCGGCTTTGCCTCGGTGCGCTTCGAAGAGGCGGGCCTGGGGGCGCCCCTGTGGGAACGGCTGGGCGTACCGGTGCTGCAGATCCTCTGCAGCGGCCGCTCCCGCCGTCTCTGGGAGGAGAGCAGCATCGGCCTGGGCCCCCTCGACCTCAGCCTCCAGGTGGCCCTGCCGGAGCTGGACGGCCGCATCACCACCCGGGTGGGGGCGTTCAAGGAACAGCTCGGCAGCAGTGGCGCCCTGGAGACGGCCCTGCTGCGCTCGGTGGGGGAGCCGGACCGGCTGGCCTGGGTCGCCCAACTCACCGCGGCCTGGATCCGGCTGCGCCAGACCGCCGCCGCCGATCGCCGCGTGGCCCTGGTGCTGGCCAACTACCCCACCCGCAATGCGCGCCTGGCCAATGGCGTGGGCCTCGACACCCCGGCCAGCGCCGCCCTGATGCTGGGCTGGCTGGAGCAGGCGGGCTACCGGCTGGAGGCCGGCGAGGCACCCAGCGGGCTCCCCGCCGATGGTGAGGCGTTGATTGGAGCACTGCTGCGGGGCCGCAGCAACGACCCCGAGAGCGGTCACCGCCCGGCGCTGGATCACCTGCCCCTGACGGACTACCTCGCCTGGTACGCGACCCTGCCGGCGGAGGGGCGACGCCGCCTGGAGGCCGTGTGGGGGGAACCGGGCCTCGATGCGGGCCTCGAGCCCACCGCCCTCGGCGCCGGCTTCCCAGTACGGGGCCTGCGGTTCGGCCATGTGGTGGTGCTGATCCAGCCCGAGCGGGGCTATGACCGGGATCCGGCCCGGACCTACCACGCCCCGGACCTGCCCCCCACCCACGCCTACCTGGCCCAGTACCTCTGGCTGCGGCAGAGCTTCGCGGCCCATGCCGTGGTGCACGTGGGCAAGCACGGCAACCTGGAGTGGCTGCCCGGCAAGGCGGTGGGCCTCTCGCAGGACTGCTTTCCGGAATGGGCCCTCGGGCCCCTGCCCCACCTCTACCCCTTCATCGTCAACGATCCTGGCGAGGGCAGCCAGGCCAAGCGCCGCGCCCAGGCGGTGATCCTCGATCACCTCACCCCGCCGCTCGGCCGGGCGGGACTGCATGGCGATCTGGCGGGGCTTGAGGCCCTGCTCGATGAGTACTGGGAGGCCCGCCAGCTGGGGGGCGAACGGGCCGGTGAGCTGCGGGTGCGGATCGACCGCCTGCTCGCGGACCTCGCGTTACCGGCTGATGATTTAACGACGGAGGACCGGGCCGATGCCCGCCTCGAGGCAGCCGACGGCTACCTGTGCGAACTCAAGGAGGCCCAGATCCGCCTTGGGCTTCACACCTTCGGCACCCTGCCACCGCCGCCGCGGCTGGCTGAATTGCTTCTCTGCCTCGCCCGCGCGCCCCAGGAGGGCAAGCCCGGCCTGGTCCAGGCCCTGGCGCATGACCTTGGGCTGGCTCTCGATCCCTGGGCCGACCGGGAAGAGGATCCCCTCGCCCCGGCGGACCGGCGGCTCCTGACCGGCCTGGATCCGGGCCGCGACGCCACCAGAGCGGCAGCGCTGCGCCGGGCGGGTGATGGCATCGCCCTGTTGGAGGAGCGGGCCCTTGCCCTGCTGGAGCCCCTGCTGGAACCCCTGCTGGCGAGGGCCGAGCCCGACACAGAGAACCTCGGTCCCGCCACCCGGGAAGCGCTGGATCGCATCAACGGCCGATTGCTGCCGGCTCTGCTGGCCTGCGGAGAAGCCGAACGGCGGGCCTTCCTCGCCGGCCTGAACGGCGAACGGATCGCCGCCGGCCCCAGTGGCGCCCCCACCCGCGGCCGCCCCGATCTGCTGCCCACGGGCCGCAACTTCTACAGCGTCGATCTGCGCGGCCTGCCCACCGAGGCGGCCTGGGATCTGGGCCGCCGCAGTGCGGCGCTGCTGCTGGAGGAGCACCTGCAGGCCGAGGGGGACGATCTCCGCCACCTCGCCCTCTCGGTGTGGGGCACGGCCACGATGCGCAACGGCGGCGAGGACATCGCCCAGGCCCTGGCGCTGCTGGGGGTTCGGCCGGTGTGGGATGGCCCCACCCGCCGTCTGGTGGACCTGGAGGTGATCCCCCTGGCCACCCTGGGCCGGCCTCGGGTGGATGTGACCCTGCGGATCTCGGGCCTGTTCCGCGATGCCTTCCCCCAGCTGGTGGGCTGGTTCAACCGGGCCTGCAGCCTTGTGGCCCGTCTCGACGAGGCCGAGACGGACAACCCCCTGGCGGCGGCGGCGCGGCAGGAAGGGGGCTGCAGCCGGGTCTATGGCTCGGCGCCGGGGGCCTACGGGGCGGGCCTGCAGGCCCTGATCGATTCCGGCCACTGGGAGCAGCGCGCCGATCTGGCCGAGGCCTTCCTGGCCTGGAGCGCCTGGAGCTACGGCACCGTGGACACGGCGGACGCCCCGAACGCCGCCACCCCGGCCGAGGCCGCCTTCGCCGGCATCGAGGCCCGGCCCGATCGCCGGGGCCTGGAGCGGCGGCTGCGGGCCGTGGAGGTGGTGCTGCACAACCAGGACAACCGCGAGCACGACCTGCTCGACTCCGACGACTACTACCAGTTCCAGGGGGGCCTGAGCGCCGCGGTGGAGCGGGTCCGCGGCTCGGCCCCGGCACTCTGGTTCGGCGACCACGCCCGCAGCGCCCGGCCGCGCCTGCACAAGGTCGAGAAGGAGTTCGACAAAGTGATCCGCTCCCGCCTGCTCAACCCCCGCTGGATCGAGGCGATGGCCGGCCATGGGTACAAAGGGGGCTTCGAGATGGCTGCCAGCCTCGATTACCTGTTCGCCTATGACGCCAGCACCGGCCGGGTGCCGGACTGGAGCTACGGCGCCATCCAGCAACGCTGGCTCGAGGATCCCACCGTGCGGGCCTTCCTGGCCAGGAGCAATCCCTGGGCCCTGCGGGACATGGCCGAGCGGCTGCTCGAGGCCCACCACCGGGGCCTGTGGGAGGGAGCCTCAGCCACCCAGCTCGAGGAGCTCAAAACGCTGGTGCTGGAGAGCGAAGCCCAGGTGGAGGGCCGCTGAGCCCTCGGCCCGGCGGCGATCAGGCGTTGAGGTCCTTGGCCATCGCCTTGAACGCATCAATCGCGCCGGGGCGGCCCGCCGGGGCCGAACTGCCGGCCTGCTCCTCGCTGGCCGTCTCCTCGGCGCGCCGGGCGGCGGCGGCAGGGCTACCAGGCACATTCGTACCGACCACGGCCGAGCCCTTGAGCCGCTGGCTGAGCTCGGCGGAGGACATGGTCTGGGCGAAGGTCTTCTTGACCGGCTTGGGCACGCCGCCGGTGAGATTCACCTCCACCTCGGTCTCGGTGCTGGTGCCGGCCAGGCCGGGGGTCATGGTCTCGAGGCGAGCCTCCATGGAGGCCACCTCCTGCACCATTTCCTTCTGGCCGGGGCTGTCGGCGCTGCCGGGGAAGGTGCGGCGGATGGTGTTGGAGCGGCGCATGAAGTCCACGTTGCCGAGGCTGGTGGAGGCATCGGCATCGAGGAAGAAGGCCTCCTCCTGCTTCTTCGGCTTGGGTGCCTCGGACGACCCGGAGACCTTCACCCCGGAGGAACGGGAACCCAGGAGGCGATCGAACAGACCCATCGGTGGCAAGAAATCTGTGAGCAAACCCTAGCGGCCACCAAGGGCCAGACCGTGGGTGTCGGAGCCACAACTCTGCAAAAGGCCACGTTCGCTCAGATCGGCGGCGATCGCCTCGCACACCAGCGGCGTGGGGGTCCAGCGTGGCGCCATCGTGTAGTCGTACCAGGCTTCGCCACCATCGAGACCGACCTCGGCCGCCGCGGCGATCAGGCGTTGGTGGGGCAGGCGGTAGCGGGCCGGATGGGCGAGCAGGGCCAGCCCCCCGGCGGCCCGCACCGCCGCGACCACCGCCTCCGCCCGCAGGCCGGGCCCCACCACGGACTCCCCCTGCAGGTAGGGGACCAGGGGATCGGGATCGGGCCCGAAGCCCAGACCCAGCACATGCACCAGACAGCCCTCCAGCAGGCAGCTGATCTCCACCCCGCGCCAGAGGGTGGGGGCCGGCCGGCCGGCCTCCCGTTCCCGCGCGAACACCGCCGCGATCCGGTCGTGGGCGGCCAGGGCATGGTGGTCGGTCACGGCCAGGTGCTCCAGGCCGATCGCCACGGCCTGGGCCGCCAGCGCCTCCGGGGCCAGGCTGCCGTCGCTGCAGAGGGTGTGGCAGTGAAAGTTGAAGCGGGTCGGACAGCTCTCCGGACCCACCTGGCGCAGCACCGCAGCGAGCGGATGGTGGTGGGCCTCAGACCGGAGCACCGCCCCCCTCTTGCGTAGCCGCCGCCTCGGCGCGCAGACGGCGCCAGCGGGCGTAAAACTGGATCGAGGCCGCCATCGCCACCACCAGGGCCACCAGGAACCAGGTGGCGGCACCGGTCGGGAACTGGTTCTTGAACACCACCAGCATCACCACCACCACCAGGAGCAGAGTGGGTAGCTCGTTCAGGGCCCGCAGCTGGCGGCCGCTCCAGCTGCAGGTACCGCGCTCCAGCTGGCCCATCAGCCGGTAGCAGAAGGCGTGGTAAGCGAGCAGGGCGGCCACGAAGGCGAGCTTGGCGTGCATCCAGCCCTGGTGCAGCCAGGCGGGATTCACGCTCAGCAGCCCCACCGCCATCACCACCGCCACCACCATCCCCGGGGTGGTGATGATGTTGGCCAGACGCCGCTCCATCAGCGCGTACTGGGCCTCGAAGGCGGCCCGGAGCGGGGGCTCCAGTTCGGCCGCCTCGCGGTGGTAGATGAACAGCCGCACCAAGTAGAAGAGCCCGGCGAACCACACCACCACACCCACAATGTGGAGGGTCTTGAACCAGAGGTAGGCCTCCGGGGGCCAGCTGAAGGCCAGGGTCATCGGCCAGACGGTGGGATTCCCACGCTAGGAGGTCGCATCGGACGAGGCCGGCGAGACCAGCGACGGCTGGGCGGCCCGGTGCTGCGCCGCGGTGGCCCGGATCGCCGCGAGTTCCTCGGCGGGCAGGCGCTCCAGCTGCTTCATCACCAGGGCCATGCGCGGGTTGGCGCGGAGCAGGGCGGCATGGCGGGTCAGGAAATCCCAATAAAGGCTGTTGAACGGACAGGCCCCGGGCCCGCTGCGCTGTTTGACGCTGTAGCGGCAGCCCTTGCAGTAGGTGCTCATGCGGTTGATGTAGTTGCCGCTCGCCGCATAGGGCTTGCTGGCCAGCCGGCCGCCGTCGGCAAACAGCCCCATGCCGATCACGTTGGTCTGCATCACCCAGTCGTGGCCATCGATGAACTGGCGGTGGAACCAGGCGGTGAGGGCCTGGGGATCAAGGCCCGCGATCAGGCCGTAGTTGGCCAGAACCATCAGCCGCTGGATGTGGTGGACATAGCCGCTGGCTTGCAGCTCGGCCAGCACGGTGTCCATGCAGGCCATGCCGCTGCTGCCCAGCTGCTCCAGCCAGGCCGGCAACGGCCCGCTGGCGCCGAAGTGGTTGAGGCCGGGATAGTCCGGGCCGAGCCAGTGGTACAAGCCATGGGTGTACTCGCGCCAGCCAAGGATCTGGCGGATCACCCCCTCCAGGCTGGCGAGGGGCACCGCGTCGCGGCCGGCCTGCTCGAGCCGCCGGATCACCTCCAGGGGATGCAGCAAGCCGAGGTTGAGGTAGGGGGAGATCAGCGAATGCCAGAGGGTGGGCTGGCCGCTCACCATGGCGTCCTGGTACGGCCCGAAGCCCGCCAACCGGGTGGCCATGAAGTGCTCCAGCACCTGCAGGGCCTGCGGGCGTGTGACCGCCCAGCCGAAGGGCTCCAGGCTCCCCGGCAGGGGGGCCAGCCCCGCCGCGGCACGGTCGAGCTCCAACTGGCGCACCTTGGTGATCACCGCCTGGGTGATGGCGTCCGGCGCAAACCAAAGCGGCGCTGGCCCGGCCAGCCCCTTGGTGGGGGGGCGTCGGTTGTCGTGGTCGAAATTCCACTGGCCGCCCAGGGGGGTGGCGTTGGGGCCGTCTCCCGCCATCAGCACGTCGAAGCGGCGGCGCCCCTCCCGGTAGAAGAGCTCCATGCGCAACTGGCGCCGTCCCTGGGCCCAGTCGGCGAACTCCTCGCGGCTCCAGAGGAAGGCATTGGAGCGATGCCAGACCAGGGTCGGGGCGCCGGCGCCGCCGTTCCAGCGGGCCACGATGCCGTCCACGGCCGCCCGCACGGGCCGATCGGCCGGTTCCATGGCGTGGAGCGCCGCGATCCCGTGCTCGGCGCACCAGGCCCGCAGCACGGCGCCGAAGTTCTCCCCCTCGCGGTGGTCCACCCGCCAGCCGGCCTCGCGCAGGGCTTCGGCAACGTGGCGCTGGGCACTCCAGATCAGCACCAGCCGCTGGCGGTGCAGGGGCCTGCGGCGCAGCCCCCCACTGCTCTCGATCAGCAGCACCCGGCACTGCCTCCGGGCGGCGGCGGGCCCCAGCTGCTGCTCCAACGTGGCCAGGGCCGCCTGGGTCAGCGACAGCTGATCCTGCAGCACCAGGATGCCGGTGGTCATCGCACCCCTTTCCTCACCCGCCATCGGTACCGGCTGACGGCCATCATCGAACCCGGCCAGGGCAGGCGGTGGGTCGTGGCGGCATCAGCCCTACGATCCGCAGCGCAGAGGGTCTGGCGCGTCACGCCGTTCGTTCCGCCGCTCCGGATGCCACCCGCCGCCTGCTCGACGTGACGCTGCCTTTCGTGTCCATCGTGATCTGCACCAAGAACCGGCAGGACGCGCTCGAGACCCACGCCCTGCCCTCGCTCCACCGGCTCGACTACCCCAGCTTTGAAGTGGTGGTGGTGGACGACGCCTCCAGCGATGGCACCGAAGCCTTTCTGCGTGGCTACGACCCCGGTGCCCTCCAGCTGCGGGTGATCCGCAATCCCCGCTCCCGGGGCCTCTGCCATGCCCGCAATGTGGGCATCAGCCACTGTCGCGGAGCTGTGATCTGCTTCATCGATGACGATGTCGCCGTGGCACCCGACTGGCTGCGCGAACTGGTGCAGCCCTACGGCGACCCGGAGGTGGCGGTGGTGGGAGGCGTGAGCTTCCGCGGAGACAGCGAGGAGATCTACATCAACGACCGCCATGCCTGGGGATGCAACATGTCGTTCCGAGCCAGCATCTTCAGGCAGTTCGAATTCGATACCGGTCTTAAGTACTCCCATTACGCCGATGAAACCGATCTGATCGGCCGCATCATCGACCACGGTTATCGCCGGGTGATCGCGCCGCGGGCTCTGGCTCGCCACTACGTGCGGGAGGCCAGCTACCGCAAGCAGGTTCCGTTGTCGTCTTATCTCAACTACCACTATCTCAACGCCAAGAAAAGTTCGCTGCTCGGCTATTACAACTACGTGTTCAGCCACTCCCTCAAGCATGTGGCCGTGGTGGAATACGGCATCAATTTCAAGGGCCAGGGCCATTCCATGCCCTTCATCCTACTGGAGACGATCCGCAAGGCTTTCTACTACCTCTACGTCTTTCTGCTTGAGATTCCCATCGCCGCCAAGCGCAAGCATGCCCGCGAGGAGGAGCTGTTCCGGCGGCCCCGCCCCTTGCCAGCGGCCGAGGCCTGAACAGGGGCGCTCAACCCGGCTGCTCGCCGGCCAGGCGGCAGGCCCGGCGGGCCACGGCGCCGGCGTAGCCGCGTTCGACCAGGCCCTGGCGGGGGCTGATCTCACCGCTGCGGCAATCGACCACCAATCGCTCCCGGTGACCCTGCTGGTCGTTGACCCGCAGCCGTAGCTGCCAGTGGTATTGAGCGCTGCGGCTGAAGTCGTCACCGCAGACCGGACCCACACAGAGTCCGGGCGCAGCCAGGGCGGGCGGAACAAGCGCCAGTATCCCGAGGGCGATCAGCAGCGGTGCGGCCACCACAAGGTTGGCGACTGCCGCCAAGACGCCCTCCAGCCAGCTCCGCTGCCGACCGCGCTGCAGGGCGGCCGGTGCCCCCGGCCTGCGGGGACACGCAGGGCAGTGCAGGAATCGGGCTGGAGGCAAAGGCGCCACGGCAATGGCGCCATCCTGCCCCCTCGGGCTCGGCGGCGGCGTTGATGCTGATCAGCTGAGCCAGCCGCGCGAGGGCAGGGGAATGGCGGACCCGACAGGACGGTCGGCGGTCCACGGATGGTCCAGGTTGGAGGTGGCACAAGGCCCTCGGCCGGTTCAGCCCCCTTGAACCAGCTGGTCTTGCCGTTCTGGCTCCAGGAGGGCCCCCCGCTCCTCCTCCCCGCCGCCCGCCCCTTCGAGGGGGGGATGGAAGTAGTCCCACACCTGCCGGGCCAGGGCGGGCCCCACGCCAGGGGCCGCGGCGATCTGCTCGGGGCTGGCGAGCTGGATCGCATCGATCGAGCGGAAATGGGCCAGCAGATCCTTCACCCGCTTCGGGCCGAGGCCAGGGATGTCCCCCAGCCGCGAGCGCTTCATCCGCTCGCCCCGTTGCTGGCGGTGATAGCTCACGGCGAAGCGGTGGGCTTCATCGCGCAGGCGCCGCAGCAGCTGCACCCCCAGCTGGTCGGCCTCGCTCTCGAGGGGCTGCTTCGCCCCCGGCACGAACACCTCCTCCCGCTGCTTGGCCAGCGAGCACACCACCAGGTCCTCGTGGAGGTTGAGCTCCCGCAGGGCCTCCATCACGGCCGAGAGCTGGCCCTTGCCGCCATCGATCATCACCACATCGGGCCAGTCGTTCAGCCCGCCGGTGTGGAGGGCCGTGTCGGCGGCTCGGCGCAGCGCCGCCAGGTCGGCGCCTTCGGCCTTGGCCTGGGCCCAGCGGCGGAAACGGCGCCGCATGATCTCCGCCATTGCCATGAAGTCGTCGGAGTGGCCGGCGCGGATCGAGCTGCTCTGGATGCGGTAGCGGCGGTAGTGCTGCTTGGCCGGCAGGCCATCGACGAACACCACCTGGGAGGCCACCGCATCGCTGCCCTGGATGTGGCTGATGTCGAAACCCTCGATCCGCCTGGGCGGCACTGGCAGGTCGAGCAGCTGGGCCAGGTCCTCGGTGGCGAGCTGCTGCTGCTCGGCGCCCCGCTGGGCCCGCTGCAGTTCGTAGGCGGCGTTGCGTTCCACCAGCTCGATCAGCTCGGCCTTCTGCTGGCGCTGCGGCACCGCCAGCAGGACCTTTCGGCCGCGCCGCTCCTGCAGCCACTCGCCGATCAGCTCCTGCTGGGGCAGGGGATGCTGCAGCAGCAGCTCCGGCGGGATCTCCACCGCTTCCACCTGGCTGTAGTGCTCCTCCACCACCCGCTGCAGGATGCGGCCCGGATCCAGGGCGCCGCCATCGGCGGCCACCGCATCGGCGGTGAAGCCCAGCCGTCCCACCAGCTTGCCGGCCCGCATCTGGAACAGCTGCACCGCCGCCACGCGGCCATCGCCGGCCAGGGCCACCACATCGCGGCTCACCGAGCTGTCACCCAGGCTCATCTTCTGGTCGGCGGTGAGGGCATCGAGGCCCTGCAACTGGTCGCGCACCCGGGCGGCGGCCTCGAAATCCAGCCGTTCCGCGTAGCGCTCCATCTGGGATCGCAGCAGCTCCAGCAGCTCGTCGTTGCGGCCCTGGAACACCATCGCCACGCGGCGCAGCCCCTGGTGGTAGGCCTCGGAGCTGATCTTCTCCTGGCAGACGCCGGGGCAACGGCCGATGTCGTAGTTGAGGCAGGTGCGGTCGCGGTAGAGGGGCTGGGGCCGCTGGCGCAGCGGAAACACCCGCTTCACCACCGCCAAGGTGCGGCGCAGCAGGCCCACATCCACGTAGGGCCCGTAGAAGCGATCGAGGGGGGAGCGGAAACGGCGGCGGCGGGTGATGAAGATGCGCGGATAGGCCTCGCTCCAGGTGATGCAGAGATAGGGGTATTTCTTGTCGTCCTTCAGCAGCACGTTGAAGTGGGGCTGATGGTGCTTGATCAGGTTCGATTCCAGCGCCAGCGCCTCGGCTTCGCTGTCGGTGACGATGAACTCGATCTCGCAGACCTGCCGCACCATCAGGGCGATGCGGGGGCTGTGGGCATGGCCGCCGCCGCTCTGGAAATAGCTGCGCACGCGGTGGCGCAGCACCTTGGCCTTGCCGATGTAGAGGATGCGGTCCTCCCCATCGCGCAGCAGATAGCAGCCGGGTTCAGCCGGCACCTCCTTGAGGCGGGCCTTGAGCTTCGCCGGCTGTTGGATCAGCACCGGCGGGGCGCTGGCCGGGGACTCCAGCTCGGCTCTGCTGGCAGAACGTGACTCGGTGTCCACCTGCTCAGGCGGACGGTCAGCGTGGGCCGTCACGGTGGGGCGTCAACGGCGACCGGCCCACTCAACCGCCGTACTGCCAACCGGTAGCTGCCAGCTCCAGGGCATCGCCCTCCCGCAGCAGGGTGGCGCTCTTCACCTCCCCCACGAACACCGTGTGGTCGCCGTGGTCGACCGTGCCAACCAGGGTGCATTCCACGCCGCCAAGCCCGTCCTCGAGGATTGGCAGGCCGAGGGGTCCAAGCCGGAAGGGGGCCGCGTCGAATCGGCCGCCCACCGCTTCCTGCGGCTTGAAGAACACGGCCGCCAGATCCTTCTGGTCGGCCCGCAGCACGTTGAGCGAGAAGCGGCCGGTGCGGCGGATCATGCCGTTGCTGGTCGAGTCGGCCCGCACCGCCATCACCACCAGCGGCGGCTCAAACGACCCCTGGGTCACCCAGCTGGCGGTGAAGCCGTTCACCTGGTCCCCTTCGGCCACTCCGCAGATGAACAGGCCGTGGGGGATCTTGCGCAGCAGGGTCTTCTTGGCAGCCGCGTCGAGGCTCACGTCAGTCATGGTTCTTCCAGTAGGGCCTGGCGCGACTCTAGGAAGGAGACCCTCCCATCCCTGCCTCCATGCGTGCCCTCTACCCCGGCAGCTTCGATCCCCTCACCCTCGGCCACCTCGACCTGATCGAGCGGGGGGTGCGCCTGTTCGATGGACTGGTGGTGGCGGTGCTGCAGAACCCTGGCAAGCAGCCCACCTTCCCGCTGGAGCAGCGCCTGGCGCAGATCCGGGCCGCCACCGCCCATCTGGCCGGGGTGGAGGTGGAGAGCTTCGATGGCCTCACCGTGGATTTCGCCCGCCGCTGCCGGGCCGATGTGATCCTGCGCGGCCTGCGGGCTCTGAGCGATTTCGAATTCGAGCTGCAGATCGCTCACACCAACCACAGCCTGGCGCCGACGTTGGAAACCCTGTTCCTGGCCACCGCCACCCAGCACAGCTTCCTGAGCAGTTCGGTGGTGAAGGAGGTGGCGCGCTTCGGTGGCGATGTGGGTCACATGGTGCCCGCAGGAGTGGCGCAGGACCTCGGAAGGCTCTTTAATCGGCCATCCCCTCTCGGATGACATGAGCGAGGCGCGCATCACCGTTCTCGACCAGCTGGACCAGCTGGAGGACATCGTTCTCGAAGGCAGTCGCATCCCCTTCAGTGGTGGAAGGCTGGTCAACGAGCAGGACGCCATCGAGATGATGGACGGCCTGCGGGCAGCCCTGCCCGGCCAGATCGCCCAGGCGGAAGACCTGCTCCGCCAGCGCGAGACCTTCATCGAGAAGGCCCGTCAACAGGCCGAAGACATCCTCGCCCAGGCCCGGCGGGAACGGGAGAGCCTGATCGCCTCGGCCTCGATCCGCCAGGAGGCCGAACGCCACGGCGCCGAACTGCGGGAACAGGGCCGCCAGCAGGGCGAGCAGCTGATCCTCACCGCCCGTCAGCAGGCCGCCCAGGCCGAACAGGAATTGCAGGCCCGCATGGCGCAGCTGGAGCAGCAGTTCGCCACCCGCCGCCAGCAGTTGGAGCAGGAAGCCCAGGCCCGCCGCCAGCAGCTTGAGCTCGAGGCCGCTGAACGCAACCGCCAGCTCGTCGAGCAACACGAGCGCAGCCGTCAGCAGGCCCTGCAGGAACTCGAAGCGATCCGCCAGGAGGGGCTGCGCGTCCAGCGGGACAGCCAGAGCGAGGCGGAGCGGCTGCACAGCGACGCCCTGCAGTTCCGCCAGCAGACCCAGCAGCAGTGTGAAAGCCTGATCAGTCGCACCCGCCAGGAAGCCGCCCAGGTCCAGGACGGCGCCAACCACTACGCCGAGCAGGTGCTGGGGGAACTGGAGGGACGCCTCAAGGACCTGAGCCAGGTGGTGCTGGGGGGCCGCCGCGAACTGGTGAAGCTCCAGAACAGCGAGGTCCAGCCCCAGGCGCGCGCCGGCGAGGTGGCCGTGCTGGCTGAAGCGCAGCAACCGATGAACCGGGCTCGACGTGCTGCCGGCCGCTTCCGCCGCGCCGCCAGCAGGGGGATCGCCAGCTGAAGCGTTGGCTCGCCTGGACGGCTGCCTCAGCCGCTCCAGGGTGCTGCGCGGGATTCATCAGCCGTCCAGGGAAGACTCCCCGGGCGGCCATTTGGTTGACGCGGGGAGCCGGGGCGCCCTAGGGCGTGCCGAGCCAGGCGGCCTGAGGACTGCCACCGCAAAGCCCCACCCTCTGCACCTGCGCCATCACCCGACCGATGGTGCGGTTCGGTGTGGAGGCGCCGTTCGAGATGGCACTCACGTAACGGGGGCCATCTTCGGTGACCAGCACGCCGCTGATCGCCCGCACCCCGGTGAGGGTGCCGGTCTTGGCGTGCAGGCGGCCATCAAGGGAGGTGCCGTTGAACAGATGGCGCAGGGTGCCGCGCTGCCCGGCGATCGCCATCGAGCCCAAGAAATGGCGGGCATAGGGATGCTGGTCCATGCGCAGCAGCAGGGCCGTCAGGAAGCGGCTGGTGACCCGATCCCCCCGGTCCAGACCGCTGCCATCACGGATCCGTACGCCATCGAGGGGCAGACCCTGCTGCTCCAACCAGACGGTGGCACGTCGCGCAGCCTCGTCCATGTCCCAGGTGCCGGCGGCGGTGCGCAACAGCACCTCAGCGGTGAAATTGTGGCTCTCGGTGTTGGCCAGGCTCAGCAGGCCATCCATCGAGGTGGAGGGCTCCTGGTAAACCAGCACCGAGTTGGCAGGCAGGGGGGCTTGGGCGGAGATCACGCTGAGGGTGATCGCCCCGGGGGCACCCTGGCTCGCAATCGAACGGTCCAGCAGGGTGCGCAGCCGCGCCGGGGGGTTCATCACGGCGTCGTCGATGGCGTTGCTGGTCACCGCAAGGCGGGTCACCGGGGCGCCGTAGGCGGCGGTGCGGTCGCCCCAGTGCCAGCCGCGGGGCCACCAGGCCTCGGGATTTTCCTCGGCCAGTTCCAGCCGCACCGGCCGTTCGGGGCTGGCGCTGCTGCCGTTGAGAGCCATCCTGGCGAAGCGCTGCAATTGCGGCACCGCCAGGTCGGGGTCACCCTGACCCACCAGCCGCAGGCGGCCATCGGGCAGACGCCAGAGCTGCGTGCTGAGGCGGTGGTCCGGACCGAGACGATCGAGGGCGAATGCCGTGCTGATCAGCTTCTGGTTGGAGGCCGGCAGGCGCGAAATCGTGCCGTTCAGATCGGCGAGGAGCCGGCCCCGGGCGTCGGCAACGGACACGCTCCAGACACCCGCTTCCGGACCGATCACCGCAGCCAGCTGCTGCTGCAGGGCCGGGCAGCTGACCGAGGCCTGAAGCTGGGGCCTCCCCACCGGCGGGGGAAGCGGGGGCAGGGCCGCCAGGCGCGGCGGCCGCAGACCGGTGCGGGGAGGCAGGGCGGGACTGATCTCCTCGGCGCGGACGGCGGGCAGGGCCAGGCCGGAGCTGGCGCTGAACACGGCCAGGGCCGTCCAGGCGAGGCGGCGGGATCGGCGCAGGGGGGACAGGGTCATGGTCAGCTGCCCTCAAGGCGAAGATCGGTCACGGTGCCGTTGAAGCGGTAGTTGCCGCCCTCCAGCTCCACGGGGGCCCCCACCTTGATGGTCTGGTTGCCGAACACCACGCCGCCGGCACTGCGGCGCCCCTGGCCTTCGAGGATGAAGCGCCCATCGAAGGTGCCGAAGGTCTTCTGGTTGGGGTCGGCGGCGCTCACCACCTTGCCGTCGGGGGTGAGGATGGTGAGGCGCCGCTCCAGGGGCTGGATCTGCTTGAGCTTCACGCTGCCGTGGGGCTGGTTGCGGATCACGATCGACACCTTGCCCTCGGCTTCAGCGCGGCGGATCAGGCCGGCGGGATCCACGGCCGGTACCCCCCGCACATCGACCGTGACCGAGACGGGGCGCAGTGCCCCGGTGGCAGTCGCCACGGCACCACTGAGCTTCGGCCCCCAGAGCACGCCTCCGACCGCCAGAACCACGGCGGCCGCAGCGCCGAGATCCACGGGGCTCCAGGAGCGGGATGGGGTGGGGGGGGAAGCCATGGCGCCAGGAAGGTGCGCGAAGTGTAAGCAGACCTGCCCCGGGGCACCAGGCCGCGGGGATCAGTTCTGCAGCCCCTCCAGGAGTCGGTCCACCGACCGCAGCGTGGCCGCCAGCCCTGCTGCCGTGCCCGCCGGCGCGCCGGCCGCCAGGGCGGTGTCCTGCTCCTCGGCATCGGGGCGATGGTCGAAGCGGCCAACGAGCCGGTAGCCATCGGGATCGAGCCGGTACAGCTCCCAGTCGTCGGGATGGCGGCGCCGCAGGGCCGTGGCGCCCAGGGGGATCAGGGCATAGGCGGCCTTCCAGAGCGCCAGGAAACCGCGGCGGCGCTGGCGGGCCACGCTGCCGATTCCCACGGCGGCATCCTCGAGGCCCGGATTGATCAGCACCGCCGGCCCGCAGTGCGCCTGGCAGAGGGCCTCCACCTCCCCATAGTCCGCCTGGCTGGCCCCCACCAGCAGCAGGAGCGCGTCGGACTCGGACGGCTGCTCATCCCCCTCGCCGCCCTGGCGGCGGAGCTGGTCGGCGAAACTGGCGATCCGCTCGGAAAGGGCCGGCCCATCGCGGCGGGCCAGGGCCGCGGCGCCGGCATCGGGGAACAGAAGCCGGAGAGGCACCGTTTCGGCCTCCAGGGCAGCGGCCAGGCGCAGCACCGGCGCCAGCAGGCGCAGGCCCTCGAAGCGGAGCTCCACGGTCCAGCGGCCACGGGGATCGGCCGCCAGGGCCGAGCGGAGGGCTTCGAGGGTCTCGGCCTCGGCCGTGCGCAGGTCGGGTGGAAGCATCGCCGCAAGCGGGTCGGACCCGGACCTTAACGGCTTGCGCCGTGACGGAACGAGCACAGCGCAGGGAGCTTCAGGGGCCCTGGCCGAGCCGGTCCCGGGCCCGCGCCAAGGCCTCCGGCACGGCGTCCAGCAGCTCGGGCTCGACCCAGGGCCCGAGGCTGATCCGCAGCCCGCTGCCGGCCACCGCGGGGCCGTAGCCCATCGCCCGCAGCACAGCACTGCCGGCTGCCGCGCCGGCGGCGCTGCGGCAGGCCGAGCCGCTGCTCACCGCCAGCCCCTGGCGCCACAGCTCGCGCACCAGCTCCCGCCCCGCCAGGGGCTCCCCCTGGCGGTCCGCCACCAGCAGGCTGAGGTGGTGGGGCAGCCGTCCTTCCGGGTCCCGGGGATCGGGGCCGCTCAGCCGCACCCCCGGCACCACCAGCAGCCGCTCCAGCAACCGGTCCCGATCGGCGGCCAGCGGATCCCGTTGACCGTGGCGTGCCAGCCGATCGGTGGCGTCCCGCAGGGCCTGGGCGAAGCCGGCCGCCAGGGCCACCGGCTCGGTTCCGCCCCGCAGTCCACCCTCCTGGCTGCCGCCCACCAGGGGCTGCAGGGGCTGGCCCCGCCGCCGCAGCAGCAGCCCGATCCCACGCGGGCCCTGCAGCTTGTGGGCGGTGCAGGTGAGCAGATCCACCGGCAGGCCGCTGAACACCAGCCTCTGGTGCCCCACCACCTGCACCGCATCGACGTGGAGTGGGACGCCTGCCGCCCGGCACAGGGCCCCGGCCGCCGCGATCGGTTGAACCGCACCCACCTCACTCTGGCCCCAGATCAGCGACACCAGCCGTGTGGGGGGCCGAAGCAGAGCCTCAAGAGCCTCCAGCCGAATCACGCCGCGCCGGTCCACCGGCACCTCGGCCACGCTCCAGCCACGGGCCTGCAGCTGGGCGGCGGCCGCCAGGGTGGCCGGATGTTCCACGGCCGACACGACCAGCCGACCCGGCGGCAGGGCGGCGGCGCTGCCAAGCAATGCCAGGTGGATCGCCTCGCTGGCCCCGGAGGTGAAGATCAGATCGGCGTCCGACGCCCCGAGGGATGCGGCCAGCTCCTGACGGCTGCGCTCCAGGCATTCGGCCGCCGCCAGTCCCGGGCCATGGAGGCTGGAGGGGTTGGCCCATGCCTCGGCCTGGGCACGCCCCATGGCCCCCAGCACCGCGGCACTCGGCGGGGCGGTGGCGCAGGCGTCGAGGTAACCCCCGAGGCCGGCCGGGCCCTCAGCCGTCGCCATCGGGGGCGGGCGGCAACGGGCCCCGTTCGGCGGCGGCGGTGGCCATGGCCACCAGCTCATCGAGCGAGCGCCCCTCCAGCAGGGCCGCCACCCGGGCCCGGGCCTCGGCACTGGCGCAGGCCTCGGGTCGCACGCAGCCATTCACGCAGACGCTGGCGCAGTCGATCGGCGCCAGGCCGGCGGCCCCAGGCTCCGAGGTGGGTTGCGAGGCAGCAGGGGCCGCCGGGCCAGTTGAGGCGGTGGCGGGGTCGTCCTCGACCGGTTCGAGCGCCAGGCCCAGCAGCTCGGGCGCCAGCACCCCATCGAACACCGCCTCGGCAGGACCGGTCATCAGAACCGGCTGGGCTTCGCCCTCCCATTCGATCCAGAGGGGCCCGCCGGGGAGATCGAGCCGGGCCCGGCTGTCGCACAGCCCGAGCCGATGGCAGGCCACCAGGGTGGCGCAGGCCCCCGTGCCGCAGGCCAGGGTGGGCCCGGCGCCCCGCTCCCACACCCGCATCACCAGGTGATCCGGGGCGAGCACCTGGACGAAGTGCACGTTGGTGCGAGCCGGGAAGGCGGGGTGCTCCTCAAGGGCGGCGCCGAAACGCTCCAGATCGATCGCCGCCACCTCCGCCACCGGAATCACCACATGGGGATTGCCCATGCCGGCGGCCGCCACCGCGAACGTCTCCCCCTCCACCTCCAGGGTTCCCTGGGGAAGGCCGGCCGGCCCCAGCGGCAGGGTGGTGGGCACGGCGGCCGGCTCGAGGAAGGGAGGACCCATGTCGACCCGGATGGCGCCGCTGCGATCGAGCTCCGGCACGATGCGGCCGGCCAGGGTTTCCACCTGCCAGCGGCGCCCCGGGCCATCGCCGTCGTTGTCGGCCAGAAAGCGGGCCAGGCAGCGGATGCCGTTGCCGCACATCTCCGGTTCAGTGCCATCGGCGTTGAAGATCCGCATGCGCAGCTCCCCTCCCTCGCGGGGCGGCAGAGCCAGAATCACGCCATCGCCGCCCACACCGAAGCGGCGATCGCAGAGCCGGCGGATCAGCTCGGGGGTGAGGCCGAAGGCGGTGTCCGCCTCCTCAAGGCCACGGCCATCCAAGAGGAGGAAGTCATTGCCGAGTCCCTGATATTTGCTGAACTGGAGCACCGCACCCCGGGCCGCTACGGGCCGATCCTATGCAGAGCTTCTTCGAGCAACGCAATCCCCGCCTCGACACCAGCTCCCCCAGCGTGCGGCACCTGCAGGATCTGATCCGCAGCCGCAGCCTGGTGCACATCGAACTCAACGGCGGCCAGACGCTGACGGGCACGGTCAAGTGGCAGGACCACCAGTTCCTGGCGATCCGTCAGGACCCCGACCTGCCCCTGGTGCTGGTGAATCGGGAGATGGTGGTGCTGCTGCGCGGCCTGGGCTGAGGCCGGCGGCACGCCACCGCCCCGGCTATGGCACGATCCCCCTGGCCTTGCGCGATTCTCCGTGACCGAAGCGAGCCGGTACCGGCCCGAGCTGATCGAAGCGCGCTGGCAGCAGACCTGGGCTGATCAGGGGCTGGACCGAACACCCCCCCAGGGCGGTGATGGCGAAGGCAAGCCCTTTTACGCCCTCTCGATGTTCCCCTATCCCTCGGGGAACCTGCACATGGGCCATGTGCGCAACTACGTGATCACCGATGTGATCGCCCGCACGGCCCGCATGCGCGGCCACCGGGTGCTCCATCCGATGGGCTGGGACGCCTTCGGCCTGCCGGCCGAGAATGCGGCGATCGAGCGGGGCGTGGAGCCCGGCGACTGGACTGACCGCAACATCGCCTCGATGCGCGAACAGCTGCGTGTGCTCGGCCTTTCGATCGACTGGGACCGGGAGCTGACCACCTGCCACAGCGACTACTACCGCTGGACCCAGTGGCTGTTCCTGCAGTTCCTGGAGGCGGGGTTGGCCTACCGCCGCGAGGCCACGGTCAACTGGGATCCGGTGGACCAGACGGTGCTGGCCAACGAGCAGGTGGATGGCGAGGGCCGCTCCTGGCGCTCCGGTGCCTTGGTGGAGAAACGCCTGCTGCGCCAGTGGTTCCTGAAGATCACCGCCTACGCCGACCAGCTGCTCGACGACCTGCCGAAGCTCGAGGGCTGGCCGGAGCGGGTGCGCACCATGCAGGCCAACTGGATCGGCCGCTCCACTGGCGCCGAGCTTGATTTTGCGGTGGTGGATGAGGGCGGCCAACCCAGCGGCGACACGATCACGGTGTTCACCACCCGGCCCGACACGGTGTTCGGGGTGAGTTATGTGGTGCTGGCGCCGGACCATCCGCTGGTGGCCCGCCTCACCACGGCGGAGCAGGCCACGGCGGTGGAGGCCTTCTGCGATCTGGTGGGCCGCCAGAGCGAGCAGGAGCGCACCGCTGAAGACGGACCGAAGCGGGGGGTGCCGATCGGGGCAAGGGTGTGCAACCCGGCCACCGGTGAGCTGGTCCCCCTCTGGATCGCCGACTACGTGCTGGCCGAGTACGGCACCGGCGCCGTGATGGGGGTGCCCGCCCACGACCAGCGGGATTTCCTCTTCGCCCGCCGCCACGAGCTGCCGGTGCGCCAGGTGATCATCCCCGAAGGCAGCGATGAACACGCCGATGAGGGCGGCGCCTGGACCGAGTCCGGCGTGCTGATCCACTCCGGCCGCTTCGACGGCCTGACCAGCACGGCGGCGAAGGGCGCGATCACCGCCGCCGCCGAAGCCGAGGGCTGGGGCCGGGGCAAGGTGCAATACCGCCTGCGCGACTGGCTGATCTCCCGCCAGCGCTACTGGGGTTGTCCGATTCCGGTGATCCACTGCGACAGCTGCGGCGTGGTGCCGGTTCCGGCCGATCAGCTGCCGGTGGAGCTGCCCCGCCAGGTGGCCTTCAGCGGCAAGGGGGCCTCACCGCTGGCCCAGCTGGACAGCTGGGTGCAGGTGGCCTGCCCTTGCTGTGGCGTCCCGGCGCGGCGGGAGACCGACACGATGGACACCTTCATGTGCTCCAGTTGGTACTACCTGCGCTACAGCGATCCCCGCAACACCGAGCTGCCGTTCTCGCGCTCCGCTGTGGACCAGTGGCTGCCGGTGGACCAGTACGTCGGCGGGATCGAGCACGCGATCCTGCACCTGCTCTACTCGCGTTTCTTCACCAAGGTGCTGCGCGATCGGGGCCTGCTCGGCTTCGATGAACCCTTCACCCGCCTTCTGACCCAGGGGATGGTGCAGGGCATCACCTACAAGAATCCCCACAGCGGTCAATACATCGCACCAGCCGATGTGGCCGATCCCACCGATCCGCGCGACCCCAACACTGGCGAGGTTCTTGAAGTCTTCTTCGAGAAGATGTCGAAGTCGAAATACAACGGCGTTGACCCCGCCGCGGTGATCGACCGCTACGGCGCCGATACGGCGCGGATGTTCATTCTGTTCAAGGCCCCTCCGGAAAAAGACCTCGAATGGGATGACGCCGATGTGGAAGGTCAGTTCCGCTTTCTGCAGCGGATCTGGCGGCTGGTCGAGGCTGCCGCTGGCCGGGGCCTGACCCTGAAAGCTGCCGGATCCTGCCTGGATGGGCCCCCGCCCCGGGCCCCTGGGAATCAGGCCGATGCACCTCCCGCCAATCTCGCCGTGCCCGAACGGGAATTGCGCCGGGCGGTGCACACCGCCATCACCGCCATCAGCGAGGACCTGAGCGGCGACTATCAGTTCAACACCGCCGTCTCGGAGTTGATGAAGCTCAGCAATGCCATGGCAGAGCACCTCGAGGCAGCCCGGCCAGAGGTGGCCACCGAAGCCCTGAGCATTCTGCTGACCCTGCTGGGACCCTTCGCACCCCACCTGGCCGAAGAGCTCTGGCACAAACTCGGCGGCGCCGGCAGCATCCATCGCCAGCACTGGCCCGTGGCCGATCCGGCTGCCCTGGTCCGCGACACGATCGAGCTGGTGATCCAGGTCAAGGGCAAGGTGCGCGGCAATCTCGAGGTGCCCGCCGATGCCGACAAGGCCACTCTCGAAAGGCTTGCTCTGGAGAGCGAGGTGGCAGCCCGCTGGCTGGAGGGCAAGGCCCCGAGCCGGGTGATCGTGGTGCCGGGCAAGCTGGTCAACCTGGTGCCCTGAATCGGGAGCTTGTCCCTGCACGCGATGGCCAGCGCTTCCGATCCCTCCAGCCAACCCGGCGACCGCTCGCCAGCACCAGGCGGCGGCACCGACCCCGGCAGCGATCCGCGCCGGGAGGCCCTGATCGCCTCGCTGCGGCAGCGCTTCGCCGCCGCCGAGGCCCGGGGCGATGCCGCCGCCAAGCAGGCCCTGTTCAAGGAGGCCACCTACCTCAACCTCCCCCCCGAGCTCTGGACGGAGCCTCCGGCCTGAGCCGATCGATTTGGCCATCGCTGCAGCCGCTTCAGGCCCGATCGCGGTCGAGTTGGCGAAGGGTGTCGGCCACCGCGTGGCGCAGGGTCTGGAAGGGGGCGGAGATACGCAGTTCACGCAGATCGCCCTTGTCGAGATCCACCGTGAGTCTCTGCACGATCCGTCCGGGCCTGGGGGCCAGGATGTGCACCTGCTGGGCCAGCAGCAGGGCTTCGTCGATGTCGTGGGTGATCAGCAGCACCGAGAGACCGGTGCGGCGCCAGAGGCCATGCAGGAACTCCTGCATCGATTCGCGGATCTGCAGGTCCAGGGCGCCGAACGGTTCATCGAGCAGCAGCAGCCGCGGTTCGGCCGCCAGGGCCCGGGCGATCGCCACCCGCTGCTGCATGCCGCCGGAGAGCTCGCGCGGCATCCGACGCGCCGCATCGGCCAGACCCACCACCTCGAGGTAAAACCCGGTGCGCTCGCGGATCTCCTCGCGGCTGAGGCCCTTGAGTTCCAGGCCGAAGGCCACGTTCTGGGCGGCCGTGAGCCAGGGGAAGAGGCTGTAGCGCTGAAACACCATGCCCCTGTCCGAACCGGGGCCCCGGATCGGCTGGCCATCGAGGCGGAGGCTACCGCTGGTGGGCGGCTCCAATCCGGCCACCAGTCGCATCAGCGTGGATTTCCCCGACCCTGAGCTGCCCAGCAGGGCCAGGAACTGACCGGTGTGCATCGCCAGGCTGATGCGATCAAGCACGAGGGCGGCCCCAGGCCCCTCACCGAAGCACTTGCAGACCGAATCAAGAACCAGGTCCATGGCGTCAGGTCGCCCAGGCGCAGCTGCGGCGCATCAGCATGCGGAAGCTGAGATCGATCAGCAGGCCGATCAGGCCGATCACGATCAGCCCCAGGAAGATCTGATCGGTGCGCAGGAAGCGCTGAGCCAAGGTGATGTGCTTGCCCAGGCCGCTCTCGGCGGCCACGAGTTCGGCCACGATCACCAGATTCCAGGCGGCGGCCATGTTGATGCGAAAGGCGTCAAGCACCTGGGGCGCGATGAAGGGTGTGATCACGCGCAGTAACAGGTCGCGCTGGCGGCCGCCGAGGGTGAGGGTGGTTTCGATCAGTTCATGGGGCACGAACTTCACCGCATCCATGATCATCAGGGTGTTGAAGAAAAGAGTGCCGATGAAGATGAGCAGCACCTTCGGCAGCTCACCCACACCGAAATAGATGATCAGCAGGGGGATGAAGGCCGGCGCCGGCATGTAGCGCAGCAACGCCAGCAGGGGCTCCAGCAGGCGGCAGAGGGTGGCGTTGGTGCCCATCGCCATCCCAAGCGGCAGGGCCACCAGGGCCGAGAGGCCGAATCCCCCCAGCACCCGCAGCACGCTGGCGCTGATGTCGCGCCACAGCTCACCGGTGCCCAGTTCCTCCCGGCCCGCCGCCAGCACAGCCGCGGGAGTGGGAAGGAAGAGCGGATCCAGCACGCCCAGTGAGGCCACCAGGCTCCAGAGGCCCAGCAGCAGGGCGATGCCGGCCACCCCGAGGGACCAGGGATGACCCAGCAACCGGTGCAGCCGCGGCTGTCGACCAGGACGGAAGGCGCTCATGGGGTGTGGTGGGTCGTCAGTTCGCGGCGTTCACGAACGTCGGATCCAGCAGTCCCTCGAGCTTCGGTGGTGTCTTAGCCAGACCCACAGCCTGCAGGAATGCGCTGATCTGCTCGGCCGCATAGGGCAGGGAGGTCATGGTGGTGCCGGGTTTGAACACCAGACGGTTCTGCTCGAGGCTGTAGATCGTGGTGCCAGCGTCGTAGGCCTTGTACTCGGCTTCGCTCACCCCAGCGCGCTTGGCCAGGATCGTCAGGGAGGGGCCGGGCTCGGCCTTGATCTGGCGCAGGGTGGCGAACCAGGCGTTGACGATCTTCTGCACCTTCTCGGGGTTCTTGGCCACGAAGTCGCGCTTGCAGACCAGGTGATCGCTGATCGCCCCCGGGAAATCCTTCGAGCTGTAAAGGGTGGTGCTGCCCGGGCGCTTCAGGGCCTGGGTGGTGAACGGGGCGAACACCCCCACCGCATCGACCTTGCCGGCCGCGAAGGCCGCCGCCGCCGCACCGGTTTCCAGGGGTACGAAGGTGATGTCCTTCTCGGAGAGGCGGGCCTTCTTCAGACCCAGCAGCAGCAGGTAGTGGTCCACCGTGCCCTGTTCAGCCGCCACCTTCTTGCCCTTCAGGTCCGCCACGCTGCGGATGCCGGGAGCGGCGATGATCTGGTCGTTGCCACTGGAGATGTCGTTGGTCAGCACGACCTGCAGGTCGGCGCCGGCGGCCACCGACGACAGTGTGTCGCCCAGGGTCTGGCTGTTGCAGTCGAGCTGGCCTGCGTTGAGGGCGTTGATCGAATCGAGGTAGCCATCAAACCAGGTGAGGGCCACCGGCACCCCGGCGGCGGTGAACAGGCCCTTCTCCTCACTCACCTTCCAGGGGAACCAACCCGGCCAGGCGCTGTAGCCGATCCGCACCGGCTGGTCACTGGCGGAGGGGCCGCCTTTGCTGCAGCCGCTCAGGCCTGCGGCGAGCACCCCGGCCAGGGCAAGGCCAGCCAGGGAACGGACGCGGGCGGGGCGGCGGCGGGAACGGGGGGTGGACATGGTGGTTGCCGTGAGTGGGGGTGGAAACAGGTGGGCTGGCGAGGGGAATGGCTGTGGACCGCCGGGACCTCAAGGCCCCGGCCCGCTCAGGAGGCGGTGCTGATGGCCGGGCTGCGCGGGCGATCGGCCGCTGCGGCCGCCGATCGCTGCAGGACGACCTGCTCCCGCAGCCAGCGGTGCCACAGCTCCAGGCCCTCACCGCTGCTGGCCGAGACCCGCAGCACGGTGCAGCGGGGGTTGACCTGGCGGATGTGGGCCTCGATCCGCTCCACCTGAACCGGCAGATAGGGGAGCAGATCGGTCTTGGTGATCAGCACGCAGTCGGCCTCGCGGAACATCACCGGATACTTGAGGGGCTTGTCCTCCCCTTCGGTGACGCTGAGCAGGGCCACCTTGCGGTGTTCGCCCACCTCGAACTCAGCCGGGCAGACCAGGTTGCCCACGTTCTCGACCCAGAGCAGATCAAGACCGGCCGGATCGAGGCGCTCTCCGAGCAGCCGCAGGCCACCGCTCACCATGGCGGCATCGAGGTGGCAGGCGCGGCCGGTGGTGATTGGCACCACCGGCACCCCCACGGCCTCCAGCCGTTGGGCATCGAGCTGGGTGGTCATGTCGCCCTCCAGCACGGCCATCGACAACTCAGGTGCCAGCAGGGCCAGGCTGCGCTCCAGCAGGGAGGTTTTGCCGGCGCCGGGGCTGCTCATCAGGTTGAGGCAGAGCAGCCGCCAGGCATCGAAGTGCTCACGGTTGTGGGCGGCCTGGTGCTGGTTCGCCGCCAACAGGTTGAGGCCCAGCGTGTCCTCGAGGGGCATGTGCATGGCGATCAGCGGGCAAGGGGAAGGGGTTGGCGGGAGGCGGCCGCTGGCGGAGCGGCGCCGGTGGGCGGAACCGCCACCAGGCCGTTGGCCTCCGGATCGCGCTGGCCTGGATCGGATCGCTCCGGATCCGCCAGCACGTAGTCGACGCTGCGGATGCGCAGCTCGCGGCCCTGAACGATCTCCTCAAGCGGCTGATCGCAACATGGCGAGCGGTAGGCCTGCGCCGCCAGGGGGCTGTACGTGGCGCTGCAGCAAAGGCAGCGGCCCACCAACGGCAACGCCTCGATCGCCAGCTCGGCTCCCGCCAGCCAGCCGGCCTGGGTGGCGGCACGCCAGGTGGTGAGGAGCTGGTCGGGCTCCACGCAGGTGAAGGCTCCCACCTGGAGGTGAACCGTGCTCACCCGTGGCTCCTGGGGGCTGTGGCCGGCACGCCACTCCTGGAGCGAGAGCAGCAGAGCACGGGTCATGTCAACTTCATGCATGGCTTACCTCCACGCCCGGTCGACCTGGAGGTTGGCGGTGGGGTTGATCCAGGCCGGCAGCGCCCGCCGGGGCAGCTGGCCGCTCACCACCAGATGGGCCATGGTGTCGCAGATCACGCGAGTGGCCATCAGCGAGGTCATGTCGCTGATGTCGTACGGCGGCGAGACCTCCACCACCTCGAGGCCGCAGACCGGCACGTTGCGCACGATCAGCTCCAGCAGCTTGAGGGCTTCGCGGGGCAGCAGTCCGCCGGGTTCGGGCCAGCCGGTGCCGGGCACGAAACCGGCGTCGATGCAGTCGATGTCGAAGGAGATGTAGACGCAGTCGGTGCCATCGGTGGCCCGTTCGATGGCGTAGCGGGCCGCCGCCTCCAACCCCATGTCACAGATGTCGGTCACGGTGAGCACGTTGGTGCCGCGCTCGCGGCAGACCTTCACCCCCTCCCGCGGCACCTGCCAGCCGCCGATGCCCAGCTGCACCAGGTTCTCGGCCGGGGCGTTGGCCATGTTGGTGGCATGGAACCAGGGGGTGGTGTGCATGCGTTCATCCAGGTCGGTTTCCTGGGTGTCGACATGGCGGTCGAAATGGATGATGCCCACCTTTTTGTCGCCCAGGTGGCGGCAGACGCCGCGCACGGTGGGGAAGCCGATCGAGTGGTCACCACCCAGGATGATCGGAAAGGCGCCACTGGCGAACACATGCGCTACCCCTTTGGAGATCTGATCGAAACTCTTCTCGTTGTTGGCGGGAATCGTGAAGATGTCGCCCACATCGCAGAGCCGGATCTGTTCGCGCAGATCCACGCCCATCTCGTAGTTGTAGGGGGTGTAGAGGGCGGAGATGCGGCGGATGCCCTGGGGACCGAAGCGGGTGCCAGGGCGGTAGGTGGTGCCGCTGTCGTGGGGGACGCCGAGGATCGCCACATCGAACTCACCGACGCGGTTCACGTCCTCGATGTAGGGGGCCTTCATGAACGTGTTGATGCCCGCGAAATGGGGCAGTTCACCACGCGAGAAGGTGGAGATGCGCCGATCCACGATGCTCTCGGCCGCTTCCAGGCCATAGCGGAGACCCTGATCGACCTCCTGCTGCCAGCCGGTGAGAGGCAGGCGCGCCTCCTTCTCGAGGGCCCGGCGACCCTCCTGGCCCGCGGCCTCGACGGGTGGGCGGCGCTCGAATGGATCGGCGGGGAGTTCAGCGGGGAACTCCGAGGACGGGGCCATCGGGAGGGATGCGTGGTGGGGGCGCGGCCTCCCGGGCTTTTATCCCTCCGTGTCACCGCTGGCCCTGAACGGCCTGGCGGTGGAGTCCTCTTGGACCAGCATCGTCAACCGGTCAGCCGGAGCTGAATGGCCGAAGACCGGAACCCTAGGAATCTTCTCCGCTCGAGCAATCTCACCCCGCTGCCTCGGGAGCGTCGTACCAACCGCTACCAACGCAGCGGGCCCGCTGGCTCAGGCCACGGCCACCCGGAACCGCAGGGAGAGCGGATCGTTCCAGCTGCCCTCAACCACCAGGCCGCGCTGGTTGTGGCTGAGATGCCGCAGGGTCCAGAACAGGGGCTCCGGGCTCGGCAGGGCCAGGGCCGCCGCCAGCTCGGCCAGGCTGCGGGCCTGACCATCGGCCAGCACGGCCTCCAAGCGTCCCTGCAGGGCCAGCACCTCGGCCGCCGCTTTCTTGCCGGCCTCCACGCCGGGCTGGTGGTAAGCGTTGATGTCGATCAGTTCGGCATAGAGCCCCACCGCTCGCTCGAACAGCGCGATCAGGGCCCCGAGGGAGCGGGCGTCGAAGCGGCGCAGCGTGATCGTGAGGTTCTGACGCCCCCCTTCGGTGAGGGCGGCGCGGGTGCCCTGCAGGAAGCCTTCGAGAAAGTCCTCCGGCCGCTCGCCGGCGATCGGGGCGATGTCGGCCGGATCATCGAGGGCCTCGATGAAGGTCACGAAGAAGTTGTCCAGGCCATCACGCAGCTGCTGCACGTAGGCGTGCTGGTCGGTGGACCCCTTGTTGCCGTAGACGGCCAGGCCCTGGTGCACGGTGCGGCCCTGACGATCGAGGTCCTTGCCGAGCGATTCCATCACCAGCTGCTGCAGGTAGCGGCTGAACACCTCGAGCCGGTCGCGGTAGGGCAGCACCACCAGGTCGCGGCGGCCCTGGCCGCCGCCGGCCACGTGCCAGGCGGCAGCCATCAGAGCCGCCGGGTTGCTGCGCAGTTCCGGCGTTCGGGTGGCGGCGTCCATCGCGGAGGCGCCGGCCAGGAAGCCGCGGATGTCGGCGCCGATCAGGGCAGCGGGCAGCAGTCCCACGGCGCCGGTGATGCTGGTGCGGCCGCCCACCCAGTCGGGCAGATCGAACCGGGCCAGCCAGCCCTCCCGCTCGGCGAGGTGGTCGAGCTGGCTACCGGCCATGGTCACCGCCACGGCCTGGCCGCTCCAGCTGCCCCCCAGGGCCTCCAGCCGGGCACGGGCCTGCTCCATGCCGATGCGGGGCTCGGGGGTGCCGCCGGATTTGCTCACCACCACCACCAGCGTGGTGCGCAGCCGCTCGCCGAGGGACGCCAGGGTGCGGCTCATGCCCTGGGGATCGACGTTGTCGAAGAAGTGGAAGGGCAGCCCCCTGCTCTGCTCCTGCAGGGCCCGGATCATCAGCAGGGGCCCAAGGCCTGACCCACCGATTCCGATCCAGAGCACATCGGTGAAGGGGCCGCCGCCCGGGGCGGGGCGGGAGCCGTCGAGCACGGCGGCGCCGAACCGCTCGATCCCATCCACCTCGGCACTGACATGGGCGCCGGCCTGGGGATCGGGAGCCAGGGCTGGGGTGCGCAACCAGTAATGCCCGACCTGACGGCCCTCATCAGCGTTGGCGATGGCGCCGGCCTCGAGCGCCGCCATGGCGGCGAAGGCCTGCTCGAAGCGGGGGCTGAGGGCGTGGATGTCGTCGAGGCCGATGCCCATCCGGCTCACATCCAGCCAGAAGCCCTGGGCCGGGTCATGCCAGAGGAGGCTGCAGAACCGCTGCCACAGCCCGGCGGGATCGTGACCATCAAGGGGAGGAAGGCTGGAAGGCGTCAGCGGAGGGAGAGAGGACATCGGCGAGCTGGACCTCAGAGCGCTGGGCTGCCCGCATCCAAGCCCATCAGCCACCGCCCTGGGAATCCCCGCGGCCGCTGTGCGGGGCGGTTGTGTGGTCCACCCCACAGACCGAACCGACCGAACAGGGTGCCGCGAAGGTTTCGACCAGAATGGCTATAGCTTTCCTTTCGGATTCACCGGCGGTCCTCCCCCCTGATGCGCGGCCTTCCGAGCCACCTCCGTTTCCGGCTCCCCAGGGGTGCACGGACCCGGCTGGGTCTGGCCCTGGTCCTGGCCGCCGCCACGCTGCCGCTCGGCCCACCTCTGGTGGCCGCCTTCTACCGCCCCACCCTGCCTGTCGGGGTGCCGGCGGTCGGCAGCACCGTGCCCAGCGGCCTTCACACCACCCCCCCCAGTGAGGGCCTGCGCCCCGATCCGATCGACTTCAGCACCGAGGAGCTGCGCAGCCTCAACCGCCGTTTCGGGGTGCACGGGCCCCAACCGCCCCTGGCCCAGCTGTTCACCGCCGGCCTCGACAACTTGATGCCCCTGCGCAGCCACACCCTCGGCCGGATCGAGGAACTGCGCCCGGTGATCCTGCATCAGGCCCATCGCCACCAGATCAACCCGATGCTGCTGGCGGCGGTGCTCTTCGATGAGCTGCAGCACGCCAAACCGGGGGAGAACACCCCGATCGCGGCCAGCAGCGGCCTGTTCAGCACCCACGGCCCGGCCCAGCTCGGCCTAGGTGAACTGGTGAAGCAGGGCCTCCTCTCCCCGGACGCAACTCCGGATGAGGTGCAGCAGGCCCGCCTCGAACTCCTCGATCCCGACCGCAACGTCGAGATCCTGGCCACCAAGTTCGTGCGGCTCAGCGAAGCCCTCGGCCTACCGCGCCAGCGGATCCTGATGGCCAGCACCTCCCCCCGCGATGCCAAGGGCCTGGCCACCCTGGCCTACCTGCACAACGGCAAACTCGATTACCCCGGCCGATTGCTGCGCTACATGCAGGATCCGGAACTCCATGCGGTGATCTACAGCAACCGCAACCGCGTCACCAGTCCCCTGATCTGAGCGGAGCATCAGAGCCTGCCGAGGCGGCAAACTCTTGGTTTGCGCCGCCGCTCAGCAGATCAGCCGCAAGGCGGCCAGCCGCCGCTGCAGCTCGGACCAGTTGAAGCTGCGGGGATCGGAGCGCGCCTGGCCCAGGTCCACATGGCGGTGGGTGGTGATCGCCTCGGGGCGGATCGGGTAGCGCCCCATCCAGTCGGCCAGCACCACCGCCAGAGCGTCGTACTGGGCCGCGCTGTAACCGCTGTGACCGGGTCCCTCGTTCTCGCCGTCGATCGGGGTTTCGAGGCTGATGTGGAGGGCGAAGTTGTTGATCGAGCCGCCCACCTTGCTGCTGGTGAACACCCAGGCGCCGTTGAAGGCGGAAAAACCGGCCCCGAAGGCCCGCCTGGAGGGATCCACGGTGTCGATCACCTGGCCCCTGCCGCCGATCAGGGTGTGGTAGCTCACCTGGTCGTTGTCGTCGGGATGGGGGGTGCGGAAGGTGTTGATCGCCGAGTTGAGGCCGTAGACCGTTTCGTGCAGCACCACCACCCGCGGGGTGGGATCGATCGGGTTGCCGTAGACGTCACGGCGGAAGCGCTGGCCGTAGTTGGTGGGATCAATCTTGATGCGCTGGCGCTGGCGCGGCAGGGCAACCATCAGCCCTTGGAGCCGACGCTCCAAGGCCGGATCCCGCAGTGGGCAGGCCTGCCGCAGCGGTGACACCCAGGTCGCCGGGTTCGGCGGCGGGGCGGCGCGGCCCCGGGCAGTGGGGGTACCGGAGGCCCCCCTGCTGTCGTCGAGCAGATCAAACAGGGATCCGGTGCTGCTGTCGCCGGTGGTTTCAGTCACCCAGAGGCTGCGGGAGAGCCAGAGCAGACCACCCAGGCTGAGGGCCGTGGCGCCGGCGATGGCGAGCAATAGCGGGCGGTGGCCTTCCAGGTTCATGGCAGCAGGCCCAGCCAGCGCTCACGACGCTCCGCGGTGGCAGTGGGGGCCTCGGGATCCAGCTCCAGCCGCCAGCGTTCCACCGCCGGCGGTTCGGGGCAGAGTTGGGTCTGGCGGACCCGGCCATCACGGCAGAACAGCAGCGGCAACGCTGGCCAGCCGCCCTCCGGGTTCTGCCGCAACGCCTGCAGGCGTTGGCGCACCTCATCAGCTGAGCGGAGGCGGTTGCCGTTCAGGGCCAGTAGCTCATCGCCCACTTGCAGGCCGGCCGCCTCGGCCGCCCCATCGCGGCGAACCCTCTCCAGCACCGCAGCCCCATCGCATTGCCAGCCGGCATCAGGAAGGGTGCTGCGCTCTGGGGTGAGCCTTAATCCCACGTCGGCCAGGTAGGCGGGGAGATCCGGATCTTCCTCGGATTCCAGCCAGAACGGCAGCAGGGTGGACAGATCCGGTGCGTGGCGGGCGAAGGCCGCCAGCAGATCGGCCTCCCGGTAGCCGCGACCCAGGGCGCCGTGGGAACGCCAGAGCTCCTGCAACACCAGAGCCAGGGCGGCGCCGTGGCGGCGGAGATGCAGGTCCAGCACCAGGGCGATCACGGCGCCCTTGAGGTAATAACTGACCTGGCAGTCTGGGTTGTGGGGGTCGGGGCGGTAGAGCTTCACCCAGGCCTCCTGGGCGCTGTGGCGGAGGCTCTGGATCCGGCGGCCGGGGGTGAGCAGGAAGCGCGAGAGGTCGGCGCCCAGGTCGCTCAGCAGGTCCGCCTCGGTCGTGAGGCCCGCCGCCAGGGGCAGCAGCTGGTCGTAATAGCTGGTGACCCCCTCGGCGAACCAGAGGGTGGGTACCACGGTGGGGCGGTCGTAATCGATCGGGGTGAGCTCCGCCGGCCGGAGGCGGCGCACGTTCCACTGGTGCAGGTACTCATGGGCCACCAGTTGCAGCAGGCGGCGGCGGCCGTTGCTCTCCTGCAGCGCACCCCGACCGAACTGGAGCACACAGGCATCGTCGTGCTCGAGGCCGCCGTAGCCCTTCTCCAGCAGGTGCAGCACAAACAGGTAGGCCGTGCTGGCCGGCCGCTCCACCCCCATCAGGCGGCAGCAGGCCAGAGCGACCCGTTCCACATCCGCCAGCCAGGCGGGATCCTGGGCCGGCAGATCGCCTCCCATCCCCACCCAGCGGTGGGGCACCCCGGCCACCTGAAAGGCTGTGCAGGGATGGGGACCCGCCTCGATCGGGCTGTCGATCAGCTGATCAAAATCGCTAGCCAGCCAGCCGTTCGCCGTGGCCGGCAGCGACAAAAAGGCCTGCCAGCCCTCCGGCAGGCTGATGCTGAGCTGATGGGGCGACCAGCGCTCCCCCTCCACCTGCAGCACCACGCCGGCCAGGGCCAGGAAGGCGTGGTCGGCGTTGAGGTGGCAGGTGCGCACCGTGAGCTCGGTGGCCAGGATCCGCCAGCTGAGCTCCACGGGTTCGCCCGAGGCGGTCTGCAGCCGCCAGCAGGCCGGTTCGAGGCGCTCCAGCGGCAGAACACGACCCGCCTGGCGGGCGGTGAGTCCCTCCAGGGTGCGCACGTAGTCGCGGATCAGATAGGAGCCCGGCGTCCAGGCCGGCAGCCGCAGCAGCAGGGAGGAAGTGCGGGGCGCAACGATCAGACGAGCCCGCACCAGGCGGCGCTCGGGCGCGGTGAGGTCGAGGTGAAGGGCAACGGGCGCAGGGGACTCAGGCACCGATCCGCACGTGCGCACCCGGGAACCGGAGGGTGGCGGCGTCGAGGGCTTCGCGGGCCGCGTAGGCGCGGGTGAGCTGGGAGAGGAACGGCTCGAGGGGCGCCGAACGGCTGAGGCGCTGCAGGTCGGCCACCAGGGCCAGGCTGCCGTCGGCCTGGCGGCTCCAGCCGAGGGTGAGGCCATCGCTGAGGGTGACCCGCAGGACGACGGGGCAGCGTTCGCCGGAGAAGCCCTTCAGCTCGCCGCCGGCCTCGGGATGGAGGCCGAGGGATTCCAGACTGGCCGCAAGGCACGCGGCATCGCGCAGCACCGTTGGCAGGATGGAGAGGTGGGACATGGATGCCATGGCGGCCTGGCCAGACGCTAGCGAGCCCGGCCTGGCCAACCCGTGGCCATCGCCACAGAAGGCCGAACCCGCTCTGGAGCAGGAACCGCCGGACGGGTGCGACTCCGCCCTGCGCTGGCCCCAGGCCTGGCCCACCGGGCTGGCGCCCCTGCGGCTCGGGGTGATGGCGTCAGGCAACGGCAGCAATTTCGAGGCCCTGGTGGCCGCCTGCCGCCAGGGCTCCCTGGCCGCCGAGGTGGTGCTGCTGGTGGTGAACAATCCCGATTGCCACGCCCGCCAACGGGCCGAGCGGCTCGGCATCCCCTGCCGCCTGCTCGATCACCGCGTGCTGCGCGACCGCCAGGAGCTCGATGGGGCCGTGGCGGCCGTGTTGCGGGAGGTGGGGGTGGACCTGGTGGTGATGGCGGGCTGGATGCGGATCGTCACCCCCGCGCTGATCGACGCCTTCGCGGAGCGGCTGATCAACATTCACCCGTCCCTGTTGCCCAGCTTCCGCGGCATCGATGCGGTGGGCCAGGCCCTGGCCGCCGGGGTGCGGCTGAGCGGCTGCACCGCCCACCTGGTGGTGGAGGACGTGGACGCCGGTCCGATCCTGGCCCAGGCTGCGGTGCCGGTGCTGCCCGGCGACGACGCCACCCGCCTGGCGGAACGGATCCGCCGGCAGGAGCACCGGATCCTGCCCCTGGCGGTGGCCCTGGCGGCGGCCCGGCTGGCCGGCGATGCGGCCCAGGGATCGTTCTAAGGAGCGAAGGGCGCTAGGGGTAGAAGGGCAGCAACGGCAAGCCGCTGCCCACCTCCAGGCCGGCCATCAGGTTGAGGCACTGCACCCCCTGCCCCGCCTGGCCCTTGACCAGGTTGTCGATGGCGCTCATCACGATCAGCTGGCCGGTGCGGCGGTCCACCTGCACCGACAGCAGGCAGCGGTTGGTCTGGCGCACCCATTTGGTGGAGGGATAGGTGCCCACTGGCAGCACCGCCACGCCGGGGTTGTGGCGGTAGGCCGCCGCCAGCAGGGTGCTGCAATCCTCGGCGGTGAGGCCCGGATCCCGCAGGCGGGCATACACGGTGGCCAGCAGGCCCCGCACCATCGGCATCAGGTGGGGGGTGAACTGGAGCTGGATCGGCTGGCCGGCGGCCTGGGAGGCGAGCTGCTCGATCTCACTGGTGTGGCGATGCCCCACCACGCCGTAGGGGGCCACCGCCTCGGAGGCCTCCGCCAGCAGCAGGTGTTCCTTGGCAGCACGCCCACCGCCGGAGGTGCCGGTCTTGGCGTCGATCACGATCCCGGCGGGCTCGATCAGACCCTGCTGGAGGAAGGGGAGCAGGGCGAGCAGGCTGGCGGTGGGGAAACAGCCCGGCGCTGCCACCAGCCGCGCCTGACGGATGCGCGCCTCCTCCCACTCCACCAGGCCGTAGACGGCCTCCTGGCAGAGGTCCACATCGCTGCGGGGCAGATCCCGGGCCTCACTGGCGTACACCTCCTGCCAACGGGCCAGGGAGCGGTAGCGGTAATCGGCCGAGAGATCCACCACCTTCACCCCCCGGCTGAGCAGGTCGGGCACAAGCGTGGAAGCGAGACCGTTGGGGAGACTGAGCACCGCCAGATCAGCCGCCGCGGCGATCGCCTCGGGATCGGGGGTGCGCACCACCGGATCGTCGGGCAGGGGCAGGAAGGGCACGAGCTCGCTCCAGCGCCGGCCGCTGCTGCGCTCGCCCCCCAGGAACGTGACCGTGAGGGCTGGATGGCCCTGAAGCAGCCGCAGGGTCTGGAGGCCGCCATAGCCGCTGGCGCCGATCACCGCCACGCGAGTGCCTGTCATGGGGGAGCCTTGGGAGGGGAGGATCGTACCGGGCTCTATAACTGCAGATCACGTCCGTGCCGATGGTCCTGACGCCCACCACCCCCAGCTCCCAGGGTCCGCTGGTGACCCGGGCCGCCGATGGCGCCCCTCTGCCGGGAGGCGACACGGCAGTGCGGTTCGATTCAATCGCCGATGGCCTGGCGGCCATCCGCAACGGCGAGTCGATCGTGGTGGTCGACGACGAGAACCGCGAAAACGAGGGCGACCTGATCTGCGCCGCCCAGTTCGCCACCCCCCAGCAGATCAATTTCATGGCCACCGCGGCCCGGGGCCTGATCTGCCTGGCGATGGAGGGTGAGCGCCTCGATGCCCTCGATCTGCCCCTGATGGTGGATCGCAACACCGACAGCAACCAGACCGCCTTCACCGTGAGCGTGGACGCCGGCCCGGAACGCGGCGTGAGTACGGGCATTTCGGCCGAGGATCGCGCCCGCACGATTCAGGTGGCGATCCATCCGGAAAGCCGCCCCGCCGACCTGCGCCGCCCGGGGCACATCTTTCCGCTGCGCGCTCGCGATGGCGGGGTGCTGAAGCGGGCCGGCCACACCGAGGCCGCCGTGGACCTGGCCCGCCTGGCCGGCCTCTACCCGGCGGGGGTGATCTGCGAGATCCAGAACAGCGACGGCTCGATGGCCCGGCTGCCCCAGCTGGTGGACTACGCCCGGGAGCATGGGCTGCGGCTGATCTCGATCGCCGACCTGATCCGCTACCGCCTCGATACCGAACGCTTTGTGCGCCGCCAGGCGGAGGCGGCGATGCCGAGTGCCTTCGGCAGCTTCCGGGCGATCGGCTTCCGCAACGAACTCGATGGCAGCGAGCACGTGGCGATCGTGAAGGGGGAGCCGGAACGGGCCAGCGCTCCGGTGCTGGTGCGGGTTCACTCGGAATGCCTCACCGGCGATGCCTTCGGTTCGCTCCGCTGCGACTGCCGCCCCCAGCTCGAAGCGGCCCTCCGAATGATCGAGGCCGCCGGCGAGGGGGTGGTGGTCTACCTGCGCCAGGAGGGGCGCGGCATCGGGCTGATCAACAAGCTCAGGGCCTATTCACTCCAGGATGGCGGGCTCGACACGGTGGAGGCCAATGAGCGCCTCGGCTTTGCCGCCGATCTGCGCAACTACGGGGTGGGGGCCCAGATCCTCAGCGACCTTGGGGTCCACCGCCTGCGGCTGATCACCAACAACCCCCGCAAGATCGCGGGCCTGGGGGGCTATGGCCTGGCGGTCGAGGACCGGGTGCCCCTGGTGATGGACCCCGGCACCCACAACGCCGCCTACCTGCAGGCCAAACGCCTCAAGCTCGGTCATCTGATGGACGCGTCTCCCGCCGGTGCGGACGGGACCGGACCCCATGGGCTCAGCGCCGTGCTGGCCTGGTGCGGCGACGCTGACAGCCGCACCGCCGCGGAGCGGATCGAGGCCCTGCGCAGCTGGGCCGAGAAGCGGGGTCTGTGGCTGGAGCAGGAGGAGCACCCCCGGCTGCTGGCCCTGCTGGACCAGCCCCGCATCGCCCTGCTGCTCACCGCCGCTGCCGAGCACCAGCTCTCCGCCGCCGACCTGGCCGGCCCCCTGATGGTGATGGCCCGCTGGGAGCAGACCCAGGCGGTGGGATTGCTGCTCACCCCGGATGAGCGCCGCCGCAGCCATCCCAGCGCCGACCTAGAGCCCGAGGCCCGGCCCCTAGTCGATCTGCAGGACAGCGCCGACCCGGCCAGCTGCCCGCTCCTGAATCTCACCCCCGGAGCCTTCATCCGCTGGCGCGCCTGATCGCCACCGCTGATCGGCGGAGCCCACCACCCCCGGCGCGCATCCGCGCCGGATCGGTCCTGAAGCGCCCCCGCCGAAGCGGAGTCCCTGCAGGCTGAAGGGTCTGCGTGGATGAGGTCCCATCGGCTCCGCAACCCGGGGGATACGCCAAGCCCTCTCCCTGAAGGGAGACCGGGGCCGGCTGTCCATTGAGGGGGTGCTCACCGGGGCGGCCCTGGCCCTCACCCTGGCCTTCCTGCTCGAGAATCCAGTGGAGGCGGCAGCCCTCGGGGCCGGTTCTTCCGGGGGTGAGGACGATGGCCTGGAGGGGGGACCCAACCAACGCCAGGCCCGGGCCCGTCGCGGTGGGCCGGCGGAGGATCCCACCGGCGAGGACGGCGGAGCCGTTCGCTCGCCCGCCGCTCCTCCGCAAGCCGTCGGTGGCGGCGTGAGCCATGGGGGCTCCGTGGCCGCCGGCATCGTCATGGGTTCGGATCTTGCGGGCCTGGGTCGGCGGAGCCTGGGCCAGGGGGTGCCGCTGGATGGCACAGACGGGGGCGGGGCCCTGGCCCCGATCCTGGAGCCGCCCCCACTCGGGGGCCGCCGGCTGCAGCGGGGTCTCGGCAGGACCGCCGCACCGGGTGACGCCGCTGATCTGGCCGCCAAGGCCGGCGACGGCTCCAACGCCACCGATCCGCCCGGCCAGCGGGTGGAGATCCTGGTCGATCGCCGCGAGGGGGTGGTCGCCCGCAGCGTGGAGGGACCTGCCCTGGTGGAGCTGAGCGCCAACCAGGTGGGGCTGGATTCAGCGCGGCTGGACCTCACGGCGGCCCGGCGGCCGGTGCTGGCGGTCGACTCGCTGCGCAGCTTCGACGGGCTGGCTCTTTCGGTGCTCGGCGCGGCGGAACTCCGCCAGCAGAGCCACAACCTGGCGGTGGCCGGCAGCGTGATCGAGGGCGGCGGCAGCGACGGCAGCTACCGCATCGCAGCCCGGGATGTCCTGCGCTACGGCCTGCGGGCCGGCGGCGCCGGCCTGGTGGCGGTCCAGGATCGGGTCGTGGGTCTGCAGGGCAGCCAGCTTCGCGATGGCGGGGGTCAGGACAACCTCGACATCGCGGCGGAGCTGGCCCTGACCCTGGGCGGAAGCTCCGGCAGCGGGCCGATGGAGGGCCAGGTCGTGCTGGTCAGCACGGCGGTGGACCACACCACGATTCAGCTGGGCGATGGGGCCGATACGGTACGAATCGCCAGCCGGGTCAGCGCCCAGGAGGCCACAGGCCCCTTCCAGGCGGCGGGGGTGTTGCCGATCTGGGACCGGCTGGCGCTCACCAGCCGGGCCGTGGGTCTTGCCAGCAGCCTGCTGAACACCGGCGGCGGCGACGACACCGTGGAGATCGTCGCCACGGCGGGCGAAGCGGTGGCCCTGGAGGATTCCAGGATCCAGCTGGGGCCCGGCAACGACCGGCTGTTGCTGCGGGGGGACATGCAGCGCTCCTGGATCGAACCCGGCAGCGGGGCCAATGCCGTGGTGGTGGAAGGCAGCGTGGACAACGGTTTCGTGGTGCTCCACCCGGAGGGCAGCACCGCCATGGCGCTCGCCGATGGCGCCGACAGCCTGGTGCTGGTGGGGGAAGGGGGCATCGGGCTGCGCACCGGCGGCGGCGACGACCGCATCACCGTGGCCGGGCGACCGGTCGGCTGGCTCGATGGGGGCGCGGGCCGCGACGCCCTGCTGCTGGCCCTCCCGGTCGACAACGGCTCCGCCATCACGGCATCCCTCGCGCTGACACTGCAGGGGCCCAACCGCGGCCAGGCCGGTGCACTGGCCTTCGAGGGCCTCGAAACCCTCGCTCTGGGCGATGGCGACAGCCGCCTCGTGATCGAGCCCGGTGGCGCCCTTGAGGGCCTGCTGCTCGGCGGCAGCGGCAGCGATGGCCTCGACTACGGCGGCTGGACGGTCGGGGTGGAGGTGGATCTGGACCAGGGCAGCGCCACGGGGATCGCCGCTGGCATGGCGGGGGGCATCGCCGGATTCGAGGCGGTCCGCGGCGGCCAGGGGAACGACCAGCTGGTGGCCGGCCCCGGCAGCATCTGGCTCGATGGCGGAGCGGGCGACGACAGGCTCAGCTTTGATCCCCTTGCGGCCCGCCGCGGCGGCACGCCCCTGAACCTGCTGGGGGGCAGCGGCCGCGATCTGTTTGTGGTGGCGGGACTCGATCCCCTGCTGCTGGCCGCGGAGGCCCCCGGAGCCGGCACCGGCTCGCCCTGGGGCCTTCAGCCGGCAGCTGGCCACATGCTGCCCAGCCTGGCGGATCTTGTCCTGAGCAACGGACCCCGGGGCGAGCTGCTGCTGAGTGACCGGCTGGCCTGGCAGCGCAGCGGCATCCTGGCGGGGATCGGCGGATCGGAAGCCCCCCTGGAGCTCTCCCCCAGCGGCCTGGAGGGGCTGGGTCAGGCGCGCATGCTGCCGATCGCACCCCTGGAGGCGCTCCTGGCCGGCATCGGCGCGGGCCCGCCGCAGCTGGCGATCGCCACCGGCCCCGCCGCCAGCGAACTGGTGTTGCTGGGAGGCGCCGCGGGCAGCGTGGGCCTGGCCTCCCTGCCCGCCCTGCAAACCCCAAGCCCTTCGCTGGCCCCATCCCTGGCGGCGCCCCACCCGGCCTGAACCGGGCCCACCAGTCCCGGCACCGAACAACCACGGCGGCAGAGGGCTTCAGCGCATCGAACGGCCTCAGCGCATCGAGCGGGTGGATTCGACGAAGCCGCCGATCCGGTCGTTCACCAGGGCCAGCAAGGGGCGGGTACCGAGCTGGATCAGGCCGGTCACGGCCATGCCGGAGCGGAGCGGATAGCGGCGGCCTCGGCGGTCGAGCTCAGCGCGGTCGATCCGCACCACGGCCGGAAACATCTCCTGGTTGGTGCGGGAATCCGCGGGCAGGGCATCGGCCCCCACCCGCACGATCGTGCCCTTCAGCGAGCCGTAGTCGGTGAAGGGCAGGGAGGTAACGCGCACATCCACCGGCATACCGGGGCTGAGGAAGCCGATGTCGAGGTTGGAGATGGCCAGCTCCGCCTCCAGCGCCCGGCGGGGCACGATCCGCAGCAGGGGCCGCGCCGTGGCCAGTTCACCGGCCTTGGCCTTCAGATCAAACACCTCGCCATCGGCGGGGGCCAAGATCCTCCCAAGCTTCAGGCGCGATTGCAGCTGCTCGAGGCGGGCGCTGGTCTCAAGCAGCTGGCGACGGGCCTCGTCGTACTGGCTGTAGAGCTGGCGGCGGTTGAGGGAGCTCACCTGCTCGAGGTTCAGGGCGCTCTCGGCCAGGCCCCGTTCGGCGGAGAGGATCTCCTGGCGGGTGCGCCGGATCGTGCCCAGAAGTTCCGCCTGGCGCTCCTCCTGGCGGTCGAGCTCCAGCCGGGAGATCGCCCCCTGCTGCACCAGGGTGGCCATGCGCTGGTGAATGCTGTCGTTGATCGCCTGCTTGCGCTCCAACGCCTCCAGATCGGAGCGCTGCTGGTTGAGGTTGGCGACGCTGCGCAGTCGCCGTTGCTCGGCGGCGCGGCGCCGCAGCTCGACATCGCGGAGCTGAACGGCGAGTTCACGCCGTTGATCGCGGCCATCCACCGCCACCGCCGGGAGGCCCAGCTGCAGGGCGGCCTGGTTGGCATCCTTCCACCACAACTGGCGCAGGGCCTGCAGTTCGCGGTTCTGCCGGCCCGCATCGAGTTCCTCGAGTTCCACCAGCGTCTGGCCCTTGCGCACGATCTGGCCATCGCGCACCAGCACCCGCCGGATCGGCGCATTCACCGGGGCGGCCACATCAAAGCTGCCGCCCACAGGCCGCAGCTTGCCGTTGGCGCTGATCGAGCTGTCGATCCGGGCCACCCAGCCGTAGAGGGCGCCGAAAACGCTCAGCCCCATCAGCGACCAGATGATCGCCCGGCTCCAGCCCCGGGTGCTGCGGGGCAGGTGGGTTCGCCGCTGGGGGCCTCCCCCCGGAGGACGGACCCCGGGGGGGCGAACCT
This sequence comes from Cyanobium sp., assembly GCA_044370835.1. Lineage (GTDB taxonomy): Bacteria > Cyanobacteriota > Cyanobacteriia > PCC-6307 > Cyanobiaceae > Cyanobium. The sequence goes on along the minus strand of JBILUS010000012.1, from coordinate 166 downwards.
CAGGAGGGCGGAGCTCCGGGGGGACGACCTCGGAGGGACGTGTCGGCTCGGGGGCCTCGCCGGCCAGGGTCATGACGCCACCCCCAGTTCGACCAGAGGAGCCGGGCTGTCGGAGCTGCGGCCCTGCTGGCGGAACAGGGCGTAGTAAGCACCGCGGCTGGCCATC
>JBILUS010000029.1:0-28598 GCA_044370835.1 Cyanobium sp. | reverse complement strand
ACGCCCCGGGGCGGATCCAGCCAGGGGATCACCTCCCCCAGCAGGTGCAGCGATCCGGCCACCACTGGGCAGGGCTCGGCCCCGGTGGGCTCCGCCCTGGCGGCTGCCATCAGCTGTTCAAGGCCGCCGCGCGGGTCAGCCGCAGCCTCCAGGCAGGGGGCCAGCTGCGGGCAGGCCTGCGCCAGATCCGCCACGCTCCAGCAGCGGTGCTCCGGGATCGGCACCACCAGAGCCCGATCGGCGGGATGGAGCAGGTGCGCCAGGATCGCCGCCCCGTCCTTGTGCCGCTGCATGCCGATCAGCCAGCGGCGCGGCCCCGGGGCGAGCCGATTCAGCTCCTGGCGCAGCACCGCGGCGGCCGGGGGGTTGTGGGCACCATCGATCAGCAGGGGGCGCCCGCCGTAGCAGCGGCTCTCCAGCCGCCCCGCCCAGCGGGCGGCGGCCAGGCCGGCTTCGATCGCGGACCGGTTCAGCGGACGCTCGGGCCGCGGCCAGGCCCGCTCCCGCAGGGCCTCGGCCATGGCCACCGCCACGGCGGCGTTGTGGCGCTGGAAGCTGCCGGCCAGCCCCAGCCGGGGCCCCCCCTGGGCCTCCGCGTGCAAGGGTTCCACCCACTGCAGCGTGGCCCCGAGGCGCCGCGCCTCCGCCTCCAGCACCCGGGCGGCCTCCGGGGCCTGCGGCGCGCTGAAGGCCACCACGCCGGTGGCCAGCACCCCGGCTTTCTCGCGGGCGATGGCCGCCAGGTCGGGGCCGAGGTGTTCGCAGTGGTCGAGGCCGATTGCCCCGAAGCCCACCACCGGCCGGTGGGGATGGGCCGTGGTGGCATCCAGCCGGCCCCCCAGTCCCACCTCCAGCACGGTGAGGTCAAGACCGGCGGCGGCGAAGCGGTCGAAGGCCGCTGCGGTGAGCAGCTCGAAGGGGGTGAGATCGTGCCGCTGGGCGATCGGCCGCCAGCGGGCCAGGTCGGCGCGCAGGGTGGCCGGCTCGATCCAGGCGTTGTTGAGGCTGATCCGCTCGCACCAGCTCACCAGGTGGGGGGAGCGGTAGGCGCCGCAGCGGAGTCCGGCGGCCTGCAGGATCGCCTGCAGGAAGGTGGTGATCGAACCCTTGCCGTTGGTGCCGGCCACCTGCACCGCCGCAAAGCGCCGCTCGGGGTGGCCCCCTTCCGCCAGGGCACGCCGCAGCCGCTCCAGCCCGAGATCCACCCCCCGCCGGGCGAAGGGCTCCAGCAGATCGTCGAGGTTGACCGCTGGGGGCAGGCCGCCGGGGGCGGAGGGCACCATGGCCCTCAGGTGAGGGACTGGAGGGCCAGCTCCAGCCGCTTGATCGCTTTGCGCAGGTGTTTGGGGCGGATCACCAGGGGCGGCACGAACCGCACCACCCGCGGACCGGCCGGCACCAGCAGCAGCCCTTCGGCCATCGCGGCCTTCACCAGCTCCGGCGCCGACGGGGCCTCCTCCCGCAGCACCAGCCCCTGCAGCAGGCCCCAGCCCCGGCTGCCCGCCAACAGGGTGGGATGGCGTTCGACCAGGGCCCCGAGCAGGTCCTGCAGCAGCGCCCCCATGGCCTGCACATGGGCCAGCAGCTCGCGACGCTCCAGCTCCTGGATCACCGTGAGGCCGGCGCGGCAGGCAAAGGGATTGCCGCCGAAGGTGCTGGCGTGCTCGCCGGCTCTGAGCAGGTCGGCGGAGGCTTTCACGGCCAGGGCCCCGATCGGGATGCCGCCGCCGAGGCCCTTGGCGAGGGTGAAGGCATCGGGTTCGATGCCGAGCTGCTGGTGCCCCCACCAGCGCCCGCTGCGCCCCACTCCCACCTGCACCTCATCGAGGATCAGCAGGATCTGGCGTTCGTCGCAGAGCTGGCGCACCCGCTGGAAGAAGGCCGGATCGCCGGGGTTCACGCCCCCCTCGCCCTGGAGCGGCTCCAGCAGGACGGCCGCCACCCGCGGCCCCTCAGCCTCGCAGTCGGCCAGCAGGGCCTCGAAGGCGGCGATGTCGTTGTAGGGGAAATAGCGGAAGCCTTCCACCAGGGGCTCGAAGCCCTGGTGGTATTTCGGCTGGCCGGTGGCGGTCACCGCCGCCAGGGTGCGGCCGTGGAAGCTGGCTTCGGCCGTGAGGATCAGGGGCCGCTCGATGCCCCGCACCACGTGGCCATGCTTACGGGCGAGCTTGATGGCCGCCTCGTTGGCTTCGGCGCCGGAATTGCAGAAGAACACCTTGTCGGCGCAGCTGCGTTCGCTGATCGCCCGGGCCAGCGCCTCCTGTTCCGGGATGCGGTACAGGTTCGAGACGTGCTGGAGGGTCCCGAGCTGGTGGCAGAGGTTGCGCCGCAGCACCGGATCGCTGTGGCCCAGGGTGCAGACGGCGATGCCGGCCACCCCGTCGAGGTAGCGACGGCCCTCGCTATCCCACAGCCATACCCCCTTGCCCCGCACGAGGGTGAGCGGAAAGCGGGCGTAGGTGTCCATCACCGCGGAGGTCATGGGAGCGGTGGGACTCGAACCCACATGCCCGAAGGCGCTCGATTTTGAGTCGAGTCCGTCTACCAATTCCGGCACGCTCCCGTAAATGGGACTTTAGGGCCGGGCCTCAGGCGACGTCGCTGAGGCGGCGGATCCGGGCGCCCACGGCATTGAGCTTCTGCTCGAGGTGGGCGTAGCCGCGGTCGAGGAATTCCAGGCCCCGCACGGTGGTGGTGCCTTCGGCCGCCAGGCCGGCCAGCACCATGGCCGCCGAGGCCCGCAGGTCGGTGCCGTGCACCGGGGCGCCGCTGAGACGGGCCACCCCTTCGATGCAGGCGGTGTTGCCCTGCAGCCGGATCGAGGCGCCCATGCGTTGGAGCTCGGCCACGTGCTGCAGCCGGTTCTCGAAGATCGTTTCCACCACCAGGCTGGTGCCGGTGGCGGTGGCCAGCAGGCTCATGAAAGGGGCCTGGAGGTCGGTGGGGAAGCCCGGGAAGGGCATGGTGCGCAGATCCAGGGCGCGGATCTCGGTGGCGCTGATGTGGAGGTTGGTGCCATCGGGCCGCAGGGTGCAGCCCGCCTCCTCCAGCTTGGTGAGGACGGCACCGAGGTGCTCGGGGATCACCGGACCCACGGTGAGGGCGGAGCGGGTGATGGCGGCGGCCAGCAGGAAGGTGCCGGCCTCGATACGGTCGGGGATCACCGCGTAGTCGGCGCCGTGGAGGGTTTCGACGCCCGCGATCGTGATGGTGGGGGTGCCGGCGCCGTGCACCCGGGCGCCCATGGCGTTGAGCAGGCCGGCCAGGTCCACCACCTCGGGCTCAAGGGCGGCGTTGTCGATCACCGTCTCGCCGTCAGCGAGGGCGGCGGCCATCATCAGGGTCTCGGTGGCGCCAACGCTGGGGCAATCGAGGTGGATGTGGCCACCACGGAGCCGGCGGCTGCGGCCAGGCACCGAGGCGGTCACGACCCCGTGCTCGATGCTCACCTGGGCGCCGAGGGCCTTGAGGCCCTTCACGTGTTCCACCACGGGGCGGCTGCCGATCTGGCAGCCACCGGGCAGGGGCACCTGGGCCGTGCCCATGCGGGCCAGGAGGGGCCCGATGCAGAAGAAGCTCGCCCGCAGGCTGTTGACCAGCTCGTAGGGGGGGGCTGCGCGGGTGATGGTTTCACCATCGAGATCAATCGTGTCGCCGCTGCGGGTCACCCGCACGCCGAGGGCCGCCAGGATTTCTCCCATCGCGGCGATGTCGGTCAGTGGCGGCACGTTGCGAAGCCGCAGTGTGTCGCGGCTGAGCAGGCAGGCGGCCATCAGCACGAGGGCCGAATTCTTCGCGCCACTCACCCTGAGTTCTCCGGAGAGCCTCTGGCCACCAGTCACCTCAAGACGGATGTTGAGGAGTTGCTTGGCAGGGGCCGCGGAGAGGGTCATGGGCGCCTGGCCTGTCTTGAAACGCGAGCGCATCTTGACAACTTTTTGGACCTTCGTCTACGAGGCCGCAGCTTGAACTGGCTCTCCACCGCGCCACCGTGGCGCCGTGGCGCAGCCCGTGCCCCGATTCAGCCATGGAGGCAGCCGCCCCACGATGGTCTAGGGTGAGCCAGTCACTGCGGTTTCGCAGTGGCCTACGCCCGCGGATGTGGCGGAATTGGTAGACGCGCTAGTTTCAGGTACTAGTGGCAGCAATGTCGTGGGAGTTCAAGTCTCCCCATCCGCATCAACACCGGCATGATCGTTATCAAGATCACCAATGCTTCGGACGTCCTCGCCTCCAAGGTGGGGAAGTTTCTGGAGAGCCTCACCCCTGATGGCTTCGATCAGGTCACGGTTGAGGACATCGTGGTGCGCAAGCTGATCGAGAACCTGGCCGCCGAAGGGCTGCACGGCGAAGTGGCCGCCGTCAACGGCCTGGATCTGCAGGGCAGCGAACTGGTCATCCAGAAACAACTGAATGTGCGCAGCCACCGGCCCTTCTGAGGGCGCCGAGCTGATCAGCAGCCGCCGCAACCCCCTGGTGGCGCGGCTGCGGCAGTTGCATGGCGCCCGGGGACGCCGCGAGCAGGGGCTGCTGCTGCTGGAGGGCACCCATCTGCTGCAGGAGGCGCTGCAGCTGGGTCTGGTGCCCGAATTGGTGCTGGCCACGCCGGCCTGGCTGGAGCGCCATGGGGCCCTGTGGGCAGCCTTGCCCGCCGCCACGCTGCGGCGGCAGGCCAGCGAGGAGGTGCTGGCGGCGGCGGCCAGCACCGACCATCCCGATGGGGTCCTGCTCACCCTGCCGCCTCCCAGCCCCGAACCGCCGGGCTCCCGGCCCCCTTCCCTCGTACTTGCCCTGGACCGGCTCCAGGATCCCGGCAACCTCGGCACCCTGCTGCGCACCGCCCTGGCGGCCGGAGTGGAGCAGGTGTGGCTGGCGGAGGGGGCCGATCCCTGGCAGCCGAAGGTGCTGCGCGCCTCCAGCGGTGCGGCCCTGGCCTTGCCCCTGGCGCGCTTCAGCCGCGGCGAACTGGCGGATCGGCTCGCGGCCGCCCGCGCCGAGGGGCTGGCGGTGGTGGCGGCGGTGCTGCCCTCGCCGGCCTGCCCCGCGCCGCCCCCCTACTGGCAGCGCGACTGGCGCCGGCCCACGGTGCTGCTGCTGGGCAACGAGGGCGCCGGGGTCGATCCGGCCCTGCTGGAGCGGGTCGATGCGATGGTCACCATCCCCCACCGCAGCGCGGTGGAATCGCTCAACGTGGCGGTGGCGGCGGCCCCGCTGCTGCTGGAGCGCTGCCGCCAGGCCGCCGGCGGCGGCGCCATCGGGGCCTGAACCCCCGGGGCCCCGGCTGCCGCGGCGGTGGCAACGGCGATGACCCCTGGCGGCGCAGTGACAGGGGAGAATGCCGCCAACCCGTGCAGCCCGTTCGGTGACCGCAGCCAGCTCCGCTCCCCTTGGATCGACCGCCCCGGCGGCCGGCTCCTTCGATTTCGATGTGATCGTGGTTGGAGCCGGCTACGGCGGCTTCGATGCGGCCAAGCACGCTGCCGACCACGGCCTGAAGGTGGCGATCGTGGAATCGCGCGACATGGGCGGCACCTGCGTGAATCGGGGCTGTGTGCCCTCCAAGGCCCTGCTGGCCGCCAGCGGCCGGGTGCGGGAGCTGGCCGATGCCGAGCATCTGGCCGGCTTCGGCATCCACGCCGCCCCGGTGCGCTTCGAGCGCCAGAAGATCGCCGACCACGCCCGCCAATTGGTGGAAACGATCCGCACCAACCTCACCAAAACCCTGGAGCGCTCCGGCGCCACGATCCTGCGGGGCAAGGGCCGCCTCGATGGGCCCCAGCGGGTGGTGGTGCGCGAGAGCGGCGGCGGGGTGGAGCGCCCGTACACCGCCCGCGATGTGATCATCGCCACGGGCTCCGATCCGTTCGTGCCGCCCGGCATCGAGACCGACGGCCGCACCGTGTTCACCAGCGATGAGGCGGTGGATCTGGAGTGGCTGCCCCGCTGGATCGCGATCGTGGGCAGCGGCTACATCGGCCTGGAATTCGCCGACGTCTACACCGCCCTTGGGTGTGAGGTCACGATGATTGAGGCGCTGGATCGGGTGATGCCCACCTTCGATCCGGACATCGCCAAGATCGCCGCCCGCAACCTGATCGACAGCCGCGACATCGATGCCCGCGCCGGCGTGCTGGCCAAGTCGATCAGGCCCGGCTGCCCGGTGCAGATCGAGCTGGTCGACATGAAGACCCGCGAGCCGGTCGAAACGCTCGAGGTGGATGCGGTGCTGGTGGCCACCGGCCGGGTGCCGGTGAGCAACGATCTGAATCTGGCCTCGGTCGGCGTGGAAACCAGCCGCGGCTTCATCCCGGTTGACGACACCCTGCAGGTGCTCGCCTCCAGCGAACCCGGCGCGGCCCCGATTCCGCACCTGTGGGCCGTGGGTGATGTGACCGGCAAGATGATGCTGGCCCACACCGCCGCCGCCCAGGGCACCGTGGCGGTGGACAACATCCTGGGCCACCCCCGCCGGATCGACTACCGCTCGATTCCGGCCGCCACCTTCACCCATCCCGAGATCAGCTCGGTGGGCCTGAGCGAGGCCGATGCCAAGGCGCTGGCGGCGGAGCAGGGCTTTGAGCTGGGAGTGGTGCGCAGCTACTTCAAGGCCAACTCCAAGGCCCTGGCCGAGCTGGAGAGTGACGGGCTGATGAAGCTGCTCTTCAACAAGGCCAGCGGTGAGGTGCTCGGCGCCCACATCTATGGATTGCATGCGGCCGATCTGATCCAGGAGATCGCCAACGCCGTGGCGCGGCGCCAGGGGGTGGTGCAGCTGGCCACCGAGGTGCACACCCACCCCACCCTCAGCGAAGTGGTGGAGGTGGCCTACAAGCAGGCGGCCATGGCGGTCGCCGGCTGAGGGAGCGTCCCGCCCTTCCTGTCCTCCCGCGTCCAAGCTCTAGCTGTCCGCCACCGAGACCCCATGGAGATCCGCCGCCGGCCCCCCAACCCTTCGGTGCGGGTGGCCCACCTCGAATACGGCACGCCCCATCCCGAGGAGAAGCCACGCCACATCCTCGAGGAGATCGTGTGGGAGAAAGACCGTGAGGTGGCCGCCGCGCGGGAGCGGGTGAGCCTTGAGCAGCTCAAAAGCCAGGTGGCGAAGCTGCCGGCCCCCCGGGATTTCGTGGCGGCCCTGCGCTCCAGCTGCCGCAAGCCCGCGGTGATCGCCGAGGTGAAAAAGGCCAGCCCCAGCAAGGGTGTAATCCGCGAGGACTTCGACCCGGTGGCGATCGCCCGGGGCTACGCGGCCGGCGGCGCCAGCTGCCTGTCGGTGCTCACCGATAAACAGTTCTTCCAGGGCGGCTTCGAGGTGCTGGTGGCGGTGCGCGGCGCCGTGGAGTTGCCGCTGCTCTGCAAGGACTTCATTCTCAGCCCCTATCAGCTGTACCAGGCGCGGGCCGCCGGGGCCGACGCCGCCCTGCTGATCGCCGCGATCCTCACCGACCAGGACCTGGCCTACCTGCTCAAGGTGGCGCGGGCCCTGGGGCTGGCGGTGCTGGTGGAGGTGCACGACGCCGCCGAACTGGAGCGGGTGCTGGCCTTGGAGGGGGTGAACCTGATCGGCATCAACAACCGCGACCTGGCCAGCTTCACGGTGGACCTGGCCACCACCGAGCAGCTGATGGAGCGCTTCGGCGCACGGGTGCGCGAGCGCTGCGCGCTGCTGGTGAGCGAATCGGGCCTGTTCAACCGCGACGACCTGGACCGGGTGGTGAGCGCCGGCGCCGATGCGGTGCTGGTGGGCGAAGCCCTGATGCGCCAGCCTGATGTGACCTCCGCCTTGGAAACGTTGATCGGGGGGTGAGGCGGAAAGGGTTGATGGATCAGGTGGCCGCTACCGCCATGGGGCGAGCGGCCACCTTGATCACGGCTGATCAGGCGATGCTGCGCTGGCCGGGCCCGCTGCTCTGCCATCCCGCCGGGACATGAAAAAAAGCCCCCGCCGTGGCGGGGGCCCTTGAGGTGGAGCAGGCGGAAGCCACAGGCCCTGCCGCCGCTGGGATCAGACCTTGCGGCTGTAGAACTCCACCACCAGGAGTTCGTTGATCTCGAGCGCCACCCATTCGCGCTCGATCTTGCCATTCACCTTGGCGGTCATCTTCGCCTTGTCGAACTCGAGGTGGGGCGGGATGTTGGCCAGGCCAGGGAAGGCGATGTTGCCTTCGGCGAGTTGCTTGGAGGCCTTGCGTTCGCGGATGGCCACCACATCGCCGGCCTTGCACTGGTAGCTGGCGATGTCGACCACCCGGCCGTTCACGGTCACGTGGCCGTGGTTCACCAGCTGGCGGGCGCCGGGCACGGTGGGACCGAAGCCGAGGCGGAAGCAGATGTTGTCCAGCCGGTTTTCGAGCAGCTTGAGCAGGTTGGTTCCGGTGGAACCCTCCTGGGCACGGGCTTTCTTCACGTAGCGCACCAGCTGACGTTCGGAAATGCCGTAGTTGAAGCGGAGCTTCTGTTTCTCTTCGAGACGGATCGCGTATTCGGAGCGCTTGCGACGGGCCTGGCCGTGCTGACCGGGGGGATAAGCCCGCTTGGCGGACTTACGGGTGAGACCGGGAAGGTCTCCCAAGCGCCGCGTGATCCTCAGGCGAGGGCCGCGGTATCGGGACATGAAGGGTTCGGTAACGGGGGACGGGAAAGACCGGCAGGCCGGCCGGCGCAGGCCATCGGGCGGCATGCTGGGGAAACCCCAGCTCTGCCCGTTGCCATGCAGCGCCAACTGGCGATCTTAAACAACGGCCTCGCCGTCCTCCTGCTGGGCTTGATCGGCTTCTACCAGCGCTGGATCTCGCCCCTATTGGGCCCCAGCTGCCGCTTCATTCCCAGCTGCAGCGCCTACGGGGTGGAGGCGATCCAGCGCCATGGCCCCTGGCGGGGCGGCTGGCTCACCGTGCGTCGCCTGAGCCGCTGCCATCCCTTCAGCCCCTGCGGCTGCGATCCGGTGCCCGATTGAGGCGGTCTGCCCGATTCACGCTCACTGATGCCCCCTTCCCTTCCCCTTCGCCTCTACACCCGCCACGGTTGCTGCCTCTGCGAGGGGCTCCAGGAGCGGCTGGAGGCCCTTGAGCCAAGGCCGCCGCTGGAGCTGGTGGATGTCGATGGCGATCCGGCGCTCCAGGCGTGCTACGGCCTGCGGGTGCCGGTGCTGGCCGTGGCTGATGCGCCTGCTGCCCGGGGCTGGCGGGATCTGCCGCCGGTCCCCCCCCGCCTGGCGGCCGCGCGGCTGCAGGGCTGGCTGGCCTCCCACGGGGCGGTTGGCGGAGCGTCAGCGCCGGGCTGATGCCGCAGGGAGCGCCGCCTTAGACAGGCGCCAGGATCCAAACGTTCCGGGCGCTCCATGACCCAGCCTCTCCATTCGCTCCTGCATCAGCTGGGCCTGGCGATTCCGGAGGCGCTCCCCAACCGGGAGATCAGCGGCATCAGCTGCGATTCCCGCCGGGTCGGGCCCGGCACCTTGTTTGTGGGTCTGCCGGGCACCCGGGTGGATGGGGGGCAGTACTGGCGTGAGGTGCTGGCCGCCGGGGCAGCCGCCGCCGTGATCGGTCCGGCGGCGGCGGCGGCCCAACCGCCCGGTCCCGACGATCCGGTGCTGGTGCTCCCTGACCCCGTGGCCAGCTGGGCGGGGGAGCTGGCCTCGGCCTTCTGGCAGAACCCGAGCCGGCGCCTGGCCCTGATCGGGGTGACCGGCACCAACGGCAAGACCACCACCACCCACCTGATCGAGCACCTGGCGGCGGCAGCCGGCCAGCCCACCGCCCTGTTCGGCACCTTGATGAACCGCTGGCCCGGCCACAGCGTGACCGCCCAGCACACCACCGCCTTCGCCGATGTGCTTCAGCTCCAGCTCGCCCTGGCGGTGGAGGCCGGGGCGCGGGTCGCGGCGATGGAGGTGAGCTCCCACTCCCTCGACCAGCAGCGGGTGGCCGGCTGCCGCTTCACCGGGGCGGTGTTCACCAACCTCACCCAGGACCACCTGGACTACCACCCCTCGATGGAGGCCTACTTCGAGGCCAAGGCCCTGCTCTTCTGTGAGCCCCTGCTGGCCGACGGCGGCGCCGTGGTCAACGTGGACGACCCCTGGGGCGAGCGCCTGGCCGAGGCCCTGATCCAGCGGGGCCAGCGCTGCTGGCGGGCTTCCCTGGAGCGCCCCGATGCGGACCTGCGGATCGAGGACCTCAGCATGGGCTCCACGGGGGTGGGGGGAACCCTGGTGAGCCCGGTGGGCCGCGGCGCCTTCCGCTCCCCCCTGGTGGGGCGGTTCAACCTGATGAATCTGCTTGAGGCCGTGGGCGTGCTGTTGCAGCAGGGGCTTCCGCTCGATCCCCTGCTGGCGGCCCTGGCCAGCTTCCGTGGCGTGCCGGGGCGGATGGAGCGGGTGAGCCTGGCCGGCACGGCGCCAGCCCCGGCAGTGCTGGTGGACTACGCCCACACCCCCGATGGCCTGGAGAACGCCCTCAGCGCCTGCCGTCCCTTCACCAACGGCCGCCTGATCTGCGTGTTCGGCTGCGGCGGGGACCGCGACCGCAGCAAGCGCCCCCAGATGGGGGCGATCGCCGCCCGCCTCGCCGATGCGGTGGTGGTGACCTCCGACAACCCCCGCACCGAAGATCCCGACCAGATCCTTGCCGATGTGGTGGCTGGCATCGCCCCCGGGGTGGCCTTGCAGGTGGAGAGCGACCGGGCCGCGGCCATTGCCCGGGCGATCGCCTCGGCCGGCCCCCAGGACCTGGTGCTGATTGCCGGCAAGGGCCACGAGGACTACCAGATCCTCGGCACCACCAAGGTCCACTTCGACGACCGCGAGGAGGCCGAGAAAGCCCTGCGGGCGCGCCTGGTCGAGGCTTGAGGCCTGCGGCGGGCGCCGGCGGCGTCGCGACCACCGTGCACCTGCCAAAAAAAAAGCCCCCTGACGGGGGCCCGGCTGGCAGAAGCAGCGGCCCGGTCCGGCAGGACCGTCACCGGCCTCAGCTGAAGCGCACGGTGCTGCGGTCGTAGCGCAGATCGATGTCGCGCACCCAGCCACCGTTCACCACTTCAAGCCAGTCGTGGCGACGAAGGCCGGTGAGCTGAATGGTGTCGCCGTTGCGCACGCGCCGCAGGATGCCGGCGGTGATGTCGGGCTGGTCGCGCACCTCGAGTTGGCCGTCGTGGGCATTGGCCTCCACCACGATGTTGCGGGAGGTGGTGGTGCCGTAGGTGGTACCGGTGGTGGTGGTGCCGCTGGTGTAGCTGCCGCTGAAGGTCGAGGTATCAGCCTCTTTGCGACCGCGCAGGGCAGCCCAGGAGAGCAGGCCGAGGCCCAGGGGCAGCAGCAACCACCAGGCACGGTTGCCATCCACCGAGGTACCGGCATCGGCGGTGGTGGTGGGTTCAGCGGCCGGCTCAGCAGCCGGGGTGGTGGCTCCACCGAAGCCGGCGCCCACGCCCTTGCTGAGGCTGTAGGGGCAGGTGAGGCGGGCGGTGTTGGTGCCGTCCTTGGTGAGGTCAAACACCACTTCCACCTTGTCGGCGTCGATGGCGCGGCTGGAGATCACCTTGGCCAGGTCGCTGCGCCAGCCCTGCTTGCCGGCGCTGTCGAGGCAGGCGGCCGTGGCGGTCTTGATGGCTTCATCCTGGGTGGCGGTGTTGGCCAGGGCCGGGCCGGCGGCAGCCAGCAGGCCGAGGGAGGCAACGGAGGCCAGGAAAAAGCGCTGCATGGAACGGGAGGATTGGACCATCCTGAATCAACTCCTGTAGGTCGGGTTTGGTAAGATTGGGGGAAGAACCCACGGCTAATGGCTGGTGAGTGTGTCGTCGCGACGGTCCCTGGCGAGGGGATCACTGACGACGCCATCCATTGCGCAAACCTTATTCGGGTTGAGAATTTTGGCAACGGCTTTGTGGGCATTCTTGGTTCGACTTGCGATGGTCTCTGACGGATTGGGCCTGGGCTTCCGTGCGGTGAACCAGCTCTCCAGGAGTACGAGGGCGATGGATCCAGCCCTTTAGCAGCGGTGGAATCCGAGGGTTTTGCCCGTTGGGTTGGCAAGGCGAACCCAACACGAAAAGTCTGATCAGTTGTTTACTGGCTGTCAGGCCTGGCATGGCCGAAAACATGTCGACGTGTTCTGAATCACTTGAGCAATGACCTTGGTTTAGAAGGCGATGTGGCGATTGTCATCCACTTGTCACATTCGCTTGCCGCTGTGAGGATCCTTCGTCAAGATGGGAGCGCTTTCTCCCCTCTCCCTGCGACTGCATGGCTCTCGGAGTTCCCCTTTCCAAGAAGTTTCTTGCCGAATTCATCGGCACCTTCTGGCTCGTGCTCGGTGGTTGCGGCAGTGCCGTGCTCGCCGCCGTGTTCCCCTACGACAACGCCGCCGCCAACCCCCTGGGTCTGGGCTTCCTCGGTGTTGCCCTGGCCTTCGGCCTCACCCTGCTGACCGCGGCCTACGCCATCGGCCACATCTCGGGTTGCCACATCAATCCCGCCGTGACCTTCGGGCTGTGGTCGGCCGGTAAGTTCCCCGGTTCTCAGGTTCTCTCCTACGTGGTGGCCCAGGTGCTGGGTGCTCTCACCGCCGGTGGTCTGATCTGGGGCATCGCCAGCGGCCGCGAAGGCTTCGCCCTCAGCGGCAGCAACCCCCTGGCCACCAATGGTTGGGGCGCTCACTCGCCGGGTGGCTACGGCTTCGGTTCAGCCCTGCTGATCGAGCTGGTGCTCACCTTCATCTTCCTGCTGATCATCCTCGGCACCACCGACCGTCTGGCTCCCACCGGTTTCGCCGGTGTGCCGATCGGTCTGTCCCTCACCTTGATCCACCTGATCAGCATCCCCGTTACCAACACCTCGGTGAACCCTGCCCGCAGCACCGGCGTGGCCCTTTGGGCCGGTGGTGAGGCCGTGGGCCAGCTCTGGCTCTTCTGGGTGGCTCCGATCGTGGGCGCCCTGATCGCCGGCTGGGTCTACAGCCGCTTCCTCGATTCCGACGCCGTGGGCTGATCCTCCGGATCGACCTCGCCCGCCTGGCGGGCAGCGGATTCAGGCGAGGGGCCCCAGCTGGGCCCCTTTTTCATGCTTTCCCTTCCGGCCTCAGCCTCAGCCGCCGGCGCAGGCCGCAATCGCCTCCACCAGGGCCTGCACCTCGGACGCGCTGGTGGTCACGTGGGTGCAGGCCCGCAGGCAGGACGGTTCCGGCAGGTTGCGCAGCCAGAAACCCCGCTCCGCCAGCCGTTGCACCAGGGCCGCCGGCTCCTGGCCTTCCACATGGAAGCTCACCAGTCCCGCTGGCGGTGGGGTGTTCAGCACCGTCCGCACGCCCGCCACCTCCTGCAGAGCGCCCCAGAGCTGTTCAGCCCGCTGGCGGATCAGCACCAGCCGGGCCTCGGGACTGCCCACCGCCTCCAGCAGGTTGAGGGAGGTGTGCAGGCCCGCGAACAGCGGCGTGCAGGAGGTGGCCACCTCGAAGCGGCGGCCATCGCTGTGGAACGCGCTCTCGCTTTCCCCCTCCTGGCGGAGGCTGCGCCAGCCGATCAGGGTGGGACGGCTCTGCTGCAGCACCCGCTCGGAGAGCACCGCCACCCCGAGTCCCTCCGGCCCGCAGCACCATTTATGGCCGGTGCAGGCGTAGATGTCAGCGGCGGCGGCGGCCTCCGCCACCGGCAGGCTGCCCAGGGATTGGGCCCCATCCACCAGCAGCCAGGGCTGGCGTGGGTGGGCGGCCAGACGCGCCGCCACCGCCGCGATCGGCATGGTCTGGCCGGTGTTCCAGAGCAGATGGGAGAGCACCACCAGCCGGGTGCGGGGGGTGAGGGTGCGTTCGAGGGCCTCCAGCACCGCGGCGGCCGCCTCCGCCTCGGTGGCTCGCTCCGCTGCCACCGGCAGATTGGCGGTCGTCAGATCGTGGCGGTGGGCCAGTTCGCGGCAGCCGGCCACCACGCCGGGGTGCTCGGCATCGCTGATCAGCAGCGCATCGCCTGCCTCCCAGGGCAGACCCCAGAGGGGCAACAGGCAGCCGCTGGTGACGTTCTCGGTGAAACTGAGCCGCTGGGGGGACACGCCGCAGCTGGCGGCGAGCTGGGCCCGCAATCCCGCCACGGTGCCCTCCACAAAGGGCCACACCGCCCCACCGAAGGGACCGAGCTCCTGGATCCGCACCCAGCTGCGCTGGATCGCCTCGAGGCTGGGGGTGGGCAGGGGGCCCTGGCCGCCGTAGTTGAAGTAGGCCTTGCCGGCCAGGGCCGGCATCAGGTCGCGCAGGCCGGAGGGCTCCAAGGCAGGGGATGCGGCGTCGTGGCCACTCTGCTGCTCGGGCGGGCTCAAGGCCGCGGCGGGAGGCCCCGATCGGCCGGAGAGGCAGGGGGAGCCGCGGGTTCTTCGAGGTCCCACCCTTCGGGGAGGGTGGCGCTGCGCTGCAGGCGTGCCCCCCGGCTCCAGACCCCCTCATCGCCCTCGTCGTCCTCGAAACCGTCGTCGAAGTCGTCGTCGAAGTCGAGGGGATCATCGTCGCGCTCTGCAGCCAGGTCGCGCTGCTTGCTGGCCTGCTGCGCCTGCAGCGCCAGCTCGCGGGCGCGGCGGTGCTCCCGCACGTAGCGCATGTCCTCCTTGGCTTCCTCCAGGTTGCGCGTCTGGGAGAGCACGTCGTCGCGGGCCCGCAGCCAGGAGGCCTGAAGCTGCTGCAGCAGGTTGCCCCGCAGGGGATCGCGCATGGCCACCGCCGCGTAGGCCAGGGCCAGCAGGATGGATTGCAGGGCCACGTGCAGGAAGCCGAGGATCAGGCGCGGCAACCGCGCCTGGATGCGCTCGCGCTGCTTCGATTCCCGCTGGGCGATGGCCGTGCGGAGGCTCTCGATCACCGCCCCCCGGTCGCTGGCGGGGGGGCTCACCAGAGCGCCCAGATTCATTGAGGGCCGCTGCCGCAGGCCATTGAGCCGCATCTCCTGCTCGGCGCTGCGCAGGGCGGCGAGGTCGCGGTTGGCGGCGGCCTCGCCGGCGATCACATTGCTCGCGCTGGCCACCAACTGCACCGGCAGCAGCAGCAACAGCAGCAGGCTCACGGGCAGAGCCCAGCGGCGGGTGCGGTGCAGCCAGGCCCAGAGCAGGTCGCTTTCGGGATGGCGGCGGGCGCCGATCAGCAGCAGGCAGGCCCCGAGCAGGGGCAGCAACGACTGGTTGATCAGGGTCTGGATCGTGCCCAGCAGCCAGTAAGTGTCGAAGCTGCGGTTGGGGACCAGCACCTCAGCCAGTCCAAACAGAAAGGCCCCGTAAAGGGCCAGGGCGGTGTAGGCAAAGATCTGGGAGGTGCCGGTGTTGGCCTCGTTGAGGGAGCGATCTTCATCGCGCATGGATCACTCCCTTCAGCAGACGCAGCCCACCGATTCTGGCCTCAGAGGACCTGGCCCACCACCACCGCCGCCACGGCGGAGAAGAGCGTGATGCCCAGGGCGGTGAAGGGATCCTGCCCCTGGGCCACGGCCAGGGTGGTCACGATGCCGGCACCGAGGCTGGCCACGGCGAGTTGGCTGGTGAGTTCGCTGCGGGGGCTCGGGGTGGGGGTCACACGGCTGATGGCAACTGTGTCGAAGGTAGGGACCCTGGCCAGGTCGCACCCGCTGGCGGGCGCGGGTCGTTACCCGTTGCGTTGGAACTTCACATCTCTGTTACATCGGGCCCGTTACAGCGGGCGCGGTCCGCCGAGCAGGGCGCCGTAGCGGTTTGCCACCTGCTGGCGGTGCTGGCGGGCGGCGACGGCTGCGGCGATCGGCGTTGCTGGGATCAGGGCTGGCGGCGCGCCCGGCACGGCGGTGGTGTTGAGGATGTCGCTGCGGCGCAGGCGGCGGCGGAGGCGGCGGCTCATGCCGAAGGCGGCGCCGGCTCCGAGGGCCGGCAGGGGAGCGGGAACCGTCTGGCTGCCAGGGGGTCTGGGTCTGGAGTAGTTGATGGCGGAGCGGAAGGTCACCGAAGCTCCGGAGGCCAGGTAAATCGTGCTCGGGGTGTCATAGGCCGCCAGGTCGATCACGCTGCCATCTTCGGCCAAGGTCTCGCTTCCAGATAGTTTGGCGACATCATCGAAAGTCCAGCCGCAGTCAGCATTCTTGGACGGTTTGTTTGTGGCCATGCCAGCATCACAGCGAATGTTTAATGGATCAAAATTCCACTCGAAGGTAATTTTGTAGATGGTATCCGGGCCGCGACCTGTGTCGGAGGTGTTTTTAAAAGTGAGATCAATTAGGGCGATGTCGAGAGGGCCGGAGGTAGGTTCAGCTTGTTTGTCGATTAACTGGGTGGCTTCTTTGTCGGCATAAAAAGTGATCGCAGTGTTTTGGTCTTGTTCGTAACTGGTGCTAGCGTTTTTGTCGAGATTGATATAATAGATGCCCGTGCCTGTCCCCTTCACGGGGTCGTATTCCGAGTTTCCCCAGTAAACCGAGGCTGGGAAATAGCCGGTGAAGGCCGGTTTGGCCATCGCGGCCGTGCCGCTGGAGAGGCTCAGCAGGAAGCCCGTCGCCGCAAGGCCGGTGCTGGCCAGCGCGGTGAGGGAGGGGCGGCGGCCGGCCATGGGCGGTGAGGGTGCTGGTCGTTGCTACAGCAACTGTAGGCCCCTTGGGATTGTCCGCCGTTCCGTTCGCCGTGGAGGCAGGTCGTGGTTGCTTCCCGGGCCTCGCGCAGCGCGGAAGGGGAGCCCCGCAGCGGCTTTGAGCGTTGCCTGTGGACAGCCGCCTGGCGTTGGCTGACCCTGCCTCCAGCAGCAAGGCTCCGGGAGCCGCTCGCCGTGTGGTATGAGCCATGGTTGTAGCCCCTGGATACCAACTTGGCTGGCTTGGGCAGCCTTGGCTAGGATTCATTTAAGAAAGATTTGTTTTGTGAGCGAAGAGAGTTCACCACCCTTCGCTGCAGCGTCTGAAGCCCAGACCAGCTTTTCAGCAGGCTCACCGCCGTCTTCCACCGCCCTGTCTGCGGCGGAGGCTCCCTCGTCCGGCTCGCCCCCCCCGCCCGCCGATGGCGGTCCGCCGGGCGGTGAGGGCGGCGCAGCGGCCAAGCCGCCACCCCGGCCACCTCTGGGGGTGCCGGTGGCCGACCTGGTGGGTCTGCGCTTCTCGGTGGTGCACCTCCGCCTGGCCGGCTACGCCCTGCTGGGCGTGTGGGCCAACGAGATCGTGAGCCTGCTCAGCACCCCGATGCTGGAGGCGGTGGGCACGCGCCTGGCCTACATCTCCCAGGCCCTCGACCTTTCCCCGCTGGTGCTGGTGGCCATCGGCCTGGTGGCCTTCCAGGGCGGCCTGCAGCGCACCTGGCTGGAGCGGTTCCTGCTGCCGCCCCTGCTGGGGCTGCTGCCGATTCTCAGCGCCATCCACTTTCTGATGGCTCCGGCCAGCATCGCCAATGCGGTGACCCTCAATGCCAAGCAGGAGGAACTGAGCAAGGCCCAGCTCGGCGCGATCGAGACCCAGCTCGACCGCGCCGGAGAGGTGCTCGCCCGCAGCGCCGATCTTGAGCAATTGCGCCGCCGCCTCGATGCCATCCCCGGCATCAAGGTGACGCCTGCCCCCAACGCCACCCTGGAGAAGGCGCGCCAGGAGATCAACGAAGCCCTGCAGCAGGAGCGCCGGCGGGTCCGGGCCCAGATCGGCACGAATGCTGCCCAGGCTCGCGGCCAGTTCGTGCGCCGCAGCGTTCAGAACGCCGGCCTGGCGGTCACGGTGGGCCTGCTGCTGGGCTGGATGCGCTTCGGCTCGATGAAGGAGATGGAGCTCAGCACCACCTACCTCTCCTGGGTCCTGCTCTCCGACAACGAAGCCCCCAACCTGCGGGGCCTCAAGGATCTGCTGGAGTTCCAGCGGGCCTGCCTGGCCACCTCCTACATCGGCATCGTTGAACGGCTGCTGCGGCCCTCGCCCGTTCAGGAGTCCGATCAAGACGACATCCCTGCCGAGATCTGGGACAGCCTCGGCCTGGACGAGCGCGATTCGGTCACCGAGGCCCCCTGGGAGGGGCCTCGCCCGCGGCTCCAGGCGGTCAAAACCCTGCAGTGGCGGCGCACCGCCGGCATGTTCAAGGGGCGCCTCGAGGTGGGGGCGCCCGTTCCCCAGACTCTGGAGGAAGGCCCCTACGCGCAGGAGCCCCCGCCCCCCACCCTGCGGGAGCAGCGCCGCAGCCAGCGGGACCGCGAGCGGGTGCGGGAGGCCCTCAAGGGCTTCTCCCAGATGGTGAGCGATTCGCTCACGCCGGAGGAGCAGCTACCCGAGGTCCCCCAGGGCCGCCGCCCCTCCGCCCGGCAGCTGCGCAAGGCCCGCGAGGCTTTGGAGCGGTTCGCCGAGCAGATCCAGGAGCAGATGGGCACCGATGTGCCCGAGCTTGGGTTCGACGAACCCCTGCCCGATCCCTTGGCACCATTCGAGGGCCAGCCGGGCGAGGAGCGCTCCGCCGCCTCCCCGGGTGGGCCGTCCGAGCCGATCCCTCAGGCCGCTGGAGGCCAGGGGCCGTCCGGCCGCCCCCCTTCTGGCGGCGAGCTCGCCGTTCCCTACCCCCACCGCGGCTACCGCACCCCCACGGCCCCTCCGGTGCGGCCCAACCCGGTCCGGGTGTTCGTGCACTGGGTGCTCACCCACCTCTGAAGGCCGGCCTCAGGCCCCCGGCAGCGAGGCGGGCCGGGCCCGGCCGCTGCTGGCCCAGGCCCGCAGGGCCTCCAGCTGTTCGCGCGCCGTGCGGGAGAGGGGCACCACCAGGCTGGCGGCGGCGATCAGGTCCGCTTCAGCCAGCTCACGCCCTTCACCGAAGGCCAGGTGCATGGCCTCGATCACGGTCTGCTCCAGCTCGGCCCCGGAGAAGCCCTCGGTGCGGTCCACCAGCACCTCCAGGCCGATCGTGTGGGAGGGCCGGCGGCGGCGCAGCTGCAGATCGAGGATGGCACGCCGCTCCTGTCGGCTCGGCAGCTCCAGCAGGAAGATCTCATCGAAGCGGCCCTTGCGCAGCAGTTCGGCCGGCAGCCGCTCCACCGCGTTGGCGGTGGCCACCACGAACACGGCGCTGCTCTTCTCCGCCATCCAGGTGAGCACGCTGGCCAGCACCCGCTGGCTGGTGCCGCCATCGCTGCGGCCATCGCCGCCGCCGCCTACCCCCAGGCCGAAGCCCTTGTCGATCTCATCGATCCAGAGCACACAGGGGGCCATCGCCTCGGCCCGCTGGATCATCTCGCGGGCGCGGGCCTCGCTGGCCCCCACCAGGCCGGCGAACAACCGCCCCACATCGAGCCGCAGCAGCGGCATGCCCCAGCTGTGGGCGATCGCCTTGGCGGTGAGGGATTTGCCGGTGCCCTGGGGGCCCACCAGCAGCACACCGCGGGGCAGGGGCAGGCCGTAGCGGCGTGCCTCGTCGCTGAAGGCCCGGTGCCGCTGCTCCAGCCAGTGCTTGAGGGCCTCCATGCCACCGATGTCGGCCGTGGTCGCCTCGCTGGGGCAGTACTCCAGCAGTTCGCTGCGGGCGATCGCCTGGCGCTTCTCCTCCAGCACCTCCGCCAGGTCGGCCTCCCCGAGCCGGCCCCGCCGCGCCAGGGCCCGCGCCGCGAGCTGACGCACCCGCTGCTCGCTCAGCCCGTGGCAGGCGCTGGCCAGGGTGGCCAGCACCGGCGGCTCCAGCGGTTCGCCGCCAGCGTTGGCGATGCCCTGCAGCAGCTGGGCGATCTCCTCACCATCGGGTAGCGGCAGCTCCAGCGGCGTGATGCAGTCCTCCAGGTCCGGCGGCAGCCGCCAGGCCGGCGACGTGATCACCAGGGTGTGGGGCCGCTGGCGCAGCTCGGCCGCCAGGTTGCGCAGGCGGCGGCAGATCGCCCCGTCCTCGCCGTAGCGGTGGAAATCACGCAGCAGCAGGATGGCGCCCTGGTCCCGGGGCAGGGAGCCCAGCACATCCAGGGCGGCCATCGGGTTGCGGCTGGCCTCGCCATCCCGTCCGGCGCTGCCGCGCAGACCGGCGATGAAGTCCCAGCGGAGCAGCAGCCGGCCGCCCAGCCGCGCCGCCGCCCGCTCCAGCAGGGCCTCGGCCCGTTCCTCCTCCAGGCTGCGGATCCAGAGGATCGGCGTGCGGGAGCGGATCAGCAGATCGAGCTGGTCGGCCAGGGGGGTGGGCATGGGGGCGCCGCGGTTATCCCTTCGGCAGGGCGGCCTGGAGGGCGGCCCAGCGGGGATCCACCGCAGGCGCCTCGCTGTCCCAGCGAGCAGGCCCCGGGCAGTCGGCCCCGCAGCGGTTCACCAGAGGCAGCTGCAGGCTCAGCTGCTCAAACAGCCAGCGCTGGGGATCGAAGCGGCCCAGGGGATCGAGGCGGTCGTCGAGGTCCTCACCCTCCGGCAGCAGGGGGATGGGACCCGTTCCGGGCCTGGCCGGCGCCTCCTGGCGCAACTCCAGCAATTCGTGGGCGCTCGCTTCGAGGGGATGGTTGAAATGGCCGAGGCAGCGGTCGCAGCGGAGGGTCACGATCGTGGCCACCCGGCCCTCCACCTCCAGCACCGTGCCGTGGTGCACGGCCCGCAGCTCGCCCCGCACCGGGGTGAGGCTCTCGAGGCCGTCGATCGGCTGGTCCACCGGCCAATGCCGACCCTCCGCCAGCAGGCGAAGCTCCGGCAGGGGCACCGGCCGCAGGGGCTGGACCGCAGGGTCGGCCGCCCGGTGTGGATTCACTTGCGGCCCTTCGGTTCGAACGGCAGCCGATCGCCGCCGCCACCGGCGGTGGCCGTGGCGGTGACGGCCTGGGCCTGCTGCTTGTCAAGGATCGCCTGGAGGTTGTCCGGCAGGGTCTCGCGGCTGAGGATCCAGGTCTGCAGGCCTTGGAAGATGTTGGCCACCACCATGTAGAGCAGCACCCCGGCCGGCAGCGGAAAGAACAGGAACATGGCGGTGATCATCACCGGCGTGATCTTGTTGGCCGTGGACTGCTGCGGGTTCGCCGGCATGCCCATGCCGGAGAGAATCTGGGAGATGAACAGGGTGGCGCCGAAGGAGGCCACCAGGATTGCGATGTCCCAGTTCACCGCCCCATCGGTCATGAAGCCCACCTGACCGAGGGCCTTGATGAACAGAAAGCCGCTGCGGGCCGCCAGGCCGGGCACGGTGGCCTCCACGGTGGCATCGCCGGGTGCCAGGGCGGTGATGGTCCCGTCGGCGCCCACGCTCACCACGTTGTCGCCCTTGGTCACGCTCCAGCGGGGGGAGAAGGTGTCGCCGTTCTCGACGCCGGCCAGCACCTGGGCAAAGCTCTCGCCCTCACGGGTGTGCAGGGCCACGGTTTCGGTGTCGCCCACCCCCAGCTTGGTGCCCTTCTCCAGCGTGCCGATCACGGGCACGTGGTTGGTGGTGGTCACGAAGATCGAGTGGCTGGGCGTGTTGAACGGCTTGGGCTCCACCGCCGCGATCTGGTCGGCCGGCAGCACCTTGAGGTTGAAGGTGTAGGGCACATCCGCGAACGGTGAGCCCCGCAGGGTGGCGAACAGGGCGAACAGGATCGGCATCTGCACCACCAGGGGCAGACAGCCCGAGAGGGGGCTGCCGAACTCCTGCATCAGCTTGCCCAGCTCCTCCTGCTGCTTGGTGGGGTTGTTGGCGTACTTGCTCTTGATCTCCGCCTGGCGCTGCTGCATCACCGGCTGGGCGATGCGCATGCGGCGGGCACTGCGGATCGAACCGGCACTGAGGGGGAACAGGGCCAGCCGGATCACCACCGTGAGGGCGACGATCGCCAGGCCATAGCTGGGGACCAATCCGTAGAAGAAATCGAGGATCGGAAGCAGCAGGTTGTCGGAGATGTAGCCGATCACGGCAAGGGAGGGCTGGGGGATGGGTGGGGGTGGTCCCGAGCCAGTGTGGCGGATGGGACGGCGGAATCAGGCGCTGGCGCGGGTCGTTTCACCGAACCCTGAGCTGGGTCGCTGGGCGGTGGGTGCGCTGGAGCGGGCCTGACGCCGCTCCTCGATGTAGGCCTCGACCTCCCGGAAGCGGGGCACCGAGCGCATCTCCAGCCGCGAGCCGTCGTTGAGCACCAGCACCATGTCGCCCCAGGCACCGAAGCCCCGCGGCACCGACAGCACCTCGCGGATCTGGTTGTACACCACCTGGGTGCGGTCGCGCCCCAGCCAGCCGCCGCTCACCGAGATGCGGCGGCTGGTGATGCGGAAGCGCAGCCACAGGGCCCGCACGATGGCGCCGATCGCGATCGGCAGGCCGATCAGGGTGAGGCCGATCAGCAGGCTCAGGATCAGATCGCCCCGGGCCGGCCCGCCCTCGTAGTACACGGTTTCGCCGCTGGAGAGGGGAGCGGGCTCCGCCGGGGCGCTGGGCGCTGCCGGTCGGGCGTTGTCACCGCTGGCCTTGGGGGATTCCTGCGTCATCGGATGAGGCCTGCCTGGCGCAACACATGCGTGCATTCTTCCAGCAACCGGTGCGGCTCGGCTTCGGCGGCGCCCGGCAGCAGGGTGAGCAGCAGCCACTGGGGGCGTTCCGCCACCAGGCCGCAATGCGTGAGGTGGGCATGCAGCAGGCGCCTGAGGCGATTGCGCTGCACCGCCCGCTTGCTCACCTTGGCGCTGACCACCACCGCACATCGCCAGGGACTGGTGCGCCGCTCCGGGGGCGGCAGCAGCTCCGGCACCGCCTGAAGCAGCCGCAACAGCACCAGAGGAGCCTGGAAACGGCGCCCCTGGCGGTAGAGGCGATCAAAGGGGCGGTGGCCCCGCAGGCGGTGCTTCCGGGGCAGGGCCACCGGCTCCAGCCGGCCTCAGACCGCCAGGCGGGAGCGGCCGCGGCGGCGGCGGGTCCGGATCACGCGCCGGCCGGTGTGGGTGCGCATCCGCACCCGGAACCCGGAGACGCGCTTGCGTTTGCGGCTGGTTCCTTCCAGGGTGCGGCGGGTCATGGGCTTGCCTTCTCAGCCCGCCACCTTACCAGGCTGGGGGATGGCGATCAGTTCGGGCTGATCTCGATCAGCCAGCTGCCCAGGTAGCCGGACACGGGGATTTCCCCCGGGGCCTGGGCCATGGCGTTGAACTGGAACATCCCGGCGGTGAAGGGATTGAAGAGGGTCATCATCAGGCCCACCGTGCCGCCCACGGGGATCGGTGTGTGGGGGAAGATCTCGATCGCCTTGCCATTGGGCGACACCTCGATGTCGGCCGGGAGCGTCTGTTCGCAGCGGGTGCGCTTGGTCATGCTGCCCTGGCTCATCTTGCAGAGCTTCATGAGCTTGGGATACAGCTTGGCATCGAAATAATCCGGCACCGTGATCGTGAGCTTCAGGATTGCGGTGTTGCGGTCCTTGGGCCGCAGGATGAAGTAGTAATCGGAGCGCTGCATCCGAACCGCATTGGTGACGAAGTAATAGAGCTTGTTGTAGTCCTTGGTGTTGTCCCAGCGAAACTCCATCAGGCCCGGTGTGCTCTGGGCCCGGCCGGCGCCGGCCGGATCCGAAAGGCCCGGCACCAGGGCGGGCGCCTGGAGGGCCGTGCAGGCCAGGGTGGCGGCGACGAGCAGGCCGGCGGTGCGGCCGCGGCGGGTGGCCGGTCGGCCGAACCCGCGGGACAGGGCCAGGCGAAGCGCCCCGAGGGGCCGGAGGGGAGGCATGGGGTGCCGGTGGTGCGGAATCCGATTCTCCGCAGCCCCGCTCACACGCCATCGCTGCAGTGGTCGGCGGGGGAGCTGGCTGGGGGGTGGTTTCCCGCACCGGAGGGGCTGGCGGGTCGGGCCAGATCGGGCCGTAAGCGCACCGCCTCGCGCAGGTAGGCATGGCCCACCTCCTGGCCCGCGGGCATCCAGGCGTGGGCCAGGAGCCGGATGCAGCGCTCCAGATCGCCCGCCACCGCCATCTGCTGGCAGTCGAGTAGAGCCACGCCGCCCCAGCCGCTGCGGCGTCGGGCGATGGCGGCCGGGAAGCAGGCATCCAGATCGGCGGTCACCGAGAACGTGACCGACAGCACCTGGCTGCCCTCGAGGCCGTTGCGCTCCACCAACACCTCGACCAGTTCCTCCACCGCTTCGGCAATCGCCGCCGCGGTGTTGGCCGGCACCGTGGTGGCACCCCGCAGGGCTCGCAGTGCCAGGGGTGTGTCGTTCATGGTCGGTAGAGCCAGAGGGGCTGGCCGGCCCAGGCCAGTTCGAGCTGCAGGGCCCCGGCCACCGTGCCCAGCAGATTGCGGCCCGGCACCAGCGAGGCCAGGCGGCCCGGCGGGCGCCCGAAGTCAACGGTGCGGCTGCGCTCCGGATCCAGGCCCCCCAGTTCGGCGGCCAGGCGCCGGGCCCGCTCCTCATCACCCAGCTCGTCCACCAGGCCCAGCTCCTTGGCCTGGGCGCCACTGAACACCCGTCCATCGGCGAACTGACGCACGGTCGCCTCCTCCAGTCCCCGGCCCCGGGCCACCGCCTCCACGAACTGGCCGTAGCTCGAATCGATCAGGTCCTGGAGCAGTTGCCGCTCCGCTTCGCTGAGGGCCCGGTCCGGGGAGAGGATGTCCTTGTAAAGGCCGCTCTTCACGGTCTCAAACCGCACCCCGATCCGCTCCAACAGGCGGGAGAGGTCGTTGCCGCGCAGGATCACCCCGATCGAGCCGGTGATGGTGCCGGGGTTGGCCACGATCTGCTCGGCCGCCACGCCGATGTACACCCCACCGGAGGCGGAGATGTTGCCGAAGCTGGCCACCACCCGGCAGCCCTTCTCCCGCAGCCGCAGCAGGGCGGCATGGATCTCCTGGCTGTCGCCCACGGTGCCGCCGGGGCTGTCGATGCGCAGCAGCAGGGCCGGGCATTCCCGCTTGCCCACCTGGTCGAGGGCCTTGAGCACACGGCTGCGGGTGGCGCCTCCGATCGGTCCCTCGATCGTGACCCGGGCCAGGGTGCGGCGGGTCTTGCGGCGCCAGGGCCAGGGCATCGGGGTGGGGGTGGTTGGGAGGATCCTAAAAAAAGGAGCCGTCGAAGGCCCCTTCCTCCCCGCAGCTTCCCCCTCACCGCCGCGGCAGGCAACCCCTGCCGGAGCTGCGGCGCCGCTCCGGAGCCCCCGCCCGGCCGCTCCTCCTGGGGGGAGCCGACCCTTCTCCCTCCCGTTCACTTCACTCCAGGCCCCTTCCCCCCTCGCCGCGCCCCTTTGACCTCCCCCCCCGACGCGATGGCCGCCCCGGCACCGGCGCAGTCCCCTGCCTCGCCCCTGCGCTGGCTGCTGATGCTGCTGCCCTTCGCCCTCTGGGGCACGGCGATGGCGGCGATGAAGCCCCTGCTGGAGGGCGGCGATCCCCTGCTGCTGGCCAGCCTGCGGCTGCTGCCCGCCGGCCTGGTGCTGCTGGCCGCGGCGAAGCTGCTGGGTCGCTCGCTGCGGGTGGATCCGGCCGATCGTCCCTGGCTGCTGCTCTTCGCCCTGGTCGATGGCAGCCTGTTTCAGGGCCTGCTGGCCCGGGGCCTGGGCCAGACCGGCGCCGGACTGGGCTCGGTGTTGATCGATTCACAGCCGCTGCTGGTGGCCCTGCTGGCCCGGGGGCTGTTCGGCGAGGCGATCAATCCGGTGGGTTGGGTGGGGCTGCTGATCGGCCTGCTGGGCATCCTCTGCCTGGGCCTGCCACCGGCGCTGCTGCGGCAGTGGTGGCTGGAGGGGCCCGCAGTGAGCGGGCTGCAGCCCTGGAGCCATGGCGAGGCCTGGATGCTGGGGGCCGCCGCCGCCATGGCGGTGGGCACGGTGCTCTGCCGCGCCGCCACCCGCCGCAGCGATCCGGTGGCGGTGACCGGCTGGCACATGCTGCTTGGAGGCCTCCCCCTGCTCCTGGCCACCGCCCTGCTGCCCGCCCTGCAGGGCGGCGGGGGCCTGGCGGCGGCGGCGGCGGCCCTGCGGCCGGCCTGGAGTGCCCTCGACTGGGGGCTGATGGCCTACGCCTCCCTGTTCGGCAGCGCCCTGGCCTACGGCCTCTTCTTCAGCTTCGCCAGCAGCGGTGACCTCACCGGCTTCACCTCGCTCACCTTTCTCACCCCCGTCTTCGCCCTGCTCTGCGGCTTCCTGCTGCTCGATGAGCGCCTCTTCCCGCTGCAGTGGCTGGGGGCGGCCCTGGCGCTGGTGTCGGTGGTGCTGATTAACCGCCGCACCCTGCTCTGGCAGCCGGCCGCCCTGCCCTCCTCACAACCACCCCCCGCTCCGGCCTCGGCCGCGGCGGCCGAGGGGGCGCCGGAGGTGGTCTGATGGCCGAAGGCCGGCCGCTGGGATCACGCAGGGTCACCCTGCTGGCGGTGCTGCTGGCGGGCCTTGGGCTGTTTGTGCTGCAGCTGGGCGCCACCGGCCTGGTGGATGAAACACCGCCCCTGTTCGCCGCTTCCGCCCGGGCGATGGCGGAAACGGGCGACTGGCTGGTCCCCCAGGTCAACGGCCTGCCCCGCTACGACAAGCCGCCGCTGGTGTACTGGCTGATGGGGGCCCTCTACGCCCTGCCCGGCCAGGCCCGCTGGGATCCGCTCGGCAGCTGGGCTGCCGCCTTGCCCTCGGCCCTGGCGATCGTGGCGCTGATGCTCCTGCTGGCGGACACCCTCTGGCGCTGGCCCCAGGCCCCGCTGGCGTCCCCCGGAGCGGCCAGCAGCGCAGGGGCCCCGCTGCCCTCGTCGTCGCCGGCGCTGGCCACGGCCCTGGCCCTGGCCCTCTCGCCCCTGGTGCTGCTCTGGGGCCGGATCGGCGTGAGCGATGCCCTGTTCACCGCCACCCTGGCCGGGGCACTGCTGCTGTTCTGGCGCAGCTACGCGGCCCCGGATGGTCGCTGGTGGCTGCCCTGGGGGGTGCTGGCTCTGGCGGTGCTCACCAAGGGGCCCGTGGCGGTGCTGCTGGCGGTCCTGGTCCTGCTGGCCTTCGCCTGGTGCCAGGCCGATGCTCCCACCTTGGTCGGGCGGCTGCGGCCCCTGCCGGGGCTGGCCGTGTTGGCCGGCCTCGCCCTCCCCTGGTACGCCCTGGTGCTGCTGCGGGAGGGCCAGCCCTTCTGGGACAGCTTTTTCGGCTACCACAACCTGCAGCGCTTCACCTCGGTGGTGAACCACCACCTGCAGCCCTGGTGGTTCTTCCTGCCGGTGCTGGTGGTGGCAAGCCTGCCGGCCACGCCGCTGCTGCTGCTCGGCCTGGGGCGGGCCCTGACGCCGCTCGATCCCGGGCGCTGGCGGCCCCGGCCCCGGCCGCCCCAGGACTCCCTGGCCCTGTTTGCGGCCTGCTGGCTGCTGGTGGTGCTGGCCTTCTTCACCCTCGCCGCCACCAAGCTGCCGAGCTACTGGCTGCCGGCCACCCCGGCCGCCGCCGTGCTGATCGTCCAGGCCGTCGGCGCCATCCCGGAGCCGGCCGCCGCCGACCCCGCCCTGCGCTGGGCATGGCGGCTCACCCTGCTGCTCACCGTGGTGCTGGGCGCGGCCTACCTGGTCGGCCCCCTCTGGGTGCCGCTGATCCAGGACCCCGAACTGCCCACCCTGCCGGCCGGCATCCTCGCCAGCGGCCGCCTGCCCCTGGCCGGGGGCTGCTACCTGGTGGCGGCCGGCCTGGGCTGGCTGCTGCGCCGGCGGCCCTGGCCCCAGCCGCTGCTGGCGCTCCAGCTGCCCCTCGTGGCCTTCGTGCCGCTGGCCCTGCTTCCCCTCTGGGGCCTGGGGGACCAGCTGCGGGGGGCTCCGGTGCGGGCGATGGCGGCGGCGGTCCGGAGCCAAGGCCGCCCCGGCGAGCCGCTGGCGATGGTGGGGATCCTCAAGCCCTCGCTGCACTTCTACAGCCGCCGGGTGGTGCTCTACGAGGGCATTCCGCCCGTGGGGCCGCTCAACCTGGCCGATCGCCTGCGGCGCGAGAGCCGGCCCGGCCAGCCCCTCTCCCGGCCCGAGCAGCAGCCCACCGTGCTGGTGGTGATCGACCGCACCACCGCCGCCCAACCCCACTGGCAGGGGCTCGCACCCATCGAACTGGCCCGCAGCGGCCTCTACCGCCTCTGGCGCCTCGATCGCGGCAGGCTGGAGCAGCGGGCCCGCGAGCTGACCAACGCCGGCCTCCGCTCCGACTGGTGGCGGCCCCGGCCGGAGCGCTACTGAGGGGCATCCCGGGCCCGGGCGTTCCAGGATGGATGGCTCCGGTTTCCCTGCCGATGCGGCGCACCACCCGTTTCCGCCAGCTGATGGCGGCCCCCGAGATCCTCGTGATGCCCTGCTGCCACGACGGCCTCTCGGCCCGGGTGCTGGAGCAGGCGGGGTTTGAGGCGATCGCCGCGGCGGGCTTCGGCCTCTCCGGCAGCCTGCTGGGCCGCCCCGACATCGGCCTGCTCGATGGCAGCGAGATGCTGCAGCAGTACCGCCGCATCTGCGAGGCTGTGGCGCTGCCGGTGATGGTGGATCTCGATACCGGCTTCGGTGATCTGAACAATGTGATCCGGGCTGTGCGGGCCAGCGAGGACGCCGGAGCTGCGGCCCTGTTCCTGGAGGACCAGACCTTCCCCAAGCGCTGCGGCCACATGGCCGGCAAGCAGGTGGTGCCGGTGGAGGCCTACCTCCCCAAGCTCCGGGCTGCCCTGGCGGCCCGCCGGGATCCCGATCTGGTGGTGATCGCCCGCACCGATGCCGCCGCCCTCCATGGCCTGGAGGAGGCCCTGCGCCGCGCCCG
>JBILUS010000011.1:0-82411 GCA_044370835.1 Cyanobium sp. | reverse complement strand
CGTCGACGGCTGAGCGGTAGTGCTGATCAAAATTCGCCAGACCTGCGGTGAATCGTCGCTGGATCACGGGTTCAGGAATGGAATGGCCTCCTTGGCTGATGCGCAGCCGCACTCTCTGAATCGCAGCGTCTGCGCTGGTGAGCTTGAGAAAAATCAGCTTGATTCGATAGCCAGCGCGCCGCCAGTGTTCAATCCTTTTCAAATACCCCTTCCCCGCCAGTGTTGTTTCAAACGCAAAATCCATACCCGCTGCCCCGCAGCAGTCAATCTCCCCCAACATCAGCCGCCCCGCCCGTCGAGCTGCAAGTTCCGGCGCAAACGGCGACAGACCAGCGGCGATCAGATCGGCATTGATGAAGGTGGTGATACCCACCTCCAACGGCAGATATTCACGGGCAAACGTTGTTTTGCCGGCGCCATTGGGGCCAGCGATGATGATGATTCGTTTCTCATTGCTGCGCCGCTCAGCCACTCAGCCCCCCGATCATCGCCAGGATCCGATCCGTCACCTGTTTGAGCTCGGCATCGATCACCTCCAGCGGCCTAGGCGGTGTGAACACATAGAAGTGGCGGTTGAAGGGGATCTCGTAGCCCACTTTTGTTTTCTCGTGGTCGATCCAGGCGTCGTTCACGTGGAGCAGCACTTCGCGCTCGAAGTAGATCTGTATGTCTTCTGAGAGCGGCACATTTTCGGTGTCGCGCAGGCTGGAATCAGCCTGGGGTTGGCCTTTGGCCTTGCCGCGCTGGCCCAGCACCACATCGCCGGCTTCATCGCGCAGTGGGCGCTCCACGGTGATCGTGCGGTAGCCGAAATCTTCGGTGCGGAAGATCCTGCTGATCGGCTTGCCGTCCTGCTCGGCTTCCTCAAAGTTGCCGAACAGGCGTGTGATCGCATCAATGTGCTCGGGGCTCAGCTCCTTGCGTTTGCTGCCCAGGCTCTTGCGCATCTTTTGCCAGAAGCTGCTGGCATCGATCAGTTGCACCTTGCCCTTGCGCTCAGCGGGCTTGCGGTTGCTGAGGATCCAGATGTAGGTGCTGATGCCAGTGTTGTAGAACATATCGGTGGGCAGGCCGATGATCGCCTCCACCAGATCGTTTTCCAGCACATAGCGGCGGATTTCGCTTTCGCCGGAGCCCGCGCCGCCGGTGAACAGGGGCGAGCCATTCAGCACAATCCCGAAGCGGCTGCCGCCCTCCAGGGCCGGGCGCATCTTGCTGATCAGGTGCAGCAGAAACAGCAGCGAGCCATCGCTCACCCTTGGCAATCCAGGCCCGAAGCGACCTGCAAAGCCCAGCGTGTCGGCTTCCTTCTGCACCTCCTTCTGGATCTTCTTCCACTCCACACCAAAGGGCGGATTGGAGAGCATATAGTCGTACTTCTGGTCGCCCAGCTGGTCATCCGAGAGGGTGTTGCCGAAGCGGATGTTCTTGATGTCCTGCCCCTTGATCAGCATGTCGGCCTTGCAGATCGCGTAGCTCTCCGGATTCAGTTCCTGGCCGCTCAGCACCAGCCGCGCTGAGGGATTCATCCCCACCAGGTGCTCCTCCGCCACGCTGAGCATGCCGCCGGTGCCGGCGGTGGGGTCGTAGAGGCTGCGGACGATGCCGCTCTGGGTGAGGGCCTGATCGTCTTCGATGAAGATCAGGTTCACCATCAGCTTGATCACCTCCCGCGGCGTGAAGTGCTCCCCGGCGGTTTCATTGGAGAGTTCGGCGAACTTGCGGATCAGCTCCTCGAACACCAGCCCCATCTCGGCGTTGCTCACCGTTTCCGGGTGCAGATCGATCTGGGCGAAGCGTTCGCACACCATGTACAGCAGCCCGGCCTTGTCGAGCTTGTCCACCTGCAGGTGGAACTCAAAGCTCTCGAAGATGTCGCGCACCGCCGGCGTGAACGCCTGGATATAGCTGCGCAGGTTTTCGCCGATGTTGTCCTGATCGCCCATCAGCCGCTTCATGCCCAGGGCTGAGGTGTTGCAGAAGGCCTGGCCCGCCACCCGCAGCAGGAAGGGTTCGGGGTCGAGCCCCTGGCCTTCGCGCAGGTCTTTCTCCGCCAGCACCGCTTCCTTGCTGGGCTCGAGCACGCAATCGAGCCGGCGCAGCACCGTGAACGGCAGGATCACCTTGCCGTAATCGCTCTGCTTGTAATCACCCCGCAGCAGGTCGGCGACGGACCAGAGGAAGGCCGAGAGGTTCTGCTTGCCGGTGGGCTGGGAGCCGAGAGGTGCAGGGCCGGCTCCAGCCGCCAGGCTCACCGAACCGCCCCGCCCCTGGCCCGGTCGCAGTCGCCCCGCAGCCAGCAAGGACGCCTTCACGGCCTCGTAGGGGGCTTCTTCCCACGTCAGCAGCTCCCGCAGCCGGCCATTGCCCGCCGAGCCCCCCAGGGCCTCAAGGGCGCCGAGGAACTCCTCCTGCAGGGCCTCTTGATCGGAGCTGGGGCCGGGGCTGCCGGTCATGGCGGAGGCAGGTGCGGTGAAAACGATGCAGAAACTGCATGAAATCCAGGTGGAGCCTGGCTTCTGCGCGCTTCGCACCGCCGCATTGTGCCAAGCCACCCATCAGTTGTATTCCCCCGGCAGGTCCTGTTTGTTCACGGTGACGCGGCCCACCTTCTGGCCGGAGAAACGCAGCAGCTCATCGCCCGAGAAGCTGTAGCCCAGCCCGGCGGCGATCTGGGCCACGTCGTCGGCGGTGGCGGCGGCCAGCACCCGCTGCCGCAGGGCCGGCTCATCCTGCATGCGGGCCAGGAACGGCCTGAGCTGATCCAACGCCATCGCGGCCGCGCTCCGGGAAAGGGCCTTCAACTCCAGCACAGGGCGCCGCAGGGACAGGCAGAGTTGGGGACACGCGCGCCCTCACCCCCGCCATGCAGTGGACCAGCGATGCCGAACAGCGGCTGAAGGAAGTGCCCTTCTTCGTGCGGCCGGTGGTGCGGCGGCGGATCGAAAGCCTGGCCGCCGAGGCCGGACGGAGCGAGGTGGATGCTCCCTTCTACGAGGAGGCCAAGGCCCGCTTCGGCGAGAAATGAGCCACCGTGGAGGGTGATGCAGTAAAAGGGTAGATTGATCCATTCACCGTTCGATGTCGCAGTCCAAGCGTGAGCAGGTGGTGAGCCACCTGCGCTACATCCGCCAGGAACTTCGCGAGATGCATCAGGGGGTCATGGAGGACGGCCTGCTGCCCGAAGCCGGTGAGGTGCGGGGCGTGATGGCCCAGATGGAGGCGCTGCTGGAGCTGCTGGAGGGCAAGGGCTCCCGCAAGAAGGATGGGGACGGCTGAAGCCTTCCCTGTCCGGCGTCCATGGTGGTCAGGACGCTCCGCATTGCGTCACGCCCCCCTTGCCGGAGCATCCCCCCACTGGTTTGCTGTGCAGGTCCCCATCACCCGCCCGGGCCCTCGGCCACGGGCTTTTTTATTGGCATCCCCTATCGGTGGGGGTA
Organism: Cyanobium sp.; assembly: GCA_044370835.1. Classification (GTDB taxonomy): domain Bacteria; phylum Cyanobacteriota; class Cyanobacteriia; order PCC-6307; family Cyanobiaceae; genus Cyanobium. The sequence continues at coordinate 78,971 of JBILUS010000011.1, read as the reverse complement.
AAGGGATGCCAAGAACCCCAGAGATGGTGTAGACAGGTGCGAGCAGGGCTCCGGGCCGGGTGATGGGGATCACCGCCAGGGCCACCTGCCCGGACCTTGGCCGGGCGGTTGACCCACCGGATCCGCCCTGCCCCCCTTCCCAACCGGCATGGCCACCCGGCTTCCCTGGACCGACCTCCCTTCGCCGCGGCCCGTGCGCCGGCCGACCCGGGAGCAACGCTTCCAGCAGACCCGCTTCCAACTCCGCATCGCCCAGGCGGCCGATGCCCTGGAGGGCTGGGCCATCAACCCCTGGCGGCGGATCTCGCTGCTGCTGATCGTGTTGCTGGGGGCTCTGGTGGTGGGCGGATCCCTCGGCAGCATCACCGGCGCCCTGGCCTACTTCGATCCGATCTCGGCGGTGGTGGCGGTGCTGGCGATCGAGGCGGCGGTGCGGATCCGAAGACGCCTGCTGGCGAGCCGCCGTGACCGGCTGCTGCTCCAGCTGCTCGACATGGCCCGGATCGGACTGCTCTACGGCCTGCTGCTCGACGGCTTCAAGCTGCTGTGAGCGGCGATGGCCCCGCTCCGGGGGACATCTCCGCGGCGCTGAGCAGGTAGAGCAGGGCCATGCGCACCGGGATGCCGTTGCGCACCTGCTCCTCCACCAAGCTGGCGGCGGGATCGTCGAGGAGATCACCGGCCAGTTCCACGCCCCGGTTCACCGGCCCCGGGTGGAGCAGCGGCACCGGACGACCGCAGAGGGCCAACCGCTCCTGGGTGAGCCCATAGCGCCGGTGATACCCATCGAGGCTGGTGAGCAGGTTCTGGTGCATGCGCTCCTGCTGGAGCCGCAGGGTCATCACCGCATCGGCCCCTGGCAGGGCCTGCTCCAGGCTGCGCACCAATTCGATCGGTCCGCGCTGCGGCACCGGATCCACCGCCACACCCGGCGGTGGCGCCGCCACAAAAGCGCGGAAGCCCTCGGGCAGCAGGGTGGCGGGGCCGCACAGCACCACCGTGGCGCCACAGGCGGTGAGAGCCCAGAGGTTGGAACGGGCCACGCGGGAATGGAGCACATCCCCCACGATCACGATCCGCCGCCCCCGCAGCGCCTCGGGCGTGGGGGCCTCGGGGCGGAAATAGCGGGCGAGGGTGAAGAGGTCGAGCAGACCCTGGCTCGGGTGGCTGTGGAGCCCATCACCGGCGTTGAGCACCGCCACCGCTTCACCGCAGCGGTCCAGATCGCGGGCGAGGGTCTGGGGCACCCCGGCGCAGCGGTGCCGCACCACCAGCACATTCGTGCCCATCGCCACGTAGGTGCGGGCCGTGTCCAGCAGGCTTTCCCCCTTGCTCAGGGAGCTGGAGGAGGGTGAGAAGCTCTGCACATCGGCCGAGAGGCGCCGGGCCGCCAGCTCAAAGCTGCTGCGGGTGCGGGTGCTGGGCTCGAAGAAGAGGCTGGTCATCAGCCGGCCCTGCAGGGCCGGCAGGCGGCGGGCGCCGGCCACCGGCATGGTGCGAAAGCGCTGGGCCAGTTCCAAAACGGTGGCGTAATCGGCCAGCGAGAAGGCCGCCAGATCGATCACATGGCGGTGGCTCCAGCCGCTCAAGACACCCGTTGCCGCATCCGCTCACAACCTAGGGGGCTCGGCGCCATCGGGCCACCAGGCCTGATCCGGCGAAGGGTTGCGATCGCCCCGGGCGCGGCGGCTGACGCTGCGGCTGCTGCGCAGATACCAGCGCCAGGGCAGCTCCTGGCCCTGGCTGATGCCGATCCGGGTGGTCTGCACCAGGGCGAGGGAGAGGGCAAGGGAGAGGGGCTGGGGGCGCGGCGCCAGCCAGAGCCCCTCGGCCTCGCAGGCGGGGCGGCGGTCGTGGCGGCGATCGATGCCAAAGCGCCGGGCCAGCAGGGCCGGGCCCGCCGCGATCCGCTCGGGCTCACCCGGCAGGGCCACCGCCCGCAGCAGCACCCCGTTGGCCCAGTCGGCGCGATCGGTCACCACATTGACGCAGTGGTGGATGCCATAGCTCACATACACGTAGAACCGCCCCGGCTCACCAAACAGGGTTTCGTTGCTGGGACTGCGGCGCCGATGGCCGTGGCAGGCGGGCTCGCTCTGGCTGTAGGCCTCCGTTTCGACGATCACACCCCAGAGCAGGGCGCCACCCTCCAAGCGCTTCACCAGCTGGCAACCGATCAGCTCGGGCGCGACCAGCTCGGCGGGGCGGCAAAAAAACGCGGTGGGGAGGGCCGCGAAGGCCGGACGAGGGATCGAAGCGGCCGGCACGGGACTGCAGACCGCCGCTCAGCTCCAGAGGTTGGTGAGCTGGCCGTAGAGCTGGCTGCCGATGGCAGCACCGAGCTTCTGGCCTTCGATGTTGCCATCGAGGAAGTGGATGCCACCCCAGAGGCGGGAGAAGCCGGCCTCCTCGGCCGCCCCCTTCCAGGTGTCCCAGGACAGGGAAACGGCCTGGTTGGCGGGGTCGAAGGGGAAGGAGAGATTGAAATCCACCTTGCCGCCGAATTCGCCGGAGCCGTAGAAGTTGGTGAGGAAATCGGCCGCCGCCGCTGAGAAGGTGCTGTGGCCGGAAACGAGCTCGGGGAAGGGAGGCGAATAGGGGCCGGGGGTTTGATAGGTCTCCCAATCGGTGCCATTGATCGTCTGCAAGCCCTGGCCCCGCACGTAGGCCTGGAACTGGGAGCCATTGCTGGGATCCTGATCCACATCTTCCATCAGCCCGAAGCGGCTCAGATCGCGGATCACCCGGATCGGCCGGGCGGAATTCTCCTGGAGCTTGACATCCCAGGCCGCGATCGAGGCGGCGTATACCGAAGCGCCAAGTCCAAGGAAGAGCTTGGCGTCATCACCGAGGCTGTTGTTGTGATCAAGCGAGGCGTACTGGCCGAATTTCATCCAGGTGCCGGGTGGGAAGGCGGTGCCGCCAGCGTTTTCCCAGAACTGGGCGATGCCTTTGTAGTTGTTGCCCTCTGGATCGGTGAGCTGGCGGTTGAAGGCCACCACCTCGTTGGCCTGATTGATGAAGCCGGGGTTGATCGTTTTGCCGATCTGATCGGGCCCGATCGCCACGCCGGGACCGACCCCATCGTCGTAGATCAGGCCGAGCTGGAGGTTGTAGGTGTCGTTGGGATCGAGCAGGAAGGTTTGCGCCCCCGCAGCCTGGGCGGTGAGGCTATTGATGCCGCTGGTGGGGAAGAGGTAGTACTGCACATCACCCCAGGTGGGGGTGAGATACACCTGCAGGGGCGTGGTGGAAATGGAATTGGAGGAATACTCGGGCGTCCACTGGTCGATGAACGTCACATTGTTCGGCCCGCTGTTCACCGGCACGTAGGCCGGTGCATTGAGCGTGATCGGGTTTTGTAAGGGGGCGAAGGTGAGGCTGGAGCCATCGTTCTGGAAGCTGGCCAGCACCCGGTCCGCCACGGTCTGGCTGATCTGCTGATCGATGCCGTTGAACAGGGTCGTTTGGGCGGGGGTGATGGTGCTGAGGGTGGCCTGCAGCTGCGTATTGAGGCGGGCCAGGCCGGCGGAATTGGCCTGGATGCCGGAGAGGGGGCTGGAGAGCACCGCGAAGGTGGTGCGGGCCACCACGCTCTCCATCAGCTTGGCCGCGGTGGGGCTGAGGGGATGGTCGTCGTCGTCCCCATCGTCATCGTCGTCGTCGCCGGAGCCGATGGTGGAGCCGCCGTCGAATTCGAACTCCTCGCCGATGCTCTTGAAGAAGGCCTTGATCTGCTGCTCCACGGCCCGATCCCAGCGTTGGGACGAGGAGGGTGTGGCGATGCTGCTCTCAGCCTCGGAATCAAAGACCTGCCAGGCCTCATAGAGGGCCGAACCGAGCATCCCGTAGAAGCGGGCCGACATGGTGGGGCCGGGGCGGTTGTCGAGCCTCACGTTGCCGCTGATCACCGCATCGGTGGCGGCGCTCACCCAGTTCCAGGCCGTGCTGGTGGTGTCGCCGGCGGTGGGCACCACGGTGATGCCGAGCTTGGCGCCCACGCTGAAGGTGGGTTTGGCCTCGGTGGAGGGAGCCACCGGGTTCGTTCCCACCAGCTCGAAGGCCGAAGCGCTGAGGCTGGGGGCGCCCGTGAGGGTGGCGAACTGCACCGCGCTGTAGACGCTGCCGATGCCGTCGGCGTCGTAGCGGAGGGCGCCGGAGCTGGTGTCGTAAAGGAGGCGATCCGTCGCCGCGACGGCGTTCACCAGGCCGGCACCGGCGCGGAAGGCGGCACCGCTGAGGCTGCCGCCGCTGTTGAGGGTGGTGAAGATGGCCCGATCGAGCACGATCCGATCGCCGGAGGCCGCGCTGTAATCGGTGATCGTGTCGATGTTGGTGGCGGCACTGAGGTAGGAATCGAACACGAAACGGTCGGCGCCGCTGCCCCCGGACAGGGTGTCGCGGCCACCGCCGCCATCGAGGCTGTCGTTGCCGCTGCCGCCCAGCACCGCGTCAAAACCGAGGCCCGCATCGATGCGGTCGTCGCCGGCATCGAGGCCGATCCAATCGCTGCTGGCGGTGCCCTTGAGGTTCCGGTCGGAGCCGGTGCCGCCCACCACCAAGTTGAAGGCGGACACCCCGGCGGCCGTGGAGCCGGACTGGCTCTTGAACTGGAACGTGCCGGCCAGGGTGGCGGTGGCGGTGGTGAGGTTCTTGATCGGCAGACCGTTCGTGAAGCTGTTGACCCCCGTGAAGGTGAGGGCTAGATCGCTGGTGAGGGCGCTGCTGTTGCGCACCAGAATCGCGAAGGGGTCGCTGCCGCCGAACTGGGCGGTGGGATTGCTGACGCCGCTGAGGTCGAAGCTGTTGTTGGCCAGAATCAGCTTGTCCTGGTAAAAGTTGCGCAGATCGAGATAGGCGCCATCGAGAAATTTGTTGCCGGCAATCGTGCCGGAGCTGTTCTGAAAGATTTCACCGCTGGAGCGCACGGTGCGGTTGGTGCTGCGGCGGAAGGTGTTGCCGCTGATGCTCACATTGCTGCTGTCGACGATGGTGAAGGCACTGCGATAGCCCGCCTCATCGAAGCTGGAACGGCGCAGCGTGATGCCATCGCCCTGACCGTAGAGAAAGGAACCACCACCGCTGCTGCCGTTGAAGCCGGCCTGGCCGGCGAGGGCTACATCGAGCCGATCGAGGTTGAGATCAAGCCGGCCGGAACCGGCTCTGCTGTACCCAGCAACAGCCTGCAGGTAGCTGGTGCCGGAGCCAGCGCCGGCGTGGGTGCCACTGAAGCTGAGATCGGCGAGGCTGAGGCCCACGATGCGATTGGCAGCGCCGTAATAGAGGTTGCCGCCTTGGTCGTAACCGAAGGAATTGAAGATGTAATCGCCGTACTGCAGGATGTAGCCGCTGGCCAGGGCGTACTGCAGGCGGAAAGAGCTGAGGTTGAGGTCGAGCGGCACCCCACCGTTGCGATCGAGCTGGCGCACGTAGATGCGGGCATTGCCCACCACCGTGGTGAGACTGCTGCCGGCCCCCACCACGCTCAGGGCCTTGGCACCGAATCGGGCCAAGGTGGCCGGCGCACTGCCGGAAGCGGCCGGGGTGGTGGTGCTGGTGATGTTGAACGTGCCGGCATCCAGCAGGAGCGTGTCGCCGGAGGCCGCTGCGCCCAGGGCCGAGCGGATCGTGGCGTAGGCGTCGTCAAGACCCACCTCAAGCGTGGCCATGAGTACAACATCAACAGATCATGCACATATCTTAAAAAGGGCTGGGATCGCTCACCACAGCTCCAGCAATCCTTAACCCTTGCCCTGCGCCCACCGGCCTTTGCCGCCACACTGGCCCCAGGCGGACCCGCCGCCCCCACCGCCCCCTTCGCCATGAATGCCACCGGCCTCACCCTTGCCAGCGTGCTGATCGCCACCAGCGGCCTGTTCTGCCTGGCCACCCTCTTTTTCGGCACCAAGGGCGGCTACTACGACACCGACGCCTACGACGGCAACGGCACCGCCCACTGAGACCCTCCGCTCAGGGCTGACCCAGCCGTTCGGCCTCGGGACAGTCGCCGGTGGTGGGGAGATCATCGGCCTCGCTGCTGGTGCTGACGCTCGCCAGGCGGATGCTCACCGCCCCGATCGAGGACAGCTGCACCGTTTCCTCCCAGCTGTGGTGCTCCTCCCCATCGATCTCGTGGTAGCGGAGGGTGACACTGCCATCGCTCACCTCGATCACCCGGGCCTCCTCCAGCCAGCGCTGCTGGTCGCGCAGGTAGATCCACACCGGCCGCTGCTCGGCGGCGTACTGGTCAAGCTTGCGGCTCAGCATGGGATCCGCGGCGAATAGGGTCGATCCTAGGCAGTTCGCCACCGCCCGCCGTGTCGGCCATGACCAACAGCCCCCCGCCGCCCCTGGCGTTTCCCGCCACACCCCTGGCCACCGAAGCGATCCGGTTGCAGCTGCGCTCCTGGCCCGAGGTGGAGACCTACCTGCAGCGCTGCCGCGGCGTGATCGTGCCGCTGGGCTCCACCGAGCAGCACGGCCCCACCGGCGCGATCGGCACCGACGCCCTCACCGCCGAAGCGGTGGCCCTGGAGGTGGGGCGCCGCAGCGGCGTGCTGGTCACCCCGGCCCAGGCCTTCGGCATGGCCGAACACCACCTCGGCTTCGCCGGCACCGTGAGCCTCCAGCCCGCCACCCTGATGGCCGTGCTACACGATGTGGTGCTCTCCCTGGCCCGCCACGGCTTCGAGCGGATCTACGTGATCAACGGCCACGGCGGCAACATCGCCACGGGCCGAGCCGCCTTCGCCCAGGCCTACACCACCGCCGCGGCCCGGGGGCTACCGGGCGCCGACCGGCTGCGCTGCCGCCTGGCCAACTGGTTCACGGCGGCGCCGGTGATGCAGCTGGCGCGGGAGCTCTACGGCGATCGGGAGGGCCACCACGCCACCCCCAGTGAGATCGCCCTCACCCTGCACCTGGAGCCCAGCCTCACCGCCCTGCAGCGCCCCTTGCCGGAGGCGGCCCCGGCCGGACCGATCCATGGTCCGGAGGATTTCCGCCGGCGCCACCCCGATGGCCGCATGGGCTCCGATCCCTACCTGGCCCAGCCGGACCACGGGGCCCGCTTCCTCGACACCGCCGCCACCGCCCTGGTGGCGGATCTGCGGGAGTTCCTGGCTGAGAGCGGGAGCTGAGGCCCGGACCCCCGGGGGGCCCGTTTAGGTTCGGAACCAGTTGTGTTGCCAGAGGGGCGATGGGCAGGATCTCCGCCGACGACGTTCGCAAGGTGGCCCAGCTGGCACGGCTGGAGCTCACAGCCGACACCATCGCCACCTACACGGGCCAGCTGGAGCGGATCCTCGACTACGTGGCCCACCTCGAGCAGGTGGACACCGAAGGGGTCCCCCCCACCACCCGGGCGGTGGAGGTGGTGAACGTGACCCGCGACGACCGGGTCGATCCCACCCCCGTGCGGGAGGAGCTGCTTGGGCTGGCCCCGGAGCGGGAGGGGGATTTCGTGCGGGTGCCGAAGATCCTGGCGGACTGAGCGCTCCGGACTGAGCCCAGGGCCTGCCGCCTCAGCGGTGGGGGGAGACGGCCGTGCGGTGCAGCACCTCCAGCACCCTGCGGCGGGCGTGACGGGTGGGCATCAGGGCCGCCAGGGGCCGCAGGCGGCTGCGCTGGCGCTTGTGGCTGCGCACCCCCAGGAAGATGTCGTAGAGGAAATTGAGGCCATCGCGGCGGCTCTCGAACAGGCCGAGCCGCTGCGGTGAACCCTTGGCATCAAGGATGTGGCGGGTGGCGTGATAGGCGGGCCGGTACTCGAACCAGGGAATCGAGGGCCAGAGGTGGTGGATCAGGTGATAGTTCTGGCCCATGATCAGCCAGTTCATCAGCCGACCTGGATAGACGCGGGCGTTGTGCCAGCGGTTGCGGGAGTGGAAGGGACGGTGGGGCAGGTAATCGAAGAAAAGACCGAGAGTCACCCCCACCATCAGAGCCGGGGCGAACCAGCAGTTGAAGACGAAGGGCAGGAAGTTGTAGCGGGCCGCCGTGATCACAATCGCCACGAAGATGGCCCGGGCCACGGCCCATTCGATCAGTTCATGGCCCCGCCAGAGGCGACGGCGGAAGAAAAAGACTTCGTGGTAGAAGAAGCGGGGCGCGATCAGCCAGAGCGGCCCGAAGGTGCTCACGATGTGGTCGGGATCGTGCTTCGGATCGTTGACGTGGGCGTGGTGCTGCAGGTGCACCCGCGTGAACACCGGAAACGAGAAGCCCAGCAGCAGGGCGGCGCCATGGCCCATCACCGCGTTGCAGAGGCGGTTGGGATGGGCGGCGTTGTGGCAGGCGTCGTGGATCACGGTGCCCTCGAGGTGAAGGGCGAGGAAGCCGAGGGCCAGCAGTGGCGGCAGCGGCCAGCCGCCCACGAACCAGCCCCAGATCGTGAGGGCGGCCAAGCCATAGCCGGCCAAAAACAGACCCACGGTGGGGTTCCAGGCGGCGGGCGGATCGAGAAACTCGCGCGGAACACGGCGCAAAGCCGCGGCCGTGAGCGGTGTCGCCGCGGAGGCGAGGCGGCCGGAGGGGACGGAAGCAGCCGGCATGCGTGTCAGGGCCTGGGACATCTCCTGAAACGGGCCGGATCACCGGAAGGTCTCCCAGATTACGGACTTCCAGGCCGCCACTGCTGGAGCGGGCGCACCGGGACCGCGACTCAGAGCAGCTCACAGCCCGGCAGCTCGGCCTCCAGGCTGCGCAGCCGCAGGCGAAGGACAGCCTCGAGGCAAGTGATGGCGGGCTGATCGGCCTGGTCCAGGCGGCAGAGCAGGGCACCGCCATTGCTGAACAGGGGCTCGGCCTCCAGCAGCACCAGAGCGGGAGTGCTGCGCTGGTGCAGGGGGGTGGAGTAAGCCAGGTTGAGCTGGCCGGCGACGCGCCCCTCCCAGCCTTCCGGTTCGTAGCGGCGCAAGCCGGTGGCCAGGGTTCCGAAACCCTGCTCCCGCAGCAGGGCGCGGGAGCGGAGGTAGCCGCTGGCCGGCAGGTCGAGACTGGGAAAGCGGAGCAGATCCGCCCGGGAGAGGCTTCGCTCGGCGGCCAGGGGATGGCCGGCGCCGGCCACCGGCAGCACGGGTGCGCGCCAGAGGGGCAGCACGGCCAGCTCGGCGAGGTCGGCCTGCGGGAGGTCGTCGACCGCATCGCAGAGCCAGGCATCGATCACCCGCTCGCGCAGCAACTGCAGGGGCCGGTCCACGCCGACATGGTCGAAGGTGCCGCCAACCCAGCCCTCAGGCAGGGGCAGAAGCAGGGGGCCGGAGCCGACGGCGAACGCCTCGATTCGCAGCGGGGCATGGCCGAGAAAACGCCCGAGCTGGTGCAGGTGGCGCTCCAGGGCCAGCAGGGGACTGCCGTCGCACTCCCATTCACCCTGCTGGCGCCACATCGCCACGCCGAACACCTGGCGGCAGCGGGCCAGTCGCCGGGAGATGGTGGCCTGGTGGCAACCAAGGGCGGCCGCGGCCAGCTGGCCGGTGCGGCGCCAGAGGATGGCATCGAGGGCCTCAAGATCCTCGCGATCAACCATGAGCAACGAGGGGGAGCCCAAGCGTGCCTACAACAATTGTAGGTGTAGGCGAGACCTCCATGAACGTCATCGTTGCTCAAGATCGCAGCTGGAGCGAGGGCTCTGGGGGCCTGCACAAGAAGGAATCGAGACGAAGTTGATGCCGCAACACAGCCGAATCCTATGCAGTTTCTGCATGATGAATCGGCTCCACCAGCGCACCACCAGCCCTCAGGCGGGGCGTTACCCCACCGCGCCGCAGCCCTCAGCGGCTCAACCCCGGAGCAGGCGCGGCACCGTTGCTCATCCATGCGGCCATTCCCGGGCCTGAGGCCCTGCTCAGAACCGCTCCTGCCGGGCCCTGCCCTCCAGGCGGGAAATCGAGCCGGGAGATCCGGCCATGCCCACCGGGGGACTTGAACCCCCACGACCGAAGCCACTGGAACCTAAACCCAGCGCGTCTACCAATTCCGCCAGGTGGGCGTGGCTCGACTTTAGGCAAACGCAGCACAATGGAAGCGATCCCTGCCGCCGTTGCTGAGGCCATGGTCGCCACCCTCGGGGGCCTGCTGGCCCTGCCGCTGGGCCTGCTCGTGCTGCTGCTGCCCCTGCTGGCCACCGAACTCAGCCGCCCCCGCGATTCGGTGTGGGGCGCGCTGGTGCTGATGCTCGGCCTGGTGCTGGTGACCAGCGCCGACCGGCTCACCGGTGCGCCGATGCTGGGCGTGGTGTGCGGCGGCCTGCTGATCGGGCGGCTGCTGGTGGAGGTGGGCCAGGCCCGCTGGCGCCAGCTCAGCCCGGAGGAGCAGCAGCGGCTGGCCTCCCTGGAGCGGTGGACCACCAGCTTCGGCCAACTGGGCGCCACCGTGGCGGGTCTGGGCCAGCAGCTCGGCGCCGCGGCCGCCGGCCTCGGCCAGGGGCTGGGCGGCGGCAGCGGCGGCAGCAACCCTGGGCGGCCCAGCCCGCCCGCGGCCAGAACCAAGGCCACCGGCAAGCGCTGGGTGCGGCCCGAAACGCCCCCGCTGGAGCCAGCTTCGGCCCCTGCCGCAAACCTGGAACCAGAGCCGACAGCCATGGCCGTTGCCTCGGAGCCCACCCCGTCCGCGCCAGAGCCAGGCGAAGCCTGAGCGCCCGCCGGGACGCCACGGCAGCGAGCGAACAGCGAGCCGCCCACGCTGGGCCGCGATCGCCGAAGGCTGGGCGGCGGGACGGGATAATCCCCCCTTGCCGCCTCCCCCTGTTGTGACCGCCGGCCCGGCCTCCTACAAGGACACGCTCAACCTGCTGGAGACGCCGTTCCAGATGCGGGCCAACGCCCGGGTGCGGGAGCCCGAGCTGCAGGCCTTCTGGGCGGATCAGAGGCTCTACGAACGGCTGAGCCGCGACCCCGGGGGCCCCGTGTTCACGCTCCACGACGGCCCGCCCTACGCCAACGGCCCCCTGCACGTGGGCCACGCCCTCAACAAGATCCTCAAAGACATCATCAACAAGCACGCCCTGCTCAACGGCAAGCGGGCGCGCTTCGTGCCGGGCTGGGACTGCCACGGCCTGCCGATCGAACTGAAGGTGCTGCAGGGGCTCTCCAGCGAGGAGCGCCGCGAGCTCACCCCCCTGGCCCTGCGCCGCCGCGCCCACGCCTATGCCCTCGAGCAGGTGGAGGGCCAGCGCCAGGGCTTCCGCCGCTGGGGCATCTGGGCCGACTGGGACAGCCCCTACCTCACCTTGAACAAGGCGTACGAGGCGGCCCAGATCGGCGTGTTCGGCCAGATGGTGATCGCAGGCCACATCTACCGGGGCCTCAAGCCGGTGCACTGGAGCCCCAGCTCCCGCACCGCCCTGGCCGAGGCCGAACTGGAATACCCCGACGGCCACACCTCCCCCAGCGCCTACGTGGCCTTCCCGGTGGTGGAGCTGCCCGCCGCCCTGGCCGGCGAGCTGCGCCCCCACGGCATCGAGGGCCCCACCACCGCCGACCACCGCGAACAGCTGTTCGTGGCGATCTGGACCACCACCCCCTGGACCCTGCCCGCCAACCTGGCGGTGTCGGTGAACGGCGAGCTCGACTACACCATCTGCCGCGATGACTCCGCCCCGGCCGACGCCCCCCGATATCTGGTGGTGGCCGAGGCCCTGGTGGACAGCCTGCGCAGCACCCTGGGGCGGCCCCTCGAGCCGGTGCTCACGGTGAAGGGCCGCGCCCTCGAAGGGATCCTCTACCGCCACCCGCTGCTGGATCGCACCGCGCCGGTGGTGGTGGGCGGCGACTATGTGACCACCGAATCAGGCACCGGCCTGGTGCACACCGCTCCAGGCCACGGCGTCGACGACTTCAACACCGGCCGCAAGCACGGCCTGGGGGTGCTCTGCCCGGTGGATGAAGGCGGCACCCTCACCGCCGAGGCGGGCCCCTTCGCCGGCCTCAACGTGCTCAAAGACGCCAACGCCGCCATCCTGGCCGCCCTGCGGGACACCGGCGCCCTGTTGGCGGAGCAGACCTACTCCCACCGCTACCCCTACGACTGGCGCACCAAGAAGCCCACCATCTTCCGCGCCACCGAGCAGTGGTTCGCCTCGGTGGAGGGCTTCCGCGAGCAGGCCCTGGTGGCGATCGAGGCCGTGACCTGGATGCCGGAGAGCGGCCGCAACCGGATCGAAGCGATGGTGCGCGACCGCGGCGACTGGTGCATCTCGCGCCAGCGCACCTGGGGCGTGCCGATCCCGGTGTTTTATCACCGCGAAACCGGCGAGGTGCTGCTCAATGCCGACACCCTCGCCCACATCCAGGCCCTGATCGGCGAGCACGGCTCCGACGTGTGGTGGGAGCGCGACGAGGCCGGCCTGCTGCCACCCGCCTACGCGGATCAGGCCGAGCTGTGGCGCAAGGGCACCGACACGATGGATGTGTGGTTCGACTCCGGCTCCTCCTGGGCGGGCGTGTTGGGGGGGCTGAAGGACGCAACGGAAACGGATGTCACCCCCGCCGGCCCGGCGGCAGGCGACGGGGCGTTGGCGAACCTCGGGGCCACGGCGGCGGAAACGCCGCAGGCCACCCCCCTCAACTTCCCCGCCGACCTCTACCTGGAGGGCTCCGATCAGCACCGCGGTTGGTTCCAGAGCAGCCTGCTCACCGCCGTGGCCGTGACCGGCGGGGCGCCCTACCGCCGCGTGCTCACCCACGGCTTCGTGCTCGATGAGAAGGGCCGCAAGATGAGCAAATCGCTCGGCAACGTCGTCGATCCGGCGGTGCTGGTGGAGGGCGGCAAGAACGAGAAGCAGGAGCCCGCCTACGGCGCCGACGTGCTGCGCCTCTGGGTGAGTTCGGTGGATTACTCCGCCGATGTGCCGCTCGGGCCGGGCATCGTGAAGCAGCTGGCGGATGTGTACCGCAAGGTGCGCAACACGGCCCGCTACCTGCTCGGCAACCTGCACGATTTCGATCCTCGGCCCCAGGCCGAGGGCGGCCAGGCGGTACCGATCGCCGAGCTGCCGTTGCTGGATCGCTGGATGTTGCAGCGCACCGCGGCGCTGATCGAGGCGGTGAGCGCCGATTTCGAGCGGTTTGAGTTCTACCGCTTCTTCCAGGCCCTGCAGAACTTCTGCGTGGTGGATCTCTCCAACATCTACCTCGACATCGCCAAGGACCGTCTGTATGTGAGCGCGGCCGATTCCTTCCGCCGCCGCAGCTGCCAGACCGTGCTGCACCTGGTGGTGGAACGGCTCGCCGGCCTGATCGCGCCGGTGCTCTGCCACATGGCCGAGGACATCTGGCAGAACCTGCCCTACCCGGTGGCCGAGGCCTCGGTGTTCGAGCGGGGCTGGCCCGCGGTGCCCGACGCCTGGCGGGCGGGAGCGGACGGGGGCTACAACGCCGACACCGATGCCGCCGTGCGCGAGCTGCTGCTCACCCTGCGGCCGCGGGTGAACCGGCTGCTGGAGGCCTGCCGGCGGCCCGAGGCGGGCGAAGCGATCGGCTCCTCGCTGGAGGCCCGGGTGCAGCTGGTGCTGGACGCGGACGCAGCCAGCGCGGACGGGGGCGCCGGGGCCCTGGGGGCGGCGCTCGCCCTGGTGGCGGCCAGCCCCCATCCGGAGGTGGACAACCTGGCCGACTGGCTGCTGGTGTCGTCCCTGCGCCTCGGCGGCGAGCCGCCGGCCGCCGTGCTGGCCGAGGCCAGCGAGGGGGGCATCACGGTGCGGATCGCCCGGGCTGAGGGGGAGAAGTGCGAGCGCTGCTGGCACTACGAAACCGACATCGGTGATCACGCCGCCCACCCGACCCTCTGCGGCCGCTGCGTGGCGGTGCTGGCGGGTTGATCCGGGCCTCCTGCCTCGTGTGCCTCACCCCCAGCCCGTCGGCTCCAGAAAAACCTCCACCGCTGCCGGCCCGGCCAGCCGTTCCTCGGCGGCGGGATTGAGCGGACCGCGCAGCAGCTCGGCCGCCTCAATCAGGGCCCCCTCCGGCAGGGCGGGCTGGTCGGGGTCGTAGCCGGTGGGATGGGTGGTGCTGCTGGAGAAGCCCCGGTAGATCACCAGCTCGAAGGGCTCCAGGGACACGGCAGCGGGGGGGCCTGCCTCGACGGGGCCTTCAGCCCCCACCGCCGCAGGGTCGAGCAGGCCCCGCAGCCGCAGCACCCGGTCGGGCCTGGCGCGGCTGATCGCCTCCAGCTGGGTCAGCAGCGCGGCCGAGGCCGTGGTGGCCGCAGGGCGGGAGGGATCCGAAGGCCCAGGAGCCATGGCGGGGCAGAACGCAGGGGGTACGGGACGCGGAAGGGGCGCTCAGAAGTCGCCGGCCACCCGGCCCAGGCGAGGGAGGCGAACCACCAACCACTGAAACAGCCCCACCACGTAGGCCGCCAGGCCGGCGAAGCCCACGAAGCCGGCGATGCCGGGGGTCCAGCGGGCACCGAAGATGAAACCGAGCAGCTGGGCCAGCACCCCGTGCAGGCTGCCGGGGGCCTCCAGCCAGACAGCGCAGAGGGGCCGCTCGATCGAACCGCCCAGGCAGGGCAGGGCCGAGGCGGCCAGGACGGCGGCCCCCATGCAGTAAAAACTCAGGCTCCAACGCCAGATCCGCACCGTCAGGGGCAGCCCCCGCCAGGTGGGCATGTCGGCCAGTTCCTCGTTGAGATCCACCCAGAGCCACAGCACCGCCAGGATCAACAGCGGGGCGATCACCAGCAGCACGTTGCCCAGAGGCCGGCGAGCGGTGAGCAGCAGCAGGGCGATGAGCTGGAGGCTGGCCACTTTCCAGTAGAGGCCGAGCAGCCGCTGCAGCGCGCCCTCCCGGCGGATCGTGGCCCACACCAGCAGCACCAGGGGCAGGCCCACGGCAAACAGCAGGCCCAGGCGCACATCAAGCCAGACCAAGGAGCGGTACAGCGGATCCGGCACGGCCAGGGGTTCGGTAAGGCGCCATTATCCGCTTCACCCCAGGGTCTAGGGTCCGGCCATGGTTGCCCTCCCCACCATCCCCTGGCTGGCGCGGCGTGAGCGCCCCGCCTGGTGCCGCACCGCCGTAGCCCGCGATCCCTCCCTCCAGGCCGCCGTGGACGACCTGGACCGCCAGCTGGCCGGTGCCGGTCCAGCGGATCTGGCCCTGGTCTTCGCTTCCGCCAGCTACGCCAGCGATCTGCCCCGCCTGCTGCCCCTGCTGCGCCAGAAGCTCCAGGCCACCCACTGGCTGGGCTGCCTCGGCGGCGGGGTGGTGGGCACCGAAGCCGATGGCACCGCCCACGAACTCGAACACGAACCCGCCCTCAGCCTCACCCTGCTCCATCTGCCGGGGGCCGAGCTGCACCCCTTCTGCCTTGAGGCCGCCGATCTGCCGGACCTCGACGGTCCGGCCGAACCCTGGCGGCAGGCGGTGGGGGCCGGGTCCGAAGGCATGAACGCCATGCTGCTGCTGATCGATCCGGGCTGCAGTGCCATCAACGACCTGGTGGCCGGCCTCGACTACGCCTACCCGGACCTGCCGAAGCTGGGGGGCATCGCGGGCCAGCACAGCGCGCCCCATGGGTCGCTGCTGCTGGGCGATCGGGTGCGCAGCGGCGCGGTGGGCTGTCTGATCGGCGGCAGCTGGCGCGTCGATCCCCTCGTGGCCCAGGGCTGCCGCCCGATCGGCCCGGTGTTCGAGGTGGAGCAGGCCCAGCGCAACGTGGTGCTGGAGGTGAGCCAGGGCGACGAACGGCGCAGTCCGGTGGAGGCCCTGCAAGGAATCCTCAGCGGGCTCAGTCCGGCCGAACGGGAGCAGGTGAAGAACGCCCTCTTCCTCGGGGTCGCCCGCAGCGACTTCAGCCTGGAGGGCAGCGGCGGCGAGCCACCGGCCTTCGTGGTGCGAAACCTGATCGGCGTGGATCCCCGCAACGGCGCCGTGGCGGTGGGCGAACGGATGCGGGTGGGACAGAGGGTGCAGTTCCAGCTGCGCGATGCGACAACCTCGCGGCAGGAATCGCGCCAGCTGATGCTGCAGCAGCGTCGCCGTCCCGGCGAACCCCTGGCCGCCCTGCTGTTCGCCTGCCTGGGCCGGGGCCGCGGCCTCTACGGCCAGCCCGATGGGGATGTGGGCCTCTGCCGCGAAAGCTTCGCCGCTCTGCCGATCGCCGGAGTGTTCTGCAACGGCGAGATCGGGCCGGTGGGGGGCAGCACCCATCTGCACGGCTACACCGCCAGCTGGGGATTCCTGGTGCCGGAGGACTGAACGGTGCGGCAGCACGTCAACCCGCTCAGCCGCCTCCACCAGCTGCCGCGGCCCCTGCCGCCCCCGGCCGCCCTCTTCCCCCACCCCGAGCGCCCCCTCCATCTCGACATCGGCTGCGCCCGGGGACGCTTCCTGCTGGAGCTCGCCCCCCTCGAGGAAGGGATCAACCACCTCGGCGTGGAGATCCGCCAGCCCCTGGTGGAGGCCGCCGAGGCGGAGCGGCTCGGCGCCGCGCTCACCAACCTGCGCTTCCTGTACGGCAACGCCAACGTGAGCCTTCAGGACTGGCTGGTCAGCCTGGCGCCGGGCTTGCTGAGCCGGGTCTCGATCCAGTTCCCCGATCCGTGGTTCAAGAAGAAACACCACAAGCGGCGGGTTCTGCAACCCGCCCTGCTGCGGGCGATCGCCGCGGCCCTGCCCCCGGGCGGCTTGCTGTTCCTGCAGAGCGATGTGGAGGCGGTGATCGAGCCGATGGTGGCCCTGTGCGAGGCGAGCGGCTGCTTCGAGCGACCGCCGCAGGATGGCCGTCCCTGGCGGGCCGACAACCCCTTGCCACTGCCCACCGAACGGGAGCGCCACGTGCTGGCCCAGGGCCTGCCGGTGTACCGGGTGCTCTACCGCCGCAACGAAGCGGCGCTACCGCCGCTGGAGCGGCTGGAGCAGGCCGACGCCACGGCGCTGCCGCCCGATCCGGCGGACTGAGTCCGGCCCGGCGGCCGGCCGGCAACGGGACCCGAGAACAGCGGCCAGGTGGAACGGGGTGGAATCGGTGATCCACGCCACCGATAATCCCCCCACAACCGCCCCTCCCCCGTGCTCACCCCCGCGCCCACGCCCCTGCTGCTGCGCTGGCAGGGCCTGCTGGCCGGCCGGCCCGTGGGATCCCTGGGTCAGCACCTACCCCTGATCTCCGGCAGCGTGCTGTGCGTTCTGATGGCGGTCCTGCCCCAGGTGAGCCGCGGCGGCCTCAGCCTGCTGATCGCCGCCTGCGGCCTGCTCTGGGTGGTGTGGGCCCTGCGCACCCCACCGGGCCGGATCGGGCCGATCAACCTGGCCCTGCTGGCGGTGCTGGCCGTGGCGCTGCTGGCCACCGGCTTCTCGCCGGTGCCGATGGCCGCCGCCAAGGGCCTGATGAAGCTCACCAGCTACCTGGGGGTGTACGCCCTGCTGCGCCAGCTGCTGGCCAGCTCACCCCTGTGGTGGGACCGGCTCGTGGCGGCCCTGCTGGCCGGCGAACTGCTCACCAGCGTGATCGGCATCCGCCAGCTCTATGCCGATTCCAGCCAACTGGCCCGCTGGTCGGACAACAACTCGGTGGCCGAGGGCACGGTGCGGATCTACAGCAGCCTCGACAACCCCAACCTGCTGGGCGGCTACCTCCTGCCGATCCTGCCGCTGGCGGTGGTGGCTCTGCTGCGCTGGCAGACGCTCCCCCGCCGCCTCTTCGCCCTGGCCTCCCTGGTGCTGGGGATCGTGGCCCTGGTGCTCACTTACAGCCGCGGCGCCTGGATGGGGATGGTGGCCTCCCTGGGTCTGCTGGGCCTGCTGCTGGCGATGCGCCAGACCCGCCACTGGCCCCCCTTCTGGCGCCGCACCCTGCCGCTGCTGCTCCTGGTGGGCGCCGCCGTGGCCCTGGTGGTGCTGGTCACCCAGGTGGAACCCCTGCGGGTGCGGGTGATGAGCCTGGTGGCCGGACGGGAGGACAGCTCCAACAACTTCCGCATCAACGTCTGGACGTCCGTGCTGGCGATGATCGAGGACAGACCCTGGCTGGGGATCGGTCCGGGCAACACGGCCTTCAACCTGATCTACCCCCTGTACCAGCAGCCCAAGTTCAATGCCTTGAGCGCCTATTCGATTCCGCTCGAGCTGCTGGTGGAGGCGGGTGTACCGGGCCTGCTGGCGGGGCTTGGGGTGCTGCTCACCGCCGTGCGCAGCGGCCTGCGCCAGGGCCGCGGCAACGGCGCGCTGGCCCTGCCCTGCCTGGCGGCGGTGGCGGTGTTTGCAGGCCTGGCGGTGCAGGGCCTCACCGACACGATCTTCTTCCGGCCGGAGGTGCAGCTGGTGGCCCTGTTCAGCCTGGCCACCCTGGCGGTGGCGGCGGATGGCGGCGCCGCGCCTCCGGAACCGGGCAACGCCGCCGCGGCGGCCGAGGCCAGCCCTCCCGGCTGAAGCCCGCCCAGCCCCTGGCAGGCACTGGCCGCCGCTCCCTTCCACCCCTCTTTCCCCAGCCCCCGCCATGGCGGCCTCCGCCAACCCCGCCGAGCCGCTCCCCGACTCCGAGGCCGCTGCGGTGCTCATGGCCGGCTTCGATGCCGGCCAGACCCACACCACCTGCCGCCTGGCGGAGGCGGACGGCACGGTGCTGGCGGAGGGGCAGGGGCCCGGGGTGGTGCATCTGGCGGCACCCGCCGGACCCGATCGTTTTGCCGCCGCCCTGCGGGAGAGCCTCCGCGATGCGCGGCGGCGGCTGCCCGAAGCCTGGCGCGCGCTGCCACTGAGCGCGGCGGCGGTCGGGGCGAGCGGCATCGAAGCCGGCAGCCCGGTGCAGGCCGAGGGGCTGGACCTGGCGGCCCGGACCCTGGAGCTGCCGCCGGCGCGGTTGGCCGTGACCGGCGATGAGCGGACCGCGCTCCGGGGTGCCTTCCCCACTGGGCCTGGGATCGTGGTGATCAGCGGCACCGGCACGATCGCCGTGGGGCGCGATGGCCCCGGCCGCGAACACCGCTGCTCCGGCTGGGGCTGGCTGCTCGATGGTGAAGGATCGGCAATGGACATCGGCCGCGATGGCCTGGCCCTGAGCCTGCGGATGGCCGATGGCCGCGAACCGATCTCCCCCCTGCTGGCGGCCCTGTGGCAGGGCCTGGGGCTCGATCCGGCGGACCCCCAGGCACCGCAGCGGATCAAGGCGATGGTGGTGGATCCGGCCTTCGGATCGGCCGGTTTCGCCCGCCTGGCACCACGGGTGAACCGCCTGGCGGAGGACGGCGACCGGCAGGCGATCGTCATCCTGGAGCGCAACGCCGCGGCCTTGGCCGCCATGGCGGCGGCGGTGGCGGCGGCCCTGGAGCTTCCGGATCCCCCCGTCTGCGCCCTGGGCGGTGCCCTCACCCATCTGGAGGGCCTGCGCCGGCGCTTCGAAGGCGCCCTGGCGACGGTGCTCCCCGGCAGCGCCCTGATCCCCCCGGGCGGCGATGCCTGCTTTGGCGCCCTGCAGCTGGCGGCCGAATGCCGTTCAGAGCAGCTAAGCCGCTCTGAACGGCCGTTCAGGCGCCGTTGAGGTGCCGGTCGGCCTCCGCCGCCAGCAGGCCGGCCCAGTGGTCCACATCGGCCGCCTCACGGGCCTCCACCATCACCCGCAGCAGGGGTTCGGTGCCGCTGGCCCGCACCAGCACCCGGCCGGAGCCGGCCATGGCGAGCTCGGCCTGTTCCACCGCCTGCCGCAGGGGCTCGCAGCCCTGCCAGCCGGTGCGGCGCTGGCGGTCCGGCACCATCACGTTCACCAGCTTCTGGGGGAAGGGCCGCCAGCTGCCCTCCATCCAGTCGGCCAGGGTCTGACCCCGGCCATGCACCAGCGTGGCCACCTGCAGGGCCGTGAGCAGGCCGTCGCCGCTCATGCCGTGACGTGCCGAAAGGATGTGGCCCGATTGCTCACCCCCAAGACCGGCCCCCAGCTCCTCCATGGCGGCATGCACGTGCTGGTCACCCACGGCGGTGCGCTCCAGAACGCCGCCGGCCTCGGTCCAGGCGCGCTCAAAGCCCAGGTTGGACATCACCGTGGCCACGATGCGGTTGTCCGGCAGGGCGCCGGCCTCCCGCAGGGCGGAGCCCCAGAGGTAGAGGATCTGGTCGCCATCGACCACCCGCCCGTGGCCGTCCACGGCGAGCATGCGGTCGGCATCGCCGTCGAAGGCGAAACCCATGGCGGCGCCGCTCTCGAGCACCGCGCGGCGAAGGGGCTCAAGGTGGGTGCTGCCGCAGTCCTGATTGATGTGGCGGCCGTCCGGTTGGCCATGGAGCACCAGCGGCTCGGCGCCCAGGGCCTTGAACACCCGCTCCCCGCAGGCGGTGGCGGAGCCCCAGCAAAGATCGAGCACCACCCGGCAGCCGTCGAGCCGCGCCCCCTCGACGCTGGCCACCAGGCTGTCGGCATAGGCGGCCAACAGGTCGGAGCGGTCGTGGGCAGTGCCCTCCGCCGTGAGCGCTGCGGGACCGGCCTCGCCCCGCAGGCCCGCCTCGATCGCCTGCTGATCCGGCCGAGCGAGCTTGGCGCCCGAGGCACCGAACACCTTGATGCCGTTGTCGTGGGGCGGATTGTGGCTGGCGGACACCATCAGGCCGCCGGCCGCCCCCCAGCGGCGCACCATCCCCGGCACCATCGGCGTGGGGCAGAGACCCAGTTGCCACACCTGCCGGCCGGCCGCCGTCAGCCCCGCCGTGAGGGCCGCCACCAGCATCGGTCCGCTGCTGCGGGAATCGGTGCCGATCAGCACCGGCCCTTCGGCGCTGAGCACCCGGCCGCACCAGTAGCCCAGCTGGAGGGCCAGGGCGGGGGTGATGGCGGTGCCCACCCGGCCGCGGATGCCATCGGTGCCGAAGCTGCCCTGCCCCCCCTCAAGGGGTGCACCAATCGGCTCAGGGATCGGGCCGGGGCTCAGCGAAGGACCGGTGGCCGCGAGATCGGCCATGGAGCGGCAGGCGGATGGGGGCAGGCTACGCGGAGGCTGCCGCGCTCAGCGCCAGCGGCGGGGCCGCCAGGACCAACGCCACGCTTCGAGCACCGCCCAGAGCAGCAGGGCACCCACACACCAGCCCGGCAGCCAGAGGAAGGGCGGCCAGGGCCGCAGCAGCAGCGCCAGGGCGGCCAGCACGGCCGCCGCCAGGGCCCGTCGCCGCTGGGAGGCCCCGGGCAGGTCGCCCAGCCAGCCGCGCCGCAAGCGCGGCGGCAGCGCAGAGGAAAGGCGTGACAGGGACAGGCCGGGGAGGCGGACGGGCAGCACGGGCGCGGGGGCGCAAGCGGGTCGCTCTCCAGAATGACGGCTTCGGCAACCCATGCCTTGGATCGCCTTCCCCTGTTGCTTGCCGTGTCGTGTCTCGGCACCGGTGCCGCCCTGGTGGGGGGCAGGGCCCTGATCGGGCTGCTGCCTCCCCTCACCCCAGACACGGGCAGCAGCTCCCTGGAGCGGGTGCGGCGCTGGTCCCCGGACCCCGAACGCCGGCGGGAAGCCAGCCTGCTGCTGCACAGCCGCTATCCGGAGGATGGCCGGCTGCGGCAGGCCCTGCTGCGCGGTCAGGGCTGGGGCAGCGATCCCCTGGCGGCGGTGGTGCTCAAAAACGCCGCCCAGGACGCCGAAGCCCTTGATCAGCAGGAGCGGGCTGATGGCCTCTGGCGCCAGCTGCAGCGCCGGTTCCCGGCCAACCCGGCCAACGCCGATGCGCTCTACGCCCTGGGGCGCCGGCAGCCGGCCCTGCGCAAGGACCTGCTGGCCCGGTTCCCCGCCCATCCCGCCGCCCTGGCGGCCGCCCTGGAGGCGGGTCCGGAAGTGGGCGGGCGGCTGGCCGGGGCCCTGCACCTGGCCCGCTGGGGGGCTCGCTGGCCCGGGGCCGACGCCCGTCTGAAGGAGGCCTGCGCCAGCACCCGTCCACCGGCCGATCCGGCCCAGCGGGCGACGATCGCCACCGGTCTGGCCGAGATCGGCGCCACCGCAGCGGCGGTGGCCTGCCTGGAGGGCCCGGCCGCTCGCGGCGGCAACGGCGCCGGCAGCGCAGCCGAAGCCGAGCCACCAGCCGGCCGGGCGGAAGGCGGCAACGCAGCCGTCGAGGGCAACGCCTGGGCCCGGCTCTCCAATGCCGGCCGCCTCAGCCTGGCCAGGGGCTTGCTGAAGGGCGATGCCGCCGCAAACCAGAAGGGACTTCAGCTGCTGCTGGCGGTGGCGGGGCAGGGCGGGGAAGCGGGCCGCACCAACCCCGAAGCCGAAGACGCGGTGCGACTGCTGGCCCAGCAGGAGGGCCCGGCGGCGGCGGCGGCCCTGGCGGCTCTGCCGCCGGCCTGGCGGGACAGCGCCCCAGTGGCGGCCCAGCGGGTGCTGGCCGATCCCAGCGGCAGCGGTGGCCTGGCGGTGCTGCGCCGCTGGCCGGAGGACCCCGCCAGCTGGGAGCTGCAGTGGGAACTGGCGCGCCGCCAGCTGCTGGCGGGCCAGTGGGCCAATGCCACCACCCTGCTGGAGGCGATCCCGGCCGACCGACTGCCGGCGCCCCTGGCGGCCCGGCAGCAGTTCTGGCTGGGCTACAGCCAGCAGCAACGGGGCGACCGACAGGGGGCCGCCGCCACGTGGCAGGAGCTGCGCCGCCGCCTGCCGGGGGGCTACTACGGCTGGCGGGCGGCTGTGCAACTGGGCGACGGGGATCTGGCCGACCCGCTGGCTACCGCCCCGGGCCCGCGCTCGGCGACCCCGATGGGCTGGGATCCGCTGGCCAGCGGCGACCGCGACCTGGATCGTCTCTGGCGGCTCGACCAGCGCACCGAGGCCTGGGAGGTTTGGCGGGAGCGGCGTGGCAACCATCCCCCCCGCGAAGCGGCCGAGCTGCTCACGGAAGGCCGCCTGCGGCAGGGCGTCGGCGACGACTGGACCGGCTTCGCGCAGCTGGAGCAGGCCGCCCTGCGGCTGCGCGGCGACCAGTGCCACCTGCTGCCCGCCCTGGAGCGCAGCCTCCACCCGCAGCGCTTCCTGGAGGTGTTCCAGCCGGTGGCCCGCCAACGGGAGCTCCCCCTGGCGCTGCTGCTGGGGCTGGCGAAGCAGGAATCGCGCTTCAGCCCCACGGTGCACTCCGGCGCCGGAGCGGTGGGGCTGATGCAAGTGCTGCCCTCCACCGCCTCGGAAGTGGCGGGGCAGGCCGTGAGCCCCGGGGACCTGGAGGACCCGGCCCGCAACGCGGCCCTGGGCAGCCTCTACCTGCAGGGCCTGCTGCAGCAATGGAAGGGCGACCCCCTGGCGGCCGTGGCCAGCTACAACGCCGGGCCCGGCGCCGTGGCGGGCTGGATCAATCCCCGGCTCCGTTCGGCCCCCGAACTCTGGGTTGAGGGCATCCCCTATCCCGAGACGCGGCTCTACGTGAAGAAGGTGCTGGGCAATGCCTGGACCTACCACAACCCGGGCGCTCCCCAATGCTGAGCAGCCCCGCGGGCAACGGCCGCCCCCAGGGCTAGGGGCGGCCCCGGCTGCGGCCCACCCGGCCGAACAGCGGTGCCCGCTCGATGCTTGAGCGTCCTCGTGGTTGCAGGGTTGAAGGGCTGCGCCGGTGGAACAGGGGCACCGGACCCTGGTCATAGGAGGACGCGAGCCAATGGCCCAGGCTGGCCCCCCCCAGCACCATCAGGCCCAGCAGCAGGGCAAGCACCACGGGCTGGGTAACGACCCGCAGCCGGGCCAGATCCAGCCGGGCCAGCAACACCGCCGAGGCCAGGATCAACACATTCGACAGCACGTCGAGATGAAGCAGGTAGAGGCCGGCGATGGTCACCAGCAGCAGGGTGGCCACCAAGGTCACCACCCGGCTGGCCGCCAACAAGGAGGACATGCGGCGCAGCAGGAGGTCGGGCATGCAGCAGAACATCACCACCACCAGGGCCTGGGCACACTCCACCGACCAGAGCAGCGAGCCCATCGGGGTGAGCTGGGTCCCGCTGCGCTCGAGGGGAAGACCCCAATGGAGGCCGAGGTAGGTGCTCACCGCCAGCAGCAGCAGCAGCATCGGCGCCTGGAGGGGGAGCAGCACGAGGCGGAAGAAGGCCGTCATCGGGGTTCGGACTCGGGCTCCAGGACCAGGGCAATGGCCTCGAGCGGGCAGCTGGGGATGCACTGCTCGCAGACCAGGCAGCGGGGGGTTTCGAACACCAGCCGGGCGCTGGCGGCATCAAAGCGCAGCGCTCCGCTGGGGCAGACACTGGCGCAGATGCCGCAGTCGACGCAGCGGTGGGGATCGATGCGGATCTCGCCGGGGGCCCGGTTCAGGCCCAGCCCCTGAAGCTCCAGCCAGGCCTCGGCCGCATCGAGCTCATCGATGTCGCCGGAGAGCTCCACCACCATGGTGCCCACCTGGTTGGGCGCCACCTGGGCCCGCAGGATCTTGGCGGCCACATCGAAATCCACCGCCAGCCGGTACGTGATCGGCTGGTGCACCGCCTCGCGGGGGAAATGGAGGGTGAGACGCCGTTTCACCGGGAGCGGCCCAGTGTGCGGAAGCTAGCAACGGCAGCCGGCCCCGCGAACCCGCACGGCCCGGAACAAGCTGGCAGAGTGCAGGCAGCGATCGGGCCCGCCCGCCTGCCATGAGCGCCACCCCGGATCCTGCCCCCACCGCCGCCGCCCCCTCCCTGGGTCGCCTGGAGCGGATGGCGCTGGCGGCGGTGGCCGCCTTGCTGGCCCTGCTGTTGGTGTGGCTGCGCGGCGGACTCCACCCCGGCGCTCCCCTGGAGCGGCTGGCGCGGCAATCACCCGAACTGGCGACGGCCCTGGCCGATGGCCGCCCCACCCTGGTGGAGTTCTACGCCGACTGGTGCGAGGCCTGCCGCACCATGGCGCCGGCGATGGAGGCGATCGAGAAGCGCCGCCGCGGTGCCCTCGACGTGGTGCTGCTCAACGTGGACAACCCCCGCTGGCAGCCGGAGCTGGAGCGCTACGCGGTGAACGGCATCCCCCAGCTGGAGTTCTTCGATGCCAGCGGCACGCCGGTGGGCCGTGCGATCGGGGCCCGGCAGCCGGCCGAACTCGAGGCGCTGACAACTGCCCTGCTGGAGGGGAGCCCCCTGCCGGCCCTTGCCGGGGTGGGCGCCACCAGCAGCATTGATGAGAGCTCGGTCAACTCCAGCGCCCCTGCCACCAACGGAGGCTCCGGGGGGAGCGGCCAAGCGGCAGGCCGCGAGGCTGCCAGCGCTGATGCATCAGGAGCCTCAGCGTCGGCCCGAGCCGAGAGCACAGCACCCCCTCCGTCCAACCGCCGTGCCGCCATCGGTCCCCGCAGTCACGGCTGAGGTGGCCTTCCAACACCCCTTCCACGCTGTCCATCCCGCCAGTCCCCATGGATCCCCGCTTCCGAGTCGACCTGATCGCGGCCACGCCGAACCCGCAGCAGTGCGTGTATGCCGGCATGCACCAGGACTACAGCGAAGGCTTCGTGGCCGCCGACCGCGACAGCTGGCCCGATGAGGAGCGGGCCGGCGAGATCTGCGTGAAGCGGCTGCTGGCGGGGGAACGGGGCCACTACGGCCCCCTCGAGCACGCCCAGATCGTGCTCAACGTGGGCTGGTTCCCCCATTCGGTGATGCAGCAGGCCCGCACCCACCGGGTCGGCGTGAGCTTCGACGTGCAGTCGATGCGGTACACGGGCGACCGCATCGCCAAGGCGGCCAACGGCGAACTGGAGCTGGAGGAGGTGTTCTATCTGCGGCCCGTGGGGGACTACAGCGACCGCCAAGGCAAGAAGTACGCCTACACCGCCGAACAGCGCGCCATCGACCTGGAGCTCTGCCGGGCCGCCGCCGGCCGCTACCGCGACCTGCTGGCCGCCGGTTTCGCAGAAGAGCACGCCCGCGGCATCCTGCCCTTCGATTACCGCCAGCATTTCGTGGTGAGCTTCAGCCTGCGGGCCTTCCTCCACTTCCTCGATCTGCGCGCCAAGCTCGACGCCCAGCAGGAGATCCGCGAACTGTGCGACCTGATGTGGCCTCACCTGGTGGCCTGGGCGCCCCAGTTCGCCGGCTGGTACGAGAAGAGCCGGCTGCACAAGGCGCGGCTAGCGCCCTGAATCAGCGATGATCTCACCCGGCTTCACGAAAGAATCACAGGGGCAACAAGCATGAGCCCGAGGATCGCGCTGTTGATGATGCAAAAGAACGAACGTCTTCTTTTAGATCCCTGGATCACCTATCACCGGTCCCTAGCAGATCCTGCCAGCATCTTCGTCTTCGACAACGGTTCCACCGATCCCCAGACACTTGCCATCCTCGAGACAGCCGAAGCGAGTGGCGTGAGCGTGAACAGAAGATTTAATCAGCAGCAAGACTATTTTAAGTGCGGCTTAATTTTTGCCGAGACCATTAAGCAGCTTGACAACAGAGATCCGCATGACTTTTACTTTGCCATGGATTGCGATGAGTTCCTGGCCTGCGATCAGGCCGGCAGGATCTCCTGCTCTCTCAATGACATTGACCAGGTGCTAGCCCGCTTCGCGAACAGCCGCAAGGTATTAACAATCCCCCACAAGTACGTAAACAGCCCTTACCACCCGAATCGCTATTCAAACATAACATGGTGCAAGAAATGCTTCTTTGCCAAAGGGGCCTGCGCATCACTGGAGCATGGCTTCCACCAAGGTTGCTCAATCGCCGGGAGCGAAGAGCTTGAAACCGGCATTACCTACATCGAGTTTCACTATAAACCTTATTCGGAGCACCTCAGGCTAAGCGGGCAGAAAATTGAATATCTCCTTCCCGACCTTAAACGCCGCACGCTGTTCGAATATGCCAAAAAGAAGCGCTCCAATCACCATGCAGCCGTTGCTCTTCTGCAAAGCGAATACACCTACCTACGCTCCTTCGACAAGCAAACACAAACGCATACAGATTCATCCCTTCTACAACGCTTTACCGAGCTCGGCATCGACAGCACCGCCCTCTTTGATTCGAGCGACAACCAAAACAACCTGAGGCGCGCCATGCTGCTGGCCAGACATCTCCAACTCCAGGCCTGGGATGCTGCAGTATCTCTCTACTACCGCTACCGCTCAATGGGTAGTGCGATCAAAAGGCTTCTGCGCCAGTGATCAGCCCTCTCGCTTAACCTTGATTCACACCTTCGCCAGGGTCACCCGCTCCGGCTGATGCTGATACTTGCCGGCTCGGTCCTGGTAGGTGGTGTCGCAGGGATCGCCCTCGAAGAAGAGCAGCTGGCAGATGCCCTCGTTGGCATAGATGCGGCAATCGGCGCCGGAGGAGTTGCTGAATTCCAGAGTGAGATGTCCCTCCCAGCTGGCCTCGGCCGGCGTGGTGTTCACAATGATGCCGAGGCGTGCATAGGTGCTCTTGCCCAGACAGATGACCGTAATGTTGGCGGGGACCTTCATCTTTTCGAGCGCCACCCCAAGGCCGTAAGAATGGGCCGGCAGGATGAAATACTCCCCATCCTCATCGCGGTGCAGCGGTGCCGGCTCGAGGTTGGCCGGATTGAACCGCTTCGGGTTCATCACCGTGCCGGGCACATGGCGGAAGATCAGGAACTCCTTGCTCGAGAGGCGCAGGTCGTAGCCGTAGGAGGAGCAGCCGAAACTCAGCACCGGGCCGCTGCGGGCCTCGGGATCGAGATGCCGCACCAGGGTCGACTGGAACGGCTCCAGCATGCCGGCGGCGGCCTGCTCGTTGATCCAGCGGTCGTTCTTCAGCATCGGCTTGGAAGGAGAGCAGCCGCCCGCCTAAGGAGCGCGACGCAGCTGGGTGACCTGATCGGCCATCGCCATCAGGGCCGGCGGCATGGCCGGGCCCGTCAGGATGACATCCAGATGGATGGGCCGCCGCTCCAGGGTGTCGGTGACCTCGTTGGCCGTGAGGTAGCCCAGCTCGATCGCCAGGCCCAGCTCATCGAGCACCAGCAGATCCACGGCGCCGCCCAGCAACTGCTCGCGGCTGTAGGTCCACACGGCACGAACGGCCTCGCACGGATCATCGGCCGCCGCGCTCTGGCCCGGGGGAGCCGGGTCGGCCGGGCGGTCGAGGCAATGGGGGGTGTCCGGGCGGAGCCACTGGAGCCGGCCGCAGAGCCAGAGGGCCCCCTCGACCCCCTGGTCGACGCCACCTTTGAGGAACTGGCTGATCAGCACACGACTGCCCAGGCCGGCGCTGCGCAGGGCCTGGCTGAACACCGCCGCCACGCTGCCCCGGAAGGGGGCGGTGTGGATCTGAAGCAGTCCCTCCGGCCGCGGCACCAACCGCAGGGGGGGACGCCGCTGAGCAGCCTCGCCTCGGGGCTGGCCCGCATCGCTCCAGGGGTGCTGGTGTCGGTCGGCGAGGCTGGCGGTCATGAAGTCCGAAGGGTGCAGG
This sequence comes from Cyanobium sp., assembly GCA_044370835.1. Taxonomy (GTDB): domain Bacteria; phylum Cyanobacteriota; class Cyanobacteriia; order PCC-6307; family Cyanobiaceae; genus Cyanobium. Next base: position 50,678 of record JBILUS010000011.1, on the reverse strand, counting down.
CGGGTGGGAAAACGGAAGACCCTCGCCGGCTGGCGCGCCACGGCAGGCCAGTCCTGCCCCGCGGACACCCGGGGGTGACCGTGGCAACGGGGAACGGGAGGGATTCGGTGGGCAGCGACCGGATCGGCTCCGGACCCCCACCTGCTGAATGTAGCGGGATCCGCAAGCACCGCACACCACCCCTGGTGCCGGCCCCGACGAGCGGCCGGCGGGCGGTGCGTCAACCTGGAGGCAGCGCCCCCCTTCCACCCGTGACCCTTTCCCCCGGCCCCGCAGGACCCCGGCGCGACGGCCGCAGCGCGGATGGCCTGCGACCGGTGCGGTTCCACTGGGATCCGATGGGCTTCGCCCTGGCCTCGGTGACGATCGAAGCCGGCCGCACCCAGGTGCTCTGCAGCGTGTGCGTGGAGGAGGAGGTGCCCCGCTGGCGGCGCGGCGCGAGCCAGGGATGGCTCAGTGCCGAGTACCGCCTGCTGCCGGCCTCGACGCCGCAGCGGCAGGCGCGGGAGCTGCTGAAGCTCTCGGGCCGCACCCAGGAGATCCAGCGGCTGATCGGCCGCAGCCTGCGGGCCAGCCTCGACCTGGGGGCCCTGGGGGAGCGAACGCTGCTGGTGGACTGCGATGTGCTCCAGGCCGATGCCGGCACCCGCACGGCGGCGATCACGGGCTCCTGGCTGGCCCTGGCGGCGGCCCTCCAGCGGCTTGAGCGGCGGGGGCTGCTGGCGGCTTCGCCCCTGCGCCAGCAGGTGGCGGCGGTTTCGGTGGGGCTGGTGGGTGGGCGGGCCCTGCTGGATCTCGACTACAGCGAAGACAGCACGGCCGAGGTGGACCTCAATGTGGTGGCCGATGGCGAGGCGCGGTTGCTGGAGATCCAGGGCACCGCGGAGGGGGCACCCTTCTCGCGCCATGCTCTTAATGAGTTGCTGGATCTGGCCGAAGGGGGCATCGCCACCCTGCAGGCGGCCCAGCGGCAGGCCCTGGCCGACCTGGCCGCGACGGAAACCGTGTGATTCGCTACATGGAAGCTGGAGACCGATCCTTAGCTTCCACCCCTACGTCCCCGGGTCCATGGTTGGCGCCACGCGCGGATTCAGCCGCTATGCGAGCACCCCATCGACCGGGGTTCCGGCTGCGGTGACAGGCTCCGGACCCAACGCCGCCGCTGCCCCCACCCTGCTGGAGGTGATCCGCGGCCTGGCGGGCAGCAGCGTGGAAACGATCGAACGGGGCAAGACGATCTTCTTCCCCGGCGATCCGGCCGAGCGGGTCTATCTGCTGCGCCGCGGTGCCGTGCGGCTCTCGCGGGTGTACGAATCCGGCGAGGAGATCACCGTGGCCCTGCTGCGCGAGAACAGCCTCTTCGGCGTGCTGTCCTTGCTCACCGGCCAGCGTTCGGATCGCTTCTATCACGCCATCGCCTTCACCCGGGTGGAGATGGTCACGGCGCCGGCCACATCGGTGCGGCGGGCGATCGAGCAGGACGCCAGCGTAGGTCTGCTGCTGCTGCAGGGCCTCTCCTCCCGCATCCTGCAGACCGAAACGATGATCGAAACCCTCACCCACCGCGACATGAGCTCACGGCTGGTGAGTTTCCTGCTGGTGCTCTGCCGCGACTTCGGCGTGCCCAGCAACGAGGGGATCACCATCGACCTTCGCCTCTCCCACCAGGCGATCGCCGAGGCGATCGGCTCCACCCGGGTCACGATCACCCGCCTGCTGGGGGATCTGCGCAACGATGGTCTGGTGCAGATCGACCGCAAGAAGATCACGGTGTTCGATCCGGTGGCCCTGGCCAAGCGGTTCAGCTGACGCCCCGACACCCCTGGCGCCTCCGTGGCCGGGATCCTCGGGGATACTGGAAACCGGTTGGAGCGTGGCGTGTCGGGCTGGCTGCTGATCCTGGCGCTGCTGGTGCTCGGCGGTGTGCTGTCCACCCTCGGCGACCGTCTGGGCAGCAAGGTCGGCAAGGCCCGCCTCAGCCTGTTCAAACTGCGCCCCCGCAAGACGGCGGTGGTGATCACGGCCCTCACCGGCGCCCTGATCAGTGCCATCTCACTCGGCCTGATGCTGCTGGTGAGCGAGCGGCTGCGGGTGGGCCTCTTCGAGCTCGACACGATCCAGGCCCGGCTGCGGGAGAGCCGCAGCGCCCTGGAGAACAGCCAGGCCGCCCTTGAGGAGAACCGCCGTGAACTGAGCCGCAGCCGCGCCGATGTCCAGCAGGCCGAAAAGGGGCGCACCCTCGCCCTGCGCAGCCGCCAGGAAGCGGTGCAACGCCGCGAAGCCGTGCAGCGGGAACTGGCCGGAACCCGCACCCGGCTGAACAGCCTGCGCCAGGACCTGGAGCCCCTGCAGCGCGAACGGGAGCGACTGGAGACGGAGCGGTCGCGGCTGAGCCGGGATGTGCAGGGCCGCGATGCGGAGATTCGCCGCAACGAAGCCGAACTGAGCCGGGTGCGCCAGCGGATCGCGGCGGGAGCCCAGGAGCTCAAGCAGCTCGAAACCAATGTGATCGCCCTGCGCCGCGGCGACGTGGTGATCGCCAGCGGCCAGCCCCTGGCCACCGTGCGGGTGAAGCTGCAGCGTCCCGACCAGGCCAAGGCCGTGATCGACGGCCTGCTCCAGCAGGCCAACCAGGTGGCCTTCCGGCTGCTGCTCCCCGGCCAGCCGGCCGATCGCCAGATCCTGCTGGTGCCCCGCAGCGACGTGGAACGGCTCGAAACCATGCTGGGCAACCGCGACACCTGGGTGCTCACGATCCGCTCCGCCGCCAACGTGCTGCGGGGGGAGAGTCGCGTGCTCGCCTTCCCCGACCTGCGGCCCAACCGGCCGGTGGTGCGCCAGGGCGAGGTGCTGGCCCGCACCGCCCTGGAGGGGGATGAACGCAGCAACGAGGAGATCCGCAGCCGCCTCAACCTGCTGCTGGCCGCCGCCTATGCGCGCGCCCAGCGCCAGGGGACCCTGGTGGAGGGCCTGCAGGTGGATGGCAACGCCTTCAACAACCTCGGCCGTGCCCTGGCGGAACGCCCCCCCGGCCAGGCCGTGAGCCTTGAGGCGGTGGCCATGGCCAATGCCGACACCCCCGATCCGATCGTGGTGGAGTTGCGCTGGAGCGGCGGCGGCGGCGGTGCCGGCCGCAAGGGGCCCCGTTGACCCCCTCCTTGCCGGGGGCGGTGGCCGGGCTGGACCCGGGACGCAGCAAATGCGGCCTTGTGCTCAGCGATCCGGGCCGACGCCGGATCGTGGAGGCCCGCGTGCTGCCGCCCCAGGAGGCCCTGGCCTGCCTGCAGCGCTGGCGCGCCGAAGGCCTGACCCAGGTGGTGCTGGGCAACGGCACCGGCCACCGGGACTGGCGGAGCCGTCTGGAGGCGGACCTGCCCGTTGCCCTGGTGGAGGAAGGCCACACCACCCTGGCGGCCCGCTCCCGCTACTGGGAGCTGGAGCCGCCCCGGGGCTGGCGGCGCCTGCTGCCGGAGGGACTGCGCCAGCCGCCGCGGGACTGGGACGACGTGGTGGCCCAGCTGCTGGTGGAACGCTGGCTGGGGCACCCCCTCGAGCGCTGCCCGATCGGGGCAATCACGCCGCTCAGAAGACCGCCCGCACCGTGAACAGGTAGTCACCCCCGGCCTCCAGCTGGTAATCGGCCTTGAGCAGGAAGCGCAGCAGGGCGTCCTGGATCAGCGCACGCCCCAGCGAGGGCTCGACGCTCAGCTCACCGCGGTCGAAGGCCCAGCGGAAGGTCCACTGGAAGCCGCCGGCGCTCACCTCCCCCTCCAGCAGGCAGGGGCTGAAGCTCTGGTGCAGCACCCGCAGCCGAGCCGTGGTGGTGGGCAGGCGGCGGCTCATGGCTCGACCGCCAACGCGGCGGGACGGAACGCGTTGAGCCGGTTGCCGGCGCGCTCGATCCCCTGGCGGCGGATCAGATCGATGCCGGCCGCCACCTCATCGAGCACGGCCTCAAGGGCGGGCCGTTCGGCGGGACTGAAGCGGCCGAGCACATGGCCCACGGTGCGCTCGCGTCGTTCCTGCGCTTCCTGGGCCGGGGCGCCGATGCCGATCCTCAACCGCGCGAACTCCTGAGTGCCGAGGTGCTGGATCGTGCTGCGCAGGCCGTTGTGGCCCCCGGCGCTGCCGGCGGCCCGCAACCGCAACCGGCCGAAGGGCAGGTCCATGTCGTCGACCACCACCAGAAGCTGGGCGGGTTCCAGGCGGTACCAATCGAGGGCAGCCCGGATGGCGCGGCCGCTCTCATTCATGAAGGTCTGGGGCATCAGCAGCCGCAACCGGGCCGGCCCCGTGCCCAGTTCCGCCAGCTGACCCTGGAGCTTCGGCTGGCTGCGGAAGGGCACGCCGCAGCGGGCGGCCATCCGCTCCAGCACCATGAAGCCCACGTTGTGGCGGGTTTCGGCGTAACGGCTGCCCGGATTGCCGAGGCCCACCAGCAGCTGCAGATCCAAGGACGGCAGACCCCCTCAGCCGGGGGTGCCCGGAGCGGAACCAGAGGCCGCGTCAGCGGGGGAAGCCAGGGCAGGCTGCTCTGCGGCGGCCACAGGCTCATCGCCGCTCCAACCCGCTGCCGCCTCCAGGCGGGCTGGGCTGGCAGTTGACGAACCAGAGGCCCCAGCCGTGGGATCGGATTCAGACGCCACGGCGCTGCGGAACTCCTTCTCAAACTCCTGGGAGGCGCTCTGGAAGCCCCGCAGAGTGCGACCCAGGGTCTTGCCCAGCTCCGGCAGCCGCTTCGGGCCAAACACAAGCAACCCGATGGCGGCGATCACCGCCATTTCCGGGAGGCCGATGCCGAAGACGTTCATGGGGAGGGGACGGGAGGACGGAGCGGACTCAGCCGACGCCGTTCCAGTTGACGTTGATGCCTTCCAGCAGCAGCGACCGGTTGTACAGCTGCAGGATCACCAGCAGAAAGACCAGGAACAGGAGCATAAAAATGCCCATCACCGGGGTGGTGCCCCAGCCGGGCACGACCTTGCCGTACTCGGAGTTCAGCGGGCGAAGGATGTCCCCGAGTCGGGTGCGTTGGGCCATGGCAGCTCGGTCCTTTCAGGCAGGAGATCGCTGTGGCTACTGTAAGGGGCCCGCCGGCCGGACCGAGACGGGCTGTCGAGAGTTGTGACGGAACCGTCCAACCCCAACCGCCCACAGGCCGCCTGCGCTGCGAAGAGCCCCACCCATGGAACCCAGCACCACCTCACCCGCCCTGTCCGTGGCCCTCGCGGTGCTGGCGGTGCTGCTGGCCCTCACCGGTTTCGGCATTTACACCGCCTTCGGGCCGCCCTCCAAGAAGCTCACCGATCCCTTCGACGACCACGAAGACTGAGCCCGGGCCGCCGATCACGGCGCCGCCATGACGGCGCGGCGCAGCCGCCAGAACCCGAGCTGCCAGGGGCCGAGCACCCGGTCCACAGCCATGGCATCAGGTCCGCCACCGGACCAGGGCTGCTCAAGCCCATCGAGCCGAGCCAGCAGCCGCCAGCCGGGCCCAGGATCGAGCCAGCGGCGGCAGGGGCCTTCGTTCTGCACCGCCAGCAGCTGATCGCCGCTGCCATCAGTGGCCGGCCGCAGGGCGACCAGGGCAAGATCGGGGCCCAGATCGGGCAGGGCGGCCAGGGCCGGGGCTGAGGGGCGCACCGGCTGGCACCACAGCGGCTCCCGCAGCCGCCGGGCCTGGGCCGGCACCGCCGCCGGCCGCCAGCCCTCGGGGCAGGGCATCAGGGCCAGCCGCTGCCGCTGCCGGCCGTTGTCGGCGCCGGGATCGGGCCAGGTGGGCCCGCGCAGCAGCGACACCCCCAGCCGCTCGGGGGTGGCATCGACCCCCTGGGGACCATCGAGCAGCACCGCCAGGCCACCGCCCGCCGCGCCGGCCTCCACCGAGGCCAGCCAGGCCAGGGCCGGCACCTCCCAGCGGGCCGCCTCCCGGGCGGTGCGGGGGTCGGCGGGGCGCTCCAGCACCCCAGCGGGGGTGTCGGCGGCCCAGCGCAGCGCCGGCCGGGCCAAAGGCAGCTCCAGCCGCAACAGTTCATGGCGCTGCCGCCAGTCGACGCTGAGCACCAGCTCCAGATAGGGCTGACCGGCCAGCAGCCGACCATCCAGCCGCACCGCACTTCCGCCGCAGCGGCCGCGCTGCTGGAACTGGGCGCACAACGGACCCTCGGCGCTCCACTGGGGAGGGCCCTCCCACAGCCAGGGCAGGGGATGGTGGCGGTAGCTGGCGGCGATGTCCCAGGCATCCCAGAACTCGCCGCGGTCGGCGAAGCGGCGCCAGGCCAGCGGTGCCGCCAGCTGGGGGCGGCCCTGGCCATCCAGCAGCTGCTCCACGCCAGCCGGACCCACGATCGCCGTGAGCAGGCCGTTGCTGAGGCGCCAGCGGCCGGGACCCAGCTCCGGGGCCTCCGCAAGCCGCACCGGGTGGTCCGGATCGAGGGGCCGAACCGCGGCTGCTCCTGAGCCAGGGCGGTGGCGGCGGAGCTCCAGGGCCGCCACGCCGGCCAGGGGTGGCAGCTGCACCCACTGACCACCACCGGCGGCGCCCTGGGCGGGCAGGCGGCGGGAAGCGCCATCACCGGCGAGGCTCCAGGAGCCGGCAGGCAGGCGCAGGGTGCGGGGCGCCGGCGCCAGGGGCTGGAGCTGCAGCAGCCGCCAGCTCTCGCCGCCGTCGGGGTGGCGGGCGTCGGGGGCGGCGCAGGCGGCCAGGGCCCGGTCCCGCTGGCGGCGGGCGCGGCGGCGCGCGGCCCGCCATTCGGGCTCGGCCTGCTCAAACACCTCGGGGATGGAGGTGCCGGGCAGGATGTCGTGGAACTGCTGAAACAGCAGCGGCCGCCAGTCGACCGGATCCGGCGCGGCAGCCGCCTCAGCCGGGGCCAGGGCCCGGGCCAGATCGGCCTCCCGCAGCAGCCGCTCCAGGGTGCGGCTGTGCCGTTTCTGATCGGGCCGGCTGGTGGCGCAGCCGCGGTGCAGCTCCAGGTAGAGCTCATCGCGCCAGACCGGCAACTGCGGCGCCAAGGGCTCCAGCGCCACCAGGAAGCTGCGCAGGCTGCCGTGGTGCTGGGGTGCGGCGGCGGGGTGGGCCCGCCAGAGCTCCAGCTGCTCAAGCATCTCGGCGGTGGGTCCGCCGCCGTGGTCGCCCACCCCGGGCAGCCAGAGGGCATCGCTGCAACCGCTGGCCGCCTGCCATTCGAGCCGGTGCCGCTCGATCGCCAGGGGATCGCCATCGGTGCCGATCGGGGCCGTCATCAGGGCCAGCAGCTCGGCCCCGCAGCGGCTGCGCCAGCGGAACAGGCGGTGGGGGAAGGGGTTGGTGGCATTCCAGGCCAGCTTGTGGGTGCAGAACCAGCGCACCCCGGTGGCGGCGGCCACGGCGGGCAGACCGGCGCTGAAGCCAAAGCTGTCCGGCAGCCAGGCAAGGTCGTGCTCCCAGCTGGGGAAGCGGCGGCGGCTGTCCTGCTGGCCCTCCTGGAACTGGCGCAGCAGCGAGGCGGTGCCCACCAGCACACAGTCGGTCTCGACCCAGGGGCCGTTGAGGGGTTCCCAGCGGCCGGCCTCGCTGGCGGCGCGGATGGCGGCGAACAGGGCGGGGCGGTGCTGCTCCAGCCAGGCGTAGAGGGCCGGGGTGGAATGGCCGAAATGGAGAGCGGGGAAGCGCTCCAGCAGGGCCAGGGCCGAGCGGAAGGTGCGTTCCGCCGCCTGCCAGGTATCGGCCACCGGCCAGAGCCAGGCCAGATCGAGGTGGGCGTGACCGAGCAGATGCACCCGGCCCTCGCCCGGCCCCAGACGAACGGTGGGCGCTGGTGGGAGGTCGGCCGGATGGAGGCGCTGATGGTGCTCGCGGCGCAGGGTCTCGAGGGCCTCCACCGACGGCTCCAGCAGCCCGAGGGGATCGGCCGGATCGCGGGGCTCGAGCTCGAGGCGGCTCTGGATCAAGGCGCCGTCGTCGTGGAGCGGACTGCGCAGCCGCAGCTCCAGATCCAGCGCCTGTCCCTCCCACCAGTGGGCCGGTAGCTCCCAGCGGCAGGCGGTGTCGAACAGATCGCCCCCATGCACCCGCTGGCCAGCGACCCAGAGCTCCACCGCGTCGGCCCACCAGCGCAGCACCAGCCGGGCCCGGGCCGCAGCCGGCGTGAGCTGGCTCCAGGCGGCGGGACGGGCCAGGGCAAGGCGCAGCACCCGCCACTGGCCGCCGCGGGGCCAGATGATCAGGCCGCGGGCATGCCAATCGGGACGGTGCCGTGCGCCCCAGGGGTGCTCCAGCGCCGCCACAGGAAGGCCCTCGGGCCCGCCGCAGCGCCAGAGGGGCTGCAGATCGAGGGGCGGCGGCCCGGCGGAACGTGACTGAAACATTTCAATCCGGGCCTCTGGACCCTCTGGCAGCCCCTCGGGCATCTTGGATGGCCTCCCAAGCCCCATAGGATGATGGGGCTGCGGCAGAGACAGCCCGCCTTCGTGCCCGGCCTGTCATCCCCTGTCACCCGCCCTGTCACCCGTCGGACAGCCCATGCTCGCCCTCAAGATCTCGGTCTACTCCGTCGTCTTCTTCTTCATCGGGATCTTCGTGTTCGGCTTCCTGGCCAGCGACCCGAGCCGTACCCCCAGCCGCAAGGACCTCGAGGACTGAACCGGACCCGCGCCATCGCAGCCTGCCGCTGCGCTGACTGAAGCGGCGTCGGCCATCGTCCAGTCCCCACCACCGGTTCACGTTCCTGGAGAACCGGTGGTGGGGTTTTTTGTTGGCCATGGGCCCGGCGCCAAACGCCCTCGTCAAACGCCGTCGCGGCCGTATCGCAGCGAACCCAAGCCTGGAACCGGCCGAACCGCGGGAGGGACCAGGGGGCCCCATGGGAGGATCACGCACTCCTTGCCATCCCCGGCCGACTGTGGTGTTCCCTCGCCGGCCAGGCCAATGGACCCGGATCCGGCAGCGGGCCCGGACGGCGGCGATCGTGCTGGCGGGCTCGCCCCAGCTGCTGATGGCCACCGCAGGGCCGGTGCTCGCAGCGCCGGAGACCGGGGCTCCCACCCAGCCGCCGGCGCCGCAGCTACCGACCAGCGCTCCGGCTGCGGTGAGCGGCAACGGTCCGGCCAAGAGTGTCCCGGCCGCCAACCCCTCCGGCCCATCCTCCGCTGAGCTGCTCCCCGCGGCCCCCTCAGCCCGGCCGGGCGGCACAGCCCCCAGGAGCCCGGCAGTTGGTCCCCAGCGCAGTGGGCCGACGGCCGCCCCCACCAGCCCACTCGAGTTGGAATTCGCGGCCGACCAGCAGGGTTATGACGCCCAGCTCGGCCGTTTCGTCGCCACCGGGCGGGTGTCGGCCCGGATTGCCGGGGGCCGCATCCTGGCGGACCGGCTGGAATTCGATCCCACCAACCGGGTGCTGTTGGCCACCGGACGGGTGCGGTTCCAGCGGGGCCAGCAGTACCTGCAGTCCAGCCGCCTGCGCTTCAACCTGCCGGAGGGCTGGGGCGAGATGGAGGATGTTTACGGGGTGCTCGACCTCGACGGCACCGCCGAAGACCTGGACCTCAGCGCCCGGCCGACCGCCCCCCTGCCGCCGATCGAACCGATCAGCTGCGTGCCCGATCTGCCGCCCAAGCCCGACTGGCACCCCTTCCCCTGGGCCACCACCGCCTGGGGCGGCCAGATGTACACCGCCAACTTCGGTGACACCTTTCTGTTCAACGGCACCTACCGGCCCGAATACCTGGCGGGGCTGGGTCTGCAGCGGCGGCTGATCGACGGCGGCCCCTTCGCCCTCGAATTCGACGGCAACCTGCTCAATCACCGCTCCACCGCGATGCCGGGCGGCGGCTTCAACCAGACCGTTCCCTACGCCGACACGCCATCCCAGAGCTTCGGCGAAGGCACCGCGGGCCTGGGTCTGCGCTTCTGGGTGCGGCCCTGGCTGAGCCTCTACGTCGTGGAGGGGGTGAGCCTGCTCACCGAGCCCAGCAACTACGAGAAGACCTTCCGCGAGAAGTACACCACCTTCCTCAACTATCTGGCCTTCGAGGTGGAGGCCCTGGTCAGTCCGCGGGTGTCGGCGATCGGCCGCATCCACCACCGCTCCGGGGCCTACGGCACCTACAGCGGCGTGAGCGAGGGGAGCAACGGCTACCTGCTTGGCCTTCGCTACCGCTTCGGCGAATCGCCGCCGCCGCGCCAGCGGGTGAGCCTGCCGCCGGCCCAGGGCTGCCCCGGCGCCCTGCCGCCCGAAAACACCCCGCCCCGCAATCTGGCCAGCCAACTGGACCTGGTCACGATGGGGGCGGCCCCCGGCGATCCCGCCCCGGCCGGCACACCCCCCGCCGCAGCCCCACCCCGCCGCAACACCACCAACGTCTGGACGGTGGCCCGGCAGCAGGAGGCGGCCCGCAACGCCGCCATCGAGAAGCTGGACCAGCGGGTGCGGGATGTGGCCTTCGAGCGGAGCCTCACCGCCGAGCGGCGCTATGGCTTCCCCTCGGTGATGAGTGCACCGGATGCCGTCAACGAATTCGGCGGTGCCAGGCCCAGCCAGCTCAACAACCTGTCCACCGCCAGCAACAGCCAGATGGTGCGGGGCACGATCAGCCGCTGGCGGGTGCAGGCCCGGACGATGCGCTTCACCGCCACCACCCTCACGGCGGATCGGATGGCCTTCAGCAACGACCCGTTCACGCCGGCCCAGTCGTGGATGGATTCGGAAAACGTGGTCGCCACCCTCCAGCCCAATGGCGACACCCTGATCCGCACCGAGCACAACCACCTGGTACTCGAGGACAGCCTGGCGATCCCGGTGACCCGCAGCACCCGCATCAGGAAGGAGGAGGAGGTCGACAACCGCTGGGTGCTGGGCATCGACCGAGAAGACCGCGACGGCTATTTCGTGGGCTACAACGTTGTGCGGCAAGTGGGCAAGAAAGCGGAGCTCACGGTGCAGCCCCAGTTCTTGGTCCAGCGGGCGATCAACGGCAGCACCGACAGCTATCCCCTGCCGGGCCAGTCGGCCAATGATCCCGCGGTGCTCCAGCCAGCCCAGGTGTCCGACCTGTTCGGCCTGCAGGCCAAGCTGCGCGGCCAGCTCGCCAACTTCGATTCCAACGCCACCCTGCAGGTTTCCACCTTCAATCCCGACAACATCGCCAACGGCACCCGCACCTGGGGGGACTTAGCCCGCGCCGTGCAGCTGCCGCTGCTGGGCACCAGCACCTGGCGGCTGTTCGGGGCCTACCGCTTCCGCACCTGGAACGGCACCCTGGGCGAGCAGGATGTCTATTCGGCCTACGGCACCTCCCTCGATGCCACCGGTGATCTGCCCAACTGGGGCAAGCTGAGCGGCAACTATCTCTGGCGCGCCGGGGCGGGCAATTTCCAGAGCAACGACTTCACCAGCAACAACCTGGCCGATTTCTGGCGGCTCAGCGGGATCGGCTCGGTGAACTTCAACTATCCCCTCTGGATCGGCCGCATGGCCCCCCGCACCGCCACGGCCGGCTTCGCCAACACCGCCATGCCGGTGATCCCAGGGCTGCGCCTGCGGGCCAACGTGCTCGGCACCCTGGCCTACTACGGCGACGGCAGCAACCAGAACACGATCACCCTCAGCGGCGGCCCCACCCTCACCCTGGGCCACTTCATCAAGCCTTACTTCGATTACACCGAACTCACCATCACCGGCGGTGGCACCCTGCGCCAGGGGGCCAGCCCCTTCAGCTTCGATCGGGCCGTTGACCTTGGCACGGTGGGCATCGGCCTCACCCAGCAGATCGCCGGCCCGCTGGTGTTCAGCGGTGGCGTGGGGCTCAACGTGGACCCCAACTCCGGCACCTACGGCGGCGTGACCAACTCCTACATCGAATTGCGCTGGCAGCGTCGCGCCTACGAGATCGGCATCTACTACAGCCCCTACGACGGCCTCGGCGGGGTGCGGGTGAAGCTCAACGACTTCAACTTCAACGGCCCGGGCCTGCCGTTTGTGCCCTACCAAGATCCAATGAAATCTCCCCAACAGGGCATTACCGAACGACCCTTCTGATCTCAATGCACAATCATTGCGGTCGAATGAACTGAACAACACGACCCACGATCACTCCCCCCACGACTGTTATAGGAACTGATTTCTATGCAAAGCATTTCAACTCCAGCCAAGCTTGCGCAGAGAGCTCGAGCTGAATGGAAAGAGTCTAAACATCAATTTCTAGCATCACTATCCATCAATGCAATCATCCTGATTCCAATCGCGCTATCCATTCATCTTTACCTCGATGATTATCCACGTGCACTTTTCGGCACGTTTGGCTGGGACAACGATGCTAGGCCTGCTGCCAGCCTATTTTTCTTTTTACTGAACTTTGGCACGCCTTTGGTCGCAGCCTCACCACTGTATCAATGTTTAGCCCTTATTTTTATATCGATTGCCTGCACAATAGCCGTCCGTGCTTTTAATATCAAGTCAACTTGGCTTGGCGCCTTGTGCACACTGCCAATAATCGGCCAGCCTTATTTTCTTGCCAATCTGTCATTTGGCTTCGACTCAGCTTCCATGGCACTGGCCCAACTGCTCGCAATTGCGGCAGCAACAGTATTAATAAAATATAGAGGCCGGCACTCATTTATCCTATCCACCATACTACTGATTGTATCACTGTTAACCTATCAAGCCTGCGCTTCGAGCTTCCTCATTGTTGCTCTCATGCTCTGCCTGGATGCATTTCTGAACAAAGAGAACGATGCTCATATAAAAGACTGGCTTGGCTCATTACAGAGAAGCCTGGGCTGCTATGTGATTTCGCTGGCTATATTTGGAATCTATGCACGCTTCGGCTGGCAAGCGCGCTCAGCCTACGCGATTGAATCATCAAAACTACTGCCTATTGGCATCGATTTGCCAGCCTCGATTCTGCACAATGCCATCACTTATTTGAAGACCTATTGGAGCGACTGGGCACACACTCCCGCCCCTCTCTCGATCGCCGGTTTGAGCCTGATTCTAATTGGATCTCAACTGGGCTCAAAGCAACGCGTTGCCTTGACAACAACAACGCTCATTCTCGTCGGCATTTTTGCACCCGGAGCCTCACTGCTTTTAGCCAGCCCTCCGGCTTTTCTCCCGCGAACTCTAGTCTTTGTTGGCCCACTGCTCAGCACTCTTTCCCTACTAGCAATCAAGTCCTCGGCAAGACTCACTATCAATACGAAAGCCGTGAGGGCGATTAGCTTGATCCTGATAAGTTTACTGGCCTGGCTTTGCATCTTGGTGAGCTTCGCCTATGTGCATGCTTCACAAGCTCAGCATGAATTCGAAGCAGGAAAAGTATCGAGGCTAATCAACCAAATCAATAGACTAAGACTGCCTGACAAGCCAAAAAATATTCGCGGCATCTCTTACACGGGTGGCGTACAAAGGGCTCCCCAAGTTCAAAACACTGTTCGGAGGTTCCCCGTAATCGATCGCCTTATTTTTAGACTGATTGCCAATAATAACGATATTGGGCTTGCGATTATGAATTATTACGGCTTGCCACCACTACAGCTCACCCCTCCTCCCCCTGAAGACCTCGACGAAAACAGCTGCACCCCAGGAAACGAGGATACTTCATGCAGCGCTGAATTTATCTTACAAATAAAAGATGAAATCCTAAATGTGCGCATTTTACAAAATATTTAGACCTGCTGTGTTAAAATTGTTAAGATAAGGAATGCGGCCAATTGTGACTTGCAACGCCTCCTGCTGATCCAGCAGCTGGGAGGTGCCATCCCACTGGCCGCTCACCAGCATGCGGTGGGGGCCTTCGGCCAGCTGGAGCGAACAGACCAGGCCAGGAGAGGTGTCCACTGCGCTGGCGTCCGGGGAGAGCGCCACCTGCAGGGCCTCCACATCCAGGGTGAAGGGGACTGCAGGGGTGGCGGCGATGGCACGCTGCAGGGCCGCCACGTCGGCGGGGGCGGCGGTGAGGCAGGGGATGCCGAGGGCCAGGCAGTTGCCGAAGAAGATCTCCGCGAAGCTCTCGCCGATCACCGCCCGGATGCCCCAACGCATCAGGGCCTGGGGGGCGTGCTCACGGCTGGAGCCGCAGCCGAAGTTGTCGTTCACCACCAGGATCGTGGCGCCCTGATGCTCAGGCCGGTCGAAGGGATGGGCGCCGACCAGCTCGCTGCGGTCGTCGGCGAAGGCGCCCTCGGCCAAGCCCTCGAAGGTCACGCATTTGAGGTAGCGGGCCGGGATGATCCGATCGGTGTCGATGTCGTTGCCGACCACCGCCACGCCGCGGCCCACCAACCGCAGCACCGGACCGGCGGGGAACGGAGCCGGCACCACGGCGGTGCCGTTCGGCTGGGCGGACGCAGCGCTGGCGGCGGCGGGTGAGGGGGCGTTCATCGGAGCGGTGGAAAGGGAAAAGGACGAAAAAAGGCCGGAATGCGGGGATGACGTCCATCGATGCCAGAGCCTGGACTCTTCGAGATCTGGAGCGCATCCCTCCCGTGCGGGACAGGCGGCCAGGCTGCGACCCAGCCACCACTCAGGGCGGGCTTGCAGCCAGGGTGGTGGAACGGCCTTCCGCGTCGCGGGCGCCCACCAGCTCCCGCACATCGGCCACATGGCCGGCGATCGCGGCGGCGGCGACCATGGCCGGGCTCATCAGCAAGGTGCGGCCGCTGGCCGAGCCCTGGCGGCCCTTGAAGTTGCGGTTGGAGGAGCTGGCGCTGATCTGACGGCCCTCGAGGCGGTCCGGGTTCATCGCCAGGCACATCGAGCAGCCGGGCTCTCGCCACTCGAAGCCCGCCGCGCGGAACACGTCATCAAGGCCCTCGGCCTCGGCGGCGGCAGCCACCTGCTCGCTGCCGGGCACCACGAAGGCCTTGATGCCGGGGGCCACATGCCGGCCACGGGCCACGGCGGCGGCGGCCTGCAGGTCGCTGAGGCGGCCATTGGTGCAGCTGCCGATGAAGCACACATCGACCGGCAGACCGGCGATCGGGGCGCCGGGTACCAGGTCCATGTAGCGGTAGGCCTCCTCGGCGAGGGGGCGCTCGTCGGCGGGGGTCTGCTCCAGGGTGGGCACGCTCTCATCCACACCGATGCCCTGGCCCGGGGTGATGCCCCAGGTCACGGTGGGGGCGATGGCGGCGGCATCAAAGCGCACCTCATCATCGAAAACGGCATCAGGGCCGCTGGCCAGGCTGCTCCACCAGGCCACGGCCCGCTCCCAGGCCTCACCTGCCGGGGCGTGGGGGCGACCCTGGAGGTAGGCGAAGGTGGTGGCATCGGGGTTGCAATAGCCGACCCGGGCGCCGCCCTCGATCGCCATGTTGCAGAGGGTCATGCGCTCCTCCATCGAGAGGGCGTCGATGGCGGGACCGGCGAACTCATAGGCGTGGCCCACACCGCCCTTCACCCCGAGGGTGCGGATCACGTGCAGCACGAGGTCCTTGGCGTAGACGCCCGGCTGCAGGGTGCCCTCCACCCAGATGCGGCGCACCTTCAGCTTGGTCATCGCCAGGCTCTGGCTGGCGAGCACATCGCGCACCTGGCTGGTGCCGATGCCGAAGGCGATCGCCCCGAAGGCGCCGTGGGTGGAGGTGTGGGAATCGCCGCAGGCCACGGTCATGCCCGGCTGGGTGAGGCCCAGCTCCGGGGCGATCACATGAACGATCCCCTGGCGGCCACTGCCGAGGCCGTGCAGGGTGATGCCGTGGTCGGCGCAGTTGGCCTCCAGGGTGGCCAGCATCGCCTCGGCCAGGGGATCGGCGAAGGGGCGCGCCTGGGAGGTGGTGGGCACGATGTGGTCCACCGTGGCCACGGTGCGCTCCGGGTGCCGCACCGTGAGCCCCAGATCCCGCAGGGCTGCGAAGGCCTGGGGGCTGGTGACTTCATGGATCAGGTGCAGGCCGATGAACAGCTGGGTGGAGCCACCCGGCAGATCCGCTACCCGATGCAGCTCCCAGACCTTGTCGTAAAGGGTGCTGGCGCTCACGCGAAGGGTCAAGAGGGGCAATGAGCCTAGGAGCCTGGGGGGGGGCGTCCTGCACCAGGGCCCAAGCGGCTGCCGCCGGCTGGAGGCAAAGGGGTGGAGGGCTGCGGCGCGCGGACTAGGGCCACGCTCCGCATGGTCCGCCGCATCTGAAGTCAGGCGATGCAGACGACCCGCGTCGTCATGGCGCCGAACGGTGACGCCAATGCAGCGCCAACGCTGTCATGACGGGGCGATCGCCGCGGGACGCCCGGCGGTCACCGACTTCGGTGCGCTGAAACACTGCGGCCCTAAAAAAGCGTGCTCTGATAACGCAGAGAGCAGTAACACAACGACGGGCACCAAGCCCAAATCCCACAACAATCTCAATACATCCATCCCCATCCCGAAAGCCGACCCATGACTGTTCAGCCTGGTTGCCTGGTACGGATCCACGGCCGTGCCGATGCCCCTGCATCCGATGCGCTTTATGAAGTGGTGACCGTGGAGGAGGACGACCTCCGCTGCTGGGTTCGCCGTTGGCCCCATCCCCGTAGGGCCACGGCCCCCTTCGCCGTGCCGCTCAGCCAGCTCGAGGGGCCTCTGCAGCAGGAGGCAAGGCCATGATCCCGGTCGGATCGGCGATCGCCGCCCGCCTGCTGCTGTGCGGCGCCCGCACCGCCCTGGCCGCAGGCCTGATCGCCCTGGGCCTGGAGAGCCTCCACCTCCTGCTCCTGGAACCCGATGGGCTGCCCCTGGCCTGAGCGGGCTGGACGGGCACGGCCGGGGCCTCGCTTCCTTGAGCGGAGCAAAGGATCGTGATGGCCCGATGGGACCGGTGGCAGGGCGTCAGCGGCTAGCGCCGGCGGGCGACGGAAGCGGCGGGGACGGCGGCAGGAGCCGACGATCCCGCCGGAGCTCCGATCGTGCCTGGGGCGGGCTCGGCCCGAAGCGCGGGGACCGCACCACCCACCAGAAGCAGCAGGCCCACACAGCGCCCCAGCGGCGGAAGGAAGGGAATCAGCTGCATGGGCCGATCAGACAACACCACGATCCAGCTTGGCGGCCCGACGGACCACGGACCACAGGCCAAGCGTCGGGCAGAAGGCGTTCAGACCCCGTTCACCACGTTCTGCGGGTCTCCGGCCAGGATCGCCGCGGCATTGGCGGCCACGGCCTCGATCAGCCGCCCGCGAGCCGAGCGGGTGGCCCAGGCGATGTGGGGGGTGATCACGCAGTTGGGGGCGTGCAGCAGGGGGTTGGTGGCTTCGGGGGGCTCCAGGCTCAGCACATCGAGCCCGGCGCCGCCGAGGCGGCCGCTGTGGAGCGCGGCGGCCAGGTCGGCCTCGTTGACCAGAGCCCCACGGCCGGTGTTGATCAGCAGGGCGCCAGGCCTCATCAGGGCAAGGCGAGCGGCATCGATCAAGCCACGGGTTTCGGGCGTCAGCGGGCAGTGGAGACTCACCACATCAGAGGCCGCGAACAGGGTGGGCAGGTCCACGCAGGTCACCCCGCCGGAGCTGGCCGCTGGTGATCCGTCCCCGCCACCGCCGGTAGCCCCGCGCCGGTGGGCCAGCACCTCCATGCCGAAAGCCCGGGCGATCGAGGCCACAGCCGCACCGATCCGCCCCATGCCGACCACCCCGAGGGTGCGACCCGCCAGCTCGGTGAGGGTCCCCTCCCAGAAGCAGAAATCGGGGCCAGCGCTCCAGCGGCCCTGGCGCACCAACTCCGCATGCAGACCGGTGCGGTTGGTGAGCTCCAGAATCAGGGCGAAAACGGCCTGGGCCACCGAGGCGGTGCCGTATTCGGGCACGTTGCACAGGGGCACCCCGCGGGCGGCCGCCGCCGCCCCATCCACCACGTCGTGGCCGGTGGAGAGCATGCAAATGCCTCGGAGAGCCTGCGCCGCGGCCAGTTCGGCGGCACCAAGGCGGGTCTTGTTGGTGACCACCAGATCGGCCAAAGCGATGCGGCCGGCCACCAACTCGGGCGGGGTGCGCTGATGCACCATGAGCGTGCCGAGGCGCTCGAGCGGCTCCCAGGAGAGATCGCCGGGGTTGGTGGTGAGGCCATCGAGCACCACGATCCGGGGCGGGGAGCTGCTGACGGACTGCATCAGGGGAGACCGGTGAAGCTCCAGCGTGGCCGATCGGCCGGACCTGGCCAAGCTTGGCCCTGGCGGGAGGCCTGACGCCTGTGGTGCCGAGCCAGCTGACGGCTGCCAGCGGTTGGCGGTCGGCGGCGACACGACCTGGTTGGGGCAGGGCTTCAGCCCGCCGCCAGGGCCAGCCGCAGCCGGTTGAGGGCCTCGCCCACCGTGAGGGTCTGGATCCAGGTGCGGCCGCGGCTCTCGCCAAAGCGCACCGCGCTGCTGGTGCTGCCCTGCGGCCCTGCCAGGGCGATGTGAACCAGCCCCACCGGCTTGGCGGCGCTGCCGCCACCAGGCCCGGCGATGCCGGTCACGGCCAGGGCCCAGGTGCTGCCGGTGCGGTGGCGCACCCCCTCGGCCATCGCCATCGCCACCGGATCGCTCACCGCCCCATGGGCGGCCAGGAGCGCCTCCGGCACCGCCAGCAGCCCCTGTTTGATGCTGTTGGCGTAGGCGATCACGCCACCGAGAAACACCTCGGAGGCCCCGGGCACCGCCGTGAGGTCCGCCCCGAGGCCGCCACCGGTGCAGGATTCGGCCACCGCCAGGGTTTCACCCCGCTGCCGCAGCCGCTCCAGCACCACCGAGGCCAGGCTGTCCTGATCGCTGCCGAAACACAGCGAACCGGTGCGGGCCCGCAGCTCCGCCTCCACCGGCGCGAGCAGGGCGGCGGCGGCCGCGGCATCGGCGGCCCGGGCGGTGAGGCGCAGCTTCACCTCACCGGCCCCGGCATAGGGCGCCACGGTGGGGTTCTCGAGGGCCAGCAGGTCCGCCACCTGCTCGGCCAGGCTGGATTCAGCCACGCCCCAGAAGCGCAGCACCCGGCTGGCGAACACCCCCTGGGCCAGGCCGGCGTTGCGCAGCCAGGGCTCGGCGGTGGCCTCCCACATGGCGTGGAGCTCGCTCGGAACCCCCGGAAAGGTGAGCACGGTGAAACCGCTCTGGATCGGGAAGGCGGGATCGGGTGGGGTGGGGGTCCAGATCATCCCCGGTGCGGTGCCGGTGGGGTTGGGCAGCACGGCCGCCCCCTCGGGCAGGAAGGCCTGGCGCCGGTTGCTCGGCGCCGCCACCCGGCCGCGGGCCTCGATGCGGGCGCGGATGCCTTCCCAGATGGCGGGGTGCTCCACCAGCGGCGCGCCGAAGGCGGCGGCGATCGCCTCGGTGGTGAGGTCGTCGGGGGTGGGGCCGAGGCCGCCGGTGGTGACCAGCACGCGGCAGCGGCCGGCGGCGGCCCGCACCGCGGCGATCAGCCGTTCGCGGTTGTCGCCCACCACCTCCTGGCGGTAGTGGGGCAGACCGAGGGCGGCGAGGCGTTCGGCGATCCAGCGGGCATTGCCGTTGAGGATGTTGCCCAGCAGCAGTTCGGTGCCGATGCAGAGCACCTCGACCGAGCGGTCGTCGGAGCGGTCGTCGGGGGGCTGATCAGGGCGGTGTTCAGGGCCGTGGGCGGCGGGTGGCGGCGTTGGGGCCATGGCCGGAGCGCGGAAAGGGAACGGGGTGAAGGCGGTGCGGCCGAACAGCCTTGGAGGGGTGAAGGCGGAGGTTGTCGGCAAGGCTGGCCGGCCTGGCCGGCAGGCGTCGGGGGCCGGCCTCAGCGCAGCTCTTGCTGCACCGAACGGCGGCTGAGCACCACCGCCGCGATCAGCACGGCGGTGGCCAGACCCAGCCAGAGGAAGCGGTTTTCGGCGTTGGCCAGCACCAGGGCCAGGGCCCCGAGCCACTGGGTGAAGGCGTAGATCAGCACCACGGTGCGGCGGTGGCTGAGACCCGAGCGCAGCAGCCGGTGGTGCAGGTGGCGCCGGTCTGGGTAGAAGGGGGAGCGGCCCTCCCGCAGCCGGCCCATGATCACCGCCGACATATCGGCCAGCGGCAACGACAGGATCAGCAACGGCAGCAGCAGGCTCACGCCGGTGAGCCCCTTGGCGGGGCCCACGATGCTGATCGCCGCCAGGGCGAAGCCGAGGAAATAGGAACCGCCGTCGCCCATGAAGATGCGGGCGGGGTTGAAGTTGTGGCGCAGGAAGCCGAGGCAGGCGCCGGCCAGGGCCGCCGCCAGCAGGCCGGCGGCGGGCTGGGAGAGGCTGAAGCTCACCGAAAGCAGGCCGATGGCGGCGATGCCACTCACCCCCGCCGCCAGGCCATCGAGACCATCGAGCCAGTTGATCGCATTGGTGATCCCCACCAGCCACACCACGGTGGCCAGCAGGCTGAGCAACGGCGGCAACGGGAGGAAGCCGGCCCCCTCAAAGGGCAGTTCGATCGTGCCGATCCGCACCCCCTGATCCCACACCGCCATGGCCACCGCCACCTGGCCCACCAGGCGGGGCAGGGGCGGCAGGGCGAAGAGGTCGTCGGCGAGGCCGATCACGAAGAAGCAGAGGGCTCCGGCCAGGGTGGTCCAGATCAGCCGGTCCTTGTCGGGAGGGAGCTCGGCGAAGCCGCCGGCCAGCCAGGTGAGGGTGAGGGCCAGGCTGAAGCCGGCCACGATGCCGATGCCGCCGAGGCGCACCATCGGGGCGGTGTGCTGCTTGCGGGGATCGGGGGCATCCACCAGACCCCAGCGCAGGCCGAGCCGCCGCACCAGGGGCACCACCAGCGCCGTCACCAGGCCTGCCACCACGAAGGTGAGCAGCGCCGCCGCGTTGGGGCTGTAGGCGAGGGTCACGGCAGCGAACCGGGGTGCAGCGGGCCTTCGGGGCTCACCTTAAGGAGGGGGGAACGGCTCAAGCGGGCTGCAACTCCCGCTGGCGTCCATAGAGCGGGAAGCGACGGCAGAGGTCGGCCACCCGCTCGCGACAGCGCCGTTCGATGGCGTCGTCCTCAGGGTTGAGCAGGCGGTCGGCGATCACATCGGCCACCTCGCGGAAGGCCTCGGCATCGAAGCCACGGGTGGTGCAAGCGGCGGTGCCGAGCCGCAGGCCGCTGGTCACGAAGGGGGACTGGGGATCAAAGGGCACCGTGTTCTTGTTGGCGGTGATGTGCACATCGCTCACCAGCAGGTCGGCCACCTTGCCGGTCATGCTGATGCTGCGCAGATCAAGGAGCACCAGGTGGTTGTCCGTACCACCGCTCACCACCGCGATGCCCCGCTCCTGGATCCGGGCCGCCAGAGCCTGGGCGTTGCTGATCACCTGCTGGCTGTAGCTGCGGAAGGAGGGCTGCAGGGCCTCGCCGAAGGCCACAGCCTTGGCGGCGATCACGTGCTCGAGCGGGCCGCCCTGGGTGCCGGGGAAGACGGCCTTGTCGAACTGCTTGCCGAAGTCGGCGTCATTGCAGAGGATCAGGCCGCCGCGGGGGCCGCGCAGGGTCTTGTGGGTGGTGGTGGTGACCACATGGCAATGGGGCAGGGGGCTGGGGTGCACCCCGGCCGCCACCAGGCCGGCGATGTGGGCCATGTCGGCCAGCAGGTAGGCGCCCACCTCATCGGCGATGGCGCGGAAGGCGGCGAAGTCAATGGTGCGGGGGTAAGCCGAGTAGCCGCACACGATCAGCTTGGGGCGGTGCTGCAGGGCCAGCTCGCGGATCGTGGCGTAGTTCAGCTGCTGGGTGTCGGGGTCGACGCCGTAGTGGAAGGCCTGGAACCACTTGCCGCTCACGTTCACCGGCGAACCGTGGGTGAGATGGCCGCCGTGGGAGAGGTCCATGCCCAGGATCGTGTCGCCGGGCTTGAGCAGGGCCAGGAACACGGCGAAGTTGGCCTGGGCGCCGCTGTGGGGCTGCACGTTGGCCCAGGCGGCGCCGAACAGCTGCTTGGCCCGCTCGATCGCCAGCTCCTCGATCCCATCCACGAACTCGCAGCCGCCGTAGTAGCGCTTGGCGGGGAGGCCCTCGGCGTACTTGTTGGTGAGCACCGAGCCCTGGGCCTCCATCACGGCGCGGGAGGCGAAGTTCTCGGAGGCGATCAGCTCCAGGTGGGACTGCTGACGGTTCAGCTCCTGATCGATCAGGGCGGCGATGGCGGGGTCGGCCGCCGCCAGGGGCGCATCGATCGGTGCCAGGGAGGAGGGGGCGGGTGCGGCCATGGAATCGACGGGCGGGATGGCGGGAAACGGGGGTGGCGGGAGCGCGGGATCGGCGGCAACCATCGCCCCGATCGTAAGGAAACATCCGCCTCCGGCACGCCCGCGGCCCGGCCTGGTGCGGGGGTGCCGACGGCCCGGGCCACCCGTTGCCGGCCGCCCCTGGCTGGCCATGGAGGAGCCCAGCCAAAAAAAAGGCCACCCGTTTGGGGTGACCTGCTGAACGCGCCTGGAGAGATTCGAACTCCCGACCCTCTGATCCGTAGTCAGATGCTCTAATCCGCTGAGCTACAAGCGCCTGCCCCGTCATTCTCACCGCACAGGGTGCCCATCCGTCAACTCGGAGCCGCGCGGCGGGGGCCGCAGGGCGCTGCGGCGGGGAACGATCCGGCTAGCTTCGGAACGTCCCGCGCCGCGCCGCGTCCCATGCCGATCCGCTGGTACGGACCCGCCGACCCCGCTGACCCCACCTACCGCCACTTCGCGCGGATCGTGAACCTCACCCTTCACGCGATGGTGTTCGCGGCCGTCAACAGCGGCCTCTGGTTCGTGCAGGGGATCCGCCATCCCTGGCCCCACCTGGCCTGGCTCACGCTCCCCTGGGCGGCGCTGCTGCTGGTGCATGCCAGCGTGGTGGTGCTGCAGCGGCCCGAACCCCAGCCATGACCCTCTCCGCCCAGGACCTCGACGATCTGACCCGCGCCATCGCCGACCGCCTCTACGTGCAGGTGGCCAACTGGAACCTC
Source organism: Cyanobium sp. (assembly GCA_044370835.1). Taxonomy (GTDB): domain Bacteria; phylum Cyanobacteriota; class Cyanobacteriia; order PCC-6307; family Cyanobiaceae; genus Cyanobium. The sequence goes on along the minus strand of JBILUS010000011.1, from coordinate 27,828 downwards.
TACCTGGGCGATGCGGGCCTGGCGAACCAGCTGGCGATCGAATGTGCCGCCCGGCTGGACCAGGGCGCCTCGGTGAGCGCCCGCCAGGCCCTGGAGGCCGTGCAGGTGCCGATTGGCGGCGGTGTCACCCGGCTGCCCCTGGCGCGGTTGGTGCCACCGGGCCAGCTGCGGGACCTCGAGGACGTGCTGGCGCCCTACGCCTGAACAGCGCCACCGCGGGCCACCGTGGGGCCGCCGGCAGCCCAGCCAACGTTCCGGTCTGACCCAATCCGGCCTGGGATCCAAGCCGTGCCGATAGGGTGAGTGCCACCGCCGTGGCGCCGTGCTGGTCATCGAGGTCACCAATGCCCGCGAGGTGGTGCGGCAACGGATCGGCCCGCTGGGCAGCCGCCTGATCGGCAAGGTGGTGGATGCGGAGGCCCAGGTGGAAAAGGCCCTGATCCAGGAACTGGAGAACGCCTTCAAGGAATTCGGCATCGAGGCCCGCATCTTCTCGGTGGATGGACCGCAGATGATCGGCCGCTCCCACCTGGAGATTCCGCTGCAGGTGCGCGAGGAACGCCAGGTGCGGCTGGGCTGAAGCGGGGCGTGGCGGCGATGCTGAGCGGGCCGCTGAACCCTTCGCAGGCCGCCGGGTCGCTGGCGGTGGCGCTGGGGGCCAACCTTGGTGATCCGCTCGCCACCCTGCTGGCGGTACGGCCGCTGCTGGCGGAGCTGTTGCTGGGGTGGTGGAAGGCGCCGCAGGCCGCCGGGCCCTCCGCTGGCCTGGCCTGGCCCCGTCCCCGGCTGCGCTGGTCGCCGCTGTTTCGCACCGCACCGGTGGGAGGCCCCGCCGATCAGCCGCCCTACCTCAATGCGGTGGTGGTGGTGGATGGCGGCCCCGCACAGACTCCCGCCGACCAGCCGCAGCTGCAGGGACCACCAGCGCGGCAACCGCAGGCCCAGGAGCTGCTGCAGAGCCTGCTGGCCCTGGAGCGGCGCTTCGGGCGGGTGCGGAGCGAGCGGTGGGGGCCGCGCAGCCTGGATCTCGACCTGCTCTGGTGCGGCCCGGACCCCCTGGATCGTCCGGGGCTGAGCCTGCCCCACCCGCGCCTGCGGGAGCGAGCGTTCGTGCTGACGCCGCTGGCGGCCATCGATCCAGCCCTGCTGGTGCCAGGCGATGCGGTGGTGGCGGCGGCCAGGGTGCGGGCGCTGCTGGAGGGGCTGCCGCCGCAGGCGCTGGAGCCGCCGCCGCAGCGGCTGCGGGGGCTGGCGGGGTGGCCGGAGGCGTGAGGGAGCAAGGCCATAGGCGGGAAGGCCGCTCTGCCCTGTTGGATCTCACCCTTTCGCACTACAATGCGGTGCATGAAGAGCCGTTCGCTCACCATCCGGCTGGAAGAGAGCCTGGAGCAGGAGTTGCAAGCTGCTTGCGCGGAGACCGGTCGTTCGCGCGGTGATCTCGTGCGCGATGCCCTTCGCCGCCAGCTGCAGCTGATGCGGTTCGAGCGGCTCCGGCGTCAGTCCCTGCCCCACGGCGAAGCGGCCGGCTGGCTCACCGACGACGATGTCTTTGCCGCCATTTCCTGAGCGGCGTGCGCGTCTTCTTCGACACCAACGTCTTGGTCAGCGCCTTCCTGGCCCGCGGCCTCTGCGCCGATCTGCTGCGGCTGGTCCTGAGCGAGCACACCCTGGTCAGCAGCGAGGTGGTGCTGGACGAGTTGCGCGCCGTGCTCGGCCGCAAAACCGGGATGACGGCTGCTCAAATCGAGGCGATCGAACGCCTGATTCGGGATCAGCCCGTTGCCCCCAGGCCTCAGCGGATCCTGGGGCTGGGTCTGGTTGATCCCGACGACGAATGGGTCCTGGCCAGCGCCGTTCTTGCAGCCGCCGATGGGTTCGTAACCGGCGATCAGGGTGTGCTGGCGTGCCCAACCCCTCCCCTGCCGCTGTTCAACCCCAGGGCTTGCTGGGAGCATCGACGCGGAGCGGATTGAGCCCTATCCCCTGCCCTTACGTCTCCCCCAGCGCCTGGGCCACCGCCCGCTGGAACACCCCTTCCTCGGGGGTCACGCCGGTCCACTGCTCGAAGATCTGCATCGCCAGCTGCACCAGCATCTCCACCCCATCCACGATCGGGCAGCCGCGCTCCCGGGCCGTGGCCAGAAACGGCGTGATGCGGGGGTTGGTGATCACATCCACCACCACGCAGGCCGGATCGAGCGTGTCCCAGCGCAGGGGCACCTCCTCCAGCTCCGGGGCGCAGCCCAGGTGGGTGGCATTCATCAACAGGGTGGTGCCGGCCGGCACCGCCACCTCGCCGCTCCAGGGCTGCCACTCGGCCGGCACGCCGGAGGCGCGGGTCACGGTGGCGGCCACCTCACGGCCCTGCTCCTCCCGCCGGGTCACCAGGGTGAGGTGGGCCGCACCCGCCCAGGCCAGTTCCACCGCCATCGCCCGGCCGGCCCCACCGGCCCCCAGCATCACCACCCGCTGACCCTTGAGGGGCGCCACCTTCTCGATCGCCTTCACCACCCCCTTGCCGTCGTTGTTGTGGCCGATCAGGCGGCCGTTCTCGATGGTCATGTAATTGGCGGCGCCGATCGCCTCCACATCGCCATCCACCCCATCGAGCAGCGGCATCACCGCCACCTTCCAGGGCACCGTGATCGCCATGCCCTTGTAGCCCAGAGGCCGCAGCGCCTTCACTGCCAGGGCGAGGTCGTCGGTGTTGGCGATGTCGTTCTTCCAGAACTGCCAGGGCAGGCCGTAATGGGCATACACCGCATCGAACATCCGATCGATCGGGTTCTCGGCCACCGGATGGCCGAGCATGCCGGTCATCTGCTTCTGGGGAGGGATCACGGGGGGGGGGGGGAGCAACAGGCCCCAATGTGGCCAGGGCGGTGCGATCTGGTCCACAGGTTCCCGTTGGTTCGATGTCGGGCCGGCCGCGGCCCTGAACCGGCCGACCTCGGCCCAGGGGAAAACGTCCCAGACCCAACCCCTGGGCGCCATCAGCCGCAGGGCCACCCAGGTGACCGATCACCACGCCCCTGCTTCTGTACAGGCTGTACAGAGACGGATCAGCACCAAAGCACCCCGGCCAAAGGACGAGAAGCCACACCTCCATCCCCCACCACCCAGCCGACACCATCCCCACCGGCCCCATGCGCCAAGCTGGCGCGATCCACGCCCCACAACCGCGATGGCGCCCCTGCCGCCCCCCGAGCCCTCGCGCCACCTCGAAACGACCGCCAGCCTCGATGCCCGCAAGCTGCGCTTCGAGCTCAACCGGATGGTGCTGCCGATCGGCCTGGAGGCCAGCTTCGGGGTGATCCGCCACCCCGGCGCCTCCCTGGCGGTGCCGGTGCTCGAGGACGGCCGGGTGGTGATCCTGCGCCAGTACCGCTTTGCCGTGGCGACGCGGCTGCTGGAGTTTCCGGCCGGCACCCTCGATCCCGGCGAGGAGCCGCTGGCCACGATGGAGCGGGAGCTGCAGGAGGAGGCCGGCTACCGCGCCGACCGCTGGGATCCGCTCGGCGCCATGCTCCCCTGCCCCGGCTATTCCGATGAGGTGATCCACCTCTTCCTGGCGCGCGATCTCACCCCCCTGGAGGCGCCCCCCGCCGGCGACGACGACGAGGACATGGAGGTGCTGCTGCTCAGCCCGGCCGAGCTCGATGCAGCCATCGCCGGCGGCGATGAATACCTCGATGGCAAGAGCATCACCGCCTGGTTCCGGGCCCGCCAGTTGCTGGAGCTGTGACCCCGCCCCGCTGGCTGTTCTGGCACCGCCGCGACCTGCGTCTGGCCGACAACCTCGGCCTGGCGGCGGCCGCCGCCGCCACTCCGGCCGTGACCGGCGTTGTGGTGCTCGATCCGGCCGAGCTGGCCGCCGTGCAGCAGGCCCCAGCCCGGCGCTGGTTCCTGGCCGAGAGCCTGCAGGACCTGGCCGGCCGCTGGCAGGCCGCCGGTAGCCGTCTGCTGATTCTTCAGGGCGATCCGGTGCTGCTGCTGCCGCGGCTGGCGGCCGCCACGGGGGCTGCGGTGGTGGCCTGGAACCGGGGCGTGGAACCCGCCGAGCGGGAGCGCGACCGGCGGGTGGCCGCCGCCCTGCAGGGCGATGGCGTGAAGGTGCTGGTGGACTGGGACCAGCTGCTGGTGCCCCCCGAAACGATCCTCACCGGCGGCGGCGATCCCTACCGGGTGTATGGCCCCTTCCTGCGCAACTGGCGCGGCCAGGTGGAGCGCCGCGCCGCCGCCGGAGAGCTCGATCCGCTGCCGGCACCACGGGAGCTCCTGGATCTGGATCCGGCCAGCCTCCCCCGGCCGGAGCTGTGGGCGGCGCTGCCGGCGCTGGACACGGTGCCGGGCTTGGCGCAGCTGACGGCGATGGCGGCGGGCGACGCCGGCAGCATCCAGGAATCCTTCGCCGGCGCCGACCTCTGCCCCTGCCGCCCCGGCGAAACCGCGGCCCTGGCCCAACTCGAAGCCTTCGCCGATGGCCAAGCCCTGCCCTCCTACGAGGAGGGCCGCAACCTGCCGGGGGAAGCCGGCACCTCCGGCCTCTCGGCCGCCCTGCGCTTCGGCACGCTGAGCCCGCGCCAGGCCTGGGCCGCCGCGGCCGTGGCCCGCTTCGCCGCCCGCAGCGACGAGGCCCTGGCCTCGATCACGGTGTGGGAGCAGGAGCTCTGCTGGCGCGAGTTCTACCAGCAGGCCCTGTTCCATTTCCCCGAGCTGGCCGATGGTCCCTACCGGCCCCAGTGGCGCCATTTCCCCTGGGAGAACGACCCGCAACGGCTCTCGGCCTGGCACGACGGCCTCACCGGCATGCCGATCGTGGATGCGGCGATGCGGCAGCTGGTGGAGAGCGGCTGGATGCACAACCGGCCGCGCATGATCGTGGCCTCCTATCTGGTGAAGGATCTGATCTGCGACTGGCGCCTGGGCGAACGCTTCTTCATGGAGCACCTGGTGGATGGCGACCTGGCCGCCAACAACGGCGGCTGGCAATGGAGCGCCAGCAGCGGCATGGACCCCAAGCCCCTGCGCATCTTCAACCCCGCCACCCAGGCCGCCAAGTTCGACCCTGAAGCCACCTACATCCGCACCTGGCTGCCGGAACTGGCCCACGTGGCCACCGCCGACCTGATCAGCGGCCGCATCGCCCCGCTCGAGCGCCGCGGCTATCCCGAGCCGATCGTGGACCACAAACTCCAGCAGGCCCGCTTCAAGGCGCTCTATGCCGGCCTGCCGCGGGGGTGAGCGAAGCGCTCAGAAGCGGAAATGGGCCACCAGCACCGTGCCCAGCGCGTTGCTGGTTTTGCCCGGGGCCGTGAATTGGCCGTTGGGGCGACTCAGATAGAACAGCGAAGGTGTGAGGGTGATGTGATCGCTCACCCGCAGCGCCGTCCAGGCTTCCCAGGCATAGTTCCCATCCTGTGGCGTGCGGCCGTCGCGCAGGCGGGTCACGAAGGTGGGCTGGCCCACGGCGAAACCGGCGGCATGGCCACTGCCCAGCAGGTTGCGCCAGAACAGGGCCGCCGACCACGACTGACTCTCAGCGATGTTGCTGGCGCTGTTGATGGTCACGGGCAGGGCCGAGGCCTGCTGCAGGAAGCTGGCACCCCAGCCCAGGTTGATCGAGGGCAACCAGCCCACGGCGGCCGGTTGCCAGGCGGCGGTGAGAGCCACGTTGTTGGAGAAGGCGGTCTCGCCGCTGCCGGCGGGCGCACAGGGCTGGCGCTGGTTGGCGAACTGGGTGCCGCGCCGGAAGGTCAGGCCGCACTGGCCGTATCGCCAGGCCGCCGCCACCACATAACCCGGCCCGCCGATGCCCAGCTGGCCGAAAACGCTGCCGCGGCTGTAACGGCCTCCGATGCCGGACCCGAGGTCACCATCGGTGGTGTTGGCAGTGGCGGAGCTGGGCGCCACATAGGAGGCGGAGGCGGCCAGGTAGGGACGCCCCTCCGGCGCGGCCTGCTTCCACTGGGCTCCTACCGCCGCGCCGGTGGCCTTGTTGTAGGTGCCGGGCGCCCCGTTGAGCGAGAAGACATCGAGGATCGCCGGGCCCGGTTCGGCGCCGTAGAACCAGGGCCGCAGGGCCGTGATCTCATGGGTGGGGCGGGCCACGGGACCCACCAGGGCCGTGACCTCCCGGCCGATCGGGAAGCGGTAGAAGAGGCGGGTGACATCCAGCACGTTGGCGCCAGCCCGCGGCTCGGTGCTCTTGTCGAGGGTCAGCAGGTTGTAGGGATTGCCCGAGAAGGCACTGCGGTTGGCATTGCCGCTGTTGAGCCGGGTGTAGAGCAGATCCTTGCCGGTGAAGCTGGTGAGCAGATTGAGGTTCACCTCGTAGTTCACCACCGCGGCGCCCCAGTTGGCGTTGTTGGCGGCGGGGTCGGCATTGCGGCTGCGGGCCGGGATGGTGGCGGCATCGGGACCGGCCGGATAGGGGCCGTCCTGGGTTCCGCCGAAATGGGTGGCTCCCGGCGTGAAGAACGTGCTCACCACCAGCCGGGTGGTGGGAGCGAAACGGGTGGCCTTGAGCGCGGCGAGGGCGGCATCAAGCCGCGCAGCCGCAGTGCCGAGACCGCGCACACCCGCCTGGACGGACCCGAACTCCTGGCCCAGGGCCGCGGCGTCCTGGCGGGCGGGCTCCAGTTCGCCGGCCACCCGGTCAACGGCCTCACGGCGCGAGATCGGGACCAGGCCGTCGCCATGGCCAACCCCGCCGTCGTCGTAGCGGGCCATCAGGGCCCAATCCGGTCCTGGCCCGCCCTGGGGCAGGGCCAAGGCGGCGTGGGGGCTCCCGCCTGCCAAGGCGGCGACGGCACCAAGGCCCCAGGCGCCCGGCCTCAATCGGCCCCGGCGCACCCTGCACGGATGCAACCCGCCGGGAAAGGGATGGGAGCTGATTGCCCCGGGACGCCGCTCAGCGCGCACCAACGGAGAGGGCTTCGGGCCGATCGGCGGCCCCCACCGCGGCCGGCTGCAACAGCTCTTGCAGGGTGCGGATCACGGTGTCCTGCTGGTCGGCGCTGAGCTCCGGAAAGATCGGCAGGCTGAGCACCTCGGCGCAGAGGCGCTCGGTGGTGGGCAGGCTGCCGGGCCCGTAGGCCAGGGAGCCGTAGGCCGGCTGGCGGTGGATCGGGATTGGGTAATAGATGATCGTGTTCACACCAGCGTCCTGAAGCCGCTGCTTGAGCCAGTCGCGGCAGCAGGCTTCCGGCAGGCCGTAGCTGGCGCTGTCGGCGGAGGGCGTGCAGGCGCCGGCACAGGCCACGGAGGCCTCCGGGCAGGCGGCCACCCGCACCACGAACTGGTTCCAGCTGTGGCCGGCGGGGCCGGCTTCCGGCAACACGATCGTGCCCAGATGCCCCAGCTCAGCGAGATAGCGCTCGGCAATCGACCGGCGCCGCTCCACCCAGCGCTCCAGGTGAGGAAGCTTCACCGCCAGCACGGCGGCCTGAATGGCATCGAGGCGGCTGTTGTAGCCGAGCTCGGTGTGCAGGTAGCGGCGGGGCATGCCATGGACCGCCAGTTCCCGCACCCGCTGGGCCAGTTCGGCATCACGGCAGGTCACCGCACCGCCATCACCGGCAGCGCCGAGGTTCTTGGTGGGGAAGAAGCTGAAGCAGCCCGCATCGCCCCAGCTGCCCACCGGCCGACCGGCCCAGCTGGCGCCGCTGGCCTGGGCGCAGTCCTCGATCACCCGCAGGCCATGGGCGCTGGCGATGGCCAGGATCCGCTCCATGTCCACCGGCCTGCCGAACAGGTGAACCGGCAGCAGGGCCCGGGTGGCCGGCGTGATCGCCGCCTCGATGCGCTCCGCATCGATCAGGTAAGAGCCCTCCTCCACATCGACGAACACCGGCGTGGCGCCCACGGCGCTGATCGCCTCGGCCGTGGCGAAGAAACTGAAGGAACTGGTGATCACCTCGTCACCGGGCCCGATCCCCAGGGCCCGCAGGGCCAGGATCAGGGCGTCGGTGCCGCTGTTGCAGCCGATCGCATGGGGAACTGCGCAGAGAGCGGCGAAGGCCTGCTCGAAGCCGGCGATCGTGCCCCCGCCGATGTACTGACCACTGCGCAACACGGACAGAACCGCCTCCTCGAGGCCGGGTCCAAGGTGCTCCAGCTGGGCGCTGAGGCTGAAGGGGGGAATCGACATGGCGGCAACCTTAAGCCCGTCTCCCGATTTGCCGGGGCTTCAGGCGGCCCAGGGGGGCCGGCCGCCAGGGTGCCACTTGATGTTGCAGCCAATCGAAGGGGTCTGGGATCCAGCCACGGGGCGCCCCTCCAGCAGGGCGGCCACGGCGGCACGCAGATCCCGGCCATCGCTCGGCTGGTCGTTGCCGGGCCGGCTGGGGTCGAGCTGACCCCGGTATGCCAGGGCTCCGGCGGCGTCGAAGAGGTAGGGATCGGGGGTGCAGGCGGCCTGGAAGGCCCGCGCCACAGCCTGGCTGCCATCGAGCAGGTAGGGGAAGCTCCAGCCCTGCCGGTCGGCCTGGGCCCGCATCCCCACGGCCCCGTCCTGGGGATGGCTGAGGGTGCTGTTGCTGGCGATGCCGATCAGGGCCGCCCGATCGGCCAGATCGTTCTCCAGGCGGGTGATCTCGGCTTCGCAGTGCTTCACGAAGGGGCAATGGCAGGAGAGGAACAGCACCAGCACCGGCCGACCCGCCAGGCTGGCAGCGGAGGGCAGCCGGCCCACCACCTCCGTGAGGCTGCCCCGATCCCGTTCCTCCTCCAGCAGCCGCAGGGGCAGTGGCGTGCCCAGGGGAAGCATGGTGGAGGGGGTGAGCGCCATGGCTGGAACGGGGTGTCGTGCTGCAGCAAAGCGCTGCGCCATCCAGGATCATGGCGTGGAGCACTGGTGCCGGCCTTGCCCCTTCCCCTCCTCCCCGGTCGGGCCTTCCGCTGCGGTCGTGCGGCGACGCCGTGGCTGGCGCTGCTGGCCCTGCTGCTGGGTGGCTGCGTGCGCAGCGAGCGGATCAGCAGTGGCCGGGTGTTCCCGCTGATGCGCCACACCCCGGGGGACGGCCTGGCCGTGGTGACCGGCCCGGGCGGCCAGGGCATCCACATCTGGCTCGATCCCGACACCAGCACCGCAGGCGTGTGCCGGCCCCGCTGGAATCCGGATCCGGCGCGGCTGGTGGGAGGCGATGGCCCCAGCCCCCGCAGCGGCGGCCGCGCCCCGCGCCAGGAGTTTTATGGGGCCCTGCGGCAGGGCAAGGTGCGCCTGGCCCTGCGTCAGCAGATGGCGGAGCTCTGTCGCCAGCGGGCCCCGGACCGCCGCGTCCTCTGGAAGCCGCCGCCGCGCAGCGATGCCGAGGTGCTGCCGGTGCTCCAGCCCCTGTGGGAAGAGGAGCACCTGCTGAGCAACCCCACGGCCGTACGCCGCGCCGAAAAGCAGCTCCTGGGCCAGCCCCTCAGCCCCGAGGATTGGGACGACCGCCTGCCGCCGCGGCCGCCCGACGGGCCCTGACCAAGGGGTCATAGCGGCAGCCCTCAGCAGGGAAGCGCCAGGGCCACGGCAGCCCGGTACCCCGAAGGCACCGCCACCTCCCACACGGGCGAAGGCTGCCCGGCGGGATCCCCCTCCTCCCCCTTGAGGCGCTCCAGGCCAGCCAGGCCGACGCCGCGAGCCTTGAGCCGTGCCTCGAGCCGGCACCAGGCGTCCAGGAAACCCTCCGCCTGCAACTCCGGCGGCAGCAAGGCCAGGGCGGCCTGCTGAGGCGCCGGCAGCAGCCGGCGGGCCAGGGGTGCCCAGTCCAGTTCGGAGCGCAGCTGCTCCACATCCACCCCCACCGGCCAGTGGGGGTGGAAACCCAGCAAGATCAGGTCGCCGGAATGGGACACGTTGAAGTGGGGGGAGGCCGGCCCCGGCGCGGCCAGCCCGGGCTTGCCGTGGGCACCGAGCGCAAACACCAGGGAGGCCGGATCCAGCCCCAGCCAGGCCCCGAGGGCGCACCGCAGGCCGGCGCGGGCCAGCAGGGAGCGGTCGCGGTCGTCGCTCTGGCGGAAGCGGTCCCGCTGGCGCCGCTCCTCGGGGGTGAGCAGGCCCTCCAGGAGGGCCAGGGCCTGGCCAGCCAGGCGGCGATCGCGCCGATCAAGCAGCAGAAGCTGCAGACCCCGGGGTGATGCGCCGGCGGCCGGAAGCGACGCGGACCAGGGACTTGCTTCCGCTCCCGGCGGGGGGGCGGGCCCGAAGGTGGCCGGCAGTGGATCGAGGGGACACCAGGCCAGCGGCCGCAGCGGGGCGGCCAGCCCGCCTGCACCAGCGCGGGAGGCACTCATGGCCCCCCACCACCGGGCCGGCCGGCCGGCCGGAGCAGCCGCGGCTCCGCCCAGCGCCAGTAGCGGCTGAAGCGGCGCAGATCCGGCGGGGGCTGGCCGGCGTCCTCAAGGAGGAAAGGCTCAGGGATGAAAGGCTCGGGATCGAGCACCATGAGCGGCAGCTGAGCGGCCAGCGCCGCCATCGTGCGTCGCAGGGCCGGATCCACCGCCCGACTGGTCACCACCCCATCGGCCCGGTGACGGGCGGCGAAGGCCAGCAGCTCCGCCAGGGTGTCGCCCCGGCGGATGGTGAGCGGCAACGCCTGCAAGCACTCCACCAGGAAGGCCAGCCGCTTGCGGCTCCAGGGGCCCGCCTCCGGGCAGGCCAGCAGCGCAGGATCCAGCACGGCTAGGGCCGGCCGGCCGGGATAGGCCCGCAGGGCCGGGTTGGCGGGCCCGAGAGCCTCGGCATGAATCCAAAGAACCGGGGCCCGCACGGAGCCGGCCGGGATCACGGCTGGCCCAGACGGGGGCGAGGCCAGCGGGACCGTTGCCGAGGGGGGGCCTGATGGCGCCGCGGTGGGCTCGGCCGCCAGAGCCGGAAAGAGCCGCTGCTGCAGCCAGGGGTAATCGGCATCGAAAGGACAGCCGCCCGGTGCCGTGGCATCACCGCGCACCGCGGCGGGGCAGCTGGCGCAGTGATGGCCGGCTCCGAACCGTTCAAGATTGGCGCGGTTGAAGATGTAGGGCTTCTGGCTGAAGCTGCTGGCCACCCATTGCCAGCTGAGGCTGTTGCTGGCCGGATCACCATCGAGCAGATGGCTGTGGAACCAGCGGGCACCGGCCTGCCAGCGCACCCGCCGCCAGTGCACCAGGTAGGCCGCCAGCCAGAGGCGGGCGTGGTTGTGGAGCCAGCCGGTGGCGATCAGCTCAGTGGCAAAGGCATCGATGCAGGCCAGGCCGGTGGCGGCAGCGGCGAGGTCGTCCGGCAGGTGTTCGGCGTAGCTGCCGGGGGGGTGGCCGGTGCGGAGGGGTTCGAGGTCCCGGTGGATGCCATCGCCCAACACGAACCAGAGCCGCTGCCAGTAGTCGCGCCAGGCGAGCTGCTGAAGCAGCCGCCCGGCCCCGCTGAGCCCCCCCGGACCGGCCGCCGGACCCCGGGCCCGGGGCGGCGAGATGGGCTCTCCGCCGCGTTCCGCCGCAGCAACCGCCGCCCGGCGCAGCTCCGCCAGGCTGAGCACGCCATGGCGGATCCAGGGCGAGAGGCGCGTCACGGCCCCATCCAGGTGGTTGCGGCTGGCGCCGTAGGCCTGCGGATCGAGCGCGGCCAGCCGGGCCTCAGCCGCCTCGCGGCCGCCGCGCTCCTGGCTGAGAGGGCCACTGGCGCCGGGAAACCAGCGGACCAGGGCCTGCTCCAACGCAGCACGATCTGGAAACACCCGGGGGAGATCGCCGGGTTCGGCCGGCCGGCCGGCGGGATCGATGGCCATCGGCGCGGTGGAGCCAGAGCCCGTGGCAACAACGAGCGTAGAAGCGGATCGGGAGGCAGCGCCACGCCGGCCCACGCCCCACCGGCGCTGGTGGAGAATCGCCCCCAGTCCTCCCTCCCCCGCCATCCCATGCTCCTGGATCTGCGCGGCAAGAAGGCCCTGGTCACGGGCATCGCCAACAACAAGTCGATCGCCTGGGGCATCGCCCAGCAGCTCCATGCCGCCGGCTGTGAGCTGGGGGTCACCTACCTGCCGGATGAGAAGGGCCGCTTCGAGGGCAAGGTGCGCGATCTCACCGCCCCGCTGGCCCCCAGCCTGTTCGAGCCGCTGAACGTGCAGGACCCGGCTCAGATCGAGGCCGTGTTCGCGAAGGTGGCTGAGCAGTGGGGATCGATCGACGTGCTGGTCCACTGCCTGGCCTTCGCCGGCAAGGAGGAACTGATCGGCGATTACAGCGCCATCAGCCCCGAGGGCTTCGGCCGGGCATTGGAGGTGAGCGCCTATTCCCTGGCGCCGCTCTGCCGCTACGCCAAGCCCCTGTTCAACGATGGGGCGAGCGTGATCACCCTCAGCTATCTCGGCGCCGAGCGGGCCATCCCCAACTACAACGTGATGGGCGTGGCCAAGGCGGCCCTGGAGGCCTCGGTGCGCTACCTGGCGGCCGAACTGGGCCCCGAGAAGAACGTGCGCGTGAATGCGATCAGTGCCGGCCCGATCCGCACCCTGGCCAGCTCCGCCATTGGCGGCATCCTCGACATGATCCACAACGTGGAGGAGAAGGCCCCCCTTCGCCGCACCGTCACCCAGGAGGAGGTGGGCAGCACCGCCGCCTTCCTGGCCAGTCCCCTGGCCTCGGGTATCACCGGCCAGGTGATCTATGTGGATGCGGGGTATTGCATCACCGGGATGTGAGGGTTCTGTCTGAGGGCAGCGTTCACCCGCGGGTAGAAGCCCCGATTCCCAGGCTCAAGCGATCGGGTTGATCAGGCGCAGACCTGGGAAGCGACGGAAATCAGCGTCGCAGCTGTGCACCACGCCGTCGTGCTCGATCGCCAAGGCCGCCAGGTGGGCGTCCATGGTGAGATTGCCGGCGGTTCCAGCCTGATGCAGAAGGCCCGCCAGAATCTGCCCATGCTGGGGACCTGGGTGCAGCACCAGCACCACCGGTTGGTCAAGCCAAGCCTGAACGACCTCGAGCGCCTGCCCGGTCGTAAGGGCAGCTGGGAACAGACGCGAATTGGTGCAAATCCGCACCACGGCCAGGATGACCACCCAGCAGAGAGCCAACGGCTCCTCGGCAGCCAGGCACTGCTCAAGCCAGCGCTTCGCGGCGGCATGCCTGGGCATGTCTGCATGCAGGGCGTAGACCAGCAGGTTGGCGTCGGCAACGATCATCGGGTGTGCCTGAGCCTGGTCAAGATCTCCTGGTCCTCTAGCTCTGCAGCCAGGGCGAGAGCCCGATCGAGATTCACGGGCCAGCGGGGCTCTCCCATCGAAAACGTGGGGCAGACGTAGCGAGGCCGCTCCACCGGCACCGGTCGCTCCAGCCCAGCCCGCAGGGTCTCATTCACCACCTGCTTGAAGGGCTTGCCGCTATCGAGCGCCTTCTGGCGCAGCTGGCGCAGCAAGCCATCGTCGATGGTGAGCGTGGTGCGCATGGCATCAAGATGCTGCCGCCTAGGCATCATGGCATCAGCATGGGCGCTTCGGCATGATCGGCACGGCCTCTCCAGCCACGCGGCCACCCCCATGCACAACGCCACCCCCAGCGCTTCGGCCCGCACCGCCGAGATCCACCGCGTCACCGGCGAAACCGATGTGCGGGTGAAGCTGGGCCTTGATGGCAACGGCTCCTGCCAGGTGGCCACCGGCGTGCCCTTCCTCGACCACATGCTCCATCAGATCAGCAGCCACGGCCTGATCGACCTGGAGATCAGCGCCAAGGGCGACACCCACATCGACGACCACCACACCAACGAGGACGTGGGCATCGCCTTCGGCCAGGCCCTGGCGAAGGCCCTGGGGGAGCGCCGCGGCATCCACCGCTTCGGGCACTTCCTGGCGCCCCTCGATGAGGCCCTGGTGCAGGTGGCTCTCGATTGCTCGGGTCGGCCGCACCTGAGCTATGGCCTCAAGATCCCGGCCCAGAAGATCGGCAGCTACGACACCGAGCTGGTGAAGGAGTTCTACGTGGCGGTGGCCAACAACGCCGGCCTCACCCTGCATGTGCGCCAGCTCGATGGCGTGAACTCCCACCACATCGTGGAGGCGAGCTTCAAGGCCTTCGCCCGAGCCCTGCGGCAGGCGGTGGAGATCGATCCGCGCCGGGCCGATGCGGTGCCGAGCAGCAAGGGGGTGCTGGAGCGGGCGGGCGGCTGAGCCGCACCAAGCCCTGACGCACGCTCCGCCCCGGCTGGCATGGATGCCTCAACAGGGGCACGGCTGAGTCTGGGGACGCGGCTGGCAACGTTGGTGTGCGAGGGCAGGGTGGATCAGGCAGCCCGAGCCGTCGGTGTCTGATGGTCCGTGTCCGCCGGAGCACTGCCGGAGGAGACCTGGGGCCGCCGCAGCCGGCCGGTGCGGGCGCTCACCTGGCGGCTGCGCTCCTGGTAGCGGTGCACCACGGGCAGGCGCTCGGCGTTGTAACGAAGCAAGGCAGCCTCCACCCCGCCGGCGGCGGCCTGGGGATCGGCCGCCAGAGCCCCCAGCTGCGTCGCCAGAGCCACCGCATCCTCAAGGCCGGCCGTCATCCCCCGGGCCTGGGAGGAACTCATGGCGTGGCCCGCGTCGCCCAGTAGGGCCACCCGACCCGCCACCAGGGTGGGGAGGGGGTCGATGTCGAACGACCAGTTGGCCACCTGCCGCTCCGGCGGGGTGGCCCGGATCAAGGCCGCCAGATCGGCCGGCAGCTTGGCGAGGCCCTCCTCGGGCACCGGCTCGGAGAGCAGCCGGCGCTGCTCGTGGCGATCGGCGGGCAGAGCCTCCTCCTGGAAGAAGCCCCAGTGGGTGAGCGGCACGCCATCCGCATCGGTGCCCAGATCAAACGCATTGGCGTAGACGCCCCGGCCGCGGGCATAGACGAAAAACTCGCCCTCGCGGCAAAAGCTGCCATCCGCCACCACCCCCCGCCAGACCCGATCGCCGAGGTAATTGAGCCGCCGCAGCGGGGCCATCAAGCGGGCGACGTGCGAATGGAGGCCATCGGCACCGATCAGCAGATCGCCCTGCCAGTAGGAGCCATCCTCGAAGTGGGCCTCCACGCCGGCGGCCTCCTGGCTCCAGCTGAGCAGGCCCGCGCCGGGTCGGAACACGGTCGGATCGAGCCGGGCGGCCATCGCTTCGAGGATGGCGCGGCGCTGAATCAGCAGGGAGGGCAGTTCACCGGGCTCCCGCTCGGCCGGGCTGCTGTCGATCAGATCGCCGCGGAGGTTGCGCACCACGAAGCGGCTCACCGGCAGGCCCGCGGCCAGGATCTCCTCCAGCAGTCCGTCGAGGCCGGCAGCGGCCAGGGCCTCCACACCGCTGCGGACCAAAAGGATGCCGCAGCCTTCGGGCCGCAGGTCCGGGGCCCTTTCGAACAGGCAGACGCTGTGGCCCTGGCGTTGCAGCAACAGAGCCAACAAAAGGCCGCTGCTGCCGGCCCCCACGATGGCGATGCGCAGGGCTGCGGTTGGGGTCAGGGCCGACCCGGCCAGGGCCCTTGGTGCGGGAGCGGCTGCAACCATCAGGAACCGGGGCGAAAAGGGCCGGCGTGAATGCCCGGAACCCTATGGACGCTGGCCCGCAGGGGGTGTAGCGACCGCCACCCGCTTCCAGCCGCCACCCGGTAGCCAGCCTGGATTCCGGCTACGTTGAAGCTGTGCCCCGAAGCTGATCGATGGATCGCCTCCTTGTGCTGGCCGGCGCCGCCGCCCTCACCCTGCTGGCCGCCCCCGGCCGCGCCGCCGACCTGCGTCCCTGCCCCGAAGCCACCGCGAACCCAGCCCCCTGCGAACGGGTGGCTCCCCCCTGCCCCCGCCCTGAAGCGCCCTGCCAGCGCTGATGCTGCCAACCCGCGGCGTGAACCACCAGCCCACCGGCTGACACGCCCCCGCGGTGACGCTTCACACTCCGTTACGCGATGATGGGGACATTCGCGGCGTCAGGCCGCTCCCTCCCCGCGTTTCAATGACCGTCGCCCCCGGCCGCAGCAGCGTCACCTCCCCTGCGGATCCTGCCGCCGCGGCCACCTCCGCGGCGAACGGCAGCACGGCAAGCCCCGCGGCCGCCGGCTACGACCGGGCCGATTGGGCCAGCGCCTTCCGCAACGTGGGCCAGGAGCTGAGCAACGAGCCGCTCAAGGCGAGCAAGGGCACCATCCCCGCCGACCTCAAGGGCACCCTCTACCGCAACGGCCCCGGCCGCCTGGAGCGCGGCGGCCACTGGGTGCACCACCCCTTCGATGGCGACGGCATGATCACCGCCCTGCGCTTCGAAAATGGCGGGTTGAGCCTCACCAACCGCTTCGTGCGCACGGAGGGCTGGCTGGCCGAAGAACAGGCCGGCAAACCCCTGTACCGCGGCGTGTTCGGCACCCAGAAACCGGGCGGCCTGCTGGCCAACGCCTTCGACGTTCGGCTCAAGAACATCGCCAACACCCATGTGGTGAAACTCGGCGATCAATTGCTGGCCCTCTGGGAGGCCAGCTCCCCCCACGCCCTGGATCCCGACACCCTCGAAACCCGCGGCATCTCCCTGCTCGATGGCGTGCTCAAGCCCGGCGAAGCCTTCAGCGCCCATCCCCGCTTCGATCCCGGGCACCGCGGCGAGGAGCGGATGGTGACCTTCGGCGTGAAAAGCGGCCCGCGCAGCACGATCCGGCTGATGGAGTTCGCCGTGGCGGATCAGCCCGCCAAGGGCATCAAGGCCGGCCAGCTGCTCAGTGAGCGCTCGGACAGCTTCAACGGCTTCGCCTTCCTGCACGACTTCGCGATCACCCCCAACTGGGCAGTGTTCCTGCAGAACGCCATCGCCTTCAACCCGCTGCCCTTCGTGCTGGGCCAGAAGGGCGCCGCCCAGTGCCTGGCCTCCAAGCCCGGCGGCCAGGCCCAGTTCTGGCTGATCCCCCGCGATGGCGGCGCCTATGCGGGCCAGCCACCGCGGATCGTGCCCGCCCCCGAAGGCTTTGTGTTCCACCACCTCAACGCCTGGGAGATCAGCGAGGCCGGCCCCGATGGCTTCGGCGGCACGGTGGAGGGTCCGGCGCTGGTGGTGGAAAGCATCTTTTACGCCGATTTCCCCTCGATCGGTCCCGACACCGACTTCCGCACGATCGACTTCGACCTGATCCCCGAAGGATTGCTGGAGCGCTGCACGATCGATCTCAACTCCGGCAGCGTGCGCACCGAGCGGCTCAGTGAGCGCTGCTGCGAGTTCGCGATGGTGAACCCCCGCCGCGAGGGGCTGTTCAGCCGCTACGGCTGGATGGCGGTGGCCGAGCGCGAAACCGGCAACGATCCGCTGCAGGCGATCAAGAAGCTCGATCTGATCAGCGGCGAACGGCAGGTGTGGAGCGCCGCGCCGCGAGGCTTTGTGAGCGAACCGGTGATGGTGCCCCGTTCCATGCACGTCGGCGGCCCCGAGCCCGCCGAAGACGACGGCTGGGTGCTGTGCATGGTTTGGAACGGCGCCCGCTGCGCCAGCGATCTGGTGATCCTCGATGCCGCCTCGATGCAGGAGCTGGCAGTGGTGGAGCTGCCCCTGGCGATTCCCTACGGGCTGCACGGGAGTTTTGTCGAGGCGTAAGGCTGCTGCTGGGCCATGGCCCCTCAGCCCGCCCCTTCCCCCTGCTGGGCCTGGCGATCCCTGCCACCAGCCACAGCGCCGGGCCGCGCCCGCCGCCGGCCCTGCCTAGAGTGACGCCCTGAAGTCCTGTTTGGCGGCGGGGTAGCCGCTGGCTTGAAGTTCGGTGGCGCTGCTCAGGGCCTATGGCCGAGAAGCCTGTAGGGGATCCCTACCCCACAGCAACAGAACTCGCTGGCTTGCGCTACGCTGGGGATGAGCACAACTGCTCAGCATGTTCACTACTTGCTGCACAATGAGTCTCGCTGAGAACCCCACCCCCCGTTCCGGAGCCCCGTTTAGTTCAGCGCTAGGCAAGGCAACCCTTAAATCAGCCCTAAGCACTGCCGTGGCGGCAGGAACGCTTATGAGCGCAATTCTCTCGGCCGGTTCAGCACGGGCTCTACAGATCAGGCTCATTGCGGATAACGATTGGGCTTTGTTTGCTGGGACAAGCACAACCATTAACAGGCTTGTTGTACAGAACAACGCTGGATGGCCTAATCAAAATTTTGCTCAAAACGTGTCTGATCCTCTACCTGGCGAGACCACCTGGTGGTTTTTAGCAATGAACGCTGGTGGTACGTCTGCTGCTTTTGGCTCTATCGGATCTATAGCCAATTTTGCCAACGCCCCAGGGATCCAGGTGAGTGACCCCATGCAGAGCTATCTCACAGGTTACAACGACCTAGTATTTGACGAACCTACCACCTTATTTGGGGCATACAATGCTAGCCTTGGGGATGTTCAAACTGCATTACCAAATCTCACATTTGGAAATGTTAACAGAGTTTGCAATGAGGTTTGTACTACTTTTAGTTCCGTAAGTGGTGGTTCTTCACTTTCGTGGGGTATTTCAACAGATGCTGTCCTATACAGATTTGCAATGCCTGTCCCCGGCCCCATACCTGTCTTAGGCGCCGCTGCCGCCTTTGGCTTCAGCCGCAAGCTGAGGAAGCGGATTAACGCTGGCACCAACTTTGTTTCCAGCAACTCAACTAGAACCTCTGATCCGATACCTGAGATCTTGGCCGGCCCCATGGCTCCCCAGAGCTTGGCCAGCATTTTGATCAGTTGATTGTTTTTGGATTCCCAGCCAGCGGGTGGCTTTGAGCCACCGCTGGCTTTTTCATGAGCCCAGCCGCGGCGCCTTATTGCTCGCCAACCCGGGTCCATGGCGATCTCCAATCCTGCGGCTGGCCGCCTCAAGCCGCCGCGGCTGGGCCGACGGATCGGTCGGGGGTTCCCACACCTCCGCCGCCCGCTCCTGCGGAATCAAGAGCCAACCGAGCTGGGCGCCATTGCGCTGGTAGGCTGCAATTTTCTGACGCAGGGCGGTGAGACCGCGGGGGCCTTCGTCGCTGGGCTTGCACCACTGGTGCTGGCCAGCTCCACCACCAGATCGGGGCAGAGGGGAGCAAAACCGCGGCGCTGCTCGGCCGTGAGGGCCTGCCAGCGATCGAGAGCCACCAACGAGGCATCGGGGCTGAGCACGGAGTTATCCGGCAGGCGGAAACCGGTGGAGCTATCGATCGCCTTCCAGCCGCCGGTGGCACTGGCCCAGGTCTTGATCTGAAAGAAGAGTTCGCCATTGCGGGCGCCTGTTTCGCTTCCGGTGGGGGTCATCAGGATCAGGGAACCATCGGCGGCCAGCTCCAGCACCGCCTCGGGATTGGCCTGGCACAGGGCAGCAAACTGCTCGGGGGTAAACCGCAGGCCAGCGCAAAGCGAAGCAGGCAGGTTGAGCCACTCCGGCAGCCCGGCGCCGCATTCCTCGCCGCACGGAATCTCCAGGGGGCGGGGCGGAGCGAGCATGGGCCCGGGGGCCCTGGGGCCCGTAGAGGGTGTAGGGTTTCAAGCTAAGGGGGATCCCAGGAGCTGGTCACCCAGGTCGCGATAGCCGGTTGGCGTCTCCGGCCAGCCGAGACGAGGAACCCCTCAGAGGGGTACGGCCTGGGCCCATCGCCCCTTCCCCCTGTTTGGTCTGGCGATCCCAGCCACCGGCCACAGCGCCGAGCTGGGTTCGGCGGCGACGTAGCCGCTGGCTTGAACTGCGCTTGCGCCGCTCAGCTCAGGGCATAAGGCTGTGAAGCCCGTGAGGGGATTCACAGCCCAATGAGGCCGGACGCGTGCGCTGGTGCTGCAGTAAGCAGAATTGAGTTACCTCAACTGTCAATGGCTTATAGCCAAATAGGTCTTACTGCAATCTCTGCCCCCCATTCCCGAGCCCGGTTTAGGGCGGCGCTAGCCAAAACAGTCCTCAAAGCAGCTTTTGGCGCTGCTGTGGCGACGGGGGTGCTCACGGCTGGCCAAGCCCATGCATTAGTGATTACAGTCGACGGCAAGCTATACGATGTGACTACATTTACTGGTACCTACAATGACAACATTGCCAAGTTTGCCCTGCCCTCCAATGGTGGGGTTATGCCCTGGGTTGGTCAAACTGGTTCGGTGGGGCTTCCTTTGGCAAACCTCTTCGCCACAGCTCTGGGTGGGGCTTTAGGTTATCCCAACGCCCAAGTTAATGTGGGTGAGCTTCCGGGTTGCGGCTTTGGCGGTTCATGTGGGCCCCTCTTCGCCAATGGTGTCAGTGATGATCGAGTAGGTCTCTTCTTCAGCACTAATGGCGGTTTAACCGTTATCTCGAGTACCCCAGTTGATTTTTCCAGAGTTTGGGCCCAGGCCACAGAGATTGTTTCTACACCCGGCCCCCTGCCCCTTTTCGGTGCTCTTGCCGCCTTCGGCTTCAGCCGCAAGCTGAGGAAGCGGATCAACGTCATCAAATCAGTTGGTGCTACTTCCACTGGCGCTTGAGTTCAGCCGCATCGATCGGCCCTGAGTTTCGTTAGAGCCCCAAGCCAAATCCTCTTCCCCTGATCGGGGGAAAGGTTTTTTGGTTTTTAGGGTTCCTTGCTCAGCCCCGCTGCACCCAGGCCTTCGGGCCCTCGGACCTTGGTGCAGCAAGGCACTTCTTGGCAGGGATTGGTGTGCGCATCCTTCACGACCAGATCCCCATCAACACCGAGCAGCGATTGCAGGTCATCAACGACTGCCCTCCCTCCGGCTGAAGGCGTGGCCCCTCGACCCAGTACTGCTTTTTGCCATACCCTCAGCTCAGCAGGAGTCCCTGGGCGGCTACGCCCTGATTGTCGATGCCAATGGAGAGGAGGCCAATTGCTTCTGTTGCCGCTACGGCTTTCGCCCTGTGGGTCTTGGCCTGCTTCCATTCACACGTCTGAAATGCTCGGCCCCTTGCTGCCAATCCTGCGGTAGGGCCGCCACCAGCCCACCGCCATGCCACGGCAAAACTTGCTGGCCTGGCGCCACTGGCCGGCGGCCCCCTTTGCCCAGGCCACTGGAGCTGGAGCCTGCTGATGGATCATGGCCCAGCAGCTTGCTGCCCCCAGCCCGGCAGAAAGGCCGGGTGCCACTCGCTCAAGCCATCCCCCGCCAGCCCCTCGTCGTGCCCGTCGTTGCTACTTGGGTTATGGAACCGCTTGCGCGCCCCGGCCACCTTCGAGTTGGCGTGGATGGTGCGCTGCGTAGCCAGCACCCGCGCTCCAGCGACATCCGCTGCTGGACCTCAGTCAACACCCCGCCAGAGAACGGAGGATCAAGGCAGGCTGAAACCTGGCAGGCGCTGCCACACTGGTTTGATCGTTCGAGCAGTCAGGAGGTCTGGCGCGATGGCCACACTCACCCTTTATGACCTCCCCGAGGAGGTGGTCTCCCGCCTTCAGCAGCGCGCCCGTGCCCATGGCCGCAGCCTTAACAGCGAGCTAGTGGACTGCCTGAGGCGCCAGAGCGCTTCAAACATCGATATAGAGACCTGGTTGCAGCAGGTGGAAGCCCTGCGGGCGGAGATCAAGGGTGACCCCATCCGCTTGGATGAGTTGGTGGCGGCCACTGAACGCGACAGCCATTGACCACCGTTGTCGACACCAACGTGGTGGCAGCCCTGATGCTGCCCACCGCCGCCAACGCCGACGTCGCTGAGCTGTTGCGGCAGGATTCCGATTGGCGCTTGCCTCCACTGTGGCGATCCGAGTTTCGCCAGGTGCTGCTCAAGGTCGTGCGCGCCGATCTGGCCACACCTGAGCAAGCCCTTGCTCTCTGGCAGAAGGCGCTGGAGCGCTTTGAGCTGAATGAGCTACCGGTGGATGGGCACCAGGTTCTAGGGCTGGCCATCGCTACGGGCTGCTCCACGTACGACGCCGAATTCGTCGTACTGGCACGGCAGCTCAATTGCACGCTGCTGACCTTCGATCGCAAGTTGCTGCAGCTTTTTCCGGATCTTGCCAGGAAACCCGGCCCATAGGGTCGGCACCGCAGCGGCACCATAGGGCTATCCAGGACTGCGCAGAAGGCTCCATCGCTTTCTTGAGCATCCAATTCATTCCCGTGCCTTAGGGCCGCCACCTGCACGCCGCCATGCCACGGCAAAACTTGCTGACCTGGCGCCCCTAGCCCGCGGCCCCCTTTGCCCAGGCCGCTGGAGCTGGAGTCTGCTGATGGATCACGGCCCACAGACTGCTGCCTCAGTCCGCCCAGATCTCTTCAAGATCCACCGCCAGCCCTGGGAAGTGAGGATCTCCATCGAGGCGGCTGGCCGCTTCGAGCCGCCGCGGCTGGGCCGGGGAATCGGCCAGCGGTTCCCAGATCTCCACCGCCCGCTCCGCCGGAATCAAGAGCCAACCGAGGCGGGCGCCATTGCGCTGATAGGCGGCCATTTTCTGGCGCAGGGCGGTGAGACCGCGGGGGCCTTCGTCGCTGGGGCTTGCCAGCTCCACCACCAGATCGGGGCAGAGGGGGGCGAAGCCACGGCGTTGTTCGGCGCTGAGGGCCTGCCAGCGATCGAGAGCCACCAACGAGGCATCGGGGCTGAGCACGGAGTTATCCGGCAGGCGGAAACCGGTGGAGCTATCGAACGCCTTCCAGCCGCCGGTGGCACGGGCCCAGGTCTTGATCTGAAAGAAGAGCTCGCCATTGCGGGCGCCTGTATCACTTCCGGTGGGGGTCATCAGGATCAGGGAACCATCGGCGGCCAGCTCCAGCACGGCGTCTGGATTGGCCTGGCACAGCCCGGCGAACTGCTCGGGGGTGAACCGCAGGCCAGCGCAAAGCGAAGCGGGCAGGCTGAGACGCTCCGACAGCCCGGCGCCGCATACCTCGCCGGACGGGGTCTCCAGGGGGAGAAGCGGAGCGAGCATGGGCCGTGGGTCCGGGGGCCCGGAGAGGGTGCAGGGTTTCAGGTTAAGGGGGATCCCAGGAGCTGGTCGCCCAGGTCGCGATCAGCCGGTTGGTGCATCCGGCCAGCCGGAACGAAGCCCAGCGATCCCCTCACCCGCCACAGCGCCGGGCCGCGCCCGCCGCCGGCCCCGCCTAGAGCGATGCCCTGAAGTCCTGTTTGGCGGCGGGGTAGCCGCTGGCATGGAGTTCGGTGGCGCTGCTCAGGGCCTGTGGCCGAGAAGCCTGTAGGAGATCCCTACCCCACAGCTACAGAACTCGCTCGCTTGCGCTACGATACCGATGAGGTTAATTGCTCAATCTGACCACAGCTTTCGGCGCAATGAGTCTCACTGAGACCCCCCACTATTCCCATGCCCGGCTTAGGGCGGCGCTAGGCAAAAAAGCGTTCAAATCAGCCTTTGGTGCTGGTGTGGTGGTGGGCATGCTGGGTGCCGGTCAAGCGCAAGCCGTGGTTGTGAACGTTGGTGGTCAAAACTGGAACGTGACCACTTTTCAGGGAAGTTACAATGCCAATTCGGCTACATTTGCCACTCCGCCCGCCCCGGGGCGGATGCCTTGGTGGGGTAGCGAGTCCCTAGCCAGTCAGTTCGCCACTGCGATAAATTCAGCACTTGGATTTCCCAACTTCTCTGGAGATTTTGGGCCACTCTTCGGCATTAAGTTTGCTACAGGTGGAACCAGCGTTAACTCATGCACTTGGGGTTTTGGCTCAGCCCAATGCGCCGTTAATTTTGGTAATTTAAATAATACCAACTACACTTGGGCCCAAGCTGATCTTGTCCCACCCGTCCCTGGCCCCCTCCCTCTCTTTGGCGCCGCCGCTGCCTTCGGCTTCAGCCGCAAGCTGAGGCAGCGGATCAAAGTGAGCAAAGCAGTTGGTGCTTCCGCCACTGCCGTTTGAGGGCAGCACCAGAAGCAGGCCCTGCGCTTCGTTTGCTGGCCTTTTTGGGTCTTGTGCGGCTGTCGTCAATACCTGGCACCATGCTGGGCATTGATTGCGGCTGCGGCAAGCCATGGGCAGGGCAGGGCTGGAATCGGTTTTCTGGCCTACTTGCACCGAATTCATTCCCCTTTTTTACACCCCGGTGCTCTTTTTCTGGCCACCGCTCATGGCCGGTTGATTTGGTTCTGATCCCATCGCGCCCCGAAGCCCTCGGGTTTTGGCCCTGTGGGTCTTGGCCTGCTTCCATTCACACGTCTGAAATGCTCGGCCTCTTGCTGCCAATCCTGCGGTAGGGCCGCCACCAGCCCCGGTTGGAACGGGCGGGTGCCCCTCGCTCAAGCCATCCCCCGCCAGCCCCTCGTCGTGCCCGTCGTTGCTGTAGGGGTCATAGAACCCGTTGCGCACACCGGCCGCCTTCGGGTTGGCGTGGATGGTGCGCAGCGTGGCCAGCACCCACCAACCACTGCATGATCCGTGGCAGGTCGCTCCCCTGCGGCGGCTGCAGCAGCAGATGCAGGTGATTGGCCATGGGGCAGATCCCAAAGGCCCGGCTGTTGGTATCCCGTCCGTGAAGGCCTCGCTGATGCTGCTGCTCGTCACCACCATCCTGATCGGGGATCTTGGCGCCGTTGGGGCCAGGACTGTCGACCTCAACCCAGCACCGCCAGCGGGTAGCGGGCCATCATTGGATCCACGCTCACCAAGGTGAGCTGTTCCTCAATGGCCTGGGCGATCAGGAGGCGATCGAAAGGATCCTTGTGGGGGGTAGGCAATTGATCGCAGATCCAGCTTTCCCAGCTTCACTTTGATCTGAATCTCCCAGAGATTTACCACGCTGCAGTAGATCTGGTTCGCCGGCTCGGCAATGGCGGCGCTGGCCGTAGGGCCAAGGCGGTTCGGTTCCGCCAGCCACCAAATCAGCACACTGGTATCCAGCAGCAGCCTGGAAGCTCTCAAGGAATCAGAAACTCCTCTGCCAGGGGTGCATCGAAATCAACGTGGGTGTGCATCGTGCCCAGCAGGCCCCCCGGCTGGCGCGGGGACGGGGACCCAGGCCCAGCCTGTTTCTCCAGAGTCCCAAGTAGCACGTTCACCTGTGCGCGCTGCTCAGGGGTAAGGCGCTCGAGCCGCCGACGCAGGGAAGCGCTGCTGGGGATCATGGCCTCGCTTCACTGATCAGTCCATGAGGTTAGTCGGGATTCCCAGCGGACAGCGAATGTCCCACCTGCACGGAGGCCTGGCTGCGCTGAGGCGGCAGGATCCCGATCGGCGCTTGCCTCACCTGTGGCAATCCGCGTTTCGCCAGGTGTTGCTCGAGGTCGTGCGCTCCGAAGCAACCGGTGGATGGGCACCAGGTTCTTGGGCTGGCCATCGCTACGGGCTGCTCCACCAACCGGATCGGGGCAGAGGGGAGCGAAGCCACGGCGTTGATCGGGGCTGAGCACGGAGTTGTCGGGCAGGCGGAAGCCGGTGGAGCTGTCAAATGCCTTCCAGTTGCCGGTGGCACGGGCCCAGGTCTTGATCTGAAAGGGGAGTTCGGCGTTGCGGGCCAGGCGGGTGTGCAGGGATTCAGGCTAACGGCGATGCCGGCAGCTGGCCGGGGGGCTCTGGCATTCCCCCCAGCCAGCGGGTATCACGAAGCAACGCCTCCGCCAGCTTGAGATTCCAGCGCGGCAGGTTGCGCCATTCCTCCAGGCTGTACACCAGCAGATCGCAGGCCAGCGGCAACGAACCGGTATCCCAGCGGCGCAGCCGGTTCCAGATCGGTTCATCGCAGCGCTGCAGGATCAGCAACAGGTCGAGATCGCTGCCAACGCCGGCTGTGCCGCGGCCGTAGGAGCCGAAAACACCCACCGCCAGTAGGTCTGGATGGCCGCTGCGCTGCAGGGCGGCCCAACGCCCCGCCTGCTCCAGCACCTCAGCGGCGGCTGGCCAGCGCTGCACGGATCCACTCAGTGATGGCACGGGCATGAAGGAGGGCCTGCTCGCTCTGCAGTCTGCCGAAGTGTTCACCCGGAGTGCCTTCCGGATAGCTATCGGGATAGCGGGTGGGGATATAGAAGCCATCCAGCAGCCGCAGCCGGTCTTCGAGGCCTTCGGGCGGCGGCGGCTGCCAATCCTGCTGCGGCAGCACCGCCCAGAGCCGGGTGAGGGTGTGACCCCAGGCCTGCTGGCCCAGGGCCAGATTCAGCCCCTTCAGCGCCTTCTCCACCGCCTGATGAGCGGCGAAACAGGCCCATTCATGGCGAGCGGCCTGCATCGACTGTTCCGCCTGCTCCAAATCCCGCAGGGCCTGATCCACCCAGTCCGCCGATCGATCGGCCAAGGCCAGCACGGCTAATCCCTAAATCTAGGTTGGATCGTTCGGCGGCTCCGGCCGGCGCTCCTGCGACGACAAGGGCTTGGTCCGGCGGATCCAGCTCCTCAACCTGCCGCCCAGGGTGCTGCTTCCGTCTTGAGCAGGGGAGCTGATCCACCGCAGCGGAGCGCCCATGGACCGGGGCCCCGGAGAGTATGCGGGAATCAGGGTAAGGGCCACACCAGGAGCTGGTCGCCCAGGTCGCGATCAGCCGGTTGGCGCATCCGGCCAGCCGGAACGAAGCCCAGCGATCCCTGCCAGCAGCCACAGCGCCGGGCCGCGCCCGCCGCCGGCCCCGCCTAGAGCGATGCCCTGAAGTCCTGTTTGGCGGCGGGGTAGCCGCTGGCTTGAAGGGAGCTGGCGCTGCTCAGAGCCTACGGCCGAGAAGCCTGTAGGAGATCCCTACCCCACAGCTACAGACCTCGCTCGCTTGCGCTACGATACCAATGAGCACAACTGCTCAGCCTGACCAGTGCTTACAGAACAATGAGTCTCACCGAGACACGCCCCCCTTGCTCCCTGGCCCGATTTAGGGCAGCGCTAGGCAAGGCAGCTCTCAATTCAGCCTTTGGTGCTGCTGTGGCGGTGGGCGTGCTGGGTGCCGGACAAGCCCAAGCCTTGGTTGTGACTGTCAACGGCCAGCAATGGGATGTGACCACCATTACGGGTGATGCGTCGTTCGTATCCCCTGGGAACGCACCCAACAACGACACCACCCGGATATTAGTTGTGCAGCCTTGGTGGACCGGCTCTGGTGCAAACGGGGGACTAGCACAAGCGTTTGCAACGGCGGTGGGCAGTGGGCTTGGGATACCCGGTGGTAATAATGGTGCCGGATATGGCCCTTTCTTCGCTTATTCTGGCGGTCCTTGCATAGATGTTCGACGGTGGCCGACGCCGAACCTCGTCGGGTGTGCGACAGCCGGCGTCTCCTACACCTGGGCGCAAGCTAGACTCATCCAACCCGTCCCCGGCCCCCTACCTCTCTTTGGCGCCGCAGCAGCCTTCGGCTTCAGCCGCAAGCTGAGGAAGCGCATCTCAGCTACCAAAACAGTTGGCGCTTCCTTCACTGCCGGTTGAGTTCAGCCGCATTGATAGGCCCTGAGTCTCCTTAGGGCCCCAGGCCAAAACCTCTTTCCCTGATCGGGGGAGAGGTTTTTTTGGTTTTTGGGTTCGTTGCTGGCGGCCCAGCGGCACCCACGCCTTGGAACCCCTGGACCTTGGAAGCAAATACCAGCCCTCCAGCGCCCCCATGGCCAGCAAGCCTCGCCGCCAGCAGCCGTCCCACCCAGAAGTATGAACTTGGCGGTAGGGCTTATGAATTAGGGAGGCTCTGGGCAATCGGGGTCTGAGCCGCCGCAGAGCTCAAGTAATGCTGTTTTGTCCGTGATTTGCCTCCGATGTTGCCCGATGTTGGCTTTATGGGCTCATTCCCAGCCTCCTGGGACTGGTTATGGAGGCTGAATCCCGTTTTTTCAGCACACCATTCCCATGCTCAGGCTGCCGTGAGCAACTGATACCTGGCCTGGAAAAGGTTCGATAGTGCTGCCAGCACGTTTGACGTGGACCCCGAAAACCGGTCCAGGGTGAATGAGAGTCCTCAGCCGGCCAGACTGGGCCGGGGACTTCACCATGAAACGCACCAGGCACACTGCGGAGCAGATCATCCGCAAGCTCAAAACCGCCGAGCAGCTGATCGCCCAGGG
>JBILUS010000052.1:0-9078 GCA_044370835.1 Cyanobium sp. | reverse complement strand
CGCCGGTGTTGCCCAGTTCGGGGTAGGTGAAGGTCACCAGCTGGCCGGCGTAGCTGGGGTCGGTCATGACCTCCTGGTAGCCGGTCATGCCCGTGTTGAAGACCACCTCGCCGATGGCGGTGCCCCGGGCCCCGAAGGCCAGGCCCCGCAGCACGGTGCCATCGGCGAGCACCAGCAGGGCCGGGGCGGCCGGGGCGCTGGCGGCAGCAGGGGCGGGGCTGGGGGTTGGGTCGCTGCTCAGGGCCATGGACCGGGACGTGGGGAGGGCCTGGGACGGGGTGGCGGCGGGGCCTGGGCCTGGGCCGATCATCCCCCAGCGGCGGACCCCAGGGCGGCCCGGAGCTGCTCAAAGCGTTGCCAGGGGGTGCCGGCGGCCAGGGCCGACAGGGCCAGCGGCAGGCCCTCGGCCGGACTGGGCACCAGTTCGGCGGCCCAGAGCACCAGGGCGGTGTTGAGGGCCACCACCTCCCGCTGGGCGCGGCTGCCAGCGCCCTGCAGCACCGCCTTCAGGATGGCGGCGTTGGCCTCGCGATCGCCCCCCAGCAGGGCCTCGAGGGGGGCCGGCTCCAGACCCAGGGCCGCTGGATCGAGGCTGTCGCTGCGCACCTGGCCGTCCTCCACAAGGCGCAGGCTGGTGGGGCCGCTGAGGGTGGCCTCATCGAGCCCACCATCGCCGTGAACGACCACGGCCCGGCGCTGGCCCAGCAAGGCCAGGGCCCCGGCCATCGGATCGAGCTGGTCGGGCCGGGCCACCCCCAGCACCTGGGCCTCGGGCCGCAGGGGGTTGACCAGGGGGCCGAGCTGGTTGAACACGGTGCGCACCCCCAGGCTGCGGCGCAGGGGCGCCAGGCCCACCAGGGCGGGGTGCCAGCCGGGCGCGAACAGGAAGGTGACCCCTGCGGTGGTGAGGGCCGCCACCACCCGCTCGGGCGGGGCCGCCAGATCGAGACCGAGGGTTTCCAGCACATCGGCCGACCCCACCCGACCGCTGGCGCTGCGGTTGCCGTGCTTGGCCACCACCGCCCCGCAGGCGGCGGCGGTGAAGGCCACAGCGGTGGAGATGTTGAAGCTCTCCACCCCTGAGCCGCCGGTGCCGCAGGTGTCGACCAGGGGCCGATCGGGCCGGCCGAGGGGGATGGGGGCCGCCTCCCGCAGCACCGCCGCCATCGCCGCCAGCTCGGGGGCTCCCACCCCCTTGGCCCGCAGGGCGGCCAGCAGGGCGCCGGTGAGCACCGGTTCGACCGCGCCGGCCAGCCAACCCTCCATCAGGGCGGCGGCCTGGACGGGCTCGAGGTCCTGGCCCGCCAGCAGCTGCTCCAGGAGTCGGGGCCAAACGGGAGTTGCGGTCATCGCTTCAGAACCCCGGCGGGGCGGCGAGCAGGGTGAGGGCGGCAGGGAGACGGCAGACCGAGGGAGGCGGCCGGCGAATGGTCAGAAAAAAAGCCCGGGTGCAGGCACACCGGGCCGGGTGATGGGGACATCTCCACTATCGCCCGTGCGGGGCTGATCTGACCATCCCTGCGCCCAGGCTTGTGAGGATCGGCTTGTGGAACTCAGGCCACCTCATCGGCCGTGTCGAAGCCAGAGCCCACCGCCTCGCCGCCCACCGCCAGCCCGGGCCGGAACCCTGCCGCCCAGATCGCGCGGGTGCGGGCCTGCAGCTCCGGCCGGCTCAGCCCCCACAGCCGCAGCACCCGGGCCAGATCGTCCTGGAGATCCCGGACGCCGGGGAACCCGTCGTAGCGGTTGAGCAGGCGGGCCGCATCCACCAGATGCTGCTCGGCGGGTGCCTCCACCGCCAGCAGACCGTCGAGCACCTGGCGGTCGATCGCGTGGAGGGGGTGGCTCTGTTCGTCCATGGCCGACCGGTCGGGCTGCGTAGGTTAGGCGCTCTCCCCAGCCGCCCCAAAGCCATGCTGCCCCCGCGGTTGCAACGGATCCTCCACTACCTGAGGCCCCACCGCCGGGCGGTGGTGATGGGGGCCGCAGCCCTGGTGGTGGTGAATCTGCTCGGCGTGAGCCTGCCGCTGCTGGTGCGGAATGCCATCGACGGGCTGCATAGCGGCTTCGCCTTGGCTGATGTGCTGCGCAGCGCAGCCCTGATCATCAGCCTGGCCACGGTGATGGGCCTGGTGCGGCTCTGGTCGCGGATGCTGGTGTTCGGGGTGGGCCGCCAGGTGGAGGCGGATCTCAAGCAGCAGATCTTCGACCACCTGCTGCGTCAGGAGCCGGGCTGGGTGCAGACCACCGGCAGCGGCGAGGTGATCAGCCGCGCCACCAGCGATGTGGAAAACGTGCGCCGCCTGCTCGGCTTTGCCGTGCTCAGCCTCACCAACACCGCCCTGGCCTATGCCCTCACCGTGCCGGCGATGCTGGCGATCGATCCGCTGCTCACCCTGGTGGCCCTGGGGCTCTACCCCCTGATGCTGATCACGGTGCGCCTGTTCGGCGGCCGCATGATGAAGCAGCAGCGCCGCCAGCAGGAGGCCCTGGCCCAGCTGAGCGACCTGATCCAGGAGGACCTCTCGGGCATCGGCGCAATCAAGATCTATGGCCAGGAGGCCATGGAGCAGGAGGCCTTCGAGGGGCGCAACCGCCTCTACCGCGATGCCGCCCTCAACCTGGGCCGGACCCGCAGCACCCTGTTTCCCCTGCTGGAGGGCATCGCCTCGATCAGCCTGCTGCTGCTGCTGGCGGTGGGCAGTGGCCAGCTGGAGAGCGGCCGGCTCACGATCGGCGATCTGGTGGCGCTGATCCTCTATGTGGAACGGCTGGTCTTCCCAACCGCCCTGCTGGGCTTCACCCTCAACAGCTTCCAGACCGGCCAGGTGAGCCTCGACCGGATCGAGGCCCTGCTGCACCGCAAGCCTCTCGTGGTGTCGCCGCCACAGCCGCGCCCCCCGGCCGTGCCCGCCCGCGGGGTGGTGGAGGCCCGCGGGCTCACGGTGCGGTACCCGGGCAGCAGCCGGCCGACCCTTGACAACCTCAGTTTCCGGATCGAGGCCGGGGAGCTGGTGGCGGTGGTGGGCCCGGTGGGCTGCGGCAAAACCACCCTGGCCCGCGCCTTGGGGCGGATGGTGGAGGTGGATCCGGACCAGCTCTTCCTCGACGGCGTGGACGTGACCGAGCTGGCCCTGGCGGACCTGCGCCGCCAGGTCGCCCTGGTGCCCCAGGAGGGCTACCTGTTCACCGCCACCCTGGCTGACAACCTTCGCTACGGCGAGCCGGAAGCCTCCCAGGAGCGGGTGG
This sequence comes from Cyanobium sp., assembly GCA_044370835.1. Classification (GTDB taxonomy): domain Bacteria; phylum Cyanobacteriota; class Cyanobacteriia; order PCC-6307; family Cyanobiaceae; genus Cyanobium. The sequence goes on along the minus strand of JBILUS010000052.1, from coordinate 5,829 downwards.
AAACGGCCTCGCGTCAGGCCCGGCTCGATGCCGATGTGCGGGGCTTTCCCGATGGCTACGCCACCCTGGTGGGGGAGCGGGGGATCACCCTCAGCGGCGGCCAGCGGCAGCGCACCGCCCTGGGCCGCGCCCTGCTGGTGGAGGCCCCCCTGCTGGTGCTCGACGATGCCCTGGCCAGTGTGGACAATGCCACCGCGGCCGGGATCCTGGCGGAGGTGCGCCAGCAGCGCAACCGCAGCGTGCTGATGATCAGCCACCAGCTCTCGGCCGCCGCCGCTTGCGACCGCATCCTGGTGCTGGAGGAGGGAAGGCTGGTGCAGGAGGGGCACCACAACCGGCTGCTGGAGCGCCCCGGGGCCTACCGGCGGCTGTGGGAACGGGAGGAGGCTGAACGCCTCCAGGGCGCCGCCTGAGGCCCACCATCCCGATCGCTGTCCAATCCCCCCTCGGGGCTGCTGAACTGTTGTTGCCTGAAGTCCCCGCCGCCGGCGCGGCTCGCTTCACTGGAACCACGCGCCGCACGCCCTCCGCGGCTCCTGACCCCCCATGGCACCCACAACGGCCCTCAATGGCCAGCCCTACAACCTCCGCTGCACCCTCACCTTCGGCGACATCTACGCCCAGATCCTGATCTGGATGGGCGTGATCTTCGTGAGCCTGGCGGCGGGCCTGGCCCTGATGGGGGCCTCCAAGCCGATCTTCGCCCTGGTGGGCGTGGGCCTGATCCTGGTGCTCTCGCTGCCCTTCCTGCTGTTCGCCTTCACCACCACCCTGCTGAACCACATCGCCCTGGTGCCGGATCGGCCCTCCTGAGGGCGCCCCTAGGCTGAGTCGTCTCGATGGAGCCCCCTCCGGCATTTTTGTGCTGGAACGCCGCCTCCTTCGCGACCCAGACCCGCAGCCGTTCCCAATCCGTGTTCAGCAACCTGTTCAGCGACCTTCTGGCCGGCGACCGACCGGAGCGTGCCCCGGCGGCCACGTCAGCGGAACCGGTCCTCCACGCCGTGCTGGGCACCCCGATCACGGCACCGGCTGGCCCGGATCAGGGGGAGGCCCTGTTCGGCTGCGGTTGCTTCTGGGGAGCGGAGAAAGGCTTCTGGCGCCTACCTGGCGTGGTCACCACCGCCGTGGGCTACGCCGGCGGGGAACGTCCCGCCCCGAGCTACGAACAGGTCTGCAGCGGCCGCACCGGCCATGCCGAGGTGGTGCGGGTGGTGTGGGATCCCGAGCGGATCGGCTTCGCCGACCTGCTCAAGCTCTTTTGGGAATGCCACGACCCCACCCAGGGCGACCGCCAGGGCAACGACCGCGGCAGCCAGTACCGCTCGGCCATCTTCGTGAACGATCCGGCCCTGCTGGAGCTCGCCAGCGCCAGCCGCGCTGGCTACGGGGCCGCCCTGGCTGAGCGTGGCTACGGGGCCATCACCACCGAAATCGCCCCCGACAAAACCTTCTACCCCGCCGAGACCTACCACCAGCAGTACCTCGCCAAGCCGGGCAGCCGGCCCTACTGCTCCGCCCAACCGAGCGGCGTGGCGCTGGAGTCCTTCGCCGGGGCCAGCTTCCGGCTACCACCAACGGTGTGGGAGGCCTACGACTGGTCGGTGCCGCACTGCGTGCTGCGGGGAGACAACACGCCGATCCTCCAGCCATGAGAGGCGGGCGGCGGTGGGCGTGTGGCCGGGCCCTCGGTCTGGCCACAGGCTTGGCCTTGCACCTGCCGGAGCTGGTCCCCACCGCAGCGGTGCTGGGGGGGCGTGCCGCCCTGGCCCAACCAGGACCGATGAATTCCCCCTGGTGGGAGAACTACGACGTGCGTCAGCGCTTCATCTGCCCGCAGCAGGGCACGGTGGTGGTGGAACGCAACGACAGCCAGGCCTCGCTCTTCGCTGCAGGGGTGCGCTTCACCCTGTTCCGCGAGCGGGATGGGGAACCGGGCCTGCGCTACCGCAACGAGAACCTGCGCCTGATCCTCAGCGGCGACGAGCTCACCCTGGAACAATTACCGCAGCGGTTCACCTGCACCCGCACTGAAGAGGTATGAAGCCGCTCCCCGACCGTGTGGTGATCCTTGGCCTGGTGGCCACCGTGGCCCTCTGCTTCGCCCTGGTGTTCTGGTTCGTGAAGGGCACCCCCGGCCCGGCGCGCGACCCCATGCTGTGGCGGGAGACGCCCGCCGGCCGCCCAGCCCCGCCCGTGATCTGATGGCCGAGGATCCGACCCCAGCCCCCCGGCGCCAGCTTCACCCCCTCCCCCGGGGCCTGGTGGAGCTCTACGGCCTGCTGGCGGTGCTGTTTGTGCTGGTGCCCGAATGGATGGCTGGAGGTGCCCTGTTCGGCTTCCGGGATGGGCGCACCGGCAGCGACCTGCCGATCCCCTCGGGAGCCTGGGGGCGGCTGCCGGAGCTGCGGCTGGCCACCCTCAACCTCGCCCAGATGCGCCTGCTGGCGCGCGGCGAAGGGATTCGCGGCTACGCCGGCCTGGGTCGCGACCGGCTCACGGCGCGGTTGCTGCGGCACCTGCGGAAGCGGCAGAAGGCCCTGGGCGGAAGGGCCAAGCCACTGTGATAGCTTCGCTATGCCGGGGCGTAGCGCAGCTTGGTAGCGCACCACTTTGGGGTAGTGGGGGTCGTGGGTTCAAATCCCGCCGCTCCGATTGATTCACCGGCCTGAGTACACCCTTCCCTGCCGTCTCTTCCCTGGGACGGCTTTTTTGTGGCCCGGCTTCCACCGAGCCGTCGCCGGCACTGGGTCGAGTTTGGGAACTGCCTCAGATCGCCAGGAAGGCCAGGGCCATCACCACGGCCTGGAGGCCATCGCGGAGGGAGTGGGCCAGCAGGGCCTTGAAGCGGCTGGCCATGGTCTCATTGAGAGCGTTGGCGGCGAGGTTGATCCGTCCCTGCAGCGCCTCGACGGCGCGGCTGCCGGTGGCGTCGAACTCCGGGGCCGTGAAGGCCGGCAATGGCTCCCCCTGCGGAACCGCCGCCGCCGCCGCCTGGAGCTCGGGAGCGTTGCGGCTGGCCTGGAGGGCTGTCAGATGGCCCCGGAGCTCGTCGATGCCCTGGCGCTCCTGAGCATCCTGGCCGCGCAGGTCCTGCCAGCCGAGCAGCGGCAACAAGGGCAGCAGCAGCAGCAGGGCGAGGCCGAACCAGCGGGACACGCCATGGAGCCAGTCGGCCCGCTGACGCAGGTCGAGGTTGTAGGGATCGAAGAGCTGGGCCACACTCACCAGCAAAGCCCCCAGCAGCAGGCTGGGGCAGGCCCCGAGCAGGCCCCGAGCAGGCCCCGCAGCTGCTGCAGCAGCCAGTCGGGGGCCGTGGGCCGTGGCGGCAGCGCTGCGAACAGGAGCGGCACCAGGGTGAAGGCCAGCAGGGCCAGGCCCCCGATCGAGAGGCTCCGGGCGATCCAGGCCTGGCGGGCCGGCAGCCGCACCGCCGCGGCCGGTGCCGGGCTTCCAGCTTCCGCGGCGGGAGCGGGGGGCGCCGCCTCACGGCCTGGCGCGGGTCTGGCGTAGGGAACGGTGCTGTAGGGGGTGCCCGGCGGGGGCGGGGATGGCGGTTCGCTGCTGCTCATGGGCGCTGGCCAGGGACGGAAGGGCAGACCCCCCGGCGGAGGAATCAGTGCAGACGCGTGGCGACGTGGAGACGCTTCAACCAGAGATTGACACGGCCGCGCAGGCGGGGCGGCACCTCCTGCACCAGCTGAACCAGTTCATGGGCGGCCAGCCGATGCAGTTCGCGCACATCCACCCGCCACAGGGCTTCGGCTTCTCGGATCAGGCGGGCCCAGGTGCGCACGGCCTGCCAGCGGCGCAGCCGCTCGACCAGGGGATCCGGCGCGGCCGAAGGCGGGGGCGGTGGGGGAGGACCGCGCATGGCGAACTCCGGGATCGGCTCCCCACAGCGTGGAGGCGGGGGGCGGATCCGGCCCCGATCTGCCGGTGCGCTTCGGAGAGTGGAACCAAATCTTTACCGCGGTCCTGCCGCCTTCAGGCGGTGTGGGGCAGGAAGGCCGGCACCTCGGCCTCCACCGGCACCACAGGGAATGGCAGCGCCTCCGCCTCGGCCTGGGTGAGGCGGCGGGTCCAGGCGCCGCTCACCGGATCGTTCCAGCGGAAGCCCGCCTCCCGCGCGCGGTGACGCTCGGCATAGGACAAGCGGGCCCGGTACAGCTGGCGGGGTTCCTGGGCTGCCACCAGCAGCGCCTCAAGCTCCTCACAGCGCTCGAACACGTGCACCAGGTAGTGGCAGTCGGTGAGCGCCCGGTGGGCAGCCCACACCGGCACGCCGTAGGCCAGGGCCAGGTCCCGCACCGAGGGGGTCGGCCGCAGCTGGCGATCGGCCGGCCAGCGGATCTCCTCCATCGAACAGATCCAGGGACGGTCCAGCTCCGGCAGGCCACCCTGGCCGAACCACTGGCGGTCGAAGGCCGCGTTGTGGGCCACGATCGCCTCGGCAGCCTCCACCAGGGCCAGAAAACAGGCCTGGGCTGCCTCCCGCGGCTGCTCCAGCCGGGTCACCGCCGCTGGGATGCCGTTGATCGCCTCGGCCGGATTGGCCTGGCAGGGCAGCAGAAAAGAGATCTGCTGCAGCACGGCGCGATGGGGCACATCGAACAGCACCGCCCCCACCTCGATGCACTGCCCCTGCTGGGGGGTGAGGGCGGTGGTCTCGGTGTCGAGGATGAGGATGCGCTGCGGCGCGGATGGTTTGCCGCGTCGGCCCGGGGGTGCCAGTGATGGCAGGGCCAGGGTTGGCGGTGGCGCCCCGCTGATGGTGGGAGCGGGCGGGGCGGAGGAAGCAGGCAGGGCGGCGGAGCGGCTGGTTGCCGGACGGTCCGAGCGGCCTGGACCCTGGAGTGTTTCGGGGACCGACGGCGGCTGAGGGGCTGCCGGCGGCTCAGGGGCTGCCGGGAGTGTCATCAGCAGATTGCCCTGATCCCAGAGACTGGGTTGCTCGGCCATGGCCCCACCACGGTGTGGTCCATGGTCCCAGATGCCGCAAGGGTGGCAGTGGGGAGATCCGCCCCCAGGCCTGATCGCGGGCGAACCGGGCTCCAGGCCAGGCTTCCTAGGCTGCTCCAACCTGCTGAGCCCCGTGGCCCAACCGCTTGCCCCCGGCGATTCCATTCCCGCGATCGCCCTGCCGGACGGGGACGGGGTGGAGCATCGCTCCGATCAACTCGGCGGCCGGCCGCTGGTGCTGTTCTTTTATCCGAAGGACGACACCCCTGGCTGCACCGCCGAGGCCTGCGCCTTCCGCGACAGCTATGCCGATCTGCGGGCCCTCGGGGCTGAGGTGTGGGGGGTGAGCGGCGATGACGCCGCCAGCCACCGCCGCTTCGCTGCCCGCCACCAGCTGCCCTTCCCCCTGCTCGTCGACCGAGGCAACGCCCTGCGGCAGGCCTTCGGTGTTCCCGCGGTGCTGGGGTTGCTGCCCGGCCGGGTGACCTACGTGATCGATGGCCAGGGAACGGTGCGTCATGTCTTCAACAACCTCCTCGATGGTCCCGCCCACCGCCGCGAAGCCCTCGCCGCCCTGAAGCGGATCAGCGGCCTTGGCTGAGCTGCTCTGGCGGCAGGAGGGCCCGCTCTGGTGCCTCGATCCAGGCGGTCCTGCCCTGCCGTCTGCCGGGGGGGCGGCGGCCCGGGAACACGGCCGGATCGAATTCATCGGCGGCAGCTACCTGGCCGCCACCCCCCAGCTGAGCTACCGGCGACTGCTCGAGGCCCTCGCCAGCCGCGGCTGGGCCGTGCGCGCCTGGAGCTACGTGCCGGGCTTCGACCACCAGGGCCAGGCCAATGAGGCCTGGCGTTGCTTCCGCGCCGACC